>CBIHOD010000082.1:0-17982 GCA_966211815.1 uncultured Burkholderiales bacterium
CGACGAAGACGCAGGTGAGCTGGTCGCCGATGGCGCGGTGGATGAGGGCCGCGGCGACGCTGGAGTCCACGCCGCCGGACAGGCCGAGGATGACTTCCTCGTCGCCCACCTGCTCGCGGATGCGGGCCACGCACTCGTCGATGTAGCTGCCCATCACCCAGTCGGGCCTGGCGCCGGCGATGTCGAGCACGAAACGGTTCAGCAGCGCCTGGCCCTGCACGGTGTGGGTCACCTCGGGGTGGAACTGCACCGCGTAGTAGCCGCGGGACTCGTCGGCCATGCCGGCGATCGGGCAGCTGGGGGTGCTGGCCATCAGCTTGAAGCCCGGCGGCAGCGCGGTGACCTTGTCGCCGTGGCTCATCCACACCTTGAGCATGCCGTGGCCCTCGGTGGTGGAGAAGTCCTCGATCCCCTGCAACAGCCGGGTGTGCCCATGGGCCCGCACCTCGGCGTAGCCGAACTCGCGGTGGTCGGCGGCCTCGACCTGGCCGCCGAGCTGCACCGTCATGGTGAACATGCCGTAGCAGATGCCCAGCACGGGCACGCCCAGGTCCCACACCGCCTGCGGCGCGCGCAGCTCGTGGTCTTCATAGGTGCTGGCGTGGCTGCCCGACAGGATGATGCCCTTGGGCGCGAACTCGCGAATGAAGTCGCCGCTGACGTCGTTGGGGTGGATCTCGCAGTACACATGCGCCTCGCGCACGCGCCGGGCGATCAGCTGGGTGACTTGGGAGCCGAAATCGAGGATGAGGATTTTGTCGTGCATGGCGGTCGGTCACTCAGTGGTTCGTGGAGATGGGTCGGGGTTCAGGCCGGCGGCGCGGCGGACAAGGGGGCGCCGGGGCGTTGGCCCCGGAAGTGCCGCCAGGCCATCAGCAGCGCGCAGGCCTGCAGCGCGGCGCAGAGGTACATCGGCGCGCCCATGGCCCAGTGGCCCTTCGGCAGGTGCGACACCATGCCCAGCAGCGGCGCGCCGATCAGCGGCGCGAACACCGCGGTGAAACTGATGATGCCGTTGACGCTGCCCAGCGTCTGGCCCTGGTTGTGGGCGTCGGCGGCGCTCGAGAAGACGCTCTGCAGGCAGGCCGCCACGGTGAAGCCGAGCACGTTGGCGACGATCACCGCGAACATCATCCAGCCTTCGGTGGCCAGGCCCCACAGCAGGTGGGCCGCGGTGGAGGACACCAGCCCCGCCACCGCCAGCCGCCGGGCGCCGAAACGCTCGAGCAGCGGTCCCAGCAGCACACCCTGCACCAGCACCGACACCACGCCGACCGCCGCCAGCGACCAGCCGTTCTGCTGCGTCGTCCAGCCGAACTTGAAGCTCGTGTACAGCACCCAGGTGTTGTAGAGGATGCCCTGCGCCAGGCCGGTGAACGCGATCACCAGCACCAGCTTGCCGATGCCCTTGAGCCGCATCAGCGCCTGCAGTGCCGCCAGCGGATTGGCGGCCTTCCAGCTGAGGTCGCGCCGGCGCTCCACGGGAAGGGATTCGGGCAGAACGAAGTAGCCGTAGACCAGGTTGACCAGCGCCAGGCTGCCGGCCACGAAGAAAGGCAGGCGCAGGTCGATGCCACCGAGCAGCCCGCCCAACGCCGGGCCGAGGATGAAGCCCAGGCCGAACATGGCGCCCAGCATGCCGAAGCGCTTGGCGCGGTCTTCGGGCGGCGTGATGTCGGCCACATAGGCGTTGGCGACCGAGGCGTTGGCCTGCACCGCGCCGCTGAACAGGCGCACGACGATCAGAACCCACAGGGCCGTGGCCAGCGCCGTGACGAAGAAACTGAGCGCCAATCCGCAGAAACCCAGCAGCAGCACGGGCCGCCGGCCGTGGCGGTCGGACAACGCGCCCAGCAGCGGCGAGCCGAAGAAATTGGCGATGCCGAAGGCGAACATCACCGCGGCGAACCAGAAGGCCTGGTCGGACTGCGACCCGGTGAAGGTGCCGACCAGGGCCGGAAGCACCGGCACCATCACGCCGATGGCCATCATGTCGATCAGCACGGCCAGCATGATGAAGAGCATGGCCGGCTGGCGGCGCCCGGTGGTTGGGGCGGCCGGGGCGGATGGCGGGGTCAGGGAGGCCGCCGGGGAAGCCGCGGCGGCCGATGAGGAAGCGTCAGACAAGGACCACCCCAGCGTCATTCCATCCGGTAGTTCGGCGCTTCTTTGGTGATCTGCACGTCGTGCACGTGGCTCTCGCGGATGCCGGCCGAGGTGATCTCGACGAATTCCGCCTTCGCCCGCATGTCTTCGATGGAGGCGCAGCCGCAATAGCCCATCGAAGCGCGCAGGCCGCCGGCCATCTGGAAGACGATGCTGATCATCGAACCCTTGTAGGGCACACGGCCTTCGATGCCTTCCGGGACGAGCTTGTCGGCGTTGGGGTTGGCGCCGGTGTTGTCCTGGAAATAGCGGTCGGCCGAGCCCTGCTGCATGGCGCCGATGGAGCCCATGCCGCGGTAGCTCTTGTAGCTGCGGCCCTGGAAGAGCACGATCTCGCCGGGCGCCTCTTCGGTGCCGGCGAACATGCCGCCCATCATCACGGTGTGCGCGCCGGCGGCGATCGCCTTGGCGATGTCGCCCGAGTAGCGGATGCCGCCGTCGGCGATCAGGGGCACGCCGGTGCCTTCCAGCGCCTTGGCGACGTTGTCGATCGCGGTGATCTGCGGCACGCCCACGCCGGCGACGATGCGGGTGGTGCAGATCGAGCCGGGGCCGATGCCGACCTTCACCCCGTCCGCGCCGGCTTCCGCCAGCGCCAGCGCCGCGGCGCCGGTGGCGATGTTGCCGCCGATGACGTCGACCTGCGGGAAGTTCTTCTTGACCCAGCGCACGCGCTCGATCACGCCGGCGCTGTGGCCGTGGGCGGTGTCGACGACCAGGGCGTCGACGCCGGCCTTGACGAGCAGCTCGACGCGCTCCTCGGTGCCGTCGCCCACGCCGACCGCCGCGCCCACCCGGAGCTTGCCGTGGGCGTCGCGCGCGGCGTTGGGGAAGTTGGTCTGCTTGGTGATGTCCTTCACCGTGAACAGCCCGCGCAGCTCGAAGGCCGGGTTGACGACCAGCACGCGCTCGAGCTTGTGTTTGTGCATCAGCGCCTTGGCGTCGGCCAGCGTGGCGTCCTCGGGCACGGTGACCAGGCGCTCGCGCGGGGTCATGATGTCGCGCACCGGGGCGTCCATGCGGGTCTCGAAGCGCAGGTCGCGGCCGGTGACGATGCCGACCACCTTGCCGTGCTCGATGACCGGGAAGCCCGAGATGCCGTGCTGGCGCGACAGCGCGATGACCTCGCGCACCGGCACGTCGGGCGCGATGGTGATCGGGTCGCGCAGCACGCCGGATTCGTAGCGCTTGACGCGCGCCACTTCGGCGGCCTGGGCCTGGGGCGACAGGTTCTTGTGGACGATCCCCATGCCGCCCTCCTGCGCGATGGCGATCGCCAGGCGGGCTTCCGTGACCGTGTCCATGGCGGCGGACACCAGGGGCAGGTTCAGGCGGATGTTGCGGGAGAACGAGGTGGAAAGGTGGGTGTCGCGGGGCAACACCTGGGAGAACGCGGGCACCAGCAACACATCGTCGAAGGTGAGCGCTTTTCCTAGAAGGCGCATGAAGAAAACTCCTGACGCAAAAGCGAATTATACGGACCGGCGGCGGTTTGGCCGAATCGGGCGCCCGGCGGCGCAGCTTCCAAAGGTGCAAGCGGGCGTCGCGACCGTTAAACTTTGGATCCCACTCACTCATTCACGGGAAGTTGTCATGCCTCGTCGGAGCCAATCGCTGCTGCTGGTCGTCGCGCTCGGGTTGGCCTGCGCCCTGCCCGCCCAGGCGCAATGGAAGTGGAAGGACAAGGACGGGCGCACGCAGTACAGCGACGTCCCCCCGCCCTCCAGCGTGAAAGAGGCCGACATCCTGCAGCGCCCGAACGCCGCACGCCGCCCCGCCCCCGCCGCGGCGGCGCAGGCCCCGGCGGCGGCGGCCCCCGCTTCCGGCGCCGCGGCGCCCAAGGTCGATCCGGAGCTGGAAGCCCGCCGCAAGAAGACCGAAGAGCTGGAAGCCGCCAAGAAGAAGGAAGCCGAGCAGAAGAACGCCGCCGCCCGCAAGGAGAACTGCACCCAGGCGCGCAACTACATGAAGTCGCTCGAAGACGGCATGCGGATCTCCCGCACCAATTCCAACGGCGAGCGCGAGATCCTGGACGACGAGGCGCGCGCCCAGGAGACCAAGCGCACCCAGTCCATCATCAACAGCGACTGCGGCAAATGAGCCGCACCCCCGGCGCCGCGCGGCCGGGGAACGAGCCAAGGGCCCCTCACCGGGGCCCTTTGTCTTTCTTCCTGCGGGCGGCGAGCAGCGCCGCCGCCTGGGCCTTGGCCTTGTGGCCGGCGTGCCGTTCCCGGCGAGCCTGCATCGGGTCGACCCGCAACCCGCGGTAGACCTCCACCCGGTCCAGGTCGCGCAGCGGGCGGTCGAGCCGGCACGGTTTGCCCCAGATGCCGACGCTCGGCGGTTCGAAGGCGTCCCCGGCACCCCCGGCCGGCCACCAGCCGCAGCGCGCCAGCGCGTCCGCCACGGTGGCGCCGGCCGGAAGCACCAGGTGGATTTCCTCGGTTTGGCGCGGACCCGGGCTGCGCAGCAGCACGACGCGCAGCCCGCCGGGTTCCCCGCCGCCCTGAGCGGGCGGCGCCTCAGCGGGGCCCATGCACTTGCTCTGCCCGCGCGACGAAGCGGTCGACGAGGGTGTCGGCGATGCGGTCGAACACCGGGCTGACCACCAGCTCCAGGGCGCGGTTGCTGAAGGCGTAGCGCAGGTCGAACTCGATGCGGCAGGCGTCCTGTTCGCTGCTGCCGGGCAGTGACAGCGGCTTGAAGTCCCAGGTGCCGTCCAGCGCGGAGAAGGGGCCGTCGACCAGCTGCATCACGACGCGGTGCTCGCCCTGGTTGCGGTTGCGCGTGGTGAAGCTCTGCCGCACGCCGGCGTAAGAAAGGTGCAGCCTGGCTGTCACGCCGTCGTCGTGCCGCTCGAGCACCTCGGCCCGCTCGCACCAGGGCAGGAACTGCGGGTAGTCTTCCACCCGCGCGACCAGGGCCGCCATCTCGCGCGGTGAATACCAGAGCAGAACAGACTTCTTGACGTGCTTCATACAATCCCAAGATTGTAGAGACGGCACCCGGCCGTCCATGCACGGAAACGCATCCCCATGCCCATCGCTGAAAACCGGCGCGCCCGGTTCGACTACCACATTGAAGAACGCTATGAAGCGGGCATGGTGCTGGCCGGCTGGGAGATCAAGGCCATCCGCGCCGGACAGGTGCAGCTCACCGACGGCTACGTGGTGATCCGGGACGGCGAGCTGTTCCTGATCGGCTGCCGCATCAATGCGCTGCGCAGCGCCTCCACCCACGTGAACCCGGAGGTCGAGCGCACCCGCAAGCTGCTGCTGCACAAGGAAGAGATCAAGCGGCTGGTGGGCAAGGTGGAGCAGAAAGGCTTCACCCTGGTGCCGCTGGACCTGCACTACAAGGGCGGCCGCGTGAAGGCCGAGATCGCGCTGGCCAAGGGCAAGGCCGAGCACGACAAGCGCGATTCCGAGAAGAAGAAGGACTGGGAACGCGAGCACGGCCGCCTGATGCGGCACAAGGTGTCTTCCAAGTCCTGAGGACTGCCAACACTGGAAGGAAGCCCGCGCCGCAAACGGGCGGTGGCCGCATGGAAAAAGCCCCGGCGATGCCGGGGCTACGGGCGCGGAGAGAACTCACTGCCGGCAGTTCGCCCACCAGCAGCCGATGCTGTCCTTGTAGGGGGCCATCACCTGCCACTTGGGGCTCTCGGCCGCGGTCTTGAACAGGCTTTCTTTCAAACCCCACGCGCCGTGGTAGCCATAGCCGCTCACGAAGTTGAAAGCGGCGAAGACCTGGCCCGAGGCGCCGATCCAGTCGCCCATCATGGCGGCGTAGGCCAGGCCCATGCGCGGGTCGCGGTTGGCTTTGGCGAACAAGTCGGTCCATTTCGCGGCGAAGTCATCGCGCTTCTTCTCGCAAGCCTTCAAGGCGTCGCCCGACAGGCCGCCGCAGTCCCTGGGCAGGTTCACCAGGTGCTGGCCGCCCTCATAGGCGAAGACCGGTTTGCGGTAAGGCCCGTTCGCGATGTCGTTCTTGTAGTTCGTCATCCATTGGCGCGACTCGGCCAGGGCGCCGCCGGCCTGCTCCTTGTCGCTGACGCCGGCCAGGGTCATCGGCGGCGTCACGCGGTTGCCGTTGCCGTCGATGGCGCGGATCTCTTCGAACAGCTTGCCCAGCCCCCCGTCGGCCTGGTTGAACCAGTTGGCGGCGATGTAGTCCTGCCGCTTCGCGCCGTCCGAGATGTAGACGCCGAAATACGGCGCGATGGCCACGGCGTCGAAACTCGCGGCGCATTCCTTGCCCAGGATGGCCGCGGCCTTGGGGCAAGGCAGGTTGTAGTTCGCGGCCACCCAAGTCGTCGCGGCCTGGGCGTTGAGCACGCATTTGACGCGCGCGGCGTCGGTGCCGAAAACGGCTTTCACCATGTCGCACACCTGGGCCGAACGCATGGCGTGCCAATTCATCACCCATTCGTATTCCTGGCCCCCGGGCGTCGCATCGCCCCAGAGCTTTTCGGCCTCGACCAACTGCCATTGGAAGTTCTGCCAGAACTGGCCGTTCCACGGTTCGTTGACGTATTCCAGGATCAACTGGGCCTGCGGGTTGAGCTGACCCTTCAACAGGTTGGCCGCGCCCCTCACGTACTCGTCGGTGGCCTGGACGGGGATGTTGACCCAGGCATCGGCCTGCAGGCTGTTGGCCAGTCCGGCCATCACGCCGAGGGGGACGCCGTCGGGGCCGGACCAGAAGGCGTCCGTCTTCATCGGGCGGTCGGCCCAGTTTTTCAGCGTCGAACTGTTGACGCGGGCCCAGTCCATGAAGCGAAGGGCGCGCACGCCTTTGAGGTCGGCCAGGAACCGGGGGTACCAGGCCTGGGTCTGCGACAGGGTTTCCATGTCGACGAAACCGCCCTTGCCCGCGCAGTCGCCGGCGGACGCCACGACGGTCAGCTTGTCGGCGCCGCACACGCCGCCGGGCGGGATGACGCGGATGTTGCGCACGTGGTCGGCCGGGTCGGTGGCCTTGATCCGGATCACCAGTTGGCTGTCGACCTGGTCGGTCATGTCGATCGTGGCCCGGTTGGGCTGCTCGTCCACCACGCGCCCGAAGGTCGGCACGAACTCGACCTGGCCCTTGCCCTCGTAAAGGACGGTGTAGGTCCCCGCGGGATGCGCTCCTTTGTCCCCGGCGAACAGGATCGCACCGACATGGCGGAACTTGACATTCGCGTCGTTGGCCGCGGGCAGGCTGCGCACCCAGCCGTTCGCGTCGCGGTCGAGCCTGCCCTGCTCCTGGGTGTCCCAGCCGCTTTTGCCCTGCTCCCTGTCCGCCTGCGTGAAGGCGCACGACCCTTTTCCTTCGTCGCACTGGGTGAACCAGCCGCCGGCGCGTTTGAATTGGTCGATCGTCGGGAAATCGGTCGACCAATAGCTGAACTCGCTCAGGTTCATGGCCAGGCCGCTGGCGCGGCGGACCGCGGCGGCGGCCGCATTCGAATCGCCCGCGGCGAGGCTGGGCGCCGCCGCCGACGCCTGGCGCAATCCGTCCGACCCGGATTGCCCGGCGGCCGGTGCCCCTTCCTGCCCGCCGCCGCCGCAGGCTTGAAGCAAGGCGGCGAGCACGGCTACGCAGGCCACCGCGGCCCGGCCGGCCCAGGCGCGGCGGTTGTCTTTTCGATCGAAGTTGTCTGGCATGGGATCCCCCTCCTGAATTAATGTGCGAAAAGCACATTTTTATTCTGGCATCAAACCGGGCCGAATTCAAGGCGGCGGGCGCGAAATGACTTTTCGCCGCGAAGGCCCTGTCGGCGCGTGCGCGGGAAGTATGTCGGGGGGGGCGGCGGACGACTTTTCCAATGCGCCGTCGACCGGGCCCAGGCGGGGGAATCAGTGCGCACCCGGGACGACGGTGCACGCCGTGCCCACCGAGCGAAGCAAGGCGTCGGACAAGTCCATCGGCGATGGGCGCGGGCTTTGCGGACTGGCCGCCGGTCCGCGCCGCGGCGTCTGCAGGAAAGGACCGGCGCCGATGCGCCGGGCCCTGACGGCGCCCCTCAGGGGCCGGTGCGGCTGGGCGGGCCGACAGGCCAGCCGTGTTCGCCGCCTACGCGGCCTTTCCCCAGGCGCCCTTTCGGAGGTTCACCCGCCGCCCGGCCGCCAAGAGTCGCCGGCGTCCCGGTTCAGCCGCCCGGCACCGGGGGCGGGCCGAGCCTCGCCAGCGCCTGTTCGCAATCCGCGATCAGGTCTTCCACCGACTCCAATCCCACCGAGAAGCGCACCACCGCGCCGCGCCAGGCGGGCCGGCTGCGCATGGTGCGCAGGTCATAGGGCACCACCAGGCTGACCGGGCCGGCCCAGGAAAAACCGATCTTGAAGAGCGCCAGCGCGTCGACGAAGCGTTCGCCCTCCCCGGCGCCGTAGCGCTCGTCGAACACCACCGAGAAGAGCCCCGCCGCCTGCGTGCAAAGCGCCGCCCAGGCGTCATGGCCTGGGGAATCTTCCAACGCCGGGTGAAGCACCGCGCTGACTTCGGGCCGCCGCCGCCACCATTGCGCCAGGCGGCGCGCCGCCTGGTCGTGCGCGGCATAGCGCAGGCCGATGCTCGGCAACGAGCGCAGCACCAGTTCCGCGTCGTTGGCACCGACGCCGAGCCCGAGCCGCATGTGGGTGGCCTTCAGGCGCAGGTGCAGGGCGGGGTCGACGGTGGTCACCGAGCCCATCAGCACGTCGCCGCCGCCGGAGGGGTATTTGGTCAACGCCTGCATCGAGACGTCGACGCCCACGCCCGGTGCCAGGCAGAAGGGGTTGAAGGCGACGCCGGCGCCCCAGGTGTTGTCCAGCGCGGTCAGCGCGCCGTGGGCCCGGGCGATGCGCACCAGTTCGGGCAGGTCGGGGAATTCCATCGTCACCGAGCCGGCGGCTTCCAGCCACACCAGGCGGGTCCGGGGCCCCAGCGCGTCGCGAAGAGACTGCGGCTGCATGGCGTCGTAGAAACGCGCCTGGATGCCCCAGCCAGCCAGCTCGTGGCGGGCCAGTTCCTTGTTCGGGCCGTAGGCGTTGTCGGGGATCAGCACCTCGTCGCCCGACTTCAGCAGCGCCAGGTTGACCAGGGCGATCGCCGCCAGGCCGCTCGGCGCCAACAGCGTGTCGACGCCGCCTTCCAGCGCGGCGATGCGGGCCTCCAGCGTGAAGGTGGTGGGCGTGCCGTGCAGGCCGTAGGTGTAGCCGGTCTTGTCCTTCCATTGCCGCGACTTCAGTGCGGCAGTGTCTTCGAAGACAACGGTGGACGCCTTGTGCACGCCCGGCTGCACCGCCTCGAAGCCGCCGGGCGGCCGGTAGGGGTGGTGGATCAAGCCGGTGGCTTGCGCCAGCTCCTTGCGCTGCTCCTCGCTCATGGCGGCCGGCGGCGTCAGATCGGCTGGGCGATCAGGTCGTGGCCGCGGGCCTCGACGATGCGGGCGCGGGTGAACTCGCCGACCTTGAGCGTCTTCGACGCCTTCTCCGGAGGCAGCAAGTGCACCACGCCGTCGATCTCGGGCGCGTCCGCGTAACTGCGGCCGGTGCCGCCCTTGCGGCCCAGCGCGGGCGCGGAGTCGACCAGCACCTGCATCGTCGCGCCGACGCGCTCGCGCAGCTTGGCGGCGGAGACCTGCTCGGCCACGGCCATGAAGCGGGCGCGGCGTTCTTCGCGGACGGCTTCGGGCACCGCGCCTTCCAGCAGGTTGGCGGTGGCGCCTTCCACCGGCGAATAGGCGAAACAGCCGGCGCGGTCGATGCGCGCGGCGCGCACGAAGTCGAGCAGGTGTTCGAATTCTTCTTCCGTCTCGCCCGGGAAACCGGCGATGAAGGTGCTGCGCACCACGATCTGCGGGCACACCTCGCGCCAGCGCAGCAAGCGTTCGATGTTGCGCTCGCCGCTGGCGGGCCGCTTCATGCGCTTGAGCACGTCGGGGTGGGAGTGCTGCAGCGGCACGTCGAGGTAAGGCAGGATCCTGCCGGCGGCCATCAGCGGCAGCAGCTCGTCGACGTGCGGGTAGGGGTAGACGTAGTGCAGGCGCACCCAGGCGCCGTGCAGCTCGGCCAGCTCGCCCAGCTTCTCGCACAGGTCGAACATGCGCGTCTTCACCGGCTTGCCGTCCCAGAAGCCGGTGCGGTATTTGACGTCGACGCCGTAGGCGCTGGTGTCCTGGCTGATGACGAGCAGCTCTTTCACGCCCGACTCGAACAGGCGCTGCGCCTCGCCCAGCACGTCGCCGATCGGCCGCGACACCAGGTCGCCTCGCATGCTGGGGATGATGCAGAAGGTGCAGCGGTGGTTGCAGCCCTCGCTGATCTTCAGGTAGGCGTAATGCTTGGGCGTGAGCTTGATGCCGGCGGCCGGCACCAGGTCGACGAAGGGGTCGTGCGGTTTGGGGCTGTGCAGGTGCACGGCGTCCATCACCTCCTGCGTGGCGTGCGGGCCGGTGACGGCCAGCACGCTGGGGTGCATCTGGCGCACCAGGTTGCCGCCGCCGTCGCCGGTCTTGGCGCCCAGGCAGCCGGTGACGATGACCTTGCCGTTCTCGGCCAGCGCCTCGCCGATGGTGTCCAGGCTCTCCTTCACCGCGTCGTCGATGAAGCCGCAGGTGTTGACGATGACGAGGTCGGCCCCGGCGAAGCTCTTGCTCGTCTGGTAACCCTCGGCGCTGAGCTGGGTGAGGATCAGCTCGGAATCGGTCAAGGCCTTCGGGCAACCGAGGGAGACGAAGCCGATCTTGGGCGCGGACGAAGCGGGCGAGGCGGTGGGCTGACTGGCGGTTTCTTGGCTCATCCCGGGATTTTCGCCGATCGACGGTCGGAGCGGGCTTTCAAGTCGCCCCGTCGTGGCCCGCGGGTGAAATATTGACCAGGTCCGTCCTGGTCAACGCGCCGAAGCCGGCCCCGGGTGGGCCTGCGGCAGCGAGGCCACGCCCAGCATCAGCAGGCCGACCTGGACGAAGCCCGCCGCGAAAATCATGCCGGCCACGGTGGACGGCGCCGTCCTGCGCCCTTGGCCGATGCCGGGGGCGAGCACCAGCATCATGTCCGGGCCGGGCGCGCCTGCAGGAAGAACAGCGCCTTGAGGAAGGTCGCCCAGGCGGCGGTGTCCAGCATGGCCGGGCGCCACTCACTCCTTGTTCGTCGGCTTGAACCCCGGCATGCCCGGGAACAGCGAGCCGGCCTGCTTGGCCACCTGCTCCTGCATCTGCGCGAACAGGGCCTTGGACTGCTCGAGGTAGCTGCCCATCACGCCCTGCATCGCCGCGGGCGCCTGGCCTTGCATGAATTGGGCCCACAGGTCGGGCGACAGTCCCTTGGACTGTTCGGCGAACTTGGACTGGATGTCGGCGAAGGTCTGCAGGTTCTTTTCGAGGTAGGAGCCCATCATGCCCTGCATCGAATGGCCGTAGAAGCGGATGATCTGCGCCAGCGCGGCGGCCGAGAACATCGGCAGGCCGCCGCTTTCTTCTTCCAGGATGATCTGCAGGAGGATGCTGCGGGTGAGGTCTTCGCCGGTCTTGGCGTCCAGAACGACGAAATCCTGCACCGCCAGCACCATGCCCTTCACGTCGGCCAAAGTGATGTAGCTGCTGGTCTCGGTGTCGTACAGCCTGCGGTTGGGGTATTTCTTCAACACCCGTTTCATCGCGGCGCCGCCGCTACCGCCGCCTTCTTCGCTTTTCGGACGGCCTGCCGGGCGCGGCTGGGCGGGGGCAGCCGGCGAGGCTGGGGACGAGCGGCGGGGCTGGACCATGTCGGACGGACTCCTCGGGACCTTGGAATGGGGAGCGGCCGGCGATTCGTCCCGCACGAAGCCTGAACCCGGCCGCTGTAATTTGCTGCAGTGCATTCTAAAAGCCCGCTTCAGCGCACCAAAAGGGGTTTACCCGCTTCGATCTCACGCCCCCATCGGCGATGGCCGGCATTTATCGATGCTTTGTGCCTGTGAGGCCCGCATTTCGCGCCGGCCGGCTCAAGGCCCGTGCCGGGCGGCCGATACCGGTTGAAACCGGGTGCCTCAAGGCCCGGCGCCACCACTCACCACTTTTCGACGATCGAGGCCGCGTTGAACGAAGCCGCCGGCATATTCCAACCGATCCTCGCTTCGCCCTCGCTGCTCGGGGCGGTCGGCGGTTGCTGGCTGCTGGGCGCCGTGCTGTTGTGGCTGGGCGGCGCGCTGGCGGCCAATGGCCGCAGTTGCGCATGGCCGCTGTCCGGCGGGCTGCTGACCGCCGCCAGCGTGGTCACCACCACCGCCCTGTGGGTGCCGGCCGCGATGCTGTCCACGCTGACCGCGCCCGAGACCGGGGCCGGCCGGCTGCTGGCTGGCGCGATGCTCGCGGGCACGACCTCGGCGCTGCTGTCGCTGGCCGGCTCCTGGCTCAAGCGCCGGATGAACCGCGCCGTGGCGGCGCTGCTGCCCCTGCTGCTGACCGAAGCGGTGGCTTTCATGTGGGTCGCCACGCCGCTGGCCATCCCCGCTTCGGCCGGTGTCGGAGGCCTGCTGGCCGCCACGCTGCTGGTGCTCTACGCCCCGCTGGGGCGCTGGCGCCACCGCGAGGCCATCCGCGTGGCCTGCGTGCTGCTGGCCAGCGCCACGCTCGTCGCGGCGATGCTGCAGCCGACGCACGCGTTCTTCGAGGGCCCCGGCGTGACCACCGTGGTGATGGGCCTGCTGGCCCTGGCGATGGTCGCAGGCCTGGCTTCGATGCTCTACCTGGTGATGCGGCGCGTGCCGTTGCGCGAGCTGGGCCTGGCGCACGATTCCCACCGCCGGCCGCTGGTCAGCGACGGCCTGACGCAGCTGCCCACCCGCACCTATTTCGAGAAGCGCCTGCAGTCGGCCGCCGCCAAATGCGACGCCCGCAAGAACCGCATGGCCCTGCTGTTCATCGACCTGGACGGCTTCAAGCCGGTGAACGACACCTACGGCCACAGCCTGGGCGACGCCGTGCTGCAGCAGGTGGGCAAGCGGCTGCGCGTGCTGTCGCGCAGCGGCCATGTGGCCGCCCGGGTGGGGGGCGACGAGTTCCTGCTGCTGATGCGCGACGTCGAGTCGCAGGAAGACGTGGCCCTGCTGGCCCGCCGGCTCATCAAGCACCTGAGCCAGCCCTACCAGGTCGACCAGCAGGAGGTGACGATCTCCTGCTCGGTGGGCATCGTGCTGTACCCCGACTCCGCCGGCGTGGGCAAGCTCATCGCCCGCGCCGACGCGGCCATGTACGCGGCCAAGCGGTCGGGCGGTTCCTGCTATTGCTTCTACACCCCCGCGATGGATGCCGACGCGGAGGAGAAGTTCGAGCTGATGCGCGGCCTGCGCGAGGCGGTGGAGGCGCGGCAGTTCGAGCTGTACTACCAGCCCAAGATCGACGCCGGCAGCGGCAAGATCACCGCCGTGGAAGCGCTGATCCGCTGGCAGCACCCGACGCGCGGCCTCATCATGCCCGGCGTTTTCATCCCCGCCGCGGAGCGTTTCGGGCTGATGGGCGCGATCGGCCACTGGGTGATCGAGGACGCCTGCCGGCAGGCGCGCGAATGGCGCGACCAGGGGCTGCGCATGCGGGTGGCGATCAACCTGTCGGCGATCCAGATCCGGCAGGAGGACATCGCCCAGCGCATCGGCGACGCCATCCGGCGCCACCGCATCGACCCGAAGACCATCACCTGCGAGATCACCGAGTCGGCCGCGATGGAGGACACCCGCACCACGCACGAGACGCTGCGGCAGCTCGGAGCCCTGGGCGTGCACATCTCGATCGACGATTTCGGCACCGGCTATTCCAGCCTCAGCTACCTGCGCCAGCTGCCGGCCGAGGAGTTGAAGATCGACCGCAGCTTCATCGTGGACATCGACCACAGCCCGGACGCGCGCTCGGTGGTCGACGCCGTGGTCAAGCTGGCCCACGCGCTGGGCCTGAAGGTGGTGGCCGAGGGGGTGGAGAACCTGCGCCAGCAGGAGGTGCTCATCGGGCTGGGCTGCGACGAGCTGCAGGGCTACTTGTTCGCGCGGCCGATGACGGCGCGCGCGCTGCTGCTGGCGTCGATGCAGCAGCAGCCCGAGCAGGCCTCGTTCCGCAGCTCGCTGTTCGGCATGACGGAGGCGCGCGAGACGGCCTCTTGAGGTCCGGGTGCGGCCTGCCGTCAATGTTGACGAGGCCTAGCCGAACGTCGTGTCGCTCGGCGCCTGGGCGTCGCTGAGGAAGAGCCTGAGGTGGGGGAGCGTGTCGTCGTGGTCCCAGACCCGCGCGCGGATGACGAACTGCCGGCCGCCGATGCGCAGCACGTCGCCGACGAGCGGCGCGGCCGAGTGGTTCTTCCAGAACTTGGGCGCCTGCAGGCCGCTGCGGCGCATCCAGGCTTGGTCTTCGGGGCTGAACTCCAGGTCGATCTGCAGCTCTTGCATGCTCATGGGGCGGTTCTCCTGTCGCGTCGGGTTGCCCGCGTCGTCCGCGGTGTCGGTCGATTATGCGCAGGCCAGGCGCCCGAGGCGGCCTGGCGGCCCGCATCCGTGGCGAAGCGCAAACACCCCGGCCCCGGCGGCCGGGCCGTGCCGCTCACTCCCCCACCAGCCCATGCCGGATCGCGTAGACCGTCATCTCCGAGTTGTTCGACAACCCGAGCTTTTCCAGCACCCGCGCGCGGTAGACGCTGACGGTCTTGGGCGAGAGCATCAGCTCCTCGGCGATGTCCGACAGGCGCTTGCCCGAGGCGATCATCACCAGTGTCTGCAACTCGCGGTCGGAGAGCTTCTCGTGGGCGTTCTCGGTGATCGGCGTGGTCAGGCTCTCCACCAGCATCTGCGCGATCTCGGGCGTCACGTACTTGCGGCCCTGCGACACGGTGCGCACCGCCGTCACCAGCAACGCCGGGTCGCCCCCCTTGTTGACGTAGCCGAAGGCGCCGGCGCGCAGCGCCCGGATGGCGTATTGCTCCTCGGGGTACATCGAGACCACGAGCACCTTCATGGTCGCGCCCTCGTCCTTCAGCACGTGCAGCACGTCCAGGCCGCTGCGGCCGGGCATGTTGATGTCCAGCACCAGCACGTCGCAACCGCTGCCCTTGGTTTCCAGCTCGCGCATCAGGCCGCGCAGTTCGCCGTAATCCCCCGCTTCGCCCACCACCTCGATGTCGGGCGCGTCGGACAGCGTGTCGCGGATGCCCCGGCGGATGAGGGCGTGGTCGTCGCAAAGGATGACTTTGATCATGGTGTCTACAAGCTCCCCCAACTGGTCGGGTCGACATCGCCGTCGTCCAGCGGCGCCGGCGAGGATGTCCGCCCGGCGGCCGACGGCGACAGCGCGGCCAGGTTGCTGTTCTGCAGCGGCACGGACAGGATGAGCGTGGTCCCCTGGTTGGGCCCCTGGGTGTGGCTGCTCAGGTCGACCCAGCCGCCCACGGTGCGCGCCCGCTCGTGCAGGCCGCGGATGCCGAACGACTTGGCCTTTTCCAGGTCGGCCGGGCTCAGGCCGCGGCCGTTGTCGCTGATTTCGAGCGACAGCACCCCGCCGGCCAGCGACAGGTCGAGTTCCACCTTGGTGGCCTGGGCATGCTTGGAGACGTTGGTCAGCGCCTCCTGGGCGATGCGGTAGGCCACCAGCGGCACGCCGGCGGGCAGCTCGGGCATGTGGGCGGGCAGGCGCAGCACGCAGGCCACGCCGGTGCGCGGCTCGAAACGGGTGGCCATCCATTGAAGGGCGGCCACCAGGCCCTGTTCCAGGATCGCCGGGCGCAGGTTGTGCATGATGCGCTGGCTGGCGTCGATCGCCGACGTCACGGTCTCCAGCGCCGAGTTCACCCGGGCGAGCATCTCCGGGTCGTTGCTGCGGCGCAGCATCCAGGCCAGGTCGAACTTGAGCGCGGTCAGCGAACCGCCGACATCGTCATGGATTTCGCGTGAAATGGCCGCGCGCTCCTGCTCGATGCTGGTCTGCAAATGCTGTGCCAGTTCATGCAGGCGTTGCTTCGAGGCGCCGAGTTCCAGGTCGGCCTGCTGCCGGGCCTGGCGGGTGCGGCGCGCCTCCACCGCGTGCAGCACGGCGGGCGCGAGCCGGGCCAGGTTGTTCTTCAACAGGTAGTCGCTGGCGCCGGTGCGCATCGCTTCGACGGCGGTTTCTTCGCCGATCTCGCCGGACACGAGGATGAAAGGGATGTCCTTGCCGCTGGCCTTGAGCAGGTCCAGCGCCACCAATCCGGAGAAACCCGGGAGGTTGAAGTCGGAAAGGATGACGTCCCAGTCCTGGTCCAGGGCGTGAAGGAATTCCGCTTCCGTGTCGATCCGCTTGAAATCGAGCTGCACGCCGGCGCGGTGCATGTGGGCCAGCATCAGTTCATGGTCGAGCTCCGAGTCTTCCAGGTGCAGCAGGCGCAGGCGCTCAGGGGCGGGGACATTCATGCGCGAAGTATGCCGTGACTGCGCCCCCGGGCCAGAAGGGGTGACTAATCCCGCGAATTGGGCCGTCTTTTTCCCCGTGATCGGCCTAATGTTGCAGGGCCAGCTGCCGAAAATGCCTCACAAGGGCAAGAGAACCGGGTGGCGCTGCGAGGTCCGCATGCCGTCCCCTGCCGCTTGCTACGAACCATTTGAATCTCGTGGAGCACGACGTTAATGAACGAAGCCCCCGCCCCGATTGAAGCAGGTTTCCTGCCTTTGCAGGCGGCCGCGGATTTGCAGGACCACCTGATGACGGCGACCAACGACCTGGAACGCCTGCAGACCCTGCTGTCCGATGCCTGCGTGGTGCTGTTCGCCGGGTTCCAAGGGGCCAGCGAGCAGATCCAGAAGCTCAGCGCCCAGGACGCCGGCAGCGAGGCCGAGGCGAACCGGGCGATCCAGTACCTGGGCACCGCGGTGACCGCGCTGCAGTTCCAGGACATGGCCTCGCAGCTGATCGAGCACACCAACAAGCGCCTGCGCAGCTGCGCCGACACGCTGGCGCGGGAAACCTTTGGCGACGACGAAGAAGGCGAAGCGGTGGTGGAGATGCCGCCGCTGCGCCCCAATCCCGTGACCCAAGCCGAGATGGACGTCGGATCCATCGAGTTGTTCTGACCCTGCAGTCCTGCCCCACCACGACAAATCTTTCAAATCCATCGAGACCCCGGAGAACGTTATGCATTCAATCCTCGCTGTGGACGACTCAGCCTCCATGCGTCAAATGGTCACCTTCACGCTCAAGAGCGCGGGCTACAACGTGGTGGAGGCGGTCGACGGTCAGGACGCCTGGGAGAAATCCTCCAGCCGCGATTTCGACCTGGTGCTCACCGACCAGAACATGCCGCGCATGGACGGCATCAGCCTGACCAAGAAACTGCGGGACAACCCCAAGTTCAAGGCCACGCCGATCCTGATCCTGACCACCGAGTCCAGCGACCAGATGAAGCTGGCGGGCCGGGCGGCCGGCGCCACCGGTTGGCTGGTCAAGCCGTTCGACCCGGCCAAGCTGCTCGAAGTCATCAAAAAAGTGGTGCGCTGAAACGGCGCCGCTTCGGAAGTAGCGGGGATGACCTCGACGTCATCGCGGCCGACCAGCCCCGCACGAAATACCAGCAAGCACACAGGAGAGCGCCATGGGCGACATGACGTCTGAAGGTTCAAACCTCAGCGCGGGCATCGATCTGAGCCAGTTCTACCAAGTCTTCTTCGAGGAAGCCGGCGAGAACCTGGACCGCATGGAGCAGCAGCTGCTCGAGATCGACATCGAAGCCGCGGACGACGAGGAGCTGAACTCCATCTTCCGCTGCGCGCACTCCGTGAAAGGCGGCGCCGCCACCTTCGGGTTCAACGACGTCGCCGAGCTGACCCACCAGATGGAGACGCTGCTGGACAAGCTGCGCCGCCACG
>CBIHOD010000083.1:0-17647 GCA_966211815.1 uncultured Burkholderiales bacterium
TCCGGCCTCTACGTCCCGAACGTAGCGCTCTACCAGGCTAAGCTACACCCCGTTTCGATGTGGTTTGGCTGCCAACCGCATGCATGGGATTTGCATCGGTATGACGGCAGATCCATGGCGGTCAGGTCGACCGCTCCACCGAACGAAGGCAGAAGTCTAACAGAAGGTCGCGGTACTTGGACGGCTCGAGTGAGTTCAGGCACTGCTTTGCCTCCATCGCCTGCAGACGGGCGGCCTCGCGCGTTCCTTCAATCGAGCCTGTGCGACGGACGATGGCGACGATGTCCGCCAGTCGATCGACTTCGCCGTGTTCGATCGCGTGGCGGATCAAGGAACGTTCGCTGACGGTCCCATTGGCCATCGCCAGCAAAAGAGGCAGGGTCGGCTTGCCTTCGCGGAGGTCGTCGCCGACATTCTTGCCGAGCTCCTCGGTGCTGCCCTCGTAGTCGAGCAGGTCGTCGATCAACTGGAAAGCGGTGCCGATGCACCGCCCGTAGTGGGCGCAGTCGTCTTCCAGCGCTGCCGGGGCCGCGCCGAGGACCGCTCCGAGTCGGGCGCTGGCTTCGAACAGTTTCGCGGTCTTGAAGCGAATGACCTTGAGGTAATCTTCCACCGCCAGGTCCGGATCGTGCATGTTCATGAGTTGCAGCACTTCGCCTTCCGCGATCACGTTGGTCGCGTCGGCAAGCACGTCCAACACCCGCAAGCTGTTGACGGAAACCATCATCTGGAAAGCGCGCGAGTACAGAAAATCGCCGACGAGCACGCTGGCCGCGTTCCCGAACTGGGCGTTCGCGGTGGCCTGCCCCCGCCGCAGGGAGGACTCGTCGACGACATCGTCGTGCAAAAGCGTGGCTGTGTGGATGAATTCGACCGCGGCCGCCAATTCCCAGCGTTCGGGCCCTTGGAAACCCATTGCGCGCGCGAACAACAGGACCAGCATCGGCCGCATCCGTTTGCCGCCCGCGCCGACGATGTATTGGGAAATTTGCTGGATCAGCGCGACATCTGAATTGAGTCTGCGCCGGATGACGGCATCGACTTCGGCCATGTCGTCGGCCATGAGTGCGAGTTCTGTGACGTTCACTGGGACATTGCCGTGTTGAAGGATGCTGCTTGGAAACACTTCGCTCGCAAGATCCCGCAAATTATAGGAAGGGGCGGGCGGGTCGACGCCGCTGGTGCGGCGCTGATTGGATAGTCAGTGTGCACCAACAATTCGGTGAGGGGGTGGAAGTGGTGTTTAAAGACCCAGCGTGGTAGAATTTAAGGCTGCGCTCAAATTTCCCTTTCCTTTCCTTAGCTTGGGTCCAAGTTATCGCGGAACGTGATTGCAGAGCGCAGCGAGCGGTTCACGTGGCGGCCGGAGGTCGCCCCAGGTGTTAAATGAAAGGTCTGATATGTACGCGGTCATAAAAACCGGCGGCAAACAATACAGGGTTGCTGCGGGCGAAAAAATTAAAGTAGAACAGATTGCTGCGGATGTCGGCCAAGAGATCACGATCGACCAGGTTCTCGCCGTTGGGGCGGGTGCTGATTTGAAGGTTGGGAATCCCTTGGTTGCAGGCGCCAGCGTGAGGGCCACCGTGTTGGCTCAGGGTAAGCACGACAAGGTGCGCATTTTCAAGATGCGCCGTCGCAAGCACTACCAAAAGCGGCAAGGTCACCGTCAAACCTACACCGAGCTGCAAATCAGCGCGGTCAACGTTTGATCTGCCGTCGTCAACATTAGGAGCGTTCTTCCATGGCACAGAAAAAAGGCGGCGGTTCCACCCGGAACGGCCGCGACTCTCAACCCAAGATGCTGGGCGTCAAGGCCTTCGGCGGCCAGGTCGTTTCGGCCGGTTCGATCATCGTGCGCCAGCGCGGCACCCGTTTCCATCCGGGCGTCAACGTGGGGGTCGGCAAGGATCACACCTTGTTCGCCCTTGTCGACGGCGAAGTGGATTTCGCGGTCAAGGGGCCGCTGAACCGCAAGACGGTGAACATCATCAAGGCAGCTTGAACCCGCTGGCTTCCACCTGCAAAACCCCGGCTTGCCGGGGTTTGTCATTTCGGGGTGCCCTTTCCTTCGTCCGCCGTGCCGACGTCCAGGGCCTTCGGTACCATGGGTCTCTCCGTGGGAAAGGGCTTGAAACATGAACAAGAGCGGCATCATCTTGATCGTCGTAGGCGCTGTCTTGCTGGCGAACAACTTCGGCCTGCTGGGCTGGGGCTGGTTGAGGCAGTGGTGGCCTGCGCTGTTGATCGCATTGGGCGTGTGGTCATTGATCAGCCATCGGCCCGGCGACAAACGCACCCGGGAAATTGATAAATCACCATGAAATTTGTTGACGAAGCGGTCATCGACATCGTCGCCGGCGATGGCGGCGCGGGCTGCATGAGTTTCCGCCGCGAGAAATTCCTGCCTTTCGGCGGTCCCAATGGCGGCGACGGCGGACGCGGCGGCAGCGTCTACGCCGTGGGCGACCGCAACCTGAACACGCTGATCGACTACCGCTACGCGCGACGGCACGAGGCACGCCGCGGCGAGAACGGCCGCGGTTCCGATCAATTCGGCGCCGCGGCGGAAGACATCGTGTTGCGCATGCCCATGGGGACCATCATCAAGGATTTCGAGACGGGCGAAGTCCTGGCCGAGTTGCTGGTTCCCGACGAGAAAGTGCTGCTGGTCAAAGGCGGCGACGGCGGCTTCGGCAACCTGCATTTCAAGACCAGCACCAACAGGGCGCCCCGGCAGAAAACGCCGGGCTGGCCCGGCGAGCAGCGCAAGGTGAGGCTGGAGCTCCGGGTGCTGGCCGATGTCGGTTTGCTGGGCATGCCCAACGCCGGCAAGTCCACGCTCATCACCGCCATCTCGAATGCCCGGCCCAAGATCGCGGACTACCCCTTCACCACTTTGCACCCCAACCTCGGCGTCGTGCGCGTGGCGGCGGAGCAGAGTTTCGTCGTCGCGGACATCCCCGGCTTGATCGAGGGTGCATCGGAAGGCGCGGGCCTGGGCCACTATTTCCTGCGCCATTTGCAGCGCACCCACCTGCTTTTGCACCTGGTGGACTTCGCGCCTTTCGATGAGGACGTCGACCCTGTCGCGCAAGTGAAGGTGATCGCCAAGGAATTAAAGAAATACGACGCCTCGCTGGCCGATAAGCCGCGGTGGATCGTCCTGAACAAGCTGGACATGGTCCCCGAAGAGGAGCGCGCCGCGCGCATCAAAGATTTCCTGAAACGCCTGAAATGGAAAGGGCCTGTGTTCGAGGTCTCCGCGCTGAACCGTTCGGGTTGCGACGAGCTGGTGCGAGCCGTTTATGAGCATGTTTCCAAGCTCAAGCAGGTCGTGCCGGACGACCCCGATCCCCGGTTCGCGGTACGGGACGCGGAGGCCGGCGAGCCATGAACGAAGTCATGCGCAACGCGCGGCGCATCGTCGTGAAGGTGGGCTCCAGCCTCGTGACCGACGAAGGCCGTGGCGTCGACGAGCAGGCCATCGGCAACTGGTGCCGGCAGATCGCCTGCCTGGCGCGCGACGGCCGGGAAGTCTTGATGGTGTCCAGCGGCGCCATCGCTGAAGGCATGAAACGGCTGGGCTGGAATTCCCGCCCCAAGGAGATCCACGAGCTCCAGGCCGCCGCCGCCGTGGGGCAGATGGGCCTGGTGCAGATCTACGAAAGCAAGCTCAAGGAGCAGGGGCTGGGCAGCGCCCAAGTGCTGCTGACGCACGCCGACCTGGCCGACCGCGAGCGCTACCTGAATGCGCGCTCGACGCTGTTGACCTTGCTCGGCTTGAACGTCGTGCCCGTCATCAACGAGAACGATACCGTCGTCAACGACGAGATCAAGTTCGGCGACAACGACACCCTGGGCGCGCTGGTCGCCAACCTGGTCGAAGCCGACGCCCTGGTGATCCTGACCGACCAGAAGGGCCTTTATTCCGCCGATCCGCGCCGCGATCCCCAGGCGCGTTTCATCCACGAGGCCCAGGCCGGCGATCCGGAGCTGGAGCGCATGGCTGGCGGCGCGGGAAGCAGCATCGGCCGTGGCGGCATGATCACCAAAATACTCGCGGCCAAGCGGGCGGCCCGCAGCGGCGCCAGCACCGTGATCGCGTGGGGACGGGAGGCCGACGCGTTGATCAGGCTGTCCGCCGGCGAGCCGATCGGCACGCTGCTGACCGCTTCGACGCCCAAGGTGACGGCGCGCAAGCAATGGATGGCCGACCATTTGCAGCTGCGCGGCGCGGTCACGATCGACGACGGCGCCGTCGCCAAGCTGCGGCTTGAGGGCAAAAGCTTGTTGCCCATCGGCGTGATGGCGGTGCAGGGGGAATTCCATCGCGGCGACGTCATCGCCGTCAAGGACTCGACGGGCGCCGAGGTTGCGCGGGGCTTGGCGAACTACGACAGCAGCCAGGCGCGGCTGATCGCGCGCCGGCCGTCCACCGATTTCGAACGCTTGCTGGGCTTCACCGGCGAGCCGGAGATGATCCACCGGGACAACCTGGTCCTGAGCTGACCGCTGGCCGCGTTGCCGCGGCGGGCCGCGGTGCGTCAGCGCGAGTTGCCTTCGTCGGCCGCGGGTTGGTCGGGGCCTGTCGCCTGGTGCGGTGTTTCCAGCGTTTGGGCGGTGTGGTGCGACAGGTCATCCTCGTGCGAATGCGACACGGTGCCGGCCCGCAGGTAACGGTTGTGGATGCCGGTGCGCGGGATGTGCCGGGCCAGTTCCGTCAAAGCCATCTGGTAAACGCCGCGCTTGAATTCGATGACGGCGTCCAGCGGCACCCAATAGTCGTTCCAGCGCCAAGCGTCGAATTCGGGGTGGTCGGTCGCGCGCAAGTTCATATCACTGTCGCGGCCGATCAGCTGCAACAAAAACCAGATTTGTTTCTGGCCTTTGTAATGGCCGCGGGCATCACGGCGGATGAAATGGTCTGGCACTTCATAACGAAGCCAGTCGCGGGTGCGTGCGAGGATGCGCACGTGGTCGCTCATCAGCCCCACTTCTTCGTGGAGCTCGCGGAACATCGCCTGCTCGGGCGTTTCGCCGTATTTGATGCCTCCTTGCGGGAATTGCCAGGAGTGCGTTCTGATGCGCTTTCCCCAGAAAACCTGGTTGCGCGGATTGAGCAGGATGATGCCGACGTTGGGCCTGAACCCGTCACGGTCGAGCATAATCAACCCCAAATTTTTAGTTGAAACGATTATTGCACCGGCATGACAGGAATTGAAGCCTGTCGCGGGTTTACCTGGGCGGCATCGGTCGCGCAGTCATGCCGTCCGGTGCCTTCCCCATTTCCTTTCCCCGTCGGCGGTCCGCACGCCGGCGCGCAAGCCATCACTCTCCATGAAAGCCACCCAGTTCTTCATTTCGACGCTCAAGGAAGCCCCTGCGGACGCGGAAATTGTCAGCCACCAGTTGATGATGCGCGCAGGTTTGATCAAACGCCTCGGAGCCGGCATCTACAACTACATGCCGATGGGCCTGCGCGTGATCCGCAAGGTGGAAGCCATCATCCGGGAAGAAATGAACCGCGCCGGCGCCGTCGAACTGCTGATGCCGGTGGTGCAGCCGGCGGAGCTTTGGCAGGAGACGGGGCGCTTCGACAAGATGGGGCCGGAGCTGCTGCGGGTGAAGGACCGGCACGAACGCGACTTCATCATCCAGCCCACGAGCGAAGAGGTCGTCACCGACATCGCGCGCCAGGAGTTGCGCAGCTACAAACAACTGCCCAAGAATTTCTATCACATCCAGACCAAGTTCCGCGACGAGCGCCGGCCGCGTTTCGGCATCATGCGCGGCCGCGAATTCACGATGAAGGACGCTTATTCCTTCGACCGGGACGTGGAGGCGGCTGGAAGAAGTTACGACCAGATGTTCGCCGCCTACACCCGGATCTTCGAACGCCTGGGCTTGCAGTTCCGCGCGGTCGCGGCGGATACCGGCGCGATCGGCGGCGACCGCTCGCATGAATTCCAGGTCATCGCCGACACGGGCGAGGATGCGATCGTCTATTGCCCGCAGTCCAATTTCGCCGCCAACATCGAGCTGGCCGAGGCAGTGAGCCTGATCGCGCAGCGCGCTGCGCCGACCCAGGGTTTGGCGAAAACCCCCACGCCGGGCAAGAGCACCTGCGAGGACGTCGCCGAGCTGCTGAACGTCCCGTTGGCCTCCACCGTGAAATCGCTGGTGCTCGCCACCGACGAGAAGAACGAGGCCGGCGATGTCGTGAAGAGCACGGTCTGGCTGCTGCTGGTGCGCGGCGACCACATGCTCAACGAAGTCAAGGCCGGCAAGGTCGAAGGCCTCAAAGACGGTTACCGCTTCGCCACCGTGCCGGAAATCGAAGACCACTTCGGCTGCAAGCCCGGCTACCTCGGCCCGTTGTCGCCGAAGAAACCGGTGCGCGTCGTGGCCGACCGGACCGTGGCCGCCATGAGCGATTTCATTTGCGGCGCCAACGACGCCGGCTTCCACTGGACCGGCGTGAACTGGGGCCGCGACTTGCCGGAACCGGATGCCGTGGCCGACATCCGCAACGTGGTCGAAGGCGACCCTTCGCCGGACGGCAAAGGCCTGCTGGCCATCCAGCGCGGCATCGAAGTCGGCCACGTCTTCTACCTCGGCACCAAATACAGCCAGGCCATGAAAGCCACTTTCCTGGACGAGACCGGCAAGCCCCGGCTGATGGAGATGGGCTGCTACGGCATCGGTGTCACCCGGCTGTTGGGGGCTGCGATCGAACAGAACAACGACACGCGCGGCATCATCTGGCCGTTGGCCATGGCGCCTTTCGCCGTGGTGATCTGCCCGATCGGCTATGACCGTTCCGCCGAGGTGCAGGCGGCGGCGCAGAAGCTGCACGACGACCTGTCGGCGCTGGGCGTCGATGTGATGCTCGACGATCGCGGCGAGCGGCCCGGTGCGATGTTCGCCGACTGGGAACTGGTGGGCGTGCCCTGGCGCGTCGTCATCTCCGACCGGGGCCTGAAAGAAGGCCAGGTCGAGCTGCAAGGCAGGCGCGAAGAGAAGGCCCGCACGCTGTCCCTGGAAGAGGTGCTGCCGCAGTTGAAGGTCCATCTGCAAGCATGATGAAAGACGCGGTGCCGCCCCTGGCGCTGACGCGCCGCAGGGCGTTGGGATGGGCCTGCTCGCCGTTTCTGGCCGGCTTGCCCAAGGTGGGACGGGCGGGGGCGCAGGTCGAAGAGGACCTGGCCGATTCGGTGCGTTCGGCGCTTTCCGCGTCCATTGCCAACAGCGCGCCGCCGAAGCCGGTCTTCTCCGACATCTCCGCCAGGTTGGGCTACCTGCGCTGGCTGGGTGAAATGAGCCAGCGCCTGGTGAAGCGCAAACCGGAGAGCGTGGCACGGATCGACTTCCTGGAGACGGTCTGGTACGAGAGCAAACGCGCCGGCCTGGAAACCGACCTGGTGCTCGGCTTGATCCAGGTGGAAAGCGGCTTCCGCAAATACGCGATCAGCAGCGCCGGCGCCCGCGGCTACATGCAGGTCATGCCTTTCTGGACACGCGCCATTGGCGACGGCGACGCCACGCGCCTGTTCCACATGCCGACCAACCTGCGATTCGGTTGCGTCATCCTGCGCCATTACCTCGACCGCGAGCGCGGCGACCTGTTCATGGGCCTGGGACGCTACAACGGCAGCCGCGGCCGTGCCGAATACCCCAACCTGGTGTTCGGCGCCCGCAGGAACTGGGAGTTCTCGGCGACGGCTTGATCGGAGTCGAGCGCCTGATCGGTTCGTCCGCGGATCGCCCGCCTTGGCGCGAAAGGGTCGGCCGACGTGTCTGCGGGCCGGTCTGTGGGCTCGGCTAAAGACCCGCCCAATGCCTGGGCCGGGCCTCTTGCAGTCCCAGCAGCGACAGCACGCGTTCCACCGTGTCGTCCACTAGGTCGTCGATGCTCTGGGGTCGGTGGTAGAAGGCGGGCAATGGGGGGAAGACGATGCCGCCCATCTCCGTCACCGCGGTCATGTTGCGCAGGTGGGCGAGATTGAGGGGCGTCTCCCGGGCCATCAGCACGAGGCGGCGCCGTTCCTTGAGCGTCACATCGGCGGCCCGGGTGAGCAGGTTGTCCGACAAGCCGTGGGCGATGGCCGCCAGGGTCTTCATCGAGCAGGGGGCCACCACCATGGCGTCAGTGGGGAAAGAGCCGCTGGCGAGGGTGGCGCCGACATCGGCCGGGTTGTGGGCCACGTCGGCCAGGGCTTCGAGCGCCTGCCGGCCCAGGCCCAGTTCATGGTGGACGTTCAGCACGCCGGCCGGCGTGGCGACCAGGTGGGTCTGCGCGCCCATGGCCCTGAGGCGTTCCAGCAGCCTCACGCCGTAGACGGCGCCTGTCGCGCCGGTGATGCCGACCACCACGCGCATGCGGGCCGGCACCATGGCGGTCAGGCGGAGGTTCCGAGCAGCTGCTGCAATTCGCCGGCCTGGTACATCTCGGTCATGATGTCCGAGCCGCCGACGAATTCGCCGTTCACGTACAGCTGGGGGATGGTCGGCCAGTTGGCGTATTCCTTGATGCCTTGGCGCACCGCTTCGTCTTCCAGCACGTTGAAGGTTTTCAGGTCGTTCGCGCCGCAGGCTTTGAGGATCTGAACCGCGCGCCCCGAAAAGCCGCACATCGGGAACTGGGCTGTGCCTTTCATGAAAAGCATCACGCGGTTCGACTTCACGAGATCGTCTATGCGTTTTTGGACATCGGTCATGGCAGTGCGGGCCCGGCGATCAGGCGCGGATGGGAATGGCGGGGAGGGCCGACAGTTTATACGGCCAGCCACTGCGGCGCTCGCGCGGCGGCGATGACCCTGGCGGCGACCCGCTAGAACGAATACGAGACGCCCAGGTGCAACAGCGGGGACAGGCGCATCTCCCGCAGGCTGTCTTCCAGGCCCAGGCCGTTGCCCGAGAACGCCCCCGGCCGGCCCCAGGGCATGTTGCGCCGGCTGTTCGGGGAAGACGACAGCCCGATGTCGGCGCTGAACCCCCAGCCACCGCTGAGCGAGATGCTGGTGTAGCCGAGCCCGATGTAGGGCATGGCACCTGCGTCACTTTCCGGCCCGCCGGCCGCCGCTTCCTGTCCCAGGGATTGGCGACTCAGGCTGAACCGGCTGGGAGCCAGGCTGCCGCCCCAGCCCGACAGCAGCCGCGGTGAAGCGCTGCCCAGCAGGATGCCGCTGGTGGCGCGGAACCCGCCGATCGATGTCCTGTCCTGCAAACCGCTGGCATAGCGGTGGAAGTAATAGTCGCCGAGCAGGCTCAGGCTGTTGGGGCGACTGCCGGCCGCCGGGTCGGTCGGCGACTGGGCCAGTCCGACGGCCAGGCGGCCCTGCCATTGGGGCCAAACCGGGGCGGTGGGGCTGGAAAGTCCGTTCTCGGCGCGCGCCATGCCCGTCCATGACAGGCAGGCCATCGCGGCGGCGATCATCAGCAAGTCGGTCGAGCGCATGACTGAACTCCTTCACTCCGGCGTTGGGACGGCTGAAAAGTGGGGCGGCTGGAATTCATCGTACTCGTCCGGCCCGGCTTTGTGGGCCCTTTTTTCAAGGGGGTGCTGGCCGGTCAAAGGTCATGGCCACCCGGCCATCGCCCGCCGGTGCAACGTTCGTTTCCGCCCAGGTCAGTGCGGGTGGCGACATCGGAAAAACCCCGCCACACCAACAATTGGCGCACCGCTTCGGCCTGCGTGTTGCCGTGTTCCAACAGCATCCAGCCCCCCGGCGCGAGGTGGCCGGGCGCATGTTCGACGAGGTGGCGCAGGGCGTCCAGCCCGTCGCTGCCGGAAGTCAGGGCCATGATCGGTTCGTGGGACAGCGCGGGCAAATGCGGGTCGCCGTCGGCGATGTAGGGCGGGTTGCTGACCACCAGGTCGAAACGCCGCCCGGCCAGCGCCCGCCACCAGTCGCTGAGGTGGAATTCCACGGGGATGGCCAGGCGGTCGGCGTTGGCCCGGGCCACGTCCAGGGCGGCCGGGCTGGCGTCGACGGCTGTCACCTCGGCGTGGGGGCAGCGGTGCTTGATCGCCAGGGCCACGGCGCCGCTGCCGCAGCCCAGGTCTACCACGCGGGGGGGCTGGGCGGAGGCCGAACGGCCCAGCAGTTCGATCGCCCAATCGACCAGCGTTTCGGTGTCGGCCCGGGGGACGAGCACGTCGGGCGATACCCGCAGCGGCAGGCCGTGGAATTCCTTTTCGCCGAGCAAGTAGGCCAGCGGTTCCCCCGCGGCGCACCGCTCCAGCCATTGGCGCCATTGCGTCGCGCCGGTCGCCGAAAGCGGTTCGTCGCCGTGCGCCTGCAGCCAGGTGCGGCCCTGGCCGGTGACGGCGCAGAGCAGGCGCTGGGCGTCCAGGCGATCCACACCCCGCTCTCGGGCCTGCCGCAGCGCGTGTGCCACGGTGGTCGGGTTGTCGTTTCCGGCGCCCGACGTCATTCGCCGCTCTCCAGGGCCGAGAGTTGCTGCTGGGCCCGGGCCGCTTCCAGGGCCTTGATGACGTCGCCGAGGTCGCCGTCGACGATGAACTGCAGCTTGTAGAGCGTCAGGTTGATGCGGTGGTCGGTGAGGCGGCCCTGCGGGAAGTTGTAGGTGCGGATGCGGTCGCTGCGGTCGCCGCTGCCGATCAGGCCCTTGCGGGTGGCGGCTTCCTTGGCTTCGCGCTCGGTCCGTTCCTTGTCCCGCAACCGGGCGGCCAGCACCGCCAGCGCCTTGGCCTTGTTGCGATGCTGGGAACGGTCGTCCTGGCACTCCGCCACCAGGCCCGTGGGCAGGTGGGTGACGCGGATCGCGCTGTCGGTCTTGTTGACGTGCTGGCCGCCGGCGCCGCTGGCGCGGAAGGTGTCGATGCGCAGCTCGGCCGGGTTGAGCTGGACCTCCTGGGCCTCGTCGGGCTCCGGCAGCACGGCCACGGTGCAGGCGCTGGTGTGGATGCGGCCCTGGGTCTCGGTGGCGGGCACGCGCTGGACGCGGTGGCCGCCGGATTCGAACTTCAGCTGGCCGTAAACGCGCTCGCCTTCGATGCGGAAGACCACCTCTTTGTAGCCGCCCAGGTCGGAAACGTTCTCCGACATCACTTCCGTTCGCCAGCCCTGCCGCTCGGCGAAGCGCAGGTACATGCGTGCCAGGTCGGCGGCGAAGAGGGCGGATTCGTCGCCGCCGGTGCCGGCGCGGATTTCGAGGAAGGCGTTGCGCGCGTCGTCCGGGTCTTTAGGCAGCAGCTCGGCCTGCAGTTCGGCCTGCAGCTGCGCCATCTCGGCCTGGGCGTCTGCGACCTCCTGCCGCGCCATCTCGGCCATGTCGGGGTCGTCGAGCAAGGCCTGGGCCTGCTGCGCGTCGCGCTCGCGCTGCACGAAGCGCCGGTAGCGCGACAGCACGTTGCCGACTTCGGCGTGCTCGCGGCTGAGTTCGCGGAAACGTTTCATGTCCTTGGCCACCTGCGGGTCGCCGAGGTTGGCGTCCAGTTCGGCCAGGCGGTGTGCCAAGCGCTCGAACTGCTGGCGTTGGGCGTCGTTCATGGGTCGGGGAAGGGGAAACTGGCTGCGGGAACCGCGGCCTGGAAATTCCGCGAGGCCGGGGTTGGCGGTGCGGGAAGGCGGCGGAGCACCGCCGCGCGGCGGCGCTAATGCTCGGGGCGCCGGGGTTGCCCGGGGGGCAGGGCGTCTTCGCGGGCGTCGGCCGGGTCGATGGCGCCCGAGCGCAGGAAGAGCCGCGAGATGGTGTGCAGCAGCTGCTCGCGCTGCTCGCCGTGGCTGGCGTGCAGCTCGGCCAGGGTGCCGTGCAGCATTTTCTGGGTCAAGCCGCGGGTCAGGGCGTCGAGGACGGCGTCCATGTCGTCACCCTTGGCCAGGCGCTTGCGGGCGCGCTGGATCTCGGCCTGGCGCCAGTCGTCGGCCTGCGTCTGCAGCGCCTGGATCAGCGGCACGCTGCCGCGCTGGCCCATCCAGTGCACGAAGCCCTGCACGCCGGTCTCGATGATGGCCTCGGCCTGCTGGACGGCCGCCTGCCGCTTCTCGCCGGCGGTCTGCACCATGGTGGACAGGTCGTCGACGGTGTAGAGGTAGACGTCGGAGAGCTGGGCGACCTCGGGTTCGATGTCGCGCGGGACCGCCAGGTCGACCATGAAGATCGGCCGGCGCTTGCGGGCCTTCAAGGCGCGCTCGACGGCGCCCAGGCCGACGATCGGAACGGAACTGGCGGTGCACGAGATGACGACGTCGAAGTCGCAGAGCAGCTGCGGCAGGTCGGCCAGCCGCATGGCCCGCGCACCGAAGCGGCCGGCCAGCTTCTCGCCGCGCTCCAGGCTGCGGTTGGCCACGGTGATCGACTTCGGGTTCTTCGCGACGAAATGGGTGCAGACCAGCTCGATCATCTCGCCCGCGCCGATGAAGAGCACGTTGAGGTCCTGCAGGTCACCGAAGAGCTGGCCCGCCAGGCGCACGCTGGCGGCGGCCATGCTGATGGAATGCGAGCCGATGTCGGTGCAGGTGCGCACCTCCTTGGCCACCGCGAAGGAGCGCTGGAACATCTGGTGCAGCGTGCTGCCCAGCGTGCCGGCGCTGTCGGCCTGCCGCACCGCCTGCTTCATCTGGCCGAGGATCTGCGGCTCGCCCAGCACCATGGAATCGAGGCCGCTGGCCACGCGGAAAGCGTGCCGCGCGGCGGCGCCGCCTTCGAGCAGGTAGCTGTGCTGGCGCAACTGCTGGGGTTGCACCCGTCCGACCTCGGCCAGCCAATCGAAGGCCGCGGGAACGAGCTGGCTGCTTTGGCCGCCGGCGCCGCCCACGTACAGCTCGGTGCGGTTGCAGGTCGACACGATGGCCAGCTCGGGCGCTCGCGACAGGCGCTGGCGCAAGCCTTTCAAGGTGTCGGCCAAGCCCTCGGGCGCGAACGCGAACCGGCCGCGCAGGTCCAGTGGCGCGGTGGTGTGGTTCAGTCCGAGGGCGACGACGCTCATGCCTCGATTATAAAATTCGCCGCCCTGGCGCGCTGGGCCTTATTGCCCGGAACAGGCTTCCGAGTCGCCCCCGCCATTGACGTAGATCAAGTTTTGCCTTTGCCGCCCTTCGACGGGCGCGGCGGGCGCCGGAAGGTGGATGGATCCTTGGGTGTCTTCGACGCGTTGCTGCACTTGCTGAATTTCTTCGCCCCTGCTTTCGGCGTGGGCCTGATGACCGCCACTTTCGTCAAGCTGATCTGGCGGCAGGCCCTGCGCGGCACCGCCTGGGCGCGGCTGGCCGCAGCCGGCTCCGCCGCCTGCGGGGCGGCCCTGTTGGCCGGGCTGCTGTTCTTCGGCCGAGACGGCAAGATGGCCACTTACGGGCTGATGCTGCTGGCCTGCACCCTGAGCATCGGCTGGTTCGGACTGCGCGGAGCCCCCCGCTGAAGCGGCTCGCCGGGCCGCCCGGCGTTCAGGCGGCGGTTTCCCGAATCGGCACTTCGGCGCGCAGCGAGTTGGTGAAGGCGTCGGTGATGCGCACGTCCAGCATCTGGCCCTTCAGGCGCTCCGGTTGCGGGCCGGCCGGGAAATTGACGATGCGGTTGCATTCGGTGCGGCCGGTCAGCTCGGGCGCTTCGGCGGTGGAGCGGCGCGAGGGTCCTTCCACCAGGATGCGCTGCAGCGTGCCCACCATCGACAGGCTGATCCGCCTGGAGTTGGCTTCGATGGCGGCTTGCAGCCTCTGCAGGCGCTTGAGTTTGACCTCCTGCGGCGTGTCGTCCTGCAGCGCGGAAGCCGGCGTGCCCGGGCGGGCGCTGTAGACGAAGCTGTAGCTGATGTCGAAGCCCACGTCGTCGACGAGCTTCATCAGGCGCTCGAAGTCGTCCTCGGTCTCGCCGGGGAAGCCGACGATGAAGTCGCTCGACACCGCCAGGTCGGGCCGGATCGCGCGCAGCTTGCGGATCGTGCTTTTGTATTCCATCGCGGTGTAGCCGCGCTTCATCGCCATCAGGATGCGGTCGCTGCCGTGCTGCACCGGCAGGTGCAGGTGGTTCACCAGTTGGGGGATGGCGGCGTAGGCGTCGATCAGGCGCTGGGTGAATTCGTTGGGGTGGCTGGTGGTGTAGCGCAGCCGTTCCAGGCCGGGGATGGCGGCGACGTATTCCAGCAGCAGGGCGAAGTCGGCGATCTCGGCCGTGCCGCCCATCGCGCCGCGGTAGGCGTTGACGTTCTGTCCGAGCAGGTTGATTTCCTTCACGCCCTGGTCCACCAGGCCGGCCACCTCGGCCAGCACGTCGTCGAAGGGGCGCGACACCTCTTCGCCGCGGGTGTAGGGCACCACGCAGTAGCTGCAGTACTTGGAGCAACCCTCCATGATCGACACGAACGCGCTGCCGCCCTCCACCCGGGCCGGCGGCAGGTTGTCGAACTTTTCTATCTCGGGGAAGCTGATGTCGACCTGCGGCCGCTGCTGGCTCCGGCGGCGCGCCAGCAGGTCGGGCAGGCGGTGCAGCGTCTGCGGGCCGAAGACCACGTCGACATAGGGCGCGCGGGCGATGATCGCGGCGCCTTCCTGGCTGGCCACGCAGCCGCCCACGCCGATCATCACGCCCTTGGCCTTCAGGTGCTTGACGCGGCCGAGGTCGCTGAAGACCTTCTCCTGCGCCTTCTCGCGCACCGAGCAGGTGTTGAAGAGGATGAGGTCGGCCTCGTCGACGTCCTGGGTGGGCTCGTAGCCCTCCGCGGCGTTGAGCACGTCGCCCATCTTGTCGGAGTCGTATTCGTTCATCTGGCAGCCGAAGGTCTTGATGAAGACCTTCTTGCCGGCCGTCCTGCCGCCGCCGCCGTTGCCCGCCGCGCCGCTCATGGCTTGGCCCAGGTCTGGGTGGTGGCGTCGAAGCGCCAGGTCTTGGATTCCTCGGGCGTGGCGGGCCAAGGCGTGCGCGACACCTCGTCGGGGCGCAGCAGCCAGATGTCCTTGGGTTGGCCCAGCAGGTCGCGGGTGTAGTGCACGACGAAAGCCCGGCCCTTGAGCTGGTCCGACATCACCATCATGTTGTCCGCGCCGCGGATCCGGGCGCCGGGCGCCAGCCGCGTGGGCGCGCCGTTGAGCGCTGCCTCGGGCGGCGTGCTGCCGAAGGCGATCTCGCCGCGCAGGGCTTCCTGCGGAAAGGTGCGCTGGAAGAGCATCTGCGCCGAGGCCGCGGTGGGCAGCATCAGCGTGGCGGTGAGCGCCGAGCAGGCGATGGAGGCGGCGGCGAAGGCACAGCGAAGCATGGTGTCTGTCCAGTGGCTGTTGGGTGAGGGTGGGGCGCGCGCTTGCTGGTCGTCCCGCCCATCGTTTGCCCGGCATGCCCGTTGAAGCGTCCCGCACGAAAAACGGCTCCAAGCCGAAGGCCGGGAGCCGGTGCGATGGTGTGGTTCCGAGGGCGGCGCCGCAGCGATTTGCCTGGAGATGCGCCCAGCCGCGCAAGCGCCGAATTGTAAGGCAACGAAGCCATTGCGAGTGTGCGTGGCAGGGGCTTGTGGGGCTGGCGGTTCAATCGGGCCAGGCCGGCTTCTTGAAGGCTTCCGCCAGGAAATCGATCATCGCGCGCACCTTGGGCGAGACGTGCCTGCGGCTGGGGTAGACGGCATAGACGCCCAGCTCGGTCGAGCGGTATTCGGGCAGCACCTCCACCAATGCGCCCGATCGCAGGTGTTGGCCGACCAGGAAAGTCGGCTGCAGCACGATGCCTTGCCCTTGCAGCGCGGCGGCGATGCAGGTGTCGCCGCTGTTGCTGCGCATGCGAGGCGACACTTTCACCGCGACGGGCCCGCCGGAGCCCTCGAACTGCCAGTGGTCGCCCGTCGAAAGCAGCGTGTAAGCCAGGACGGCGTGCCGCGCGATGTCCGCCGGGTGCCCGGGCACGCCGTGGCGGCGCAGGTAAGCCGGCGCCGCGCACAGCACGAGCCTGGTCTTGGCGAGCTGGCGCGAGATCAGCGAAGAGTTCGGCAACCGCCCGATGCGCACCGCCAGGTCATAGCCCTCCTCCACCAAGTCGACCACTCGGTCGGACAGCGTCACTTCGAGCATCACCTTCGGATGGCGTTCGATGAAAGCCGCCCACAGCGGCGCCAGGTAGGCCATGCCGAAGCTCACCGGCACGTTGGCGCGCACCAGCCCGATCGCTTCGTCCGCATGCGCGGTGATCTCGGCTTCGGCGGCCGACACGTCGCTTAAGAGCGCGGTGCAGCGCTCGTGGAAGACCTCGCCCTCCTCGGTCAGGGACAACCTGCGTGTGGTGCGGTGCAAGAGCCGCACGCCGAGCCGCGCTTCCAACTCGCCGACCAACCGCGACACCGCTGTCTTGGATGTTTGCAAGGCTTGCGCGGCCTTGACGAAGCTGCCGGTGTCGACCACCGCGACAAACGCGCGCATTTCCAGAAACTTGTCCATGGTTTGGATTGTCCCGAAATATGGGACTGTTCATTGATTTCTGCTTTGTTTATTTGGGGAATCGGAACTTCTACAGTCATTCCCATCGCAGCTGAATCGCTGTGCCAACCAAGGAAACATCATGCAAATCACCGTCATCGGCGCCGGCAACATGGGCTCGGCATTCGTCAAACAACTCGCGCTTGCCGGGCATCAGGTCAAAGTGACGGCGCGTGACCTCGACAAGGCCAGTCGGCTCGCCGCATCGCATCCCGGCGTCGTCATGGCCGTCCCGGCCCGGGGCGCCGCGCAGGGCGCCGATGCGGTGGTCCTGGCCACCGGCTACGCGGACGCCGCCGGGGCGCTGGACGCGGTCGGCGACCTGGCGGGCAAAGTGTTGATCGACATCACCAACCCGCTGACCGCCGATTACATGGGCCTGACGCTGGGCCACACGACCTCGGCCGCCGAGGAGATCGCCAAGGCCTGCCCCGGCGCCGAGGTCGTCAAAGCCTTCAACACCGTGTTCGCCCAGGTGCTCGACGCCGGTGCGGATTTCGGCGATGGCCGCCGGGTCAGCGTCTTCCTTGCCAGCGACAGCGAGCGCGCCAAGGCGGCCACCCGGTCGCTGGCGGAAAGCATGGGCTTCGCCCCGGTCGATGCCGGCGGCCTGAAGAACGCGCGCTACCTCGAGCCATTGGCTGGCTTGAACATCTACCTGGGCTATGGCGCGGGTTGGGGCACGGCGATCGCCCCGGCCTGGGTGCGCAAGGCCTGAGCGCCTTCGCCGCCGGTGCGAGAGAATGGGCGCCATGGAGCGGCGATGACTTCCCAACGATCGACGGTTGCCACCATGACATTCGAGCTGTTCGAAGCCGAAAGCCTGGCCAAAGGTTTCGACGAAGTGCTCGTGCGCGAATGGCCCGCGGGGCAAGTCGTTCCCGAGCACCGCCACGATTTCGGCGTCGACGCGCTGGTCGTCCGGGGCGAGATGTGGCTGCAGGCCGGCGGGACGACCCGGCACCTCCGGCCGGGCGACCGGTTCTCACTGGAAAGCAACGAGCCGCACGCCGAACGTTATGGCGACGAAGGCGCGGTGTATTGGGCCGCGCGGCGCGGCGGCGCGTCTTCTCAACGCGTCGTTCGAATTCGGAGCGGGACGTGAAGCCGCCGGTGCCGGCCTAGTCGCCTGAAAAGAAAAACCCCTTGGAGGCGATTCGGCCTGCAAGGGGTTGTGTTTTGGTGGCGCTTCAGGGATTCGAACCCCGGACCTGCGGATTATGATTCCG
>CBIHOD010000084.1:0-17558 GCA_966211815.1 uncultured Burkholderiales bacterium
CTTGCTCCGCCCCCCCCCGCGTCCCCACCGGGCGCGCCACCCTGTTATGTGATGTTTCCTTTTCATACTTCGGCGCCGCCGCCCCCCCCCACCGCCCTGTCGCTGCGCTCCATGTCGCTGGCCGGACGAACCGGGTTTTCAAGGGGCAACTCCAGTTGGACGCCACGAATGAAATCGCTTTCACGGCGGCGCTTTCGACTAGGGGCTTGAGGGCGACAGGTAGTGGCCACGCGAGATCCTTGGTTTGCAGGCTTAGAGCGGCAGTCTTGAAGACGACGCCCCGCGGCTCCGCCTGCTCACATCAGGGCGCTGCCCCGATACCCCGCTTGGTCAAACGCCGGGCGGGCGAAGGAGCGGCGTAGAAGGCTGAGAAACAGCCGCTGGAGGGCTTTGTGCATCGAGCGGGGGATGAGAGACGTCCGCGGCCTTGAGTGCTTTGTAGGGGTTGTAGGGCGGATTAGCGAGCCAGGCGCGACATTCATCATCGGTAATCGAGGCCCTAGTCCCTTGATCGGTATGGCACTCGACGTGAGAACCAAGGACAAAACCACCGGTGACGATTGGCATCGCCTTGACAACACGAAGATGGTCGTAAGCCGGAGCAGTCTCGGGACGGGATCGAATGCGAGGCTGGAAATCAGCCTGAATTGACTGCGCCGTTACCGCCCCAGAGGGAACGACAACAGGAACACCGCCAGGAAATGAACGCGCCGGGGAGGAAGCCGCGCCATCGACAGGAGCGAGAACAGACGCGGCCGGCGCAACCTGAGTCTTAGAGGAAATGCTGCGTGTGGCGTACCAGACAAGACCGGCAACCAGCAGCAGGGCACCGACAGCAATCATCAAGGCCGGCGGAATATTGCGCACTGGCTTGACGTGCATGCTGGCGCTTTTGTAGAGGCTAAAAACCTTCTTGGGAAGGGCATAGCGTTTTTTAACTGGGGCGGTCTTCCAAGTAAGAGCTGCATTGCACTCCGGCCACTCATACCACCAGCGACCGAGGACGCCGACGTCGCGAAGATGAACATGCCGGCCGACAAGAGCCCGGACATTGGTGCGTATCAGAGCCGGCTGTTGAGTGACCAAAAGGAAATCAAGGCCGCGATGACGATGCGTTTCTAAGAGCGCAATATCTTCCGTAACTCGCGCAGTAGGACCGGCAGGGCGCCACACCCGCTGAACCTCATCAATAACGATCAATGCACCGTCAGGCACTTCAGTGGGCCACTGCGTAGGGTCGACAAGCTCAATATGCGGCAGCTGGAAATCCGGAATGCCGCTGACGAAACAGGGACGATCCCGATACTGCGTGCGGATCATGTCCACGAGCGCACAGGTCTTGCCTGCACCAGGCGCCCCAGTAATGAGCGTAATCATTTTGGAATCAACTTCTTGAAAACCATCATGCTCAATCGAGCAGTGATGCCGCCCGCCAAGATGCCAAGAGCGGTATTCACGCCACTCATTGCCATGAACGCCGGAAGCTCAGCAGCCATCCCACCTGCCCAAGCAGTACGCGCAGTCGCCAACGCGACGCTGACAGTAGCGTCGACTCCGGTGTAGACGAGCACGCCAAAGCCAAGGGACACCATCACTTGTTTCGCAAGAGGGCCGGTCAGCTTGAGCAACCATGCGGCGAGATTCATTCCGTCTTACCCCCGAGAAAGATCAAAACCGCTGCGACCCAAGCACCGGCAATGACAGCGAAGCGAATACCAGCGAAGAACTGGCACCACAACGTCCACTCCATTGGAATCTGCCGACCGCCGATCGTGAAAATCCGAGGGGGAGGGCAACCGGCGTTATCGCTGCCCCACGGTGACTGAGCCTTTAGCTCAATGGGCTTCTCAGAAGGGTCCCACTGGGGACCTTCAACATCCCCAAGTTCGGAACAACCGGCGCGTTTTGGGTTAGCAATGCAAGGGTCAGGAGCAGCAGCCGCGGAGGGGTCCGCGCTTGGCTCGTCAGGGGCATGCTCAACAGTAGTCTCATCCGGATCACCGGGATTAGGGCCAGGCCGCGTAGTGGTAACTTCTTTCGGCTCCCACTCCACCTGAGGCCCACGGTATCGAATCGCGATATCAGGACTCTCGGTACGAGTCTCAGGACCACTCGGGGTATTAACAACGAGCGGCGCAGGAGGCGTCCCGGTGGCACTAGAAGGCCCAGACGTCGTAGTAGGCCCCGACTCAATACCAGCAGCGGGCCGACTCAAGATGTCGGTGACGAGCGGGACGCGATCCGGCATCTTCTTGACCGAGTCCTCAACCTTCCCAGCGACCTCTTCATCCGTCAACGGCTGCGTATAGCGACCAGTGGCGCACTTGCCATCTGGACCAAGCTCACCAGTAGACGCCGGCGGCGGCGGGCATTGGAGCTGCTGCTCAGCGTAGCCCACGATGGAAAAGTTAGAGCCGCCCTGACCACCAAACGTCACCCGCATCGTGCCGGAAGTCGGCGAGGTCTGAGTCACCGAAACCAAGGCAGCCGCTTTGAACAACGGGTCCGTTTGACCCATGTTGTAGCCAGTGACCCAATAACTCGCAGCAGCCTGAATGCTCTTGTGGCAGGTGTTACGGGTGTACCAGCAAACCCCTGGGTACATCCCCTGCGGAACACCTGGATCCCACATATTGTTGCCATGCCCATCCGGCTGGATGCGGTTGTCATCCAAGAGGTTGTAAATCCAATAGCCAGCTTGGCCAACAGCAATAGCAGTCCCAACGAAAGGAAGAGCACGGGCCGCTACAGAAGCACCACGCGCAATAGCAGACGCCGAAACAGCGCGGGTAGCAGTAGCGGTCACCGCACCCCTTGAAGTTTGAACACGGACCGCATCAGAAACCTTGGCACCACCGCCAATGTTGTCGTTCTTTATGGAACGACCCATGAGGTCGTGAAAATCATTGCCGTAAAGCACGCTGCCGGAGTTCCCGGAATAAACGACGCTGGGACCGGAAGAAGTCACTGCTGCCATTGACAAACCGGGCAGCAAGAAAGAGGCAGCGATCAGTCTTTGAAGAAGATCCATGCAAGCCCCAGCAAGCCAAGAAAGACGACGTAAAACTCAGCAGTCGCAGCCATGGTTACTTAACAAGATTGGCGAGGTACTTGACCGCATAGGCAGCGACCCAGACACCGATGAGGGACCACCCGAGAATGAGAGCGTCGGCGCCCTCAAGAAGGCGGCAAGGGGCAGGGGTAACGGGAACAGTCTTGACAATGTCCGTAGCCCCGGAAAGGCCTGTGAGCCGATAAGTGACGCTGGACGCTGTAACCGCGGTCACGTCGACTGTGTAAGCGGCAGAGCCGAGGATGACCACACGGCCAAGCTCGGAACTAACTGCGGCTTGCACCGCAGCGTCCTCTGAGGCGTAGCAAACACCCCCGACCTGCCAGCCCATCACAGACCCTTGCGCATGAACTTGATGGCGTACAGCGCAATGACGGCCACGAGGACCGCAGAAGCGACGGTCAGACCGTCGGCCTTCATATCCGTCAAAGCGGTGGTGACTTCCGTAGGCACGGCGGCCTGAGCGGAAACGGCGGCGGCAGCCAGAGCCGGGACGATGGCGAAACGAGTGAACTTAGTCATGTAAATTTCCTTTACGGTGCAGTGAATTCAGGCCGCCAGGTGCACCAAGCCAAGCGACCCGTTTGGAGATACCGCTTAAGCGGCGGCCTTGGCAGCGACAGGGGACTTACCGACGGCGTAGGGCTGCAAGCCGGTAAGCACGGCATTGATGCGGCGCTGACCTTCGCGAGAGGTATCAGCACGGAGCGCGAAAGTACCCAGGTAGGTGCCAGGTTGCGTTTTGCCCATCAGGTCCTTGGGCAACATGAGGACGCCCACTTGATTGACAGTGCCGTCGTCGTTGAGCAAGAGGCATTCGGCGTCTTGCATTTCCCAGCGGCGGCCGTTCTTTTCGCCGCTGCGCGCTTCGTTGAGCTTGAGGACCTGGATGATGCTTTGCATAGTGATTTCCTTAGAGGTGGTTGCGGGCACGTAAGACCCAGGAAGGAAGGCCGACATGGCCGTTAGAAACTCAGAAGAAAGGCCGCGTGCTGTTCCAGGACCGCGGCACGGTGGGCGTACAGATTCGCGAGGAAACGCCATCGGCGTTGGCGCGCCACGGCCTCTAAATCGCGCTGCGCCTGAGCCTCAGACCGCTTACAGGCCGCGAGAAATTGCCGCTGGCCTCGCGTTGACACAACGTCGATCAAGGTAGGGACATGAGGATCGGGACGCGCTTGAGCCATACTCACAATAGTTCTGGAACTGGAGCGCTCCAAAAATGGAGTGACCGAAGATTAGCACTGGAACTGGAGCTAACACCAGAAATGGAGTGAAATCATGTTATTGAATGATTTGATCGATAAAGCATCTGCAATAGCGGGCAGCGATTACAAGCTGGCAAAGCTACTGGGCGTGAGCACGGGAGCCGTATGCGACTGGCGGGCGGGACGACGTTCTTGTGCTCCGGAAGACTGGGCGCTGCTGGCCCACGTCGCGGGCCTGGATCCAGAGGAAGCCTTGATTCGAGCCGTGCTTGCCAAGCACAGAGACTCGAAGAAGGGGGAACGGCTGACGACCGCATTGGGAAAAGGCTTGCATCGGATTGGCGCGGCGGCATTTTTCGTCACCTTCGCCAGCGTCGTTTCCCTGTTGATGGCGATTAGCGGGGGCAGGTCCACTCAAGAGGCCAACGGCCTTTTTCCGTCTCGATAAGCGCGACAATGTATATTATGTCAACTAACGTGCGCGGTGAAATTGCGCATGGAGTCATCTGCCCCATGTCCGATTGAACTCGGGTTCCGAGCAATCCGGCGGTGGCGTCGCCGCTAAGCCGCCCCGCCGCTCGCGCTGTGCTCCTGCAGCGCCAGGTAATGCCGCAAAACCTCCGCGACGCTCCAGGCCTGGGCGATGCATCCTCTTGCGGTGTAAGGCGCCTCGGCGTCGAAGACTTCTGCGATGGAGCCCAGGCCGAAGTCGCCGAGGTGGTCGAGCAGCGGGGCCAGCCAGCGGCGCGGTGTTTCTAGGTCGTCCGGATGGAGCCGGCGCCAGGCGTCCAGCCAGGGCCCGATCAGCCATGCCCAGACGGTGCCCTGGTGGTAGGCGGCGTCGCGTTGGCGCAGGGAGCCGAAATACCTCGGGGCGTAGTCGGGGCTGCCGGGTGCGAGGGAACGCAGGCCGTAAGGCGTGAGCAGCCGGGTCCGCGCCACTTCGATCACGCTGGCCCAATGCCGCCGGTCGAGCACGGGATGGGGCAGCGAGATGGCGAAGATCTGGTTGGGCCGGCACTCCGGGCTGTCGCCGCGGGGGCCGTCGACGACGTCGTAGAGGTGGCCGGCGGGTTCGCACCAGAAACGCCGATTGAACGATTCGCGCACGCGTTCCGCCCAGCCCGCCCATGACCGTGCGGAGGCTTCGTCACCGTGCCGGAAAGTCCATCCGGCCAGCACGCACAGCGCGTTGTGCCACAAGGCGTTGATCTCGACCGCCTTGCCGCGGCGTGGCGTCACCACCCAGCCATCGCATTTGGCGTCCATCCAGGTCAGCTGGTAGCCCTCGGCGCCCTGGCTCAGCAGGCCGTCCGCGGGGTCCACGCCGATCCCGAACCGGGTGCCGCGCAAGTGGTGCTCGGCGATGCCGGTCATCGTGGGCAGCAGGCGCCGGACCAGGTTCTCGTCGCCGGTGGCGGCGGCGTAGCGGTCGAGCGCGTGGAAGAACCACAAGGTGGCGTCGGCGGTGTGGTACAGGCCTTCGTTGCTGCCGTCGGGGAACATGTTGGGCAGCAGCCCGTCGCGCACGTAGCGGGCGAAGTTCCGCAGGATGCTGCCCGCTTCGCGCATGCGGCCGGTGGCCAGCGTCAGTCCTTCCAGGCTGATCATGGTGTCGCGCCCCCAGTCGGTGAACCAGTGGTAGCCGGCGATCACGCTGCGCACTTCGTCCCCTTCCGCCTGCGACTGGGCCGCGTCGCGCCGCCGGCCCGCCGGCACCACCACGAACTGGTCCGCAGCGAGCACCAGTTCAGCCCCGGCGCCGCGGCGCGCGGCCGGGGGCGCGGCGGCCAGCAGGCGCCGGCGGCGTTCGCGCTCGGCGAATTCCGCTTCGGCAGGCGACAGGGCCTGCATGACTTCCAGGGGTTCGGTGGAGGCCACCAGGGCCGCCGTCTGGCCCGCCATCAAGGTGAAGGTGAAGTAGCCGGGGGTCCAGAGCGGGCCCTGGTGGGCGTAGCCGCGTTCTTGCTCCACGCCGTAGGACATCGGCTGGTTGTCACCGCCGCCCTGGGTGAACGACGCGTCGGCGCCGCACAGCCACAGTCGCAGTGGCGCGGGCCCGCCTGCGCAGCCGATCTCGTGCACCGCGCCGAGCGTCAGGTGGTAGCCCGGCTGCAGCGGGGCCGTCACATCGGTTTCATGGTTGCGGAAATGCACGCAGGGCCGCAGCTCGATACGCAGCGGCGGGCTGCCACGGGGCACGGAATAGATCACGTGGACGGTGTTCTGCCGGTGAGGCATGACGATGCGCTTCTCTAACCTGGCGCCGTCCAGTTCGAAGTCCCACACCGGCAGCCCCGCCTCCAGGCGGAATTCGCGCAGGTGCCCCGACGGCGATTGCAAGTCGAAGCGTCGTTCCGTCTGCTCCTCGGGGTCCGGCCTGAGGCCATAGTCGCCGGGCAGAACGGCCTGCTCATCCAAGTGATTCAGCATCACCGTGCGCCCGGCGGGATTGGGCAGGGCCGCCACCAGCAGGCCATGGTATTTGCGCGTCGGCCTACCGGCCACGCTGGACGATGCGTAACCGCCCAATCCATTGGTGACCAGCCATTCGCCGCCCGGCACACCCGGCTGGCTCCCATCCCGGCACGGCCAGCGACGGACGATGTCTCGCAAAGGATCGTTCATGGCAAGCGCCCTTCCCCGCCTGGCGGCTCGGGTGCGAGCACCACCGCCGTTTCGGCTTGCAGCCACCAGTTGTCGAAAGGCCGCGGCAAGTCCCGGCCCGGTATGCGCCGATCGGCCTGCGCCCGTTCGGGGTGCAGCGCGCCCACGCCGCCATAGGCCGGGTCCTGGCTCGACCAGGCCATGCGCCAGGTGCCGCCGAGGCACGGTGCCAGCAGCGGCTCGGGCGCCGGATCGAGGTGCAGTGCGCGCCCCAGGTTGACCAGCAGCAGGCGGTCGTCCCCACCGACGCCGAAAAAGCGCAGCACGAAGGCGTCGGCGCCGAGCACCGCGCCGTCGACGCCGCGATGCGCCTGGGCGGAGAAACAGGGGTCGCCGCGGCGCAGCTTGAGCAAATCGCGGTGCAAGCGCAGCGTCTGCGCATGTCCGGGCTTGCCGCGCTCCGCGTGGTCGAGCCGGCACCGTTCGAAGGTTTCCGGATCGTGCGGCGCGGGCAGCAGGCGCGCCACTTCCGGCAGGCCGAGCGTGGCGAACTGGGCCGCGAATTCACCCCGGCCGCGCGCCACGTCCCGCGCCAGGCCGGGATGGTGGTCGGCGAAGAACAGGAACGGGGCCGAAGCGGCGAACTCCTGTCCCTGGAAGAGCAGCGGCGTCTGCGGCCCCAGCAACAGCAGGGCCGTCAGCGCCCGCCAGCGCCCCGGACTGGCTTGCGCGTGCGGCCGTTCCCTGAAACCGGCATTGGCCACCTGGTCATGGTTGGCCAGGAAATGCACGAAACGGGCCGGTTCGATGTCCAGGGCGGGGCTGCCTCGGCGCTGGCCTTGCCAGCGGTACCACTGGCCCTGGTAGAGGAAGCCGTATTTGGCGGCCGACACGAATTCCTGCGCCCGCCCCCGGTAGTCGGTGTAGTAGGCGTCGTCCTGCCCGGTCGCGGCCACATGGGCGGCATGGTGCCAGTCGTCGTTCCAAACCATGTCCAGCCCATGGCCGCCCTGGTCCCGCGGCCGCATCAGGTGGGCGCGTTGCGGCTCGTCCTCGCTGACGATCAGGACTTTCCGGCCCGGCGCGGCCGCCCTCGCCTGCCGGCCGATCTCCGACAGGATGTGGGGCCGGGAATCGTCGACGATGCTCTGGGTGGCGTCGAGCCGCAGGCCGTCGAGGCGGTAGTCGGCGATCCAGTGGGCCACGTTGGCCAGGACCATTTCTCGCACCGGCCCGCAGCCGGGTCCGTCGAAGTTGGGGCTGTCGCCCCATTCACTGCGGTGCTTGTCGCTGAAGTAGGCCGGCGCGAATTCGCGCAGGTAGCAGCCATCGGGGCCGAAATGGTTGTAGACGACGTCCAGCACCACGCCCAGGCCCAGGCCGTGCGCGACATCGACGAAGCGGCGGAAGTCGTCTGGCCTGCCGTACAGGCGCGTGGGGGCGAACCAGCAGACGCCGTCGTAGCCCCAGCCGAACCGCCCCGGGAAGTCCGCCACCGGCATCAGCTCGATCGCGGTGACGCCCAGCTCGGCCAGGCTTTCCAGGTGGGCCGTGGCCGCCCGCCAAGTGCCCTCGGGCGTGAAGGTGCCGATGTGCATTTCGTAGAACACTTGGCCTTTCAATTCCAGGCCCCGCCATCCCTTGTCAGACCAGTCAAAGGCATCGCCGCCCGCGACCACCTCGGAGGGGCCGTGCGGGCCTTCGGGCTGGAATCGGGAGGCGGGGTCGGGCAGCAGCCGCTCCTTGCCGTCGAGGCGGAACCGATAAAGGTTGCCTATCGCCGCGCCCGCCACAGTCCCGGAGAAATAACCGCTGTCCCCGGGTTCGGGCTCCAGCACGGATTCCACCGAGGCACCGGGCCCCTGTTCGATCACGACGCTCAAGCGGCTGCAAGCCGGCGCCCAGGTCCTGAAATGGACGCCCCCGCCCGAAGGCAACGGTTCCGCGCCGACCGGGAGGCGGCGCCATGGCGCGAGGGAGGCGGTGGATTCGGCGGATGGCACGTGGCGCATGAGCATGGCTGTGGAGGGGAATGGGAGTCTGGCCCGACTGGGCAAACAGCATTCCCTGCATGCGCGGTCTCGAACGCCCCACTAGAGAAACCAGAAGGCGGCGGCCGCCACCGCCGTCGGCCCCAAGGCGCCCAGCAACAGGCCGCCGGCCCCGACCGATTCGTCGGCGAATCCCCGCTTGAGCAGCGCCACGCCGGCCGGATTGGGTGCATTCGCGATGACGGTCAAGCCGCCGCCGGTCACGGCGCCGGCCATCAGCATGTATTTGGCCTCGTCGGAAATGCCCGAGATCAAAGAGCCGAGGTAGGTGAGCGCCGCGTTGTCCGTCACCGCCGTCAACCCGACGGCGCCGAAGAACAGCGCCTTGGGCGGCATGCCGGAAACGAGGGGCTGCAGCCACCATTGCTGCAAGCCGCCGAGGACGACCAGCCCGGCCAGGAAAAAGCCGACGAGCAACGCCTCTTTCAGGATCAAGGGGGACTGGTGGCGGCTGTAAGCCTGGGTGAATCCCAGGAACAGCAGAAACAGGCCGAGGAAGGCCACCGGATGGTGGGCCAGCACCACCACGCCCGCCAGGAACAGGAGGTGGACGGCCACCACCACGGGCGGCACCCGCTCGGCGCCCGTGGCCGCATCGGTGGAAGCGGCCTTGAGGTGCCCGCGCAAGGCCCAGGTGGCCAGCGTCGCATTGACCAGGACGGCCAGCGCGGCTTTCCAGCCGAACTCGGCCAGCATGAAGCCTGAATCCCACTGCCATTTCGACGCCACCATGAGGACAGGCGGGGCGGCGTAGGAGGTCAGCGTCCCGCCGATCGACACATTGACGAACAGCGTGCCCAGCGCAAGGTATTTCAAGCGTTCGGGCACCCTGGGCGCGAACACCAGTGGCGCGAGCGACAACGCGGCGATCGTCATGGCGGCAGGTTCGGTGATCAGCGACCCCAGCAGCGGAACCGCCGACAACCCCAGCCACGCCGTCGCGACCGGCGGGGTGCATGGAAGCAGCCGGGCGGCCGCGGCGACGGACGCCAGGACAAGCTGCAAGACGGGCCTGGAGGCGGCCAGCACCATCACCACGAACACGAAGAGCGGTTCCGTGTATTGGCGGGATTCGGCATAGGCCAAGGCGTCACCGCCGCTCCCGACCAGGGCCATGGCCAGGACCAGCACGATGGCCCAGAAGCCGAACACCACCTCCACCTCGCCCAGCAGGTGGAACAACCCCGCGTGTCTCGGATACCGGTGGGACAGCTTCTCCAGAAGTCCGGCTGCGAAGGTGTGGACCAGCGCGACGGCGAAGATGGCGGCTGCGAGGATTTCGATGGCGGGGGTCGATGGAGGGTTCATGGCGCGGGTCTCCCGCGCGGCGGCCCGACCTGCGCATCAACCTGCCTGGCCGCAGGACCGCGGCCAGACACCCTGCGCCGATTTTACAAAGGCATGAGGACCTCGCCATGAGGCGCGCGGCAGCGCGGCCCGAGTTGCCGCGAGGTCCCCTCATGCGGAAAAAAACCGATTCCGGCGCTCGCGCCGGGGTTGGGCGCGACGTTCGCCGGCGTAGCAGGTTTAATGCTGGCCAGAGACCGAAACTTTCCCTTGTTCGTCGAACCCATGCGCGCCGCGGCTTCCACCTTCGCCCTCGCCCTCGTTCTTCAATGCCACGTGGCGCGGGCGGCACCCCCCGGCGTCGGCGACCTCAGCGGAGACGATTGTTCACACGTCGAAGAGCCGTCCGGGCGGGAAGTCATGGGTTACTGGCGACGGTACCAGCTGGCGGATGGGGGCCGGCGGAGAGAGAAGCTTCTCGCCGGCGGCGACGGGACTTGTGTGCTGGGCTTCCCGGCGTCCGAAGACGGCCGGGGCCTGGTGTTCGTCGACGGCAGGAAGGTCCCGGTCCACAAAACCCGCCCTGCCGCCGTGGGAGCCGAGGCCTATGTCTCCCGGGACGGCGCCGTCCGGGTCGCGGTGAGGCCGACCGGGACGAAGTCGACCTGCATGCCGGATGTGGACAAATGCTGCGGGGACTACACCTTCGTCACGATCAGAATCACGGTCCTCGGCCGCGGCACGACCGCCGTCAAGGCCGTGACCTATGAAGGAGGTTGAGGCTTGCGCCGGGGCTTCCAGGTAAGAAACCCGGCGCCGGAGCCCCCGCCGCGAATCACAGGCTCTTCAACGGCACCACTTCCTTGCCCTTGAAGGCGAAGACGGTGACGGCGGACGACCGCAGGTCGTGCTTGTCGTCGTAGGCGTATTCGCCGGCCACGCCCGCGAACTTGCCGCCGGCGATGTGGGCGATGATTTTCTGGGCGTCCGTCGACTGGGTGGCTTCGATGGCCGAGGCCAGCAGGTTCACGCCGTCGTAGAAGGCCGCGGCGTAGGTCAAGGGGTCGCGCTTGTACTCGGCGCGGTAGCGCTCGACGAACTTCTGGCCTTTGTCGCTCCTGTCGAGCATCGACCCGCCCTGGGTGCAGAAGACGTTCAGGTCCCCGGCCACCTGGGACAGCGTGGCCGTTTCGGACGAGCAGATGCCGTCGCCGCCGAGCAGCGGCACCTTCACGCCGAGCGAGCGCATCTGGCGCAGCATCGGGCCGGCCTGCGGCGAATAGCCGCCGAAGAAGACCGCGTCCGCCTTGGAGGCGCGCACGCTGGTCAGGATGGCGCTGAAATCGGTCGACTTGTCGGTGGTGAACTGGTTCAGGACGATCTTCAGGCCGAGCTTCTTGGCCTGCTCGGTGAATTCGCTCGCCACGCCCTGCCCATAGGCGGTCCGGTCGTCGATGACCGCGATGGTCTTGACCTTCAGGTCCTGGGCGGCGTAGGTCGCCATCTTGGCGCCCAGCTGGTTGTCGCTCGCGCCGATGCGGAACAGGTTCTTGTAGCCCTGCTCGGTCACCTTCGGGTTCGAGGCGACCGTCAGCATCACCGCGCCACCGTCGGCGAACACGCGCGAGGTCGGCACCGCGACGCCCGAGTTGTAGGGGCCGACGACGAACTTCACCTTCTTGTCGATGAGCGTCTGGGCGACCTGGACGCCCTGCTTCGGGTCGGCCACGTCGTCATTGATGTCCAGGTCGAACTGGACGGGCTTGCCGCCGACCTTGATGCCCTTCCCGTTCAACTCTTTGACGGCCAGCAGCGCGCCATCGCGGTTGTCGACGCCGTTGGCGGCTTGCGGGCCGGTCACCGGGCTCATGAACCCGATGCGAATGCGTTCCTGGGCGTGGCTCGACGCCGCCGCGAGGCCCGCGGCGAGCACGATCAAATTCGCCACTGTCCGTTTCATGGGAAAACTCCTTAAGGTTGGTTGCGTGGACACGAAAAAAGCGCCCTGCCCTTTGTCCATGGGGGCGGGGTGGATGGCGGACAGGGGCCTCCAGGGGACTTAAACGCTGGGGAAACGACGACTTTCCCCTGGGTGGTCGTTAAGATTAATTACAAGGCTATAGCTAAAAACCTAGTCAATTAATCGAATTAAAATTGAATTAATGGAGATTAATTCGGCAATGTAGGGCGTCGTCAGACTATCGAGTCATGCCGATGGACACGCCGTCCCGGCGTGGCAAGCGGGCAATCCGATGCCCCGCAGGCGGAGCGGCCGGCCTTCAGCCCTCGCGGGAGGTCAGCACCTCCAGCGCTTCAAGCACCGGCCGCGCATCTCGCGGCCGCACGACGCGGGCGACTTCCCGGCCCTTTTCGAGGAAAACCAGCGTGGGCCAGAGCTTGACGCCGAAAGACCGGCCGAGGGGGCGCCCGCGGCCGTCTTCCACCTTCACCCTGCGCACCTCCGGCCGGGTCCCCAGGGCCTGGGCGACGGGTCCCTGCGCGGCTTGGCAGTGGCCGCACCAATCGGTGCCGAATTCGAGCACGGTGGGCTCGGTCCAGGCGTCCACTTCCTCGCGGGTGGGGGCGGACACGGCATAGGGGGCGGCGGGGTCGTTCATGGCGGGGGCGTCGAGGGGCTGGACGTCGGAGGGCCGACAGGTCGGGGCAAGCGCCGTGCCGCCCCCCGGTGGCCCCGCCGATCAGCCCGCGGGCGGCCGCAGGCACGCGGGGGCCAGCAACGAGATGAGGAACAGCGACATGAAGCCGCTGACCAGCAGCGCCAGGGCCACCAGGCCGCCGAGGTACACGATGGGCGTGTAGTCGGAAAACAGCAGCACGAGGAAGCCGGCCGAGAACACCGCCACGTTGAACGCGATCGACCGGCCGGAGTGCCTGATCGCGTGCCGCAGCGCGTCGTCCACCGACAGCCCGCGGGCCAGGCCGTCCTTGATGCGGTGCAGGTAATGGACCGAATAGTCCACGATGCCGACCACGATGAACGAGATCAACGCCGTGCCGATGTTCAGCTCGATGCCCGCCAGCGACATGAGGCCGTAGTAGGCGACCATGGTGGCGGCCAGGGGCAGCGTGGCCAGCAGGCCTTCCTTGACCGAACGCAGCCAGGCCATCAACGCCGCGCACACGGACGCCAGCGCCAGCACGATGCTGACGGCCTGGCCGGCGATGATCTCGTCGAGCACGCCGCTCCAGACCACCGGCACGCCGGCGACCGTCACCTCCAGGTGCCCGGGCTTGTGCGCTTTCAGCCAGGCGTCCAGGCTGGCGAGGAACTGCTTGTATTCGCTCGCCTTGGTGGTGTTCATCGCGAACAGCATCGCGGAAGCGGAGGCGTCGCGCTTGAGCACATAGTTGAGCTCGTCGCCGCCGCCGTTCTCGTACATCAGGACGAGCTGCGAGACGAGGTCGTCGCCGTCGACCGCCTCCCCGCCGATTTGCTCGCTCTTGCGCGGGATCCGGTCGTGTTCGGGCCGCATGTCGTGCAGCGCCAGGTTCATGCGCCGCAGGTAGCTGGCCAGGGAATAGGTGTAGCCGACGTGGGGCTGGCGCTTGACGAAGTCGTCGAGCTGTTCGATGAAGGCCACCGTCCCGGTGTCCAGCACCGTGCGGTCGCGGGTGTTCTCGATGCGCAGCCAGCCGGGACTGGTGCCGGAAACGTGCGCGTTGATGAACTCGTCGGCCTTGCGGAAGGCGTTGTCTTCCTTGAAATAGCTCGACCCGGCGTCTTCGACGACGATGCGGGCCGCCAGCCAGCCGCCGGCGACCGCGAAGGCTGCGAAGCCCCAGAACGCGAGGCGGCGGTGGCGGATGACCCATTCCAACCCGGCTTGGAGCGCCCGCTCCAGCGGGCCGGCGCCGGCCGGCGCCGCGGCCGCCCCCGTGGGTCGCGGGCGGGCGCGGGTCAGGCCGAGCCAGGCGGGGATCAGCAGCAGCGAGATGACCTGGGCGCTGAGCAGGCCCACCCCCATGAAAAGACCGAACGCCCGGATGCTGGAGATGTTGGTCGCGGTGGAGAACAAGAAGCCGATCACCGTCGTCACCGTCGTCAGCACCACCGGCATGAACATCTGGCGCACGGTGCGGCGCACCGCCTCCCGCGCGCCGCCGCCCTGGGCTTCCTGCTCGTAGTACTCGTTCATCATGTGGATCGCGTCGGCGCCGCAGATGGTGATCAGGAACACCGGCAGCATGCTGGTGACGGTGTCCAGCGGCACGCGCAGCAGGCTCATCGCGCCCAGCGTCCACACCGTGCACCCCACCACGTTGAGCAGCGGCAACGCGAAGCCCAGCGGGCGGCGGAAGTAGGCGGCGAGGATGGCGCCGATGACCGCCACCACCAGCGGGAACAGCAGGTTCAGGTCGTGGTCGGTCAGGCGCTTGGCTTCGGCGATCGCCACCGCGGCGCCGGCGATGTGGACTTCGTCCCGGAAGTCCGGGTGGTCCCGGCGGTAGTCGGCCACCAGGCGCTCGAAGGCCTCGTAGGCGCGCAGCTGGCCGTCGGCATCGTCCTGTTTCAGCGCCACTTCCACCACCACCTGCGTCACCTTCTCGTCGGCCGACACCAGCCCGCGCATCATTTCATTGCCCATCACCTGCGCCCGCACGGCGGCCGGGTCGGTCTTCTTGTCGCGCAGCGCCTTGGTCACGCTGAGGGTGCCGTCGACGGTGAGGATGTTGTCGGTGGCGGCCAGGCTGGCGACCGCTTTCAGCGGGTTCAGCCGGCGCGGCAAGTGGGACAGGAAGCTCCGCTCGGCGGCGGGCAGGCCCATGCCCGCGGCCATGGCCTCCAGGCGCTCGGCCGCGAAATAGTCGTTCTGGTCCAGGCCGTCCCCGAGCATGCCGTCGACCAATGGCTTGAAGCCCGGTGCCGCCGCGCCGAATCCGTCGGCCAGCCCGCGCAGCCGCTGCGCGTCCTCCGGCGTGGCCAGCATCAGGCGGCGCGACGCCTGGGTGAGGTCGTAGACCGCGTCGAGCGTGGCCCGGTTGAAGACGCCGCCTTCGCTGTGCAGCGCGAGCTGCACAGCGTCGAAGGTGCCGCCGAACTCCTTCTGCAGGTCGAGGATGGATTTGCGGGCCGGGTGGGACTCGGCCAGCAGGTAGGGGTTGCTGTCGAAGGTGATGCGCGGGAGCTGCGCGCCGAAGAAGGCGGTGGCCAGCGCCAGCAGCGCCAGGATCCAGCGCGCCCTGCGCTCAACGAAACGCAGGTAAGTTTCCATGGCGGATTCCCGTCTTGAGGATGTCTTGCTGGAACAGCTCGTCGCCCAGCCCGAGGTCGTAGCGCACGTCGCTGAAAGAGAGAGTCGACGACCGCTTGTTCACGCGGTCGACCATCACGCCCTCCACCACGGTCCAGATGCCCTGGATCTTCTCCAGCCGTTTCGCGTCGTACTGTTTGAACAGCAGGCCGCCGGCGTCGTAGTAGGCCTGCCGCAGGATGATGTGGGTCTCTTTGTCGACCCAGGCGCGCAGCTTGTGGTAACCGGCGCGGTTGACCACCTCGTCGGAGGCCGGCAGCCGTTCGATGACATGGCAGTCGCGGTCCAGGGCTTGGTCCTGCCCGGCCAGCGCCTGGCGGTAGTCGGACACGCGCAGGCGGTCCAGGTCGACGTAGGCGAACTGGCTGCCCATGAAGGCGCCGCGCTTGTCGTTCGCCGCGATGCGCCTGACCTGCCTGAACGCCGGCAGGTAGATCCACTGCTCGTCCGGGCGGCCGTCGGCCTCGTCGTGGTTCAGGCTCTGCAGGCCCACGCCTTTGACGTCCGCCGGGCCGGTGAACAGCAGGGTGAGCCTCTCGGCCCTGCCGTACTTCTTCTGCAGGTAGACCAGGTGGCGCTCGCGCCGGCCGCCGTCGGCGTCGGTGAGCAGCAGGCTCACGTTCGAGTAGGCGTCCCGGCCGTCGGGCCGGTCGCGCACCTGTTCGAGGATCCGGTCGGCGGCGGGCGGCTCGCACCAGCCCGACAGGGGAGGCAGGGCCAGCCCCGGGAATCCGCACAGCAAGCTTCTTCGATTCACGTTCACTCCTCGGTGCGCTCGATGGATGGCGGGTCGCCCCGCGCACCCGGGCCCGCCGACCGATGGCGGACGCCCTTGCGCCGCCGTCGCCAAAAAAATCTCCCCGCGGTCAGAAGCGGTAGAGCGCCTCCACGGTCATTCGGCTTTTGTCCGAGAACTGGCCGAACACGCCTTGTGGCGGTCCGCTGAACCAATCGGCGCCGAGGGTGTAAGCGCTGCGGTCGTCGGGCTTCCAGGTGGCCTTGAGCTGCAGCAGGGAGCCGTCGGCCCGCGCCGCATGGCGCGTGAGCGACAGCCTCGTGTCGAGCCGGCCTGACAGCGAGGTGCCGGACGCGGCCAAGGTGTAGAGCGCCGCGTGGCGGGGCTGCGGGTCGCCGGCCTGCCAGCCGCCGATGCGCCGGTCGGTGGCCTGCGCGGTGAGCATCCAGTCGCGCCACACGTAGTCCAGGCCCAACAGGCCGGTCAAGATCGGCGACTTCGCCACGTCGCCGGCGCCGGGCCCGACGTTGCGGGCGGCGCTCGGCACGTAGGCCCATTCGGACCGCAGCACCGCGCCGCCGTCCAGCGGCCGCGCGAAGGACAGCCCGGCCATCAGTTGCCGGTGGTACTCGCCTTGCAGCACCGGCACGCCCCCCTCCAGGCCCACGCGCCGGTACACCGGGTCGTCGTCCCGGGTCGCGAACAGGAAGCCGCTCACGTCGAGACCCTGGTAGCTGCGAGACAGTTGCAGCCCAAGTTCCCCACTGCGCAGGCGCCGCCGCGGCTTCTTGTCCCCCAGCCAACGCAGCTGCCCGCCGCCCGCGTCGGGGAAAGCGAATTCGCTGCCGGGCTTGGCGGCCCGGTTCGGCCTGAACCAGGGCAGGTAGATGAACGAGACGCCCCAGGGGCCGAACCGGCGTTCGGCGCGCACCATCGGCACGGCGATGCGGTAGTCGTTCAGGTCGGGCAGGACGAAGTCGCGCAGGTCCAGCGGGTTGACCCTGTCGACCACGCGCAGGTTGTCGGCCCGTCCCCAGACTTCCTGCTGCAGGCCGCCGGCGATGCGCCACCCGCCCGCCTCGCCCGCCAGGTAAAGCTCCCGCCAATCGGCGCTGGAGCGGTAGGCCCGCCGCGCCTCTTCGCCGTAGGACGGGTCGCGGTAGGCGTCGTTCCAGCGCAGCCGGCCGGCCGCGCGCAGCCGCAGCACGGGCCCTTCGGCCTCATAGGCGGCGTTCAGCTGCATTCCGCGCACGGCGACCCGCGGCGCCGCGGCGCGCAGGTGCTCGCCGTAGGACAGGCGCACGTCGCCGTCGAACTGCCCCG
>CBIHOD010000085.1:0-17507 GCA_966211815.1 uncultured Burkholderiales bacterium
GACACCCGGCGAGCATTTGCAACGCGGAGTGCGCCCCTTGCGGCCGCCCACCCCGGCGCACATCCGATTTCTCCGTTTCACTGGACTAGTCGGCTGGGCGGCGGCGCCAGAGGGTTTTCAAGGCCCGCCATGGCCGCCGCCAGTTGATACCATCGCCTGCCTCCCGCGGCCCCACCGGCACGCCGCCGGGCCGCCTCCATTCAAAGGTGCATTTTTGGGATTTCCCACACGGACCGAACCGCCCAGCCCGCCACCAGGGGCGGGCGCATCGCAGAGGCAGCACTCCCAGGCCGGCTTGCGGATGCTGCGCTGGCTCCAGGCGCTGTGCCTGATCCTGCCGGTGCTGGCCTTCCTCGGCGCCGGCACCTACCGCTACATGCAGATGCGGGAGGAGACCCAGCTGCGGCTGGACCGGTCCCTGCGCGTCGCCGCGGAACACGCGCTGAAAGTGCTGGACACCAGCGAGGGCCTGCTCGACCGGGTCGACGACCTGGCGTCCTCGCTGGCCGGGCCGCCCACCGAGCGGCAGGAAGCCCTGTTGCACCGGCAATTGCGGGCGCTAGCCGAGAAAAAGCGGCAGCTGCAAGGCATCTCCATCGTCGGGCCGGACGGCAGGCTGCGGGCGACCAGCCGTTTCCTGCCGGCGCCGGCGCTTGAACTGTCCGACCGCGACTATTTCCGCTGGCACCGGGAAGGGCACGACGGCCTGTTCATCTCGGGGCCGCTGATCTCCAGGACGAAGAATGAGTCGATGTTCAGCCTCAGCATCGCCCACAAGGACGCCGACGGCGAATTCGACGGGCTGGTGGCGGTGAACCTGCTCACCCAGTATTTCGCCGATTTCCACTCCGAGCTGGTCGCCGACGAGCCGGGCATGGCCATCACGATGCTGCGCGAAGACGGCCTCATCTTCTCCCGCACGCCGGACGCCAAGGGCGGGCCGTCGGCGCTGTCGCCCAACAGCCCGGTGATGGCGCTGATCCGCCAGGGCCAGACCGCCGGCCGCACGATGGGCGTCTCGTCGGTGGACGGCAAGGACCGCCTGCTGGCTTTCCAGAAGGTGGGCGACTACCCCGTCTACCTCGGCACCGGCATGGACCTGGCCGACCTGCGCGCGCGCTGGGCCAGGGAGATGGCCTGGCTGGCCTCGTTCTGCCTGCCGCCGATGCTGGCCCTGTTCTTCGTGGCGCGGCTGGCGCTGCGCCGAAGCCGCGACGCGATCGACAGCGCCCACCGGCTGCAGCAGGAAACCGAGGCCCGCCGCCACCTGGAAGACGCGCTGCTGCAGTCCCAGAAACTGGAGGCCCTGGGCCGCCTCACCGGCGGGGTCGCGCACGACTTCAACAACGCGCTGATGGTGATGAGCAACAACCTGGCGGTGCTGAAGATCAGGAAAGTGCCGGGCATCGACCAGCAGACGGAGTCGATGGGTCGGGCGGTGGCGTCGGCCACCAAGCTCACGCGCCAGCTGCTGGCGTTCTCCCGCCGCCAGGCCATGGTGCCGCAGCACACCGTCCTGCAGGACAAGCTGCTCGCCGTGGGCGAGCTGCTCCACCCGGTGCTGGGCGGCCAGGTGCGGTTGGAGGTGACCGTGGCGCCCGACACCCGGCCGATCCGCGTCGACGCGGCCGAGTTCGAATTGGCGCTGATCAACCTGGCCGTCAACTCGCGCCACGCCCTCGGGCCGTCGGGCGGTTATTTCAGGGTGCATGCGCAGAACGCCGAGGCCGGGCTGTCGCCGCTCTTCCAGGGGCCGATGGTGGTGGTGCAGGCCAGCGACAACGGCGCGGGCATCGCGCCCGAGGTGCTGGCGAAAGTGTTCGAGCCTTTCTTCACCACCAAACCCGTCGGCGAAGGCACGGGACTGGGCCTGAGCCAGGTCTACGGGCTGTGCCAGCGGGCCGGTGGCCTGGCGACGATCGAGAGCGAGCCGGGCCGCGGCACGACGGTGCGCATGTTCTTCCCGCCCGACGCCGCCGGCCCCGACGCCGTCAAGTCGGCCGGCGGCCTGCCCAGCCGCCGGCTGGGCAAGCGGCTGCTGGTCGTCGAAGACAACCCCGAGGTTTCCGGCGCCCTCAAGCCGGTGCTGGAAGCGCTGGGCTGCCAGGCCACCGTGCTGGACCGCGCCGCCGACGCCGCCGCCTGGCTGCAGGACCACCAGCACGCGCTGCCCGACCTGCTGCTGACCGACGTCGTCATGCCCGGCGGGATGGACGGCCTGGCGCTGGCGCGGCTGGTCCGCGAGCGCTGGCCGACCCTGCGGGTGGTGATGATGACGGGCTACGCCGAGCGCATGGACAGCATCGTTCGGTTGGGCTTCCCGGTCCTGCCCAAGCCTTGCTCGGTCGAGATGCTCGCCGAGGTCATCGAGGCCGCGGACGCCGGCGGCCGATCGCCGCCGGCGGGTCCGGACGGACTCCGCTGAGCCCTAAGCCGCCCCGGCCTGCCGCAACAGCCTGCGCGCGGCCCGCACCACCGGCAGGTCCACCATGCGGCCGTCGAGCTGCACGGCGGCGCCGCCGGCCGCGGCGTCGGCTTCGATGACGCGCCGGGCCCAGTCGAGTTCCCTTTCGGTCGGCGAGAAAGCGCGGTGCACCGTCGCGACCTGCCCGGGGTGGACGCACAGCTTGCCGCCGAAGCCGAAGCGGCGCGCGCGGCGGGCGTCGGCCGCCAGGCGGTCCAGGTCGTCCACCTGGGCGGTGACGCCGTCGATGGCCGGCGCGAGACCGGCCAGCCGCGTGGCCATGGCGACGGCGAATCGCAGCGGCGCCAGCTCGGCCTCCTCCGGGCCGCAGTCGATGCCGGTGTCGGCCATGAAATCGATGTGGCCCACGCACAGCCGCAGCACGCCGGGCGCCTGGGCGACCGCGTCCACGTCGCGCCATCCGGCGGCGGTTTCGATCAGCGGCAGGACCGGCCAACCCGGAAGCGCTTCGCGCAGGTGGGCCAGGCCCTGGACGCTTTCTGCCTTGGGCGCCATGACCGCCGCGGGCCTGCACCGCGGTGTTTCCGCGAGGCGGGCGAGCAGGGCCAGGTCGTCGTCACAGTCGCCGGTGCCGGATGGCGCGTTGATGCGGATGACCCAGTCCACGTCCCGCCGGCCCGGTTCCAACCCGGCCCAGTGCTCGGCGATGGCCCGTCGGGCGGCCGCCTTGTCCCGCGGCGGCACGCTGTCTTCGAGGTCGAGCACCACCGCGTGCGCGCCGCTGCGGGCGGCTTTGTCGAAGCGCTCGGGCCGGTTGCCCGGCACGAAAAGCAGGCTGCGGGCATCGGCCAGGGCGGTATGGCCGGACCCGGCCCCTTGCAACCCCGCCGTCATTGCGCGGCGGCCGCTTGCGGCGCCAGCACGGCGGCGATTTCCCCTTCGCCGAAGCCCAGCTCCCGCATCACCGCGAGGGTGTGTTCGCCCAGCGCGGGGATGGGGTCCATGCGCGGCGCGAACTGGTCGTTCGCGCCGGGCGGCAGCAAGGCGGGCAGCGGCCCGGCGGGCGACCCCACCTCGGTCCAGCGGCCACGGGCGGCCAGCTGCGGATGCCGCCACACGTCGTGCATGTCGTTGACCGCGGCGTTGGCGATCTGCGCCCGGTCGAGCCGCCCGCGCACGTCGGCGGCGGTGAGGCCGGCGAAGGTGTCCAGGATCAGGCCGCGCAGCTCGTCGCGCCGCTGGTTGCGCAGCGCGTTGCTGGCGAAGCGCGGGTCGTCCGCCAGGCCGGGCTGTTCCAGCACCACCGTGCAGAAGGCCTGCCACTCGCGCTCGTTCTGCAGCCCGAGCATCACGGTGCGGCCGTCGCCGGCCTGGAAGGGGCCGTAGGGGAAGATCGTGGCATGGGCGGCGCCCAGCCGCGGCGGCGGTTCGGCGCCGCCGTAGGCGTAGTAGAGCGGGTAGCCCATCCATTCACACAGCGATTCCAGCATCGACACGTCGATGTGGGATCCCCGGCCGGTGCGCCCGCGCAAAAGCAGCGCGGACAGGATGCTGGTGTAGGCGTACATGCCGGCCGCGATGTCGGCGATCGAGCTGCCGGCTTTGGCTGGCGCGTCCTCGGTGCCGGTCACCGACAGGAAACCGGCTTCGCCCTGGATCAACAGGTCGTAGGCTTTGCGGTCGCGGTAGGGGCCATCGCCGCCATAGCCGGAGATGTCGCAGACGATGAGGCCCGGGTGGCGCGCCCGCAGCGCCTGCGCCGACAAGCCCAGCCGCGCCGCTGCGCCGGGCGCCAGGTTCTGCACGAAGACATCGGCCTTGGCCAGCAGTCGCTCCATCACCTGGGCCGCGGCCGGGCTCTTCAGGTCCAGCGCGATGCTTTCCTTGGAGCGGTTGACCCAGACGAAGTGCGAACACAGCCCTTCGACCCGGCTGTCGTAGTGGCGGGCGAAGTCGCCTTCTCCGGCGCGCTCGACCTTGATGACGCGCGCGCCCAGGTCGGCCAGTTGGCGGGTGCAGAAGGGCGCGGCGATGGCGTGTTCCAGGGATACAACGGTGATGCCGTCGAGGGGGCGGGGGGGCGTGTCATTCATGGGGGCGCTTCTTTGTGTTCGCGTGGAGTGGTTGTTCGCCTGAACCCTCACCCCAGCCCTCTCCCGCAAGCCGGAGAGGGAGTTTTCATGCCTTCTCCCTGAAACGAAATGAGGGTTTTTGAATGGCCCCCTCTCCCGCTTGCGGGGGAGGGTTGGGGTGAGGGCGGTGGAGCATGCGCCAAAGCCTCACCTCCGCCTCATCAACGCCACCGCCCGCCGCATCTCGTTGCCGACAATGCCCAGGCCCTCGTCGAAGCCCATGCCGGGTTTGACGAGCAGGCGCATCGGCCGCGCCGCCAGGGCGATGTGGGTGCAGGCGCGGGCCGAGACGTCGGTCTCGTTGCAGGTGCCGCCCTGGTAGGCGAGCATGCCGTTGCGGTTGCAGTACAGCACCGCCTCGACGATGTTGTGCACGCCGCCGAGGTCGGGCGTCTTGATCTGCACCATGTGGCAGCACTCCGCGTCGGTGAAGTCGGCCACGTCCTCGCGGGTGTTGCACCATTCGTCGGCGACGATGCGCACCGGCGAGCCGATGCGGGAAAGCTCGCGGGTGACCGCGCCCAGGGCCTCGATCTGCGCGTCTTTCGACCCGGCGTCCACCGGCCCTTCGATCGACAGCGCCAGCGGGCCCGCGGCCTCGCCGAGGCGGGCGATGTAGCCGGCGACGCGCGCGGCGTCCCCGCCGAAAGCCAGGCCGATGGTGCCGTAGACGTCGATGTGCAGCTCGGGCCGGTAGCCTTCGGCCGGGCCGAGGGCCCGCACGCGCGCGGTGAGCCAGCGCACGTAGGCTTCGAGTTTTTCGCCCTGGTGGCCGAGCTTGTCGGCGACATGGTTGATCAGGCCGTGGGGCAGCACGTCCACCCGCTTGAGGATCATCTTGTCGACCGCGCCGTAGCGGTCGTCGCCGCTCTGTCCGAACAGCGGGATGGGCTCGGCCACCACCGGCAGGCCGTACTCGGCGCAGACCACTTCGGCCTTGAGCCGGTGGGTGGCCAGCGCGGCGGCTTCCAGCAGCGCCTGTGTCAGGCCATAGCGGATGGCGGTGTGCAGGCGCCGCCCTTGCACCTCCAATTCATCGAAGAAGCGGGCGTTGGCCAGGAACTCCCGTGCCGGCAGGCCCTCAAGCAACGGGGCGAGGTGTGCCTCCATGAAAGGCGCGAAGTCGTTGGCGAGGAAAAGCGGGTCGCGCCCGCCGGCGCCGGAATACTGCACCGCGGCGCAATCGCCCACCGCCACCTGGCCGTCGCTCAGCTGCAGCAGCACCGAGACGCACTCGCCGGCCTGGCGCACCGCCTGGAAGCCGGGCGTGCGCGGCTGGCCGGTGTAGACGAAACCGTCGTGCGCGGCGCCGTCCTTGATCGCCTGCTGGTCGTCGAAATAGAAGGAGGAATATCCCGGGACGAAGAGCGCGCGGGCGATGTGGACGGGGGTGTGCGTGGCTTGCGGTGCTGCGGTGCTCATGGCGTGTTCGGCCTTCCGACCAGTTTTCCCTTGGAAATGGCGTAGATGTCGTCGACCACCATCTGGAAAGAGGCGGGCCGGCCTTCGGCGCGGGCGCGCTCGGCGACCTTTTCGCGGTGGTAGGCCATCACGTCGGCGGGCAGCGGCACGCGGCCGGGCTCGAAGATGCGCACCGCGCCCTCGTTGTCGCGGATCGGCATCAGCTTGCCGGCGTTGCAGTCGGCCGGCGCGAAGGGGATGTCCATCACCCCGGCCTCGAAGGCGCGCACCGCGCCGACGGCGACGTCGCCGCCGCCGAGCTCGAACACCTTGGACATCACCGCGCGCACCTCGCGCTTGATCAGGTCGACCTCGCGCTTCATCGCGTCGCTCGGCTGGAAGTTCTGCTCGCGCACCATGTTGAGGATCTGCGCGGTGGCCTGCAGGCCCTGGCGGTTGGCCTCCTTGGTCGGCACGCCGGCGGCCTCGTGCGGCGTCTTGACGATCACCTTGGTGGCGCCGGCCATGGCGGCGGTGGCGGCGCCCCAGCAGATCACCGAATAAGCCATGGACTCGTTCTCGGGGAAGCCGCCCATCCACTGGTGGAAGACGGTGCTCAGCTCGTAGTCTTCGAAGCCGGCCGCGCGGAAGTAGTCGTGGCCCAGCTCGCGCAGCGAGCGGATGGCGGCCACGTCCTGCACCATGTTGCCGGCCTGGCCGTAGCCGAGCGTGATGCAGCGGGCGCCTTGCTCCAGGGCGAGCAGGCCTTCGATCAGCGCGACGCAATGCGACACGAAAGGCGGCACCAGCGTGCCCGACAGCGGCCCGAAGGGCTCTCGGTTGATGCGCACGCCTTCCTCCTCGTACAGGCCGATGAGGCGGTCGCAGTACTGCCAATGGCGGATGGAGCGCTCCAGCGGCACCCGCTTGGCGTAGGGCACGTTGTAGGAGATGCCGCCGCCCTCGTAGGCGGTGAAGCCGGCGGCCATCGTGATCTCGGCCAGCAGGCGGGCGTCCGGCGTGCCGTGGCGCACCTGCACCGGCTTGCTGAGCGATTCCACCAGGCTGCGGCAACCGGCCAGGCCGTGGTTCACCGCCGGGAAGCCGTTGAGCAGGGAAGTGCCGGCCTCCTCCGAGCGGGCGATGCCGGTGGCGGCCTCTTCGTAGCGGTTGAGCCGGGTGTAGGCGTCGATCGTCGTCGGCAGCACGTCGCAGGAGTCTTGCAAGTAGGTGAGCAGGTCGATGTGCTCGCGCAGCAGCGCCACGCCCGCGCGCGGCTGGAACAGCGTGCGGCCGGCGCGGTCGGCGTCGCGCAGCGCCGAAGAGAAACGCTTGCTCTCGGGCAGCGTGCGCTGGAAACGCACGCCTTCTTCGAAGTCGACGTCCTTGCCGGTGGGCCAGGTGGCGAGCACGCCGGCGCGCTCGGCTTCGAATTCGGCGCGGGTGAGGCGTTGGTTGGCGAGTTGCATGGGGGCTTTCTACGGATGCGAAGGCAGCGGCGATGGCCCTTCGACAAGCTCAGGGCGAACGGGGGTGGCGGGCTCCGGGTGAACGGAGATGACGGGCCCGGGGGGCGCGGTATGAGGGGGGCCGGCTGTCCCCTTCCCGTTCGGGCTGTGCTTGTCGAAGCCTTGGTGGAGTGTGCGCGGTGGCCCTTCGACAAGCTCAGGGTGAACGGAAATAGGCTGAGTCACCGTTGCGCGGCTCAACCCGGCCACCCCCGCCCGTGCCGCCTCGGCCGGGTGGGCCTGGGCCACGTTGGCCAGCAGCGGGAAGAGGTAGCCCGCGTCGCGGTGGTAGTCGACCCGGCGCGGCACGAGCACCGCCTTGCCCTTGGCGTCGACGGCCACCTGCGCCAGCCAGGCCTGCGGGTCGAAGCCTTCGGCCTGGGACAGCCATCCGCCCGATCCGATCACCTTGGCCACGCCGGACAGGTCGCGGCCGACCTGCACGCGCACCATCCCGTCGGGCGTGCTCACGTCGTGGCTGCGTCCGGCGTGGCGGGCGCAGGCGTGGGCCACGCAGGCGCCGGCGAGCAGGGCGTCGAAAGCCTGGCCTTCGTCGTCCCGCGGCAGGTGCTGGGGCTGGGCGGCGAGGGCGTCGACGTGGCGGTCGAACGCTTCCGACTGACCCGGCCCGAGGTTCGCGGCGATCAACGCGCGTCCGGCCTGCGCCGCCGCGGCGGCGGAGACGCGCAGCCCGAGGTCGCCTTCGACGGTGCGTTTCACCTCGGGCTCGGGCAGGCCGCGCAGCACCGTGCCGCTGGCGGGCGACTCGCGGTGGGCGGAGTAGACGTCGGTGGTGGCGCCGCCCATGTCCAGCAGCATGAACTCTTCCCAGCCCGGCGCGTGCCGGCGGATGGCCTGGGCGTATTCATAAACGGCGTAAGGCGTGGGCCAAGGCTCGATGCCGGTGGCTTCGATGATGCGGTCCAGGCCCTTGCCTTTGACGATGCGCGCCAGGAAGAGGTCGCGCAGCGCCTCGCGCGCCGGCTCGGGCTGGGGCTCTTCGAGCGTGGGCAGCAAATTGTCGACGGCGGTGAAGTCCTTGTGGGCGAGCAGCCGGGCCACTTCGTCGCGCGCCGAGCGGTTGCCTGCGTAGACGATGGCGCAGTCCAGGCGGGAAGCCGCCAGCGCGCGGGCGTTGGCCAGCACGTAGCCGGTGTTGCCGCCGTCGGTGCCGCCGGCGAACAGCAGGATGTCGGGCGGCGAGGCTTCCAGGCCGCGGATGTCTGCTTCGGTGAGCTTGTACGACAGCACCTGGGTCAACTTGGCGCCGGCCGAATACGCGGCCACCTTGGCGGTCTCCAGGGTGATCTCGGGCACCAGCCCGAGCGCGGCCACCGCGAGGCCGCCCTTGGCGGAGGAGGAATAGGACAGCTCCACGGCGCCGTCGCGCAGCGCCCGCTGCCAGCCGTCGGCCGGGATGCCGGGCGCGAGCGCGCCCAGCACCTCGAAGAAGCCCCGGGCCAGGTCGTCCACCGTGGTGGGACGGGCCGTCCGGCGCAGCAACCGCAGCCCGCCGCCTTCCAGGGCGAAGGCGGCGCCTTTGGTCCAGGTGGAGCCGATGTCGATCGACAGGCAGTGGTGCATGGTCGGCGCTGCTGCGGCAGTGGGCTTCAGGCGGCCTCGGCTTGGGTGGCGGCGATGGCAATGTCGGCGCGCAGCAGCCGCGCCACGTCAGCCAGGTTGACGCTGGGCGAGAAAACCCGGTCGAAACCCATCTCGGTGAACAGCGCTTCCACCTCCTCGAACGGCCGCTTGCCGATCACCAGGTTGCCGCCCAGGTACAGCACGATGCCTTCCAGGCCGCGCTCGACGCAGCGTCCTCGGAAACCCAGGCAGTCGATCTCGCCATGGCCGTAGATCGAAGAAACCAGGATGGCTCGGGCGCCGGTCTCGATGGCGGCGTCGATGAATTCGTCCTGGCTGACCATGACGCCGAGGTTGACCACTTTGAAGCCTTGCTCGGTGAGCACGTGGTCGATGATCTTGTTGCCGACGGCATGGCAGTCGGCGCCGATCACGCCCAGGATGACGGTGGGTTGGTACATGGCGGGTCTCCGTTGGGTTTGATGCGGTTTCGGAAAGGCAATGGCGACTCCGACGCCGCGGTAAGAACGCAGTTTATGTCAGCGATACTTATTTAATTAACTAAAAAACTTCAGTAATTCTTATAAATATTTCTGTCTTTTTCGGTTGAACCCGAGCGCTGCGGCGAGCCTTGTTTCTTGCGGTTACAGGGTTGTTGAAATTCGACGTTCCAATCGCGTGCTTCCATTTCCCCAACCCCGCTCTTCCGGGAACCCACAGAAAGAACAACAGATGCTTCTTCGCAACCTGGCTTGGAAGGCCGTCCACTCCCGTCTCGGCGCCGCGGCGCTGTTCGTGTGGGCCATCGGTGCGGCTGTTTCACTGCCCGCCCCAGCGCACGCCCAGGCGGATTCGCCGCCCGCCGGCTATGCCCGCTGCGCCGCCGAAGGGCAGGTCTGTGAATTCAGCGGCGGGGCCGACGTGGTGTACGGCGCCCGTGGCACCTGGACGGCGCCGCGCGGCTTCCAGGGCGGCACCGCCTGCAACAACGCGGTGTTCGGCGATCCGCTCTACGGCGTGGTCAAGGCCTGCTACCAGGCGCCCCTGCGGCAGACCCCGACCAGCCCCGCCGCCAAGTGGAGCCTGAGCGTGACGGTCTCCGGCCTGGGCGGCGTGGGTTTGTCCGACGGCAGCGCCTGCACTGCCAGTTGCACCAGGGCCTTCGACGCGGGCAGCCGGGTCGTGCTGTCGGCCCGCCCGGCTCCTGGCCATCGCTTCGCCGGCTGGGGTGGCGCCTGCCGCGGCTTGGACTTTTGCACCGTTTCAATCGACGGGGCCAGGCAGGTGACGGCGACCTTCGCCGCCGCACCCGCCGCGCCGGGCGAGTCGGCGACGCTGTCGGTCGCGGTCAATGGCGCGGGCGTGGTCCATTCCACACCCTCCGGCCTGGAGTGCGGCAAGGGGCGTTGCGCGACGCCTTTCCGGACGGGCTCCAGCGTCACCTTGACGGCCGCGCCGTCGCCCGGCTCGGCTTTCACCGGCTGGGGCGGCGCCTGCGGCGGCACGGCGCCCTGCACACTGCTGCTGGACGGTTCCAAAGACGTGGTGGCCACCTTTGCCACCGGCACCGGCACCGGAGCCCGCCCGGTGGCGGCGTTCACCGTCGAGAACACTGGCGGTGCCGCGCAATCGCGGGTGCCTGTCACATTCGGCCAGGCGTTCGCGGTGGGCGATGTCGCGGCCGGCGCCGCGTTGTCCGCGGTGCAGGCCGACGGCACGGCGCTGCCGCTGCAGATGGACGTGAAAGCCACGCATGGCGACGGATCGGTCCGGCACGCGGTGTTGACCGCGGTCGTGCCGACATTGGCCGCCGGCGAGTCACGGCGGTTCACGATCGCCAGTGCCGCCGCAGGCCGGCTGGAATCGGCCGCGCCGACGGCGCAGGCCCTGCTCGGCGCCGGCTTCAGCGCGGCTGTCTCGGTCGACCTGGGCGGCCAGGCCTACTCCGCCTCCGCCGACGAGCTGCTGCGCGGCGGCGGCGCGGCCGCCTGGCTGTCCGGCCCGCTGGTGTCGGAGTGGCTGGTCTCCGCGCCGCTGAAGAACGCCGCCGGCGCGGCCCATCCGCACCTGGCCGCGCGCTTCGCGGTCCGTTCCTATGCGGGCCAGGCCGCCGCGCGGGTCGACGTGACCGTTGAGAACGACTGGGCCTACGAACCCGGCCCGCAAAACTTCACCTACGACGCCCGCGTCACCGTGGGCGGGGCCACCGCCTTCTCGCAGGCGGGCCTGAAGCACTTCCACCACGCGCGCTGGCGCAAGGTGTTCTGGTGGGGCGCGGCGCAACCGCAGTTCCACCTGCGCCACGACGCGGCCTACCTCATGGCTTCCAAGGCGGTGCCCAACTACGACGCGGGCGTGGTGGTCGGGCAGGCCGCTTTGGACGCGCTGGCCGCCCGCTGGGCCGGCGCCGACAAGGCGCCGATGCAGCGCGGCATCGTGCTGGCCGCGATGCCGACCACCGGCGGCCGGCCCGACATCGGCCCGCTGCCGCAGTGGGCCGCTACTTACCTGTTGAGCATGGACGGCCGCGCCAAAGCCGCCACCCTGGGCACCGGCGACCTGGCCGGCGGCTGGCCCATCCACTACCGCGACAAATCGACCGGCCTACCGGTGTCGCTCAAGGACTTCCCCTACATGACGCTGCTCGGCCGGCCCGGCGACGCGGTGAACCCCGCGACCCGCAAGAGCGAAGCCTTCCCGGCCTGCGGCGGGGACTGCGGCACCAGCCCCGTCAACTACGACCCCGACTCGGCGCACCAGCCGTCGCTGGCCTACCTGCCTTACCTGGTCACCGGCGACCACTTCTATCTGGAAGAACTGCAGTTCTGGGCCAGCTTCAACGCGCTGCGCGGCAACCCCGGCTACCGCGAACGCGAAAAAGGCCTGGTGCAGTGGGACCAGGTTCGCGGCCAGGCGTGGTCGCTGCGCACGCTGGGCGAGACGGCCTATATCACGCCCGACCAGCATCCGCTGAAGGCGTACTTCACGGGCCTGGTGGCCAGCAACCTGGCCTGGTACAACGCCCGCTTCTCGCAGGCCAACCCGAACGCGCTGGGCGCGATCGACCGCACCGCCAATTTCGACGCCGTGGTCTACGACACGCCCGCAGGCCCGAAGACCGGACTGGCGCCCTGGCAGGACGATTTCTTCACCTGGAGCGCCGGCCGCCTGGCCGAACTGGGCTTCGCCGACGCGCGGCCACTGCTGGCCTGGAAGGCGAAGTTCCCCGTCGGCCGCATGACGGCGCCGGGTTATTGCTGGATCGACGGCGCCACTTATTCCCTGGCTGTCAGGCCGGCCACCGCGGCGGCGTCGTTCCCGACCTTCGCCGACGCCTACCAGGCCACGATGCGGCGCCGGGACGCCTCGGGCGCCGCGGTGCCCCTGGTCAACAGCAAAGGCGCGAGGTACCTCGACCAGCCTTGCGGCAGCCAGGCCCAGGCCGACTGGCGCACCCAGGACGACCTGGACACCAAGACGGCGCGCGGCCCGTGGCGGGCGGGCGAGATGACCGGCTACGCGTCGGAAGTCACCGGCTACCCGTCGAACATGCAACCAGCGCTGGCGGTGGCGGCCGATTCCGGCGCACCGAACGCCGCCGCGGCCTGGGCGCTTTTCATCCAGCGCTCGGTCAAGCCCGACTACGGGACCGGTCCGCAGTGGGCCATCGTCCCGAGGAAGTGACCGGACGCCGGCACGCGAATTGCGGCATCGGCCGGCCCGGCGGTCGATCCGACGCACTTGGGCACCCGCGGGGGCAGGGCGCGTTTCATTTGCTTGCATTGGCGACGTGGAATGGCGGATCCGGCGGTGAAACCCGATTTCACGGACCAGCGTCTTGTTGGACGGTTCCGCTCCACGTTCCGTCGCCGCGGGTATCGTGATTCGGCCGCGTAACCGCCCGCTTTTACATTGCTGGGTTGAGCGGAAGTCGTAGCGGGAATGTCGGCCAATCTGCTTTGGGTGGATGTAAATAAATTACAAATTGGGCGCGACCGGGGCATGGCCAGGCGTCGCGGCATGGGAATTCAAACCGGCGGGGAGTCGCCTTCCCGCCAGTAAAACAGTACGAGAGGGAGAGACCGATGTTTCCACTTCATTCCACCCGGCGTTCCGGCGGATGGCTGCGCCTGGCCCTGAGTGCCTTTACGCTGCTCGGCCTGCTGGCCGCCGGCCCCGCTGCGGTGGCGCAGGCCGCCGCCAATGCGCCTCCGGCCGGCTACGCGCGCTGCGCCGCCGAGAACCAGTTCTGCGAGTTCAGCGGCGCGGCCAGCGTCGTCTACGGCGCGGGCGCCACCTGGACCGCGCCCAGGACCTTCACCGGCAACACCGTGTCCTGCAGCAACCAGATCTTCGGCGACCCGTTGCCGAATGTGGTTAAGGCTTGCTACGCCATGGCCGTTGCGGCCCCGCCGGCGCCGCCCGCCCCGCCTGCCACCGACACGCCGCCCGCCGGCTACACGCGCTGCGCGGGCGAAGGCGGCAACTGCGGCTTCACGGGCACGTCCAACGTCGTCTACGGTGCCCTGGGCAGCTGGACGGCGCCACGCATCTTCACCAACGGAACGGCCTGCACCAACCAGGTCTTTGGGGACCCGGCCTATGGCACGGTCAAGAGCTGCTACCGCCAGGAAGCGGCCGTGGCCAAGGTCAGCCTGAGCCTGACGATCAGCGGCACCGGGGGCGTCGGCTTCTCCGACGGCAGCGCCTGCTCGGCCAGCTGCGTAAAGACCTTCGACAGCGGCGCCGGCATCGTGCTGTCCGCCAGCGCGTCGGCGGGGCACGCCTTCGCCGGCTGGGGCGGCGCGTGCAGCGGCGGCGGCGCCACCTGCACCCTGTCGATGGGCGGCGCCCGCAGCGTCTCGGCCACGTTCAACGCGGTGGCCGCGGGCTCGGGCAAGGTCTATTACGTCGACGCGAACGCGGCCGACGACAACGGCGCGGGCACGGCGGTGTCGCCGAAGAAGCACTTGTCCAGCGGCGCGGCGCTGCTATCCGCCGCCGGGGGCGACACGCTGGTGGTGAAGGCCGGCACTTACGGCGACGCGAAAGACGTGCTCCGCAACGAAGGCTCCGGCAAGGCGGGTTCATGGAACGTGATCAGGGCCGAAGTCGACGGCACCGCCACCATCACCGTGCCGCTGGCCCTTGGGCTGGCCGACCACTACCTGCGGCTGGAGGGGCTGAAGTGGGACGGCCCGCACAGCCGCTATGTGACCGGCCGCTACGTGAAGATCCTGCGGTGCGCCTTCAAGGGCGGCCCCCTGAAGGACAACACGGTGAACTTCGGCATCGGCACCAACGACGCCACGCCCGGCGCGCAGCACATCCTGGTGGAAGACAGCCATTTCCACGGCGTCGGCGGCCGCTACGCCGTGCTGGTCTACAACTCTGACAAGGTGGTGCTGCGCCGGCTGGTGGTGCGCCACGAGCCGGGCTGGTCCGACACCAAGGGCGACCCCGAGGCCGGCGTGTCGCTCTACAACAGCACCGACGTGCTGACGCAGAACCTGGTGGTGCTCGACAGTGCCGGCGGCAAGAACTTCGCCTCGGCGATCTTCCATCCCAGCAACAGCCGCGCCAGCGGCAACATCCGCAACGTCGGCGCTATGGTGCTGAACACCGCCGGCTCCGGCGTGGGCTGGGGCGACAGCGCGGCCGTGAACGGCATGACCCTGGAGGACAGCGCCGTGATCGGCAGCGCGAGCGTCGGCGTGGTCGTCAACGGCGGGGTGAAGAACGTCGCGTTGAAGAACGTCACGGTCGCCCGCTCCGGTTCGCACGGCACAGGCGCCTATGGCAGCAACACCGCGGCGAATTTCAGCGTCGCCGATTCGATCGTCGCCGGCAACGGGGGCGAGCAGTTCAAGAACGGCATCACCGCCACCAATGTCTCCGGCGTGCTTCCCCCCTGGCCGACGCGCCCCGTGGGCACGACGGGCGCCACGATCCTCAAGCGACTGGGCAAGCCGGGCACGCTGTGGGGCGAGCCCGGTTTCGACCAGGCGCAGGCGGAAAGCCTGTGGCCGTTCCCGAACGAAGCCGCCATCAGGAAGTCGATGTGCGCGGACGCCGGCGTCACCACCGGCCTGTGCGCCTCGGCCTCCCTGACGCGCTATGTGTGGGAGCAGTTCGGCACGCCGCTGCCGGCTGACTACGCTTCCACCGCGCCGGGGGCCGTGAACCTGTTGACCGTCGCCGCCGGCGCCGGGGGCGGCGTGACTTCGTCGCCGGCCGGCATCCAGTGCACGGCCACGGGCAGCGGCTGCAGCGCCGGTTTCGCCGCGGGCAGCGCCGTCAGGCTGACCGCCGCGCCGGCCGCCGGGCAAGTGTTCGCCGGCTGGGGCGGGGCCTGCAGCGGCACCGCGGCCAACTGCACGGTGACGCTGGACGCGCCCAAAAGCGTCAACGCGAATTTCACCGCCGCGTCCGCGGCCAACCGGGTGCTGAATGTCACGATCGCCGGCACGGGCGGGGTGGGGTTCTCCGACGGCGGCTCTTGCGCCGCCAGCTGCGCCAAGACCCTGCCGGCCGGCGCCAGCGTCACGCTGGCCGCCAGCCCCGCGGCCGGCCAGGTTTTCTCCGGCTGGGGCGGCGCCTGCGCCGGCACCGCGCCTTGCACCCTGACCATGGACGCGGCCAAGAGCGTCACGGCCACCTTCACCGCCGTGGCGCCGGCCACCCGCAGCCTGACCGTCACCCTGGCCGGCCAGGGCAGCGTGGCGATTTCCGCCGGCGGCAGCTGCGCCGCCACCTGCACCAAGACCCTGCCGGCGAACACCCCGGTGACGCTGGCGGCCACGCCCGCCGCCGGCCAGGGTTTCGCCGGGTGGGGCGGCGCCTGCGCCGGCACCGGCGCGTGCACGGTGCCGATGGCCTCCGACACCGCGGTCACCGCGACCTTCAACGCCGTGTCGCCGACGCCGGGCGCGGCGGTGTTCTACCTGTCGCCCGCGGGCAGCAACGCCGCCGACTGCAAATCGCCAGCCGCCGCCTGCAAGAGCTTTGCCCACGTCTTCACGAAGATGGCGGCGGGCGACGAGCTGGTGCTGCTGGACGGGGTCTATTCGGCCGCCGCCGGCACCGGCACCATGCACTGGGACAACGGCGCCGACTCGGCGCAGATCCCCTCCGGGACGGCCGCGCGGCCCACCACCGTGCGCGCCCTCAACCCCGGCAGGGCCGTGGTTCAGGGCGAGGTCTTCATCGGCCGCAAGGCGCGCAAGGACAGCCACATCCTGCTGCGGGGCGTCACGGTGGAGGGCGGCGTGAGCCTCTACAACACCAGCTTCGTCACCGTGAAGGAGGTGGGCGTGCACGGCCCGATGGACATCGGCACCAACGACCACGACCAGGGCAACACCGACAACCTGGTCGAGGACGTGTGGGTGTGGGCCTCTCAGCAGCGCATCATCGCGATCAACTACCGGGCGCACCGCAACGTCTGGCGGCGCATGGTGGTGCGCGGCGACGGCTGCTCCACGGCCGAGTGCACCGGCGGCGGCAGCCCGAGCGTGGGCTTCACCGTCTACGACTCCCACGACGTGTCGGTGCAGAACGTGATGGTGGTCGACCGCGTCCTCACCGGCGTGCCGGCCTCCAACTACTACGCCGACTTCGCGATCGCCTCCCACACCGGCGGCCTCTACACCTTCGGGCGCAACGAATGGCTGGGCACGATCTCGCTGAACGCGCCCGACCTGGCCTACTACATGGAACCCGACATCGGCACCATCGAGAAGCCGACGGTCAAGGTCTCCAACGCGGTGGCCTGGAACGCCGCGCTGGGCGGCTACAACCTGGCGCGCGACGCGCAGCAAAGCCTGCTGGAGAACCTCACGCTGAACGTGAAGTCGGGCGACGCCTTCCGCGTGGCGCCCGACATGCCCGACCCGTCGACGGTGGCCACGGCGCGCAACCTGCTCGTGTCGGGCGCCGGCCGTTTCGCGGTCAACTCGTCGGTGCAGGCCAGCCACGTCAGCCAGAGCGGCGCCTGGTCGCAGGGGCCGTTCAACCAGACGGTGCCGGCCAACGTCGTCGCCGCCGCGGCGCCGGCCCAGAAGTACATCACCCGCGTCGAGGCCGGCTCGCCCCTCAAAGGCGCCGGCGCGGGCGGCGCGGACATCGGCGCCAACGTGCTCTACCGCTACGGCGCCGACGGCAAACGTTTCGGCGAGGCGGGCTTCAATGCGCCGGGCACGGTGCCGCTGTGGCCCTGGCCGAACGAAGACCGCATCAAGCGCGAGATGTGCGCCGCCACGGCGCGGGGCTTCTGCACGGCTGGCAAGCGGCTTGACGGCGTCAACCCGGTGACGCTGACGTCCTACGTCTGGGAGCAGTTGGGCCACCCGGTGCCGTCGAGCTTCACCGGGCCGTGAGTGCCGGGGCGGGGCCGGTCCCTAAAATCGGCGGATGCAACCCAGCCCCCCCGCCAGCCCCCCCGGTCCACCCCCGCCG
>CBIHOD010000086.1:0-17216 GCA_966211815.1 uncultured Burkholderiales bacterium
GCGGCGGCTGCGGCCGCACTCGCGGCCTCCGCCTGGGCGAGCTGCTGGCTGGCGGCGCGCTGGTCGGCCCAGACCCACCAGGCCGCCCCGACCAGGGCGACGGTGGCCAGGGAGCCGGCGATCCAGGGCCAGACGGCCCGGCCAGCGCCGGCCTCGGCGTCGCGGCCGAACACGCCGCCGTTCTCGCCGTTCTGCTGCTCCGATTCTTCCGTCCACTGCCGCAGCGAGCGCGACAGCGAGCGCGCGGAGCTGAAACGCTTCTCGGGTTCCTTCTCCATCGCGCGCATCGCGATCTCGGACAAGCCCTGCGGCAGTTCCGGCTTGAGCACGTGGGGTGCGGGCGGTTCGTGGTGGAGCACGGCGTTGGAAATCTCTTCCAACGAATTGCCGGTGAACGGTTTGGCGTCGGTGAGCAGCTCGTACAGCACGACGCCGAGCGAGAACACGTCGGCGCGCTGGTCGGAAGGCTGCTGGCGGATCTGCTCGGGCGCCATGTAGTAGGGCGAGCCGCCGGTGATCTCGTCGGTGACCTGGTGGTGGTTGTCGTGGTGGTGGGTGACCCGCGCGATGCCGAAGTCCAGCACCTTGGGCTGGGTGCGTCCGACCATGAAGATGTTGGCCGGCTTGATGTCGCGGTGGACGACGCCCTTGCTGTGCGCGTAACCCAGGGCATCGGCGACACGGCGGATGATCTGGGCGGACTGGACCGAGCTGGCCCGCCAGCCTTCCTTGAGCAGCTCGCGCAAGTCCTTGCCCTTGAGCAGCTCCATCGCGATGTAGGCCTTGTTGTCGCTGACGCCGGCGTCGAAGACGGTGACGATGTGCGGATGCGACAGGCCGGCGGCCGCACGGGCTTCGTTGAGGAACAACGCGTTGAAGTCGGCGCGCTGTTCCTGGGAAACCTCGACGTTCAGGGTCTTGATGGCGATCAGCCGCGACAGCAGCGGGTCATGGGCCGCATAGACGGTCCCCAGGCCGCCCTCGCCGATCTGGTACTTCAGCGCGTAGCGGCCGATGTGGCCGATGGTGCCCATCGGCTCGGCGGCTTCTTCAGGAGGGATCGGCCGGGTGGGCTCGCCCACCATGGCCTGGGGTTCCATCTGCTGGGTAGAGGCGAAACCCGTGTTCGAGCCCTCCCAGCGTTCATTGGAAGACTCGGCCGGCAGCGCTCCGCGCGTGAATTCTTCTTCCGGCGGAGTGATGAATTGGCGCTCTGAAGACATGATGGTTTCGCAGCTTAGACGAGAGCCGCAGTGCTAAGCCCGGAAATTGCAGGATTTTCTCTCTTTTCGTAACAAGATGACACGATTGCCACTTGAACAAGGGGGCGCGAATCAGCGGGCTTGCGACAGCACCTTGCCGAGGCGGTCCACGGCGTCCTCCAATTGTTCGAGACTGTTGGCGTACGACAAGCGGACGAACCGCTCGGCGCCTTGCCGACCGAAGTCACGACCGGGCGTGATCGCCACGTGGGCCAGACGCATCATCTCGTGCGCGAATTCCCAGCTGCCGGCGCCGAACGCCGGCGTGAAACCGGAGCAGTCCGCCCAGGCGTAGAAGGCGCCGTCCGGCACCACCGGGACACGGAGCCCGATGGCTTCCAGCGCGGGCACCAGGAAGTCGCGGCGTTTCTTGAATTCCAGGCGACGGCGCTCGAATTCGGCCAGGGATTCCGGCTCGAAACAAGCCAGCGCCGCGTGCTGGGCCACGGCCGAGGGGCAGATGTAGAGGTTCTGCGCCAGCTTTTCCACGGCGGCCACGCAGGACTCCGGCACCACCAGCCAGCCCAGGCGCCAGCCGGTCATGCTGAAGTACTTGGAGAAACTGTTGATGGACACCAGGCTCTCCCGCGCCGCGGCGCCGGGGAAGGACAGGGCGGTTCGGCCGTACCGTTCGTCGAAGCTCAGCCCGAGGTAGATCTCGTCCACCACGGTGTAGCCGCCCCGGGCATGCGTGCCGCGGACGATGTCTTCGAGCACTTCCGGCGCCACCGACGTGCCGGTGGGGTTGGAGGGCGATGCCAGCAGGACGCCGCGGGTGCGGTCGGTCCAGGCGTCCGCTATGGCCTGGGCGCCGAGCTGGTAGCGGCTGGCCGCGTCGGTGGGCAGCAGCACCGGCACGCCCTCCGCGGCTGCGACGAAATGGCGGTTGCAGGGGTAGCTGGGGTCGGGCAACAGCACTTCGTCGCCCGGATCCAACAAGGCCATGCAGGCCAACTGCAGCGCCGCGGACGCGCCGGCGGTGACGACGATGCGCCCAGCGGGCACCTCCACGCCGAAATGGCTGCGGTACCAGCCGGCGATGCGTTCGCGCAGCTCGGGCAGGCCTGTGGCCGGCGTGTACTGGGTGCGGCCCATGCGCAGCGCGCGCTCGGCCGCTTCGAGCACCAGGGGGGGCGCGGTGAAGTCGGGCTCGCCGATGTTGAGGAAGATCATCGGTCGGCCGCCCTGGGCCGGGTCGCAGGCGGGGCTGCGGGCCAAGGCGGCGGCCGCTTTGGCGCACTCCATGACGTAGAAGGGCTCGATGCGGTCGACGCGTTGGGAGAGTTTCATGGTGGAAGCGGGGCGGCGGCTGGGAAAGGGCGCCGGGCGGATGGGCCCCGCGCCACGGCAGCGTCAGCGTCAGCGGGTGGGCTGGCGCTGCGACTGGACTTCCTGGGGGCGGAGCTGCGCGGCGGCGCCGTCGAGCACGCCGTTCACGTACTTGTGCCCGTCGGTGCCGCCGAAACTCTTGGCCAGCTCGACGGCTTCGTTGATGGCGACTTTGTAGGGGATGTCGATGCAATGCTTCAGCTCGTACGCGCCGATCAGCAGCACCGCGTGCTCGATGGGCGAAAGCTCCGTGGTCTTGCGGTCCACGTGCCTGGCCAGCACGGCGTCCAGGTCGGCGGCCTCGGCGATGCAGCCGTGAAGCAGGGCGTCGTAATGCGCCGAATCGCATTTGGCGAATTCTTCCTGTTCGCGCATGTGGGAGTCGATGCGCGAGACCTCGGAGCCCGAGAGCAGCCACTCGTAAAGGCCCTGCAAGGCGATCTCCCGCGAGCGGCGGCGGGTGGACTTGCCGCGCACCCGGTCCGCCCTCTGGCCGCCCCGGGGCTTCTTCGCGGGGGCGGGGGCATTCGTCGTGCCGGTGCCGGCGATGGGTTTGGATTCGGGGGCGGTCACGTGAGGTCTTCCATCAAAGTCGCCATCTCGACGGCGACGCGGGCGGCGTCGCGGCCTTTCTCGGCGGCGCGCGCCCAGGCCTGGGCTTCGGTCTCGACCGTCAGGATGGCATTGGCCACGGGCACCAGGTGGTCGAGAGCGACCCGGCTGACGCCGGCGCCGCTTTCATTGGCCACGAGTTCGAAGTGGTAGGTTTCGCCGCGGATGATGCAGCCCAGGGCGACGAGCGCGTCGAAGTCGCCGCTGTCGGCCATGGCCATCAGGGCGACCGGCACTTCCAGCGCACCCGGCACGGTGACGTGCTTGATGTGCTTGGCCGCCACGCCGAGTTGTTGCAGCTCCTCCAGGCAGGCCTGGGCCGAGGCGTCGGTGAGGGCGCGGTTGAAACGCGCCTGGACGATCCCGACGCGCAGGTCCTGTCCATTGAGGGGTGGCGCGTCGCCGCGGTCAGCATCTTGCACGGTGGTCCTTCTCCGGTCTTTCCGGGGCTGGTGGGAATGTCGGGCCGGGCCAAGGGGCGCCGGCCCTTGGGCTTTCAGGCGGCGACGAAACCCGTCACTTCCAGGCCGTAGCCGGTCATGCTGGGCATGCGGCGCGGGCTGCCCATGAGTTTCATGCGCGCCACGCCCAGCTCGCGCAGGATCTGGGCGCCGACGCCATAGGTGCGCAGGTCCATCTGGCTTTTCTGCGCGCAGCTTTCGGGCTTGCTGCCGTCCTTGAAGGCGCCGAGCAGCGAGAAGGCGTCTTCGGCCGCGTTGAGCAGCACCGCCACGCCGCGGCCCTGGGCCTGCAGCGCGGCCAGCGCCTTCGGCAGCGGCCAGGAGTGCGCGCTGCCGCCGGCGTCGAGGAAGTCCATCACCGACAGCGGTTCGTGCACGCGCACCAGCACGTCGTCGTCGGCCGTCCACTGGCCGAGGGTCAACGCCAGGTGCAGGCCCCCGGTGCGGTCGCGGTAGGCGGCGCAGTTGAAATCGCCCTGGGCGGTGGCCAGCGGCCGCTCGGCCACCTTCTCGATCAGGCTCTCGTTGCGGCTGCGGTATTCGATGAGGTCGGCGATCGTGCCGATCTTCAGGCCGTGGGTCTTGGCGAATTCCTGCAGGTCGGGCAGGCGGGCCATGGTCCCGTCGTCCTTCATGATTTCGCAGATGACCGAGGCCGGCACGAGTCCGGCCATGCCGGCCAGGTCGCAGCCGGCCTCGGTGTGGCCGGCGCGCATGAGCACGCCGCCGTCCTGCGCCTGCAATGGGAAGATGTGGCCCGGCTGGACCAGGTCGCTGGCCTGGGCTTCGCGCGCCACCGCGGCCTGCACGGTGCGGGCGCGGTCGGCGGCCGAGATGCCGGTGGTGACGCCGGTGGCGGCTTCGATCGAGACGGTGAAGGCGGTTCCGTGGCGGGTGCCGTTGCGGGTGGCCATGGGCGGCAGCTGCAGGCGTTCGCAGCGATCGCGGGTGAGGGTGAGGCAGATCAGGCCGCGGCCGAACCGCGCCATGAAGTTGATGGCCTCCGGCGTGACGTGTTCGGCGGCCATCACCAGGTCGCCTTCGTTCTCGCGGTCTTCTTCGTCGACCAGGATCACCATGCGGCCGGCGGCGAGCTCGGCGACCAGTTCGGGTACGGGGGAAATGGGCATCCCGCGATTGTAGGAGCTGGGGCGCCCGCGGGCGGGCCCGCGCCGGGCATGTTCACACTAAATCGCCGCCTTCGTGGACTCTGCGAAAGCGGGCGGCCCCGGGACGCGCCGCCGTTGCGCGCAGAGCCGCGGCGCTCACTTTCGCAGCCAGGTCTTGAGCCGGGTCTGCCAGCGCAGCGGGATGGCCCGCGCGACACGGCCCAGGCCGGGCATGGACCGCAGCCTGACCAGCAACGGCAGCAAGCCGCGCTTGACGCCGTGGACCGCGCCTGCCAGCCCGGGGTCGGGCTTGGCCTGGTGGTCCAAGAGGAAGGCGTCGTCGAGCGCCGGCGAGGGCGGCAAGGCTTCGATGTTCCGCAGGTAGTCGCTTTGGTAGGCCCAGCCGCCGATCCGGCCGTCGTCGTCCGCGGGCGCCAGTGCGTGGACGGGCGCGGGGCCGCGGCCGGTCGCGAAATGCCGTTCGCGAACTTCCGAGAAGAAGGCCAGCCACTCCGCGGGCTTGGCGTCCCATTGGCGCACCCAGGTCCAGGCGCGGCCGGCCAGCCTTTCTTCGAAAGCGCCCAGGTCGGGGGCGACCACGGGCAGCCCGGCTTGCAGGCAGGCGCTCAAGGTGTAGCTGTAGGTCTCGGGCCACTGGGCGGGGAACCAGACCAGGTCGGGCTGCAGCCAGGCCAGCAGTTCGGGCAGGTCGGCCTCTTCGTAGGCGCCGTGCACGGTGAGCCGCGAGCGCGGCTGGGTGGCCAGGTGGCGGTAGGCGTAGCCGATCAGGTGGAAGTCGAGCGGCAAGCCCTGGCGCGCGGCCTCCCTGGCCACGTCGTCGAGCAGGTCGGCGCCCTTGATGGGGCTGAGCGCGCCGATGACGGCGATCTTCAGCGCCGCGCCGGGTTGCAGTGGCCGGGGCGCGGGCGCCGGCAGGGCCGCGGCGTCGGGAAGGTCGGTGTGGGGCGCCAGCCGGACATCTGCGCCGGGCGCGGCGCGGACGAGCCGCCGGGCGGCGTCGCGGCTGGGCGCCAGCACGTGGCGCGCGCCCAGCAGCAGGGGCAGGTATTTGGCGCGCCAGGCCTGGATGTCCAGCCCGCCGGGCGCGGGCGAGCGCTTCAGGCAGCCGCCGCATTGTTCGACGCCTCGCTCGCCGCAATAGCGGTTGTCCTTGCCGGTGAGCGATATCTGCGGGCAGAAGGTGTAGTAGTCGTGGGCGGTGAAGTCGTAGCCGACGCGCAGCCCCTCCGCCAGGGACAGGACGAGGTCGCCGTGGCCGATCAGGTGGTGGTAGTGCACATGCGCGACGCCGAGGGCGCGCAGCGCGGCGAGCAGGTCGTCCCATTCGCCGGGCAGCTGGAAGACCAGTTCCATGCCTTCCTGGGCGCCCGGCAGCCTCAGGCCGACGCGTCCGCCGGGCAGGGGCACCAGCAGCAGGAACGAGGCGCGCCCCGCCAGGTGCGCGGCCAGTTCCTCGGCATGGCGCCGCGTGCCGCCGGCGCGGTCGTGCAGCACGGCCAGCACGGTCGGCAGCCCGGCGTGGCGCACGCGTTCGATGTCGGCCCTCAAGCGGTAGAGGCGGGCGGGGTCGCGCGCCAGGAAGGCGTGCACCTCCGCCTCGTAGCGCGGGTGCAACCGGCGTAGCGTTTCCATCGCGGCGAGCTCGCGGGCGCTCTTGGACGCCCCGAAACTCACGCCGCCGGCGTGCCGGGCGAAGACGTTGACGGCATGGACGTTGCGCCAGCCGGCTTCGCGGGCGCGGCAGCAGAAGTCGTTTTCCTCGCCGTAGCCCTTGCCGAAGTTGGCCGTGTCGAAGAGGCCGAGTTCGTCCAGGCTGTCGCGGCGGATGTACATGCAAAAGCCGACGCCGGTGGGCACGTCGACGACCTCGGGCGGGTTGGCCCGGGCGAAGAGGCTGTCCAGCGCCGCGGTGTCCCAGCCCTCGGGCAGGTCGTTGGCCTCGCAAAATCGCGGGTAGCTGCAGATCGTGGCGTTGTTGGAGAAGGGCGTGACGCTGGCGATGCGAGCGTCGCTGTAAGCGGCGGCCCGCAGGCGGTCGAGCCAGTCGTTCGCCACTTCGGCGTCGCTGTTGAGCAGCAGCACGTCGCTGGCCGGGTGCAGCGCCATGCCGCGGTTGACGGTGCCGACGAAGCCGAGGTTCTCCGGGTTCTCGAGCAGCTCGATCCGGTCGGGATGGCGGGCCTGCACTTCGCGCAGCCAGTCGGTCACCTCCGGTTCCGGGCTGGCGTCGTTGATGACGACCAGCCGCATCGGCGCCTTGTTGCTGCTTTCCAGCACCGACAGGATGCAGCGCCGGGTGTCTTCCAGGCCGCGGTAGACCGGCACGATGACGTCGACCGGGGCGGACGGCGCGGGCACCGGCCTGGCCTGGCCCCCCGCGGCGGCGGTCGGCTCCGGCCGCGGCGCGGGGCCGCCTTTGCCCAGCAGGCGGTCCAAGCGCACCTTGAAATTCACCAGCGGGCGGGTGGCGCGGAAGACGGTGGAGCCTTCGATCCACTTCAGATGCTGCGCCAATTCGTTGAACTCCCTTTGAAGCTTGTCGTGCTGGCGCTGCACGCCGCGGGTCTCGGCGCGCGCCGCGGCGTGGCGTTCGGCAGCCTCGCGGCGCTCGCGCAAGAGGTGCTGCTCCTGCGCGGCCAGGTCGGCCTGGAGGATCAGCGACCGCTGGCTCTGTTCGTCGTGCCGGGCTTTCCAGTGCGCCAGTTCGTGGCCGAGGCTGTCGATCTGGTCGCGCGACCGCGCATCGGCGGCGGCCAGCGCGTCGATGCGGGACTGCAGCGTCGACGCCATGTGGGACAGCGCCAGGTAGTCCGCCGACATCGGCCAGCCCAGCTCGACTTCCAGCACGCATCCCGCGCCGCCCCGCGGCTGGGCCGCCAGGGCCTCGCGCGCGGGCAGTTCGATCCAGGGGTCGTCGCCGTGCAGCAGAGACACCACACCCTGCGCCAACGGCCAGGGCGGGCGCATCAAGATGCCCTGGTGCGGGCAGGCCTGCAAAGGCCCGGCGCCGTCGGCCTGGGCGCTCCATTGCCACAGCGCCCCGCCCGAGGCGCCGAGCAGTCGGACGGCGTGCCAATTCAAGAACCCCGGCCGGTCGGCCGGATCCAGGCGCAAGGCGGCGATCGGATGGCCGTCGTCCGGCAGGACGAACCGCAACACCTGCCGCTCGCGGCCGATCACGCCGCGGGCGGGCAGCTTGCGCTGTTCGTCGTAGCCGGCGGGGCGGGCCAGGTAGAGGTAGGCGGAAAAGGTCGCGTCCGCGGGTTCGGGGTCCGGCTCGAAGGCCGGCGGCGCGTCCGCCGCCGCGGCGCCGGGCCGGGCCTGGACGATGAACTGGTAAGACAGCGCGTCAGGCAGGCTCAGCAGGTGCCGCGCCACCGGCGGGGGCAGCTTGTCGAAGGCGACGGCGAATTCGGAGTCCGGCAGCTCGCGCGCGACGGTGTCCCAGCCCACCGCGTGCCAGCCGCATTCGTGCAGGAAGCGCTGCATCGAACGGCGCGTGAAAAAGCGCAGGTGGGTGTTGTCCAGCAGGCCTTCGGGGCGGTATTTGAATTCGCCGGCCATCAGTTCGCCCATCAATCCGGCATAGCCCACGTTGGGCACGGAGATCAGCACCTGCCCGGTGGGCGTGAGCAATTCCCGGCAGGCGGCCATGACCCGTTCCGGCTGGCGCAGGTGTTCCAGGACGTCGGCGCAGACGATGAAGTCGTAGCGCCGGCCGGCGAACATCGCCGGCAGGTCGGCCTGTTCGAGGTCGGCGACTTCCACCCGGCCATAGTGCGGGCGGGCCAGGTCGGCTTCGGCCGGGTTGTATGTGACGCCGTCGGGTGCTTTCGCGCCGCGGGCGACGAGGTGTCGGCCCAATGCGCCGCTGCCCAGGCCGAGGTCGAGCACCGTGGCTTCTTGCGGTGCGATCAGCGCGGCCAGGACCGACAGCGAGCTCCGTTCGGTGTTGGAGATTTCGCGCTCGTAGACGTGGAGCGTCGTGTTGTTGTTTTCCGGCATGGGGCGCGATTATGCCGGGCAGGGCCTCGATGCCCGAACCCGGGGGGCCCGTCGCCGGACCTCGGCTGGCGGGGCGGCACACCAACGGGTGAAACTTAGAAATTGCTTGAACGGATGACGCCAAGCCGTTGTCGTGCCGGGTTTCGCGGAATCGGCAGGGTCAAGTGCTTCAGGCGTAACGATCGACGCCCAAGCCTTCCATGTCGATCTGCGGCTTTTTGCCGCTGATCAGGTCGGCCATGACGCGACCAGTGCCGGCGGCCATGGTCCACCCGAGCGTGCCGTGGCCGGTGCTGAGCATCAGGTTGTCCAACTTGCAGGCGCCGAGGATGGGCGTGCCGTCCGGCGTCATCGGCCGCAAGCCGGTCCAAAATTCAGCGCGCTGCACGTCGCCGCCGTGCGGGAAGAGGTCGTTGACGACGAATTCCAGGGTTTTGCGGCGGCCGGATTCAAGGTCGAGGTTGAAGCCCGACAGTTGCGCCGTGCCGCCCACGCGGATGCGGTTGCCCAGCCGCGTGACGGCGACTTTGTGGGTCTCGTCCATGATGGTCGACTCCGGCGCCAGCGCCGGGTTGGTGATCGGCACCGTGATCGAAAAACCCTTGACCGGATAAACCGGCAGGTCGATGCCCAGTGTTTTGGCGACGGCCGTCGAGTAGCTGCCCATGGCCAGCACATAACGGTCGGCCGTCATCGGGCCGCGGTCGGTGTGGACGGCGGTCACCGCCGAGCCCTGGTGCTCGATGCGCTGGATGTGGGTGTTGAACTCGAACTTCACGCCCAGGGCCTTGGCCATTTCGGCCAGGCGCTGGGTGAACTGGAAGCAGTCGCCGGTCTCGTCGCCGGGCAGCCGCAAGGCGCCGACGAATTTGTCTTTGACCGCGGCCAGGGCCGGTTCATAAAGCAGGTAGCCGGCCCGGTCGAGCACCTGGAAGGGCACGCCGGACTGCCGCAGGATCTCCACGTCTTTGCCCACGCCGTCCAGCTGCTTCTGGGTGCGGAAGAGCTGCAGCGTGCCCTGCGCGCGCTCGTCGTAGCGGATGCCGGTGTCCTCTCGCAGTTCGCGCAGGCAGTCCCGGCTGTATTCGGCCAGACGGACCATGCGCGCCTTGTTGACGCGGTAGCGCGCTTCGGTGCAGTTGCGCAGCATCGCCGCGCCCCAGCGCCACATCGCCAGGTCCGCCAGTGGCTTGATCACCAGGGGGCTGTGGTGCATCAGCATCCACTTGATCGCCTTGATCGGCACGCCCGGGCCGGCCCAGGGCGCCGAATAGCCGGGCGACACCTCGCCCGCGTTCGCGAAACTGGTTTCCATCGCCGGGGCTTTCTGCCGGTCGACGACGGTGACCTGATGGCCGGCCTTGGCCAGGTAATAAGCCACCGAAACACCGATGACGCCGCTGCCCAGAACCAGAACTTTCATGATGCTGCACCTTGATTTGAATGGGCTTGCCAGCCGCCCGGTTCATTTTTAAATGCAATCCTTGTGCCTGAAATTTAATATGTTTTAAATCAAATGGATGAAGAAGAAAGTTAAAGCAAAACTTTAAATGGCTGTATTGAAATCAATACGCATTGAACCGCTCTTCATTTTCGTCAACTCTGGGTTTACCTCGTATTTGACCATCACAGTCTGTTTCATCCTGGAATTGAGCTTTGTATTGATTTCCGTACAATGTATCGTTTTCGTTACGGCGTGCCTGTTGCTTTCGCCGATTCATGACCATGCGTCTGAAGATTCAATTCATCGACCGAGTCGGCATTGCCCAAGAAATCCTCGCAGTGCTGGCCAGCCGTTCGCTCAGCGTGATGGCGGTGGAGGTCGACCCGCCGCACATTTACCTGGAGGCGCCGCAGTTGCAGCGGCCGGGCTACGCGGAGGTCCATGCGGCGCTGATGACGGTCCCCGACGTTCAGCAAGTCGACGAAGTGTCGATGTTGCCCGGTGCCCGGCGGCGCTTGTACCTTGACGCCTTGCTCGCATCGCTCGCCGACCCGGTGCTGGCGGTGGACGCCCACGGCACCGTGGTGGTGGCCAACGCCGCCGCGGCCTCGGCCAGCGCATTGCCGGAGGACCGGCTCATCGGCCAATCGCTGCAGGCACTGACCGGCGACGCGCTGCTCGCCGACGCGCTCGTCGCCCACGGCTACAGGCTGCCGGTCAACGAAGTGCAAGTGGGTGGCCAGCCCTACCTGCTCGAAACCGTGGCCTTGCACGAGCCCGGCGGCGGCGTGGCCGGCGCGGTGCTCACGCTGCATGCGCCGCACCGCATCGGCGAGCGGTTGAGCGCGCTGCAGAACTACAGCGCGGGGGGGTTCGAGGCCATCCTCGGGCGGTCCGCGGCGATCCGCCAGCTCAAGCAGCGCGCGGCGCGCATGGCGCAGGTCGACGCGCCGCTGCTCATCCGCGGCGAGACGGGCACCGGCAAGGAACTGGTCGCCCATGCCTGCCACGCCAGCAGCCCGCGCCACGCCCAGCCTTTCTTCGCGCTGAACTGCGCGGCGCTGCCCGAGAGCCTGGCTGAAAGCGAGTTGTTCGGCTACGCGCCCGGCGCTTTCACCGGCGCGCTGCGCGGCGGCCGGCCGGGCATGCTGGAGCTGGCCCACGGCGGCACGCTTTTCCTCGACGAGGTGGGCGAGATGTCCCCTTACCTCCAGGCCAAACTGCTGCGTTTCCTGAACGACGGCAGCTTCCGGCGCGTCGGCGGCGACCGGGAGATCAAGGCCGATGTCCGCATCATCAGCGCCACCCACCGCTCGCTGGAAGACATGGTCTCGGCAGGCAGCTTCCGCCAGGACCTGCTGTTCCGCCTGGACGTGCTGCAACTGGCGGTGCCGCCGCTGCGCGAGCGCGCGGAAGACATCCTGCCGCTGGCACAGGTCTTCGTCGAGCGCGCCTGCGCCCAGTCCGGCCGGCCGCCCGCGCGCCTGAGCCAGGCCGCCAATGCGGCGCTGCAGGCCAACCCGTGGCACGGCAATGTGCGGCAACTGCAAAACGTGGTCTTCCGCGCGGTCACGATGACCGACGCGGCGGTCATCGACGTCGGCGACCTCGAACTCGCGGGCGCGGCCACCACTTCCGCGGCCGTCGCGGCCCCAGCATCGCCAGGGGAAGATTCCGCGGAGACGCTGGAAGAGGCCGTGGCGCGCTGCGAGCGCGCGCTGCTTCAGCGGCTGTGGCCGCAATACCCGTCGACGCGCCGGCTCGCCGAGCGGCTCGGCGCCTCGCATTCGGCGATCGCGGTGCGGCTGCGAAAGTACGGCATTCCGGGCTGAGAGGCGGTGAACGGATCCGTCGGGCGACGCCCGCGCCGTCTCCTGGCCGGCGCTTTTAAGCCGGCCTGAAGGTGGCCGTCCCTACAGTCGCGGCTTTTGGATTTTTCGAAAACCGCACGGGACACCATGGAAAACAACAAAGCACTTGATCGCGCGGGGAGCACCCGTCTGGCCGCCACTTGCCTGATCGCCACCTGCGCCTTTGCGGCGCTGGTGCTTGCCGGCTGTGGCGGAGGCGGCGATCCGGACGGCGACGGCGCCGTCTCGCCAGCGTCCTCATTGACCTACGCCCAGCGTTGCAAGCTGGCGCCGGCCGCGGCCGGTGCGCTGGAGCTGCCCGCGCCGACCGGTGCGCATTGCATCGGCAAGACCGTCTTCCACCTGGTCGACCCGGCGCGCGAGGAGCCTTTCACGCCCGACGACTCCACCGACCGCCGCGAACTCAGCGTCAAGGCCTGGTACCCGGTCGAACCGGTCGGCGGTCGCCGCGCCGACTACCTCGAGCCCGCCATCCTGGCCGAGGCGAAGGCGTCTCTTTCGATCGCCCCTGGGGCGCCCGACGTGGCGGCCAACGCCATTGCCGGCGGCAGGCTGCCCGCGGGTGCGCGTTACCCGGTCGTGCTCTTCTCGCCCGGATACGGCGGCGTGGTCGAAGGGTATTCGGCGCTGATCGAAGACCTGGCCAGCCACGGCGTGGTGGTGCTGGCCGTCGACCACCCGTATGTCTCCGGGATCACCGCCCTGGCGTCGGGACGCAAGGTGGAATCGCTCTACCCTGAAGACCCGCGTCAATTCCAGCCCGTGCTTCAGCTTGCGGCCCGGGTCACGGTGGACGACCTGCGCTGGCTGCTGGACTGGCTGCAGGGCGAGGGCACCGGCGTGCTGCGGGGCGGCATGGATTTCGCGCGCATCGGCGCCTACGGGCATTCGATCGGCGGTTCGGCGGCGTTGCAGGCATCGCGGCAGGATGCGCGGATCAAGGCCGGCTTGAACATGGACGGCAGCGTGCAGGGTGACACCTCGGGGCCGTGGCCCCGGCCTTTGAAGGTCATCCTGGCCGCCGACCATGGCCAGGATCCGACCATTGACGCGACCTTGAACGCCGCGGCCGGCATGGCCTCGACCTCGACCATCCCGCAGACCGGCCACATGGACTTCGGCGACCTCAAGCTGCTGCTCGATTTCTATGTGCCCGGGCAGGCCGGGAAGGAGGCCGGCCTCGGCGCGGCGGACGCCGCCGAGGTGATTCGGGCCACGCGGGCGCAGGTGCTGTCCTTTTTCGGGCAGTGGGTGTTCCGCTGAAGGCCCCTGGGGCCCGGCCGGCGTTCAAGCCGCCGGGCCGGTCTCCAGAGGGAAGCCTTCGTCGAGCCAGCCGGTGATGCCGCCGACCATGATCTTCACCGGCCGGCCGAGCTTGGCCAGCCGCACCGCCGCGCGATGGGCGCCGTTGCAGTGGGGGCCGGCGCAATAGGTGACGAAGAGCGTGTCGGCCGGGTAGGCGGCCATCTTGGACTCGACGATCTTGGCGTGCGGCAGGCTGACCGCGCCGGGCACATGGCCCTTCTCGTACAGGGCGTGGCTGCGCGCGTCGATCAGCACGTAATCAGGTTTGGCGCCGCCTTGCATGCTGGCGTTGACGTCCCAGCAGTCGGTCTCGAAGGCGAAGCAGGATTCGAAATGCGCGAGGGCCTGGTCGCTGGGGGCTGCGGGGACGGCGGTGACGGCGGATGCGGGCATGTCTCTTGTCTCGGAAGTGGTGAAGGAATGGACGTCATTTTGGCGACGCGCCCGCCTCCGCGCCATGTGTCCGAAAGGCAATGATCGGTAAGATCGCGCCATGACCCACCTTGTCGCCATCCTCGCCTACGACCGCCTGTGCACCTTCGAATTCGGCTGCGCGGTGGAGCTTTTCGCCCTCGAACGCCCTGAACTCGGCGTCGACTGGTACCGCCACGCGGTGTGCGCCGCCGAACCCGGTCCGCTGCGTGCGATGGGCGGCATCCAGGTGACGGCGGCCCACGGCCTGGCCATGCTGCGCCGCGCCGACACCATCGTCGTGCCCGGCTGGCGCGACGCCGCCGAGCGGCCGCCGGAAGCCTTGCTGCGCGCGCTGCGGGCGGCGTTCAAGCGCGGCGCCCGCGTGTGCTCCATCTGCTCCGGCGTGTTCGTGCTGGCGCATGCGGGCTTGCTCGACGGCCGGCGCGCCACCACCCACTGGCGCCATGCGCAGCGCCTGGCGGCCGGCTTCCCCGGTGTGACGGTGGATGTGTCGGCGCTCTACATCGACGAAGGCCAGGTCATCACCGCCGCCGGTTCGGCCGCCGGGCTGGACATGCTGCTGCACCTGGTGCGACGCGACCACGGCGCGCGCGTGGCCAACATGGTCGCGCAGCGCCTGGTGATGGCGCCCCACCGCGACGGCGGCCAGTCGCAGTTCGTGCCGCGGCCGGTGCCGTCCACGCCGGAGAGCCCGGTCGCCCGCTTGATCGACCGGCTGCGCGAGACGCCGCGCGAGGCCCACACCGTGGCGTCGATGGCCGAGTCCGCCGCGATGAGCCCGCGCACCCTGCAGCGCCGCTTCAAGGAGGCGACCGGCCTGGCGCCGATGGACTGGCTGGTGCGCGAGCGCATCTCGGTGGCCAAGGAGCTGCTGGAGACGCACCCGGGCCTCGGGATCGAGGACGTGGCGGAGCTGTCCGGCTTCGGTTCGGTGGAGTCCTTGCGCCGCCATTTCCGGCTGCGCCGCCTGCCCGCGCCGTCGAACTACCGGCGGCAGTTCGCGGTCGCGGCCTGACGTTCCCTTCCTTGCGCGCCCGAGAGGCCCTCAGCTCGCGGCCCGCGGCGCGCTGACGCACAGCCCCCGCGCGGGCCGGCGCCCCACGGCCAGGATGCGGTGCCCGACGCGCGCATCGAAATAAATCGATTCGCCGGCGCGCAGCCGCACCGGCTCTTGCCCTTCGGCGTGCAGCTCCATCGTGCCCGACAGCACGTAGATGAAGTCCTCGCTGTCGTGCCGGTCCCAGCCCTTGAAATCGGCGGGCGACGCGCAAGTCGCGGTGAATTCATAGGGCACGAAGGCCGGGTCCCGGATGCCGGAGGCCAGCAGGCGCACCTGGTAGTGCCGCATGCCGTGCCGCGCGCCGCCGCCCGCGCGCGTGATGCTGCGGCGGTCCGCGGCCGCCGGGCTGGGCGCGGCCGGGCCCGCGAGCAGGTCCGACACCTCCAGCCCGAAACCCGCCGCCAGCTTGAGCAGCGCGTCAAAGCTGGGGGTGACGTCGCCGCGTTCGATCTTGGAGATGGCCGATCGCGACAGGCCGATCGCCGCACTGGCCTGCTCCAGCGTCCATCCCTTGGCTGCGCGCATCGCACGCAGCCGCTGGCCCAGTGTGGCGGCCGCGGCGCCGGCCGCCGGCGGGGCGGATGGCGAATCCGGCGTTTTCCCGGCGCGTGCGCGGATGGGTGCAGGGGAGTCGGGCATTCGAATTTCCTGGAAGGGCGGGGCCTTGACTTATTCTCCCATAAGAGAATATTCTCTTAAAAGAGAAATTGATCGATGCCTTGCCGCGCGACAGACGGCACCACCCCGATGACTGGATGAACACCCTGATGAAAGCCTTGGCCTTCGAAGCGTGCGGCGGCCCCGAGACGTTGCGCTACCTCGACCTGCCGGAACCGGCCCTGCAGCCGGGCGGCCTGGTCGTGCGCATGCGGGCCATCGGCCTGAACTTCGCCGACATCTACCGGCGCCGCGGCAACTACCCGCTGGCCGGGCAGCCGCCGCATGTGCTCGGCTACGAAGGCGCCGGCGTCGTGGAGGCGGTGTCGCCGGACGTGGCCGGCCTGTACCGGCCCGGCGACCGCGTCGGCTTCGCGGACGTGCCGTTCGCCAATGCCGAGCGGGTCGCCGTGCCCGCGTCCCACGCGATCGCCTTGCCCGAGGCGCTGTCCGACGTGAAGGCCGCCGCGCTGCTGTTGCAAGGGTTGACGGCGCAATACCTGTGCGAAGACAGCGTCCGGGTCGGCCCGGGCCACCAGGTGGCCATCCACGCGGCCGCGGGTGGGGTCGGCCGCTTGCTGGTGCAGATGTGCAAAGCCAAGGGCGCCACGGTGTTCGCGCTGGCCTCGACGCCGGACAAGGCAGAAGTGGCGCGCCTGGCCGGGGCCGACCAGGCGCTGCTGAATTCCGATGGCTGGGCGGAGCGCCTGCAAAGCGAATTCGGTGGTATGCACGCCGTCTTCGACTCGGTCGGGACCACGCTGCCGGCCAGCCTGGCCGCGCTGCGGCCCAAGGGGCGGGTGGTGCTCTTCGGCCTGGCCGGTGGGGAACCCGCCGCCGTCCCGTCGCGCCCGCTGATGGCCCGCTCCACCGGCGTGATCGGCGCGGATTTGTGGGACTACCTGGATTCCGCCGAGGCGCGGCGCGAGCGTTCCGCCCGGTTGTTCGGCATGCTCCGGGACGGCCTCATCAGGCTCCCCGACATCGAGACCTTCGCCTTGCGCGACGGCGCCCAGGCGCACCGCTTGTTGGAAAGCCGGGTGTTCTCGGGCAAGGTGGTGTTGTTGCCCGACAGCCAGGATTGATGGATCAGACCACCCACCGAAAGAAACGGACCCCCATGTTCTTCCTCACCGTCCTCCTCACCGCCAACTCTGACGCCGATGCCGAAGCCGTCGCCCAGGCGCTGGCCCGCATGCGGCCGCTCTGCCTGGCCGAGCCGGGCTGCGCGCGCTGGGAAGCCTACCGATCGCAGGACGAGGCGCGCCGCTTCGTGCTGGTGGAGCACTGGCAGACCCGTGCGCACTGGGAGGCGCACGGCGAGCTGTCCGCCATCCAGTCGATCTACCTGCCGGAGATCCTGCCGCGCGTGACGCGGGAGGTGCACCCTTCGTCGATGCTGGCCCCGCTGCCGGGCGACTGAGCGCTGCGCCGTCGAACGGCCTGGCGGCCGTCCTGTCGTTCAAGGCGCCAGCAGCGCGTTGGCGGCGGCCACGTCTTCGGGCTTGAGCTGGCCGGAGGCCTGGCGCAGCTTCAGGCCGTTGAGCACCACGTCGTAGCGCGCCTTGGCCAGGTCGCGGCGGGTGGTGAAGAGCTGGGTCTGGGCGTTCAGCACGTCGAGGTTGACGCGCACGCCGACCTTGTA
>CBIHOD010000087.1:0-16780 GCA_966211815.1 uncultured Burkholderiales bacterium
CGGGCGGGCGTAGTCCATGAACTTGTCGATGATGGCGTCGAGCTGGTCGATGTCCTGGGCCATGTTGGCCTTGGCCTCTTCGTCCTGCACGCTCATCTCGGCTTCCAGGCGCAGCCGCGCCAGCGGCGTGCGCAGGTCGTGGGAGATGCCGGCGAGCATCACGGCGCGGTCCTCCTCGACCTTGGCGAGCTCGCGGGCCATGCGGTTGAAGCCCATGTTCACCTGGCGGATCTCGCTGGTCATGGTGTTCTCGTCCAGCCTCGAATCGAACTCGCCCTCGCGGATGCGGCTGGCGGCGAAGGACAGCTCGCGCAGCGGCCGGTTGATCAGCCGGGCGATCGCCGCCGAGCCCAGCACCGTGGCCAGCAGCGCGATGCCGACCCAGATGCCGAAGGTGCTCCACGCCATGGTGACCATGCGGTTGTTGTCCGCCTGGATCCAGTAGCCGTCGCGCTCGATCGCGAAACCCACCCACAGGCCGGCCACGCCGTTCACTTCGCTGGCCACCAGGGTGTCGGCGCCCAGTTCGCTGCGCAGCGCCTGGGCGATGAGCCGGGTGAAGCGGTCGGATTCGTAGGGCACCCATTTGTCCTTGGGCTCGCGCGGCGAGAGCTTGACCGACTCCGGCGTGGACATGCTTTTGACCAGCGTGATGCGGTTGATGCCGTCCACGCTGCGCAGTGCGTCGCGCGACAGGTTCACCAGCGCGGCGATGCGCTGCGCGGCCTGGATGGCGTTGGGTTCCAGCTCCAGCGCCCGGAAGGTCTGCACCCAGGCGTAGACCCCGCCGGCCAGCAGCACCGCGAGGAAGAAGAAGGTGCGCCAGAAAAGGCTGAGGGCGACTTGTTTGCGGGGCATGGGGCGCAGAGGGGACGGATCGGCGAAGCGCCGAATCTAACCTTTCGGCGGACTTGCGGCGCATGGATGGAACAACGGCCCCGAAAGGGGCCGCTGCGCGGTGGAGGGGGAGGCGCGCCGGCCGCCGGTCAGGTCGCGCCGTCCGGCACGAAGACGTAGCCCACGCCCCACACCGTCTGGATGTAGCGCGGCTGGGCGGGGTCGGGTTCGATCATCTTGCGCAGGCGGGAGATCTGCACGTCCAGGCTGCGGTCGAAAGGCTCGAAGTCGCGGCCGCGTGCCAGCTGGGCGAGCTTGTCGCGCGACAGCGGCTGGCGCGGGTGGCGCACCAGGGCTTTGAGCATCGAGTATTCGCCGGTGGTGAGCGACATCTGCTCGCCTTCCCGCGACAGGCGGCGCAGCGCCAGGTCGAACTCGAACGGGCCGAAGACGACGGTCTGGGCCTCCTTGGCGGGGGCGCCCGGGGCTTCGATGGAGGGACGGCGGCGCAGCACGGCGTGGATGCGGGCCAGCAGTTCGCGCGGATTGAAGGGTTTGGGCAGGTAGTCGTCGGCGCCGACTTCCAGGCCGACGATGCGGTCGACGTCTTCCACCTTGGCGGTCAGCATGATGATCGGCGTGGTGTCGTTGGCGGCGCGCAGGCGGCGGCAGATCGACAGGCCGTCCTCGCCCGGCAGCATCAGGTCGAGCACGATCAGGTCGACGGTTTCGCGGGTGAGCACCCGGTTCAGGGCCTTGGAGTCTTCAGCCAGCAACACCTCGAAGCCCTCCTGGGTGAGGTAGCGGCGCAACAGTTCTCTGATCCGGGCATCGTCGTCGACGACGGCGATGCGGTCGGCACGTGAGTTGGGGTTGTTCGACATATGGATTTCCCTTATTTGTAACAGACGCATTTTGCGCAGCTTTTCCGGTCGTTTTCCGCGACCCTGACCGCTTGTTACATATCTTGCGATTTTGCGCTTGTGATTGGGCTAACAGGTGCAGAGTTACCCGATCCATGCCTTTCCCACAAATAGACAGGAGCAGACACATATGAAGCTGGACACGACGACCACCCCATGGATGCGCGCGCCCGCCCCGGGTTCCCGGCGCCTGGCCGCTTTCGCGGCCTCGGCATGCCTGGCGTTCGGCGCCGCTGCGCAGGAGAACAACCTGCCCTTGCCGTCGTCCCGCTGGCCGGCGGACCCGCAAGGGGTGGCCAACCTGCAGGCCAGCGCGCAGATGGAAGTGGCCAAGGACGTGCTGAGCATCGCTTTGTCCACCACGCGCGAGGGCAGCGACGCCGCCGGCGTGCAGGCCGGTTTGAAGCAGGCGCTCGATGCGGCGCTGCAAGAGGCGCGCAAGGCCGCCAAGCCGGGGCAGATCGACGTGAAGACCGGGAATTTCTCGCTCTCGCCCCGCTACGGCAAGGATTCGAAGATCAACGGCTGGCAAGGCAGCGCCGAGTTGCTGCTGGAAGGGCGCGACATGGCTGGCATTGGCCAGTTGGCCGGGCGCATCGGCACGCTCACGGTCTCAAGGGTGGGCGGAAGCGTCTCGCGCGAGCTGCGCGAGCAGGCGGAATCGGAACTCACGGCCCAGGCCATCGCCCGCTTCCGTGCCAAGGCTGGAGAGGTCGCCAAACAATTCGGCTACGCCGGCCATGTGGTGCGCCAGGTGAATGTCGGGGCCAACGAACCGGTCTTCATGGCGCAGGAATCGATGCGCATGAAGGCGATGTCGTCGATGGCGGCGGACGCGCCCTTGCCGGTGGAAGCCGGCAAGGCGACGTTGACGGTGACGGTCAGCGGTTCGGTGCAGATGCTGAAGTGAAGGCAGGGCGGGCGGTACCCGTTGGACGGGGCGCGGTCATTGCGCCGTCCAGCCGCCGTCCATCGCCCAGGCCACCCCTTGCACGTTGGCGGCCGCGGCCGAGCACAGGAAGACGGCCAGCTCGCCGAGTTCCTCCGGCGTGGTGAACGTGAGCGATGGCTGCTTTTCTGCGAGTAGCCGGCGCTTGGCCTCGGCGTCGTCGACGCCTTCCTGGGTCGCTTTCGCGTCGACCTGTTTCTGCACCAGCGGCGTCAGCACCCAGCCTGGGCAGATCGCGTTGACGGTGACGCCGGTGGTGGCCAGCTCCAGCGCGGAGGCTTTCGTGAAACCGATGAGGCCGTGCTTGGCGGCGACGTAGGCCGATTTCTGCGCCGAGGCCACGAGGCCGTGCACCGAGGCGATGTTGATCACGCGGCCCCATTTCTTCTCGCGCATGGCGGGCAACGCCAGCCGCGTGGTGTGGAAGGCCGAGCTGAGGTTGATCGCGAGGATGGCGTCCCATTTCTCGACCGGGAAGGACTCCACCGGCGCCACGTGCTGGATGCCGGCGTTGTTGACGAGCACGTCCACGCCGCCGAACTCGGCCTGGGCGTAGGCCATCATGGCTTCGATCTCGGCAGGCTTGCTCATGTCGGCGCCGTGGTAGCCCACTTTGACGCCGAGGGCCTTGACTTCCGCCTTCGGCCCCTCGGCGTCGCCGAAGCCGTTGAGGACGATGTCGGCGCCCTGCCGCGCCAGGCTGAGCGCGATGCCCAGCCCGATGCCGCTGGTAGAGCCTGTGACGAGCGCTGTCTTTCCTTTGAGCATGATCGATCTCCGGTGGTTTGGTTAGGATCATAGGAGAGCCGCGGATGACCATCCGCGCCGCGCGACATTGCCCCGCCCGCACCCCTGCCCAAAAGAACCACGCCATGAGCACCAGCCCCGACCTGCGCCACGTCCAATGCCTCGGCCCCCAGGGCCTGCACCGCATGGCCTACTGGCAGTGGGGCGACCCGGCCAATCCCAGGGTGCTGGTCTGCGTGCACGGCCTGTCGCGGCAGGGGCGCGATTTCGACACCTTCGCGCAGGCGATGCAGGCCGAATACCGCGTCGTCTGCCCCGACGTGGTCGGCCGCGGCGAATCCGACTGGCTGCGCGACCCCTCGGGCTACCAGATCCCGAATTACGTGGCCGACATGGTGACCCTGCTGGCGCGCCTGGATGCGCGGGAGGTGCACTGGGTCGGCACCTCGATGGGCGGGCTGATCGGCATGGGGCTGGCCAGCCTGCCGCAGTCGCCGGTCTCGGCGCTGGTGCTCAACGACGTCGGGCCCGCGCTGGAATTCGCCGCGCTGCAACGCATCGGCCATTACCTGGGCCTGCCGATGCAGTGGGACAGCGTCGAGGCCGCCGCCGCCTACCTGGCGACGATCTCGGTCGGCTTCGGCCCGCACACGCCCGAGCAGTGGCTGGCGCTGAGCCGGCCGATGCTCAAGCCCGCGGGGCAGGGCGGCGAGGCGAAATTCAAGCTTCACTACGACCCGAACATCGCCGCGCCTTTCCGGGCCATCACGCCCGAGGCGGCGGCCGCGGGCCAGGCCCTGCTGTGGGCCGGCTACGACGCGATCCGCTGCCGCACGCTCTTGCTGCGCGGCGCGCTGTCGGACCTGCTCTCGACAGAGACCGCGTCGGCCATGACCCAGCGCGGCCCCAGGGCGCGGCTCGTCGAGTTCGCGGGCGTCGGCCACGCCCCCACGCTGGTGCAACCCGAGCAGGTCGCGGCGGTGAGGGACTTCCTCCTGCAGGCATGAAGACCGCCTCCCAGGCGCCGCTCGAAGCCGCGCCGATCGTCCAGTTGCTGGAGCCGCTGGCGGCGCCGGCGCCGCCGGGGCCGGGCGGCGACGCGGACGGCGACGGCGAACTTGCGCAGCTGGAACGCGCCCGCGCTTTCGCCGAGCCGCTGCTGGCCGGCCAGCTGCTCGACACCGGCGAGCCGGCGCTGGCGCACGCCCAGGGCGTGGCCGCCATCCTCCAGGCCATCGGCGCCGCGCCGTCGATGTGCGGCGCGGCCTACCTGGTCTATGCGGGCGACTACCTCTCCCGCCCGGAGGACGTCGTCCACAAGGCTTTCGGCCCGTCCTACGCCAGCCTGGTCAGCCACACCCGCCGCCTGGTGCACATCCAGCGCGCGGCGCGGCGCGCGCAAGTGCAGGACGACAAGCGCTCCCAGCAGACCGAGCGCGTGCGCAAGATGCTGCTGGCGTTCTCGCACGACCTGCGCGTGGTGCTGCTGCGGCTAGCGTCCCGGCTGCAGACCCTGCGCCACTTCGCCGCCGCCAAGTCCGGCTGCCCGCCGGAGCTGGCGCGGGAATCGATGCAGGTGTTCGCGCCGCTGGCCAATCGCCTCGGCATCTGGCAGATCAAATGGGAGCTGGAGGACCTGGCCTTCCGCTTCTCGCAGCCCGAGCAGTACCGCCAGGTGGCGGGCTGGCTCGACGAGAAGCGCGTCGAGCGGGAACAGCAGCTCGAACAGTTCCGCAAGGGGTTGCAGGAGCGGCTGGCGTCGGCCGGCGTCCCCGCCGAGGTGCAGGCGCGGCCCAAGCACCTCTACAGCATCTGGAAGAAGATGCAGGGCAAGCAGCTGAGCTTCGACCGGGTGCTCGACGTGCGGGCGCTGCGCGTCATCGTCCCGACCGTGTCCGACTGCTATGCCGCGCTCAGCCGCGTGCACGAATGGTGGCAGCCGGTGGCCGGCGAGTTCGACGACTACATCGCCAAACCCAAGCCCAACGGCTACCAGTCGCTGCACACCGTCGTGCGGGACGGGCAGGGCCGGCCCGCCGAGGTGCAGATCCGCACGCGGGCGATGCACGAGCACGCCGAGCACGGCGTGGCGGCGCACTGGGCCTACAAGGAGGCCGGCGTCAAGGGCTACGCGGGCGCGAGCAGCGCCGGCGGCTTCGACGCCCAGGTCACCGAGGCGCGCAAGGCCGTGCTGCGCCAGCTGCTGGCCTGGGAGCACGACCTGTCGTCCGGCCCGGCCGACCCCGCGCAGGGCGAGGCCGCGCCGGGGCCTCGGGAAAAGGGCGGTACGCCCGACGTCGTCGACGACCGCATCTATGTCTTCACGCCACAGGCGGCGGTGGTGGAGTTGTCGGCCGGCTCCACGCCGCTGGACTTCGCCTACGCGGTGCACACCGACCTGGGCCACCGCTGCCGCGGCGCCAGGGTCGACGGCGCCATGGTGCCGCTGAACACCCGGCTGCAAAGCGGCCAGACGGTGGAGGTCACGGCGCTGAAGGAGGGCGGGCCGTCGCTCGACTGGCTCAACCCGGAACTCGGCTTCCTCGGCAGCCACCGCGCCCGCGCCAAGGTGCGCGCGTGGTTCAACGCCCAGGCCCAGGCGCAGACGGTGGCGCGCGGCCGCGAGGCGGTCGAGAAGCTGCTGCAACGCGAGGGCCGGACGGCGCTCAAGCTCGACGACCTGGCCGCACAGCTCGGTTTCCAGAAAGCCGAGGCCTTGTTCGAAGTGGTGGGCAAGGACGAGCTGTCGCTGCGCACCATCGAGAACCTGCTGCGGCCGCCCGAGCCGGCGCTCACGCCCGATGAATTCATCGCCCTTAAGAAGAGCCGCGGGCAGGTGCCGGGCCCGCAAGGCGGGGTGCTGGTGGTCGGCGTGGAATCGCTGCTCACCGGGCTGGCGCGCTGCTGCCGGCCGGCGCCGCCCGACGCCATCGGCGGCTATGTGACGCGCGGCAAGGGCGTGGCGGTGCACCGGCGCGATTGCGTGAACTTCGTGCACATGGCCAAGACCGCGCCAGAACGCGTCATCCCCGTGGCCTGGGGCGCCGGCGCGGGCGGGGATGCCAAGTCTGCCGCGGTGTACCCGGTGGACGTCGTCGTCGAAGCGGCCGACCGCCAGGGCCTGCTGCGCGACATCTCGGAAGTCTTCGCCAAGGAGAAGATGAACGTCATCGGCGTGAACACCCGTTCCGCGCGGGACAGCCAGGGGCCGCGCGCCTGGATGACCTTCACCGTCGAAGTGCAGGACGCCGCCCGGCTGGCCGCGGTGCTGCGCCTGGTGGCCCAGGTCGGCGGCGTGCGCCATGCGCGCCGCCGCTGATGCCCGGGCAGGCTGTTTTGCGTTGATGCGGGCCGCGTTGGAAAAAGCCGCGAAAACTCTGCTATAGTTGCGGGCTTGATTGATGCAGGCGCGTAGCTCAGCTGGTTAGAGCACCACCTTGACATGGTGGGGGTCGTTGGTTCGAGTCCAATCGCGCCTACCAAGTTTTCTGCAAGTGAAGAAGGCTTGGTGACACAGGGAAACAAAAGGGGCCGCGAAGTCCCCTTCCCGCGAAGAAAGAACAAAGGGATTGGCGATTCGCCAGTCCCTTTTTTTTGTTCCACGGTTGCCCTCGCGCCGTCGGCGGCCTCACGGCCCGGCCTGCTGGAACAAGATGGCCTGGCGAGGGAGGTCCGCCGCCCATCCCGGACCGTTTGCAGGCGAACACGGCCTGCGGCTGCCGCCCGGCGGGCGCCGTCAGCGCATGTGGATCTCCGCTTGTTCGCCCATGTTCCTCGGCGGCTTGCCGGTCACCGCCGCCTTGGCCATCTTGAACAGCTGGACGATCTTGCTTTCTTTCACGTCCCAGTAGTTGGCGTGGATGATGCTCACCTGCACCAGGGCCAGGTCGGGGTCGCCGGGGCCTTCCGGGAACCAGGCTTCGGCCATCTTGGACCACAGCTGCTTCTTCTTGGCCAAGTCTTCCACCACGGCAGCGGTGCCGGAGATCGACACGTAGCTGTCCACGCCCGGGTCGGCGTAGACCACGCCCACCATCGGGTCGCCCGCGATGTCGGCCACCGGCTCGCTGCCGCGCGACATGAAGAACCACAGGCTGCTGTCCTGGTCGAGCTGCGAGTTCTGGGTGGTCATCGGCCTGGAATGCAGGTGGCCGTTGCCGTGCCGCGTCGTGAACATCGCGAAACGGATGTCCTTGATCATGGCCCAGAGTTTCTCGCGCGCCTCCGCGGTGTCGTACACCATGTTGCCGTCGTGTTGGGATGCCATGTGTCGCTCCTTGAAAGTATTGGAAGAGGGCGTGGGCGGTGACGGGGCAGGCCCCGTCCGCCGGCGGATCAAAAAAAACCGGCTCGGCGCGGCAAACCCCGTGCCGGGGGCGGTATGCCCGCGGCGCCCGCGTTCAAGCGCAGCCTTCCAGGAATGCGAGCAATTGACGCTCCTGCAGCGTCAGGCCCGGCTTGCGCACAGGCGGCGGCAGGGGCGCGCAGGCCGCCGCTTCCGCGACGCCCGTCGTGGCGATCAAGTCCAGCACCCGCGGGTGCACATAGGATTTGCGGCAGACCGCCACGGTGTTGCCCAGCCGGGCCGCCACCTGCGCGAGCAGTTGCCTGGCGTCGGCGCAGCCGGGGGCACCGCCCGCTTCGCCAGCGCCCAGGCGGCGGTCCCGCACCAGTTGCAGCGCCAGCACGCTGCCGTGCCAGGTGCGGAAGTCCTTGGCGGTGAAACCGCCGCCGCTGGCGGCGCGGAGGTAGTCGTTGACGTCGCCGGAACCAACGCTGCGGATTTCCCCGGTCGCGTCGTCCACGTATTCGAACAATTGTTGCCCGGGCAGTTCCTGGCAGCGCCGCACCACGCGGGCGACGCGGGCGTCGCGCAGGTCGACCTCGTGCTGCACGCCGCTCTTGCCCTTGAAGCGCAGCCGCAGCGTCTGCCCGGCCACGGCCGCATGCCGGTTGCGCAGCGTGGTCAGGCCGAAGGAGCCGTTTTCCCGGGCGTATTCGTCGTTGCCGATGCGCACCAGGGTGCTGTCCAGGAGGCGCACGATCGCGGCGATCACGGTGTCGCGCTGCAACCGCTCGCCGACGGGCGCCGCCAGGTGCGCGGCCACCTGTTTGCGTATCTTCGGCAGGGCGGCGCCGAAGGCTTGCATCCGGCCGAACTTGTCTTCGTCGCGCGCCAGCCGCCAGTCCGCGTGGTAGCGGAACTGCTTGCGGCCGCGGGCGTCCCGGCCGGTGGCCTGGAGATGGCCGTTGGGCAGCGGGCAGATCCAGACCCGGGTGTAGGCCGGCGGTATCGCCAGCCGCCGGATGCGGTCGATCTGCGCCGCGTCGGACAGCCGCTGGCCGTCGGCCTTCACGTAGGTGAAGCCTTTGCCCTTGCGCAAACGGCGGATGCCGGGCATGCCGTCGCTCACGTAGACCAGCCCGGGCGGCACCTCCAGGCCCGGCGGGGGCGGGTGTTTTTCCAGGGGGCGCTTTTTCCCGGCCGCCGTCATGGCCGGGGCTTCCCGTCGACCGGCGGCCGGGATTCTTCTTTTTCCTGTCGTTCGGTCTTGGCGGCGCCACGGATGTTCAACGCCGCCAGGCAGAACTGGAGCGCGACCAGCGCCGGCGCGTCGGCGAACAGGCCCCACGCCACCCAGAGCAGGTTGCTCAGGAGGAAAACCCAGAAACCCGCATTGCGCCTGCCGGCCCGCGAAGAAGTCACCAGCCAGGAGGCCGCCACGGTGGCCGCCATCGCGGGCCATTGGAGAAGTCCGATCCATTCCATCCGGCAAGCTTGCGCGATGCCGGCGCGCGCCCGCGTAGGAAGGTGCCGCCGCGCGGGGTCGGATAAGCGCGACGGCGGTCCCACCCCCACGGTCCGCCAACTATTGCCGCCCCGGGCCGGTCGGGCTGCCCCCCGGAGGCGAATAACCGGCTTTTTCACCCTTTGATCTCGCTCAAGTTCCCGGGGCCGGCGCCCAACAATGTCGAAACGCCAGTCAGCGGCGCTCCGCCATGTCCTCCGACCAACAAGACAAGACCCACCCAGCCTCGCAGCGCAAGCTTGAGAAAGCCCGCAAGGAAGGCAATGTCGCGCGTTCGCAGGATTTCGGCCATTTCGCCGCGGTGGCCGCCGGAGGCGCCGCGCTGGTGGCGATGGCGCCTCGCGTCACCGCCTGGCTGCGCGACGCGCTGGCCGAGGCGCTGCATTTCAACGCCCAGACCCTGGCTTCGCCGACCTCCATGCTGGAAAGCCTTTCCGGCCTGGCGCTGAAGCTGCTCTGGGTGGTGCTGCCCCTGGGTTTGCTGATGATGCTCGTGGGCGTGGCCGGCAGCTTTTTGATCGGCGGCTGGAACTTCACCTTCAAGGCGGTGGCGCCCAAAGCCAGCAAGCTCAACCCGCTGGCCGGCCTGGGCCGCATGGTCTCCAAGCACCAGATGATCGTCACCCTCAAGGCCAGCCTGCTGGCCCTGTTGCTGGGCACGATCGGCGCCTTCTACTTGAAATCCCACCTGGAAGGCTTCGTCGCCACCCTGGCCATGCCGCTGCCGGCCGCGCTGGCCCACGCCGGCGACACCATGCTCGGCGGCCTGGTGCTGCTGTTGATCCTGCTGGCCCTGGCCGCGGCGATCGACGCGCCGCTGCAGCGCCACCTGCACGCCGACCGGCTCAAGATGAGCCACCAGGAGGTCAAGCAGGAATACAAGGAGATGGAGGGCAACGCCGAGGTCAAGGGCAAGATGCGCCAGCTCATGCGGGAAGCGGCCAAGAAACGCATGATCGCCGCCGTGCCGACGGCAGACCTGGTGGTCATGAACCCGACCCACTACGCCGTGGCGCTGAAGTACGACGACACGAAGATGGGCGCGCCGCGCGTCGTCGCCATGGGCGCCGACCTGATGGCGATGAAGATCCGCGACGTGGCCAAGGAGGCCAAGGTGCCTGTGCTGCAGGCCCCGCCCCTGGCCCGCGCGCTGTACGCCCACGCCGAGCTCGACCGGGAAATCCCCGCCGCCCTGTTCGCCGCCGTGGCCCAGGTGCTGGCCTACGTCTACCAGCTGCGCGCCGCGATGGACGGCCGCGGCAGGCCGCCCGGCCCGCTGCCCGACCTGAAAGTGCCGGTGGAACTCGACCCCCACCACGGGAAAACTTTGCCGCAAGACGATGACGAGGTGTCGCCATGAACCCCTTGATGCAGCAGATCCAGAAGTACCTCGGCCCGAACGCAACGGCGTTCAAGCAGTTCATGGCGCCGCTGTTCATCATCATGGTGCTGTCCATGATGGTGCTGCCGCTGCCGCCCTTCGCCCTGGACCTGCTCTTCACCTTCAACATCGCCATGGCGCTGATGGTGATGATCGTGGCCTCCTACATGGTGCGGCCGCTCGATTTCTCCATCTTCCCGACCGTCATCCTGCTGACCACGCTGCTGCGCCTGTCGCTGAACGTGGCTTCCACCCGCGTGGTGCTGCTGAACGGCCACACCGGCCCGGGGGCGGCCGGCTCGGTGATCGAATCCTTCGGACATTTCCTGATCGGCGGCAATTTCGCGGTCGGCCTGATCGTCTTCGCCATCCTGGTGATCATCAACTTCGTGGTGGTGACCAAGGGTGCCGAGCGCATCGCCGAAGTCGGCGCGCGCTTCACCTTGGACGCCATGCCAGGCAAACAGATGGCGATCGACGCCGACATGAACGCCGGCCTGATCGACGAGAAAGAAGCCAAGCGCCGCCGCGCCGAAGTCGGCGAGGAGGCGGATTTCTTCGGTTCCATGGACGGCGCGGCCAAATTCGTGCGCGGCGACGCGATCGCCGGCTTGTTGATCCTGTTCGTCACCATCGTCGGCGGTTTCGTCATCGGCATGGCCCAGCACGGCCTGAGCGCCGGCCAGGCGGGCGAGACCTACGTGCTGCTGGCGGTGGGCGACGCGCTGGTGGCCCAGATCCCGGCCCTGCTGATCTCGGTGGCCGCGGCCATGGTGGTGTCGCGCGTCGGCAAGGAGAACGACGTCGGCAGCCAGCTGTCCAAGCAGGTGTTCGACTCGCCCAAGTCCATGGGCATCACCGCCGGCGTGATCGGCGCCCTCGGCGTCATCCCCGGCATGCCGTCGATCGTCTTCCTGCTGATCGCCGGCGGCCTGGGCTACGCCGCCTACGCCCTGGACAAGCGCCAGAAGCGGGCCAAGCTGGCGCCGCCCCCGTCGGCCGTCCCCGGCGCCGGCACGCCGGCCGAACTCAACCCCGAGGCCACCTGGGACGACCTGCAGCCGGTCGACACCCTGGGCCTGGAGGTCGGCTACCGCCTGATCGCCCTGGTCGACAAGGCCCGCGAGGGCGACCTGCTGGGCCGGATCAAGGGCGTGCGCAAGAAGTTCGCCCAGGACGTGGGCTTCCTGCCGCCGCCGGTCCACATCCGCGACAACCTGGAACTCAAACCCAGCGTCTACCGGCTCACCTTGCGCGGCGCGGTGGTGGGCGAGGGCGAGGCCTTCCCGGGCATGTGGCTGGCCATCAACCCCGGCGGCGCCCAGACCAACCTGATCGGCACCCGCACCACCGACCCGGCCTTCGGCCTGCCGGCGGTCTGGATCGAGGAGCGCCAGCGCGAAAGCGCCCAAATGGCCGGCTTTACGGTCGTTGATTGCGCGACCGTGGTGGCCACGCATCTCTCACACTTGATGCAACTGAACGCGGCAAAGCTCCTGGGCCGCATCGAAACCCAGCAACTGGTGGAGCATGTCACCAAGCTGGCCCCGAAACTGATGGAAGACGTGGTCCCCAAAATGGTCGGAATCGCCGCATTGCAACGAGTCCTCCAGCTGCTGCTGGAAGAAGGCGTGCACATCCGCGACATGCGTTCCATCATCGAATGCCTGGCCGAGCACGCCTCCACCGTGGCCGACCCGATGGAGCTGGCCCGCCGGATCCGCATCAATTTGGCGCCGGCCATCGTCCAGCAGATCTACGGCCCGGTCAAAGAACTCGAAGTCATCGCCCTGGAGCCCGAGCTGGAGCGCCTGGTCGCCCAGGCCCTGAGCTCGCCGCACGGCGCCGCCCTCGACCCCGGCGTGGCCGACACCCTGAGCCGCAGCGCTTCGGACGCCGCCAAGCGCCAGGAAGACCTCGGCCACCCCGCCTGCCTGCTGGTGCCGGACATGATCCGCGCCCCCATGGCGCGCCTGCTGCGCCGCGCGGCGCCCCGGCTGCGGGTGCTCGGCCACAGCGAGATCCCCGACACGCATTCGATCCGCATCGGCTCCATCATCGGAGGCGCCGCGTGAACACCTTCCACCCACACCTGTCCGCCGCCGGCCATGAGGCTGCTTTGAGGGAGTCCCCATGAACGTCAAACGCTTCACCGCCCGCACGTCCCGCGAAGCCATGGCCCTGGCCAAACAAGCCTTCGGCGACGAAGCCGTCATCCTGTCCACCAAGCCCTGCGCCGACGGCATCGAGGTGCTGGCGATGGCGCCGGAAAGCGTCGCCCAGCTCGAACGCGTGGTCGACGTCGGCATCGGCACCGCCGCGCCCGCCGCCCGCCCGTCCGCCCAGCAGGTTTCGCCTGCGCAAGCCGCGCCGTCCGCGCTGGGCCGGGCCGCCCAGGCTGTGCAGGGCCTGGCCGCGCGCGTGGCGGCCCGCCATCCCGAGCGCCATGAACCGCTGCCGCCCGCCCAGCCGGCGCCTTCCGCCGCGGCGGCCGTCAACGAGGACGTGCAGCAACTGGCCATGAGCACCCTGTCGTTCCAGGACTACGTGCGCGACCGCATGCTCAAGAAGCGCGAGGCCGAAATGAAGGCCGAAGCCGCCGCCGCCCGCGCCAAGGCACAGGCCCAGGCGCGCCCCGCCGAGCCCGGCCCGCTGGCCAGCCGCATGGCCCAGTCCGACGCCGACCAACACCTGCCGGCCGCGCGCGCCGCCGCCGCGGCGCCCGCCCGCCGCGAGCCGCCGGTGCTGCAGGATGAAATCCGCCGCATGCCGGCGCCCGCCGCCGCGCCCTCGCTGCACAGCGACATCCACGTGCCTTCGTTGGCCGACCCCCAGCAAAGCCGCCGCGACCAGCAGGACATGCTCAACGAGCTGCGCGAAGTCAAAGGCCTGATCGAAGAGCGCTTCGGTGCCCTGGCCTTCATGGAGAAGCTGCAGCGCGAGCCCGCCCGCGCCCGGCTGACCCAGAAGCTGCTGGACTGCGGTTTCTCGCCCGCCCTGATCCGCAAGATGGCCGAAAGCCTGAACAACGACATCGCCGACGAGACCGCCTGGGCCGCCAACGTGCTCGAACGCAACCTGAACACCGGCGAGCAGCAGCCAGCGCTGGAAGACCTCGGCGGCGTCTACGCCCTGATCGGCTCCACCGGCGTCGGCAAGACCACCACCACCGCCAAGATCGCCGCCGCCTTCGCCACCCAGCACGGCGCGTCGCAACTCGGCTTGATCACCCTGGACGCCTACCGGGTGGCCGCCCACGAGCAGCTGCGCGCCTACGGCCGCATCCTCGGCGTGCCGGTGCACACCGCCCACGACCGCGCCTCGCTCGAAGACCTGCTCGACCTGCTGGCCGGCAAGAAGATGGTGCTGATCGACACCGCCGGCATGGCCCAGCGCGACGCCCGCACCAAGGAACTGCTGGACATGCTCAGCCACCGCAGCATCAACAAGCTGCTGGTCGTCAACGCCGCCGCCCAGGGCGAAACGATCGAGGACGTGCTGATCTCCTACCGCGCCCACAAGGCCAAGGGCGTGGTGCTTTCCAAGATCGACGAAGCCGTCAAGCTCGGCCCGGCGCTGGACGCCGTGATCCGCCACAAGCTGCAAGTGCTCGGCGTGGCCAACGGCCAGCGCGTGCCCGAGGACTGGCACCGCCTGTCCAGCCACGCCCTGGTGCAGAAGGCGCTGCGGGTGGCCGGCGGTTCCGCCTACCGGATGGATTCCAGCGACGTCAACCTGGTGTTCGCCGCGCCGCAGGCCCACTTGACGGCCCAGGGCGGCCAGCGCGCCGGCCTCCACCACGCTTGACGGGGCCGCGTGCAGGACACCAGCGAGCGAACCAGGGAAGAACAACGACAACCACGGGCGGGCGCCAGCAGACCGGTCGCCCGCCGACAAACCAGCCGCCAACCCGTCGTCGACACCTTTTGAACCGGCCCAACATGAACCCGAACCGATCTGCAGCGACGCCCCAGGACCAGGCCGACGGCCTGCGCCGACTCTTCGCCCACGCCCGGACCCGTGTCGTGCCCGTCGTCTCCAACCCCCACATGGCTTTCGGCGGCGTGCTGCTGGAGCGCGTGTGCAGCGCGCTGGCCGAGCGCGGCGCCCAGGTGCTGGTGGTCGACGCCTCCGAGCGCGCCCCGGCGCCCCAGGAAGTGGCGCTGATGGACCTGCGCGACGGCATCGAGGTGCTTTCCGGCCACGTCTCCTACCTGGCCGCCCGCGGCCTGCCCCTGCGCCACGTCGACACCCACGGTTCGACGGCCAGCTTCGTCACCCGGCTGATGGACGCGGCCCCCCAGGCGGACGTGCTGATGGTCCACGCCTCGGCCGTCGACCTGTGCCGCCTGATGGGCCGCTCCGCCGGCGGCCGCGCCCTGGAGGCCTGGGCCCAGGAGGCCCGCCCCTTGCTGCTGGTGGACGACCGGCCCAGCAGCGTCACCCACGCCTACGCGAGCCTGAAACTGCTGGCCCAGCGGGCGCAACTGATGGTCCACGACGTCCTGCTGGGCGCGGCCGACCATTCCCCGCGCGCGCCGCGCATCGCCGAACAGCTCGTCAGCTGCGCCGACCATTTCCTGGGCGCCGTCGTGCGCGAGGTGATCCAGGTCGACCCGGCGTCCGATCCCCGGGAAACCCCGCCCGAGGCGCTCCGGGCCTGGGCCGGGGCGTGCCTGCAACCGGTTTCCGGGCATTTTTCCGGTCCCCACCGGGGCCTGGATGCTTTATCCTCATCTACTTCGATTTATGCGCAGTCCCACGGTTTTCACGGGGCTGCCGACGGCCGCGCTGATATGAATTCCTGGAGCTGACCATGTACACAGCCAAAGGCCAACTCGACGTCAACTCGATGCTCAAGCAGTACAGCCCGCTGGTGCGCCGCCTGGCCCACCAGATGATCGCCAAGCTGCCGGCCAATGTCGAACTCGACGACCTGATCCAGGTCGGCATGGTGGGCCTGACCGACGCCCTGTCCCGCTTCGACGCCGCCCAGGGCGTGCAGTTCGAGACCTTCGCCACCCAGCGCATCCGCGGCGCCATGCTCGACGAGCTGCGCGGCAGCGACTGGATGAGCCGCGGCAACCGCCGCCAGCAGCGCAGCATCGAGGCCGCCGTGCACAAGCTCGAGCAGAAGCTCGGCCGCGCGCCGCAGGAAAGCGAGATCGCCAAGGAGATGGGCATCACGCTGCAGGAATACCAGGAGCTGCTCGGCAAGGTGCGCGGCACGCAGCTGGTGTACCTGGAAGACATGTCGGGCGACGACGGCGACGACGACTATCTCGACCGCCACGTCACCGCCGACGAGGAGGCCAACCCGCTGGGCCTGCTGCAGGACCGCAAGATGCGCGAGGCCCTGGTCGAGGCGATCAAGAACCTGCCCGAGCGCGAGCAGTACGTGATGAGCATGTACTACGAGCACGACATGAACCTCAAGGAGATCGCCGCGGTGCTCAAGGTCACCGAGTCGAGGGTGTGCCAGCTTCACAGCCAGTCGATCGCGCGGCTGCGGGTGAAACTGAGGGACTATTGAGAACCGCCCGGGGCGGCGGCCCCGTGTTCACCTTTGCTGCATGCGGCCTCCCTTGGGAGGCTTTTTCTTTCCCCCCGTGGTTCCCTGACCGCGCCCTACACCGTTCGTCTTGTCTTGCGCCGTTCGGGCTGAGTCTTTCCGTTCGGGCAGAACCTCCGACCATTCGGGCAGAACCTCCGACCATTCGGGCTGAGCCTCCCACCGTTCGGGCTGAGCTTGTCGAAGCCTTTTGCGCGGGCCACAAAAGCTCCGCAAACCTGATGTGACGCGGGCCCTTCGACAGGCTCAGGGCGAACGGATCAAGAGGTGCACCCCATACTGTTCGGGCTGAGCCTCCCGCCGTTCGGGCTGAGCCTGTCGAAGCCTTTTGCGCGGGCCACAAAAGCTCCGCAAACCTGATGTGACGCGGGCCCTTCGACAGGCTCAGGGCGAACGGATCAAGAGGTGCACCCCATACTGTTCGGGCTGAGCCTCCCGCCGTTCGGGCTGAGCCTGTCGAAGCCTTTTGCACGGGCCACAAAAGCTCCGCAAACCTAAAGTGACGTGGGCCCTTCGACAGGCTTGTATGGTTGCAGTTCGACTGACAACCAAAGAGAAAGG
>CBIHOD010000088.1:0-16770 GCA_966211815.1 uncultured Burkholderiales bacterium
ACCGACGGCAGTGTGGTGCCGTTCGCGGCGGCCGCGCTGTTGCTCAACCCGTGAATCGCCCCGCGGCTGTATAGATCATCGACAAGACCTGGCCCCAAGGCCCCCACAGCGCCCCACTCCAACGCCGGCGCCAACGCTTGGCCAGGCGCTGCCTTTGACGAGAAGTTCAAATGCCCCCATCGCAACCAGGCGGCGCGCTCATCCACCTGGAATCCGCCGCAATCAATGAATTCATCGAACTGCACGAAGAGCGCAACCGCCTGCGCGTGCGGTTCGGCGTGATCGGCCGGCCTTGCCTGGTGCTGCACGCCACGTTCAAGGCGCCCGGCAAGGCACTGGCCCAGCACCAGCGCCTGTTCGAAGCCTGGCGTGACAAGGGTTTCGCGGAATGCTCGCCTTCGGTGCCCGTGGTCGAGGGCAGCGTCGCCGACGAGTTGTTCTGCGACGGGCGCGATCCGCACCCGCTGCTGGAGCCGTTCTTGCGCATCAGCGACGGCACCTGGATGGCCATGCGCGGCAAGCCCAGCCGCCTGGCGCTGTTTCGCGACGGGCTGCGCTGGCAGGGCGACTTCGACCTGGAACGCATCGCGGAGCTGGGCCTGCATGCCGGCGTGATCGTGGACGGCGACGTGGAAGTCAGCGGCGTATTCAGCCAGCTCACCGACACCTATCCCGGTTTCGTCCTGGTATCGGGCAACGTGCGCGCCGCCAGCTTCGGCCACGGCGACAGCCACATGCACGTGCTCGGAGACGTGCGCGTGGCCCACATCGTCTACGGCGAATACAACGACGGCAGCCTGCACATCGGCGGCTCGGTGCATGGCCGCGCCTTCATCACCGCCGATCACGACATGCACGCCGATGGCGACTACCACCTGCCGGTTTGCGACTGGAACACGGGCGAGAACTGGTCCGGCTGCCTGCATCCCGGCCTGTTCGAAAGGAGCGAGGAAGAAGACCAGCCCGGCAGGATGATTTCGGGCGCTGCGGTTCGCGCTTTCATGCGCGATGGCTGTGAGCCCTTCTTGCCCGACGCGCCACTGACCCTGCGCGAGCCGAAGCGGCCAGCCCCGCCGCCGCCGCTCTTGTCGGAATTCGGCCTGGCGCTGCACGCCTGTGTGCTGGCCGAAGACGTGGAGGCCATCACTCGCCTGATCGAAACCTGGCCGCAGCGCGACGAGGAGTGGCGGCAGGCCTTGTATGGCCGCCTGTGCGCACCCAGCACCACGCCGCAGCAGCGTGCGCGGCTGAAGGCGTTGCAGGGCAAGGAGCCTCGATGATCGACCGCGAAAAGCTCCAGGCGATCGGCCTTGCGCCCGAGCACGCCGAACGTGCCCTGCAGGCGCTGGCGGCGGGCGACACGCGAGGCTTCGTGCATGAGCTGTCGCTCAACGGCTTGTGGAGCGACGTGGTCGATGAGTCCCAGCCCCGGCCGCGATGGATCGAGCGCTGGCGCACGCTGGACGCCCATGGTTTCCCCTTCATCGACACCGCCGCGCTCGAGCGGCTGCTCGCCGCCGGCGTCGATCCGCACGACCTCACGGACGTGGTGCGCTCGGCGCAGGTGCTGACCCTCCACAACATCGCCCAGCTGATCGACAGCCCCACCGTGGGACTCGGCTGGGACTTGCCGCCGCAGGCCACCGTGCATTTGGCCTGCGCGGCGGAGGCGGACGCGGACGGCAAGCCCGCGCAGCATGCGCTGCGCCCCGAGGTCGGTGCACGAGACCCGAGCGGTCGCCATGGCGAACCGCGTCCCTTGGCCTTGCGCCAGTGGAACGCGCTGCCCGAGGACACCCCAGGCCCGCATCCGGGCCTTGGTCCGGGATGGCCAGCGCTCGCCGGCTGCAGCCTTGTGGAAGCGACACGTCGGAAGAGAACCGCGAGCGTGCCTTAACGCTATCGAGACGCTGCATCGCCATTGGGGCAGCAGCGACGACCGGAAGGGCTGAGAAGGGAGCGCGCCCCGCGTCCCGCCTTCGCGCAATCGAGTTCCCGGGCGGTGTCTAAAACGCAACTTCCCGAGGCAGCCAGCGCGAACCCAATCCTTGGACACAATGAAGGCCGGCAGTGCTGGTTGAAGCAGCGCAAGGCCGTCCATCAGTATTCGTCAACACAGGTTGACAATCCATTCCGCGTCAACCATCATTGACGCATGCCCACCCTCCCCCCGCTTCCCAACCCCGACGACCCTGCCAGTGCGCTCGCCGCCGTCGTGGCGCTGCGCCGCATGGCGGATCAGCTGGAGCAGCGGGCGGTGGCCCATGCCTTGCGGCAGGAGTGGTCGTGGAGCCAGATCGCCGAGGCGCTGGGGGTGTCCAAGCAGGCGGCGCACAAGCGGCTTTCGGGCATCGATGTCGACAACCTCATTTGATGGAGAAAGGCCCGCCACCATGTTCCTGTTCAGCAAGATCGCGAAACGCTTCAAGAGCGCGCGCACCCTCGGCGCCTTGTGCGAGGCGGCTGAAAAGCACGCCCTGGCGGAAAGCCAGAAGCAGCCCGGTGCGGAGCATCTGCTCCAGGCCGCCTTCGACCTGCCGGACGGCACGGCCCGGCGGGTGTTCGAGCGGCTGGGCAAAAGCCCCGGCGATGTTCGCAAAGCCATCGTCCAGCAATACAAAGACGCGCTGCAGGGCATCGGCATCGAGGGCGACGTCAGCACCGCCTTGCTGGATCCCCCTGCGGGCCCGGCGCAGCGCACCCGGCTTTACCGGGCGCAACCCTCGGGCCAAGCCGTCATCGAAGCCTTGGCCGAGCTGAAAAAAAACGATGGCGATCTGCCGCTGCTCGGCGCGCACATCCTGCTGGCCGTCGCCCGGCTGCGCCACGGCGTCGTCGCCCGGACGCTGCGCACGATGGACATCGACGCCGACCGGCTGGCGCGGGAAGCGCAAGCGGAAATACAACGCCACATCCATCCAGCTTGAGCGCACGGCCTGCTTCAACGTCACTGCCGTCGGACGCGCATCCTTCTGAGTAGGCGGTTGATCTTCAGAAAATTGCCGTGTTCGCGGTGACCATGCGGGACGGCGATTGAATAGAACGGGCTCACCTCGACCGCGAGGCCACCGATCTCACGCACGCATTGGAACTCCACCCGCCCAGGAAGGCCCTGCCCGCCTACGGCTTGTACGCCCCAAACACCCTCTTCAAGATCGCACTGCCCGTCCCCACCGGGTCCGCCCTGATCTTCCGCTCCTCCTCGCCGATCACCAGGTAAAGCCCATCGAGCGCCCGCTCGGTCACGTAGGCCTGCAGGTTGGCTTCCTGGGGAGACAGCAAGCCGAAGTTCGCCGCCTTGCCGGCCAGGGCGTTGTATTTGTCGGCCAGCGCCACCTGCTCGGTGGCGCGGGTGATGATGGGGAGGAACTTCGCGCCCAGCGGCTCGCGGGTCTTGGCCGCGAAAAAGCGGGTGGCGGAGTCGCCGCCGCCTTGCAGGATTTGCCTGGCGTCTTCGAGGCTCATGCTTTTGACGGCCGCGACCAGCAAAGCCTTGGCCTCGGGCACGGCGGCTTCGGCGGCGCGGTTCAGCGCGGTCTCGAGGTCGTCGACGCGCCGCCGCTGTCCGGTGGCCCTCAACAGCTTGGCGGCGTCATTCAGGAAGCCCGGCAAAGGGATGCGCACTTTCGGATTGCCCAGGAAGCCGTCGGGCTTGCCGAGCAGCCCCACGGCCACGACCGCGCCGCGCTCCAGGGCCGCGCGGATGCCGGAAGCCGCATCGCCTTCCGTCAAGGAATGCTGGGACCAGGCGGGACTGGAAGCGCCCAGGGTGGAAATGACGGTGGAGGCGCCCACGCATGCAATCAATCGACGGCGTTTCATATTGATCAATCCCCGTTGTTGTCGGACCAGGCGCAGCTTCGCACAGGCCGCAAACCCCTCGCCGCCCGGGTCTTTCAACGGTGGAACGGGCAGGAATTGGCCCGGCGCCGCGCCATGTCCTACGCGGCTGTTGCCGAAGCCCTGGCTTGCGGGTTCCAATGGTGACCCACCGCCATCCGACCGGCCGCCCAGCCCATGGAAAACGCAGCCCCCGCCGACGATCAGAAGCCGCCCCAAGCCGCGCCTGAGGGCAGCCCCGCCCTGTCGAACCCAGACGCCGCCGACGACCTCCTGAGCCTCAAGCCTTCCTCGCTCTCGTCCACCAGATCACGGCAACTCGTCGAATCCTGGCAAGACCTGAAGATGAATTTCGCCGTCCTGATGGGCGGCTTCAAGGCGGAGCCGGCCTGGCTGGAGAAGCTGGAGCGGATCTCGGAGAGGGTCCGCGCGCTGATCGCACAGGACGCCGACGCGGCGCTGTACATGATGCTGCAGACGGCCAACAGCGAGTTCACGCATTACAGCGCCCATCATTCGATGCATTGCGCGGTGGTGGCGCACCTGTGTTCGGGGTGGTTCGAATGGCCCGAGAACGAGCGGCGGTCGTTGTTCCAGGCGGCCTTGAGCATGAACGTGGCGATGCTGTCGCTTCAGGATTCGATGGTGCGGCAGTCCAGCCGGGTGTCGCCGGAACAACGCCGGCAGATCGACGAGCATGCGCGGCAAGGTTCAGAGCTGCTGGCCAGCGCCGGCGTGGCGGACGGCCTCTGGCTGGAGACGGTGCAGCGGCACCACAAGCCGTTCACCGATGCGGAGAAGAAAAAAAGGGATGCCCTCGATGACGGCGAAGGCGGCGGGGAGACGGGCCATGACGGGCGCGGCGACGGCGGACCAGCCCGCACGCCCGCCCAGCGCCTGGCCGAGTTGCTCCACCGCATCGACGTCTTCACCGCCAAGCTCAGCCGCCGGCAGAGCCGGTCGGCGGCGTCGGCCACCGTGGCGGCGCGGGACGCCTGCCTGGACGACTCGGGCCGCCCGGACGCGGTCGGCGCCACCATCCTGCGGGTGCTGGGGCTTTACCCGCCGGGCAGTTACGTCTGCCTGGCCAACGGCGAACTCGCGGTGGTGACCCGGCGCGGCGCCAAGGCCCACACGCCGGTCGTCGCCAGCCTGAAACTGGTGGACGACAGCCTCATCGGCCGGCCCGTGCGGCGGGACACCAGCCTGCCGGCCTTCGCGGTGCGGCGCGCGGCGGTGGCTTCAGAATTCAGGATGGTGCTCAACCACGAGCGGTTGCTGTCGATTTGAGGTGGCGGGAGGATGGCAGGTGCCGACCGAGGCACGCGGGACGGCTTCGACAAGCCCCTCCTTGTAGAACGGCTCAACACGTACGGAATGGAAACTCCGTTCGCCCTGAGCCTGTCGAAGGGCACGGGTCACTCCAGTTTGTCGAAGCGCAGGATGTCCGCAGCCAGGGCTTCGACAAGCTCAGCCCGAACGGGGTTGAGGTTTCCAGCCTGAACGAAGTGGGGTTTCAGCTAGGACGGGGGTGGGGTTTCAGCTAGGACGGGAGTGGAATCTCCGTTCGCCCTGAGCCTGTCGAAGGGCCCTGGCTGCTCCGGTTTGTCGGGCTCGTGAGGGACGCATCCCGGGCTTCGCCAGGCCTAGCGCCCCACCTTCACCACCTTCCTGTCCTGCCCTTCCCCCAACCCCGGAACTTTCAGCACACCGGCCGACAGCGCCGTGCCCAGCACGATCAGCGCGCCGGCGGCCAGGGCCTTGAGGGTGACGGCCTCGTCGAGGAAGACGGCGCCGTAGGCCACGCCGAAGACCGGGATCAGGAAAGTGACGGTCAGCGCGCGCTGCGGGCCGGCGGCCTGGATCAGGCGGAAGTAAAGGATGTAGGCCACGCCGGTGCAGAGGATGGCGACCGCGACGATGGCCAGCCACGCGTGCAGGCCGGGCGCGGCGGGCCCGTTCAGGTCGGGCATCAGGAAAAAGGCCGGTAGGGCCAGGCCGAGCGTCGCGCCGACCTGGCTGCCGGTGGCGGTGGCCAGCGGCGCCACGCCGGAGAGGTAGCGCTTGGTGTAACTGGCAGCGATGCCGTAGCACAGCGTGGCGCCCAGGCAGGCGAGCACGGCCCAGCCGGTGCCGCCGGGCTTGAAGCCGACCTTGTCCCAGGACAGCATGGTCACGCCCACCACGCCCACGAGCATGCCGACGGCGCGCTGCGTCGTGAGCTTGTCTTTCAGCCAGAGGGCGGCCACCAACGCGCCCCACAGCGGCGTGCTGGCGTTGAGGATGGAGGTGAGCCCGGTGGACACCGACATCACGGCGAACGAGAACAGCGCGAAGGGGATGCCGCTGTTGAGCAAGCCGACGAAGAGCGAGTGCTTCCAGTGGGCGCGCAGCACGCCCACCTGGCGGCGCGCGGCCAAAAGGGCGAAGAGGAAGACGGAAGCGATCAACACCCGCAGGAAGGCGGTGCCGACCGGCCCGAACTCGACCGCGCCGAAGCGCATCAGGATGAACGAACCGCCCCAGATGGCGGCCAGGAGAATCATTTCGGCGATCCAGTTCATGGCGGTGGTCCTTCCCTTCGGGGTCGGATGTCGTTTGTTGAGTTTGTTTGAATGGAAACCTGTCGTCCCAGCCACCGGCCTAGGCCGCGGTATGGCGGTTGCCGGCCAATCCAGGCGAGAATCGTAGGTGGCGGCCCGCCGCCGGACAAGCCACATTTCCTGGCACCCGCGAGGAGAATTTCTAAACCATGAAGCTGCCCCCGCTGAACGCGCTGCGCGCCTTCGACGCCGTGGCCCGGCTGGGCGGCGTGCGGCTGGCGGCGGAGTCCCTCTTCGTCACGCCCGGGGCGGTGTCGCAGCAGATCAAGCTGCTGGAGAAAGACCTCGGCGTGGCCCTGTTCGAAAAAAAGGGCCGGCTGGTGGCGCTCACCGAGGCGGGCCAGTCGCTGCACGCCAACACGGGCAAGCACCTGCGGGCGATCGCGCTGGCGGCGCAGAACGTGCGGCCGCGACCCAGCACGGTGTGCGTGACCACCGTGCCCAGCTTCGCCGTGTGCTGGCTGGTGCCGCGGCTGAAGTCCTTCACCGCGGCGCACGCCGACGTCGAGGTGCGCATCGAGGCGCATTCCGCCCTGGCCGACCTCGCGGCGGGCCCCTGGGACCTGGCCATCCGGGAAGGCCACGGCCAATACCCCGGCACCGTCAGCCAGCTGCTGTTCGACATCACCCTGGTGCCCGTGGCCAGCCCCGCCTATGCCCGGCGGCTGTTCGGCAAGGGTGGCGGCGGATGGCCCAAGGCGCGGCTGCTGCACGTGGCCGACCACCCCTGGTGGCGCCAGTGGGCCGACGCCATGGGCGACGCCGGCATGGACCTGGACGGCGGCCTGTATTTCAGCCACACCGTGATGGTCATGTCCGCCGCGGTGGACGGCCAAGGCATCGCCCTGGTGCCCGACCTTTTCATCGACGGCGCGCTGGCCGACGGCTCGCTGGTGCGGGTCGACCCGCGGCAGATCGCGGCGGGCTCCGGGTTGCACCTGGTGTGGTCGCCGGCCCGCGAGTCGGCGCTGCCGCCGGCGGTCAGGCTGTTCCGCGACTGGGTGGTGGCCGAGGCGCAGACGCACCGGCGGGCGCTGGCGTCGCCCGCCGCGCCGCCGAAGGCCAAGCGCCGGCAGGCGGCGGCCCGACGTGCCGGGTGACGAGGCGGGTGATGCGCCGGCCATGGCGCAACCTCGTCAGAAAAAAAATATTCTCGGGCGGATGAATCCTTTCGCGTCGGACCGCGACTCTAGGCAAGGGTCATCAACCACCGCCGCTCCAGGCCCGAACGCCATGCCCACGCCCCCCTTCTTCCGACGCAACCTTTCCACCACCGAACGCGCGGTGCGCCTCGTGCTGGCCGCCTGCCTGGCCTGGGCCACGCACCGGTTCGCGCCGTCCCTGGCGACGCAACTGCTGGGCCACGCCTCGGCGGCCACACTGGCCCTCACGGCAGCCGCCGGCTTCTGCCCCGCTTGCGCGATGTACAAGCCCGGGGGACGGCGGCCGTGATGCGGGCACCGCCCCAACTCGTGGAAGCCGCCTGCGCCGGCGACCCGGCGGCCATCAGCCGGCTGCTGCAGGTCTGCCAGCCCGACTTGAAACGCTTCGCCCGCCGCGTTTGCTCCAACATCGAAGACGCGGAGGACGCTGTGCAGGTCGCGCTGTGGCAGCTGCAGCGCAGGGTCGGCGCGCTGAGGACGGTCGAAGCCTTCGCCAGTTGGCTGTTCCGCATCGTCGAACGGGAGTGCTTCCGGCTTTTCAGGCGGCGCCATCGGGGCGAGGCCGCTCACGGCGACGAGGCGCAGGCGGTGGACGGCCTGCCCGCCCCGCAGGTCCCGGCCGATCTGCGCCTGGACCTGAGTGCCGCGGTCCACGCCCTGCCGCCGGCCTACCGGGCGGTGCTCATCCTGCGCGACGTCGACGAATTGACCGCGCCCGAAACGGCGGAGCAGCTCGGCATCAGCGTCGACGCCGTGAAAAGCCGCCTGCACCGGGCCCGCGCCATGGTGCGGGAGCGGCTGATGCGCAGCGGGTATTGGGACCTGGCCGGCTGAATCGATCCTCCCGCGCCGTTCCTCATCCACCACCGTCCGTGCCTGTCGAAACCTCTTCGAAGCTCGCCCACGCTTTGATTCGGCGGGAGTGTCTCCGGGCCCTTCGACAAGCTCAGGGCGAACGGAGAGGAGACTCAGGGTAGACGGAGAGGAGACTCAGGGTAGACGGAGAGGAGACTCAGGGCGAACAGAGAGGAGACTCAGGGCGAACAGAGAGGAGACTCAGGGTGGACGGAAGAGGGCTCACGATGAAAGAAGAGAGGGAGCGAAACGGAAAAGATCGTCGACCACCACCGTTCGGGCTGAGCCTGTCGAAGCCTCTCCGAGACTCGCCCGCGCTTCGATCTGCGGGATTGTTTCCGGCCCTTCGGGTGAACGGGATGGTCAACCCCGAACCAGGTCGGCGCGCTGGCTGCTGGCCCAGGGGCCGGTGACCGCGTCCACGCCGAGCGCCGCCAGCGCCTCGGCCTGGCCGGCCTGGCCGACGCCTTCGGCCATGACCTGGATGCCCAGCCCGTGCAGCATGGTCACCAGGCTGCGGACGAAAAGGCCGCGGTGGTCGTCGCCTTCGATGTCGGCGACCACGGCGGCGTCGAGCTTCACATAGTTCAGGCCCAGTTCGAAGAGGCGGGCGACCTTCTCCAGGCGCTCGCCGGCGTGCTCCAGTCCCAGGCGCACGCCCAGCGGCCGCAGTTGCCGGCCGAGCTCCTGCAGCGCGTCGAAATGCTCCAGGGCCGCCGATTCGGGCAGCTCGACCCACAGTTTCGACACCACCGCCGGCGGCCCGCCCAGCAGCGCGCCGCGCAGGCGGATCGCGAAGGTTTCGTCCGACAACGACGCCGACGACAGGTTGACGCAGCGCGGCTGGCCGTCGCTTTCGATGCCTTTCAAGGCGAGCGCGGTGGCGCGTTCGTCGATGCCGGCCGTCAGGCGGGCGCGCAAAGCCAGCGGCAGCCAGCGCGCGGCGGACACGAAAGGCCCTTGGGCGTCGAGCTGGACGCGCAGCGGGCACTCCAGGTGCACCAACCGCCCGGACATGTCCAGCACCGGGAAGACGGCCAGCTGCAGCCGGTCCTCGGCCAGGGCGCTGAACAAGGCCTGGCGCCACGCCGCCTCGCCCATCATCGACGGCGCGTCGACAGCGCCGTCGCCCAGCTCGACGGCGAAGGCGGCGCGGCTTTCGGCCGAGGCCAGCGCGGCGTCGGCGGCGCTCATCAGCTGGGCCAGCGGCGTGTCGTTGCGCATCTCCACCGCGCCGGCGACCACGGCGATGTCGGCACCCAGCGCCGGCAGCACCGCGCGCAACGCTTCCACCAGCGCCTGCGCCGTCTCCTTGGCCAGCCCGCCCACCGGCAGGCAAAGCGCGAAATCGCTGCCGTTGAGCCGTCCGGCGTGGCAGCCGCGGCCGCGTTCGACATAAGCGCTCAGCGCCTGGGCGATGGCCAGCAGCGCGCGGTCGGTGGTTTCGTGGCCGAGGGAACGGTTCAGGTCCGCCAGGTTGAGCACGCGCAGCAGCACGATGCCGCCCTCGGCCGCGCCGTCCTCGCGCCCGCGCAGGCCGGCCAGCTGGGCCATGAAGTGCTTGCGGTTGGACAGGCCGGTCAACGCGTCGCAGTGCGCCTGGTGGCGCAGCGTCTGGACCTGCCGGGCCTGGGCCTCGAACACCAGCTTCAGCCGCGACACCATGCTGTTCATCGCCCGGGTCAGGCGCTGCAGCTCGGGCACGCGCGGCTCGGCCACGGTGACGAATTCGCCCTGCACCAGGGCGTGGGCCTGCACCACCGCCCCGTCCAGGGGGCGGCGGATGCGCTGCACCATCAGCCACGCGGCCAGGGCGGACAAGGCGCCGACCGCCGCCAGCGCCGCGGCGCTCCAGGCGCTGGCGCGCCAAAGCTCGTCGTGGGCATAGGCGGTCTGGCTGCGCACCCGCACCGAGCCGATCGCGCGCCAGCCGTCGGAGACCTGGGCCACGCCGGGCGCCGATTCGATGGGCAGCAGCTCGACGAACCAGCCCGGCGCATGGCGCGGCCTTTGTTCTCCGCGGCGCTCGAACAGCACTTTGCCGTCGCCGCCTTCCAGGCGGACCTCGCTGTAGAAGCCGGTGTCGAACTGCGCTGCCATCAGCAGCTCCATCAGTTCGGGGGAGCCTTTCTGCTGCGACAGCACCATGGCCAGCGAGGCGGCGTTGTCGCTGTTCTTCAAGTCGAGCTGGGTCTGCAGCACTTGCCGCGTGGCGCCGACGTGCACGGTGACGCTGCCCAGGAAGGCCAGCAGCAGGCTGCCCAGCAGCAGAAGCAAGAGTTGGCGGATCAGTGACATGAAGGAAGCTCCTTGGCCGCGTCGGCGCCGCGGCGCCGCGCGATGGGGGCGATTTTGTCCGGTGTTTGCCCCGTCGATGGGGAAAGGCGGGGTCGCGGGAAGCCGGCGTCGTGTTTCATGGGGGTCGTCAAAGGAATCCCTCGGCCCGGGCCTTGGCCAGCAGGTCACGCCAGCGCGACAGCCGCGACACCGGGTCGCCGCCAGCCGCCTGCGCCCCCACGCCCTGCCACAAGCCCTCGCCATTGAAACTGAACACCGGCGCCAGGTCGGGGCGGCGGGAGGCCGGCCGCACCTCGCCGGCCAGGTTGTCCAGGATCAGCGGTTCGGCGCCCGGCGATTCATAGTAGGCCAGCACCATGTGGGCCTGGGCCGTGCCGCCGAGCTGCGCGCGCACATAGACCAGGCGCAGCCTGGCCATCGGCACGCCGAGGTTGAGCAAGGCGAAGTATTTGGCGGTGGCGTAGTCCTCGCAGTCGCCGGCGCCTTTTTCCAGCAGCTCCAGCGGGCTGGCCCAGTAGTCGACCTGGCCCCAGACCTCGGTGTCGTCCCGGAAGAGGATGCGCCGGTTGAAGAAGTCGTTCACGCCCCGCAGCTTGGCGGGCTCGTCCAGTGCCTGCAATTCGGCGTGCAGCCCTTGCAGCGCCCGCACGCCGGCGACCGCCCGCTGGCCGTGCCTGGCGGCCTCGGCCTGCATGCGGTCCACGTCCCAGGCGGAGATCGACCACGGCGACAAGGCCAGCGCCGCCAGCAGCCAGGCGCCGGCCCAGACGCGCAGCCGGGCCCGGCTGGCGCCGCCCCTTGGGTCGCGCCGGCCCGTGGGCGGTGGCGGGCTGCGTGTCATGAGAACCGCATGGATCGGTGGTGTTCCATTGAATCCGGGCGCGCCAAGGCACGCCGACGCCGGCAAACCTGTTTCTTCGACGCTTGCCGGACCATCTTGAGCCGCCCGGACCGTGGACGCGCCCGCCTGTGCGCATCCGCACGGGCGGCGCAACCCCCGGCCAGGCGGCTCGGTGTGAAATACTACTCACCCTCCCCCCGGGTGCAGGGGGGGCTCCATGACCCGGGAACAGGGCAGCGGCGGCCTAAACTGAGAAACACATCACAGGCCGCCGTGGTGGACACGCCTTCCTTACCGACTCACCTCGCGAACCCCATGAAACGTCATCCTTTGCATGCGAATCGTTTTGTCTCCGCCCTGGCGTTGATGGCGCTGGCCCTCGGCGCGGCCCAAGCCCAGGCCCAGACAGCGGCCGACGCCGCGTTGAAACAAAGCGTGGAAACCGCGTTGAACGCCAACCCCGAGGTGGCCGCCAAGCTCAACGCCTACAAGGCGTCGGCCGACGCGGTGGACGTGGCGCGCGCCGGCTGGCTGCCCCGGGTGGACCTGAGCGCGGGTGTCGGCCGCGAGCACGACCGCATCAAGACCCGCGACCCGCAGTCCGACAGCATGTCCCGCAACCACGTCGGGCTGGGCCTGACCCAGGTGCTCTGGGACGGCCTGGGCACCGCCAACGACGTGGCGCGCGCCGGGCACGAGCGGCTGGCCCGCTATTTCGAATTGATCGACGCCACCGAGCAGACCGCGATGGAGGCCGCGCGCGCGCACTACGACGTGCTGCGCTACCGCCGCCTGGTGCAGCTGGCGGAAGACAACTACGTGCAGCACAAGTACGCCACGCTGCAGATCGGTTCGCGCTTCAAGGCCGGCGTCGGCCGCGGCGTGGACGTCGAGCAGTCCGGCGCGCGGCTGGCCCTGGCCGAGTCCAACCTGTCGACCGAGCTGGCCAACCTGCACGACGTGACGGCCCGCTACCAGCGCGTGGTCGGCGAGATGCCGCCACCGCCGTCCACCACCCTGCCCGCGCCGATGAAACAAGCCATCCCCGCCAATGCGGCCGACGCCGTCGCCCAGGCGGTGAGGCAAAGCGCCGCCGTCTCGGCCAGCATCGAAGGCCTGCGCGCCGCGCGCTCCAGCGTCGCCGCCCGGAACTCGCTCTACCAGCCGCGCGTCGAGGCCCGGCTGCGCGCCGACGGCGGCAAGAACCTCGAAGGCATCCGCGACCAGACCCGCAACAGCACCGCCGAGCTGGTGCTGAACTGGAACCTCTACAACGGCGGCGCCGACCAGGCCCGCGTGCGCCAGCAGGTCAACCTGATGGCGCAGGCCGCCGACCTGCGCGACAAGGCCTGCCGCGACGTGCGCCAGACCGTCTCCATCGCCTACAACGACACCGCCAAGCTCACCGAACAGCTGGCCTACCTCGACCGCAACACGCTGTCGATCGAGAAGGCGCGGGACGCCTACCGCCAGCAGTTCGACATCGGCCAGCGCAGCCTGCTGGACCTGCTGAACGCCGAGAACGAGCTGTACACCGCCAAGCGCTCCTACGTGAACGCCGAATACGACCTGAACATCGCCTACGTGCGCGCGCACGCCGCGATGAACCAGCTGCTCGCCCAGCTGGGCCTGGCCCGCGGCACGCCCACCGACAGCGCCGCCGCCGGCTGGGAGGCCGGCCAGGACGCCCCCGGCCGCTGCCCGACCGCCGTGCCGCCGCAACTGCCCACCTCGCGCGCCGAGCTGGACGCCCGGGCCGAACGCATCGCCGCCAGCGCGCCGCAGGCGCCGAATGCGCCGGCGCGGCCGGCGGAACCGAAGAAGTGAGGGTTTAACGGGCTCCGGCAGGCCCCCAAACAAAAAGCCCGCCTTGGACAAGGCGGGCTTTTTTCCATGGCGAAGGAATTGCTGGGAGTGGCTGGGAGCCCTTCGACAGGCTCAGGGTGAATTCACCCTCTCCGTTCGTCTATCTCCGTTCGCCTATCTCCGTTCGCCCTGAGCCTGTCGAAGGGCCCTGACCACTCCCGGCCCATCGAAGCTTTAGTGATGTGCCAAAAGGCTTCGACAAGCTCAGCCCGAACGGAAGAAGTGACTGAACCCGAACGGAGGAAGTGACTCAGCCGAACGGTGGACGTGACTCAGCCAAAAGGTGGATGTGACTCAGCCGAACGTCGGAAGTTGCTCAGTCGAAAGGTGGGGAGAGAAAGGTCCTCGACTCAGCGCTTGACCGGCGGCAGATCCGTGCAGGCACCCTCGTAAGCCTCCGCCGCCAGGCCGATGCTCTCGCCGAGCGTCGGGTGCGGGTGGATGGTCTTGCCGATGTCCACGCCGTCGGCGCCCATCTCGATCGCCAGGGCGACCTCGCCGATCATGTCGCCGGCATGCGTGCCGACGATGCCGCCGCCGACGATGGCGTGCGTTTCCTCGCTGAACAGCAGCTTGGTGAAGCCTTCGTCGCGGCCGTTGGCGATGGCGCGGCCGGAAGCGTTCCAGGGGAACAGGCCCTTCTTCACCTTGATGCCCTGGGCCTTGGCTTCGTCTTCGGTGAGGCCGACCCAGGCGACCTCGGGGTCGGTGTAGGCCACGCTCGGGATGACGCGGGCGTTGAAGGCCGACGTCACCAGTTTGGCGTCGCCCTGCAGCTCGCCGACCGCCACTTCGGCGGCCACGTGGGCCTCGTGCACCGCCTTGTGGGCCAGCATCGGCTGGCCGACGATGTCGCCGATGGCGAAGATGTGCGGCACGTTGGTGCGCATCTGGATGTTCACCGGGATGAAGCCGCGGTCGCCCACGGCCACGCCGGCTTTCTCGGCGCCGATGCGCTTGCCGTTGGGCACGCGGCCCACCGCCTGCAGCACCAAGTCGTACAGCTGAGGCTCCTTGGGCGCGCCCTCGCCTTCGAAAGTCACGCGGATGCCGTCCTTCGTGGCTTCGGCGCCCACGGTCTTGGTCTTGAGCATGACCTTGTCGAAGCGCGGCGCGTTCATCTTCTGCCACACCTTGACGAGGTCGCGGTCGGCGCCCTGCATCAGGCCGTCCATCATCTCGACGACGTCGAGCCGCGCGCCGAGGGTGGAATACACCGTGCCCATCTCCAGGCCGATGATGCCGCCGCCGACGACGAGCATCTTCTTCGGCCGCTGGCGCAGCTCGAGCGCACCGGTCGAGGTGACGACGCGGGGGTCGTCCTTCGGCAGGAAAGGCAGCTTCACCGCCTCGGAGCCCGCGGCGATGATGGCGCGTTTGAAGCGGATCGTCTGCTTCTTGCCGTCATTCATGGCCACGCCGAGGTGGAAGGGGTCGAGGAATTCGGCCGTGCCCCGCACGACCGTCACCTTGCGCATCTTGGCCATCGCCGCCAGGCCGCCGGTGAGCTTGCCGATCACCTTCTCCTTGTGGCTTTTCAGCTTGGCCAGGTCGACCTGGGGCTCGGCGAACGTGACGCCCAGGTCGGCGAAGTGCTTCACTTCGTCCATCACCGCGGCCACGTGCAACAGCGCCTTGGACGGGATGCAGCCGACGTTCAGGCACACGCCGCCGAGCGTGGAATAACGCTCGACCAGCACCACCTTGGCGCCGAGGTCGGCGGCGCGGAAGGCGGCGGAGTAGCCGCCGGGGCCCGCGCCCAGGACCATGACGTCGCATTCGACGTCGGCGCCGCCGGCGTAGCTGGCCGCCACGGGGGCTGGAGCGGACGCTTGCCCACCCTCACCCCGGCCCTCTCCCGCCGGGGCGGGAGAGGGAGAAGAGGATTTCGCGCCGGAGGCTGGGGCTGCCGTTTCCTGGCCCCCTCTCCCGCTTGCGGGAGAGGGTTGGGGTGAGGGCGCCGCGGCGGCAGCTCCCGCCGCCTCCAGCGTCAGGATCACAGACCCTTCGCTGACCGTGTCGCCCAGCTTCACCTTGAGCTCTTTCACCACGCCGGCGTGGGTCGAAGGGATCTCCATCGACGCCTTGTCGGACTCCACCGTCAGCAGGCTCTGCTCGGCGCGGATGGTGTCGCCGGCCTTGACCAGCACTTCGATGATGGCGACGTCCTTGAAGTCGCCGATGTCGGGAACCTTGATATCAATCGATGCCATGTCGGGTTCCTTGTTCTCAGAGCAGCACGCGACGGAAGTCGGCGAGGATTTGGGCGAAATAGGCGTTGAAGCGGGCGGCGGCGGCGCCGTCGACGGCGCGGTGGTCCCAGCTGAGCGACAGCGGCAGCATCAGGCGCGGCTGGAAAGCCTTGCCGTCCCACTTGGGTTCGATCGCGCTTTTGCACACGCCGAGGATGGCGACTTCGGGCGCATTGATGATCGGCGTGAAGTAGCGCCCGCCGATGCCGCCGAGCGACGAGATCGAGAAGCAGCCGCCCGTCATCTCGGCCGGGCCGAGCTTGCCTTCCCGGGCCTTCTTGGCCAGCTCGCTCATCTCGGTGCTGATCTGGAAGATGCCTTTCTTGTCGGCGTCCTTGATCACCGGCACCATCAGGCCGTTGGGCGTGTCGGCCGCGAAGCCGATGTGGAAGTACTGCTTGAGCACGACGTGCTCGCCGTCGAGCGAAGCGTTGAACTCGGGGAACTTCTTCAGCGCCGCGACCGCGGCCTTGATCAGGAAGGCCAGCATCGTCACCTTGACGCCGCTCTTCTCGTTCTCCTTGTTCAACTGGACGCGGAAGGCTTCCAGGTCGGTGATGTCGGCGTCGTCGTGGTTGGTGACGTGCGGGATCACCACCCAGTTGCGGTGCAGGTTGGCGCCGCTGATCTTCTTGATGCGCGACAGCTCCTTGCGCTCGACCGGACCGAACTTGGCGAAGTCCACCTGCGGCCAGGGCAGCAGACCGGGGAAGGCCCCGCCGGCGGCCGCACCGCCGCTGGCGGGCGCCTTGGCCTGGGCCTGCGTGCGCACGCTGCCGGACATCACGCCCTTGACGAAGTCCTGCACGTCGCCCTGGGTGATGCGGCCTTTCGGGCCACTGCCCTTGACCTCTTCCAGCGGCACGCCCAGCTCGCGGGCGAGCTTGCGCACGGAAGGCGAGGCGTGGGGCAGCCTGCCCTTGGGCGCGGTCGGCTCATGCGGGGGCAGCGCGGCGGTCGGCACTTGCCTGTCGGGCGCAGGCGCGGCAGGCGCCGGGGTGGACGCGCTGGCCGGCGCGGGCGCAGCCGCCGCCTGCGCGGCGGGTGCGGGC
>CBIHOD010000089.1:0-16618 GCA_966211815.1 uncultured Burkholderiales bacterium
GCCGCGCCGCGCCGCGCGCACCGCCCGCGGCCCAGGGGCGGACCCCGCCGGACGATGCCGGCGGCCCGGCGGCCGACGCGCCGCCACCGGTGGAGCCCGCCGCGTCGGCGCCGCCGTCGCCCGAGGCTTCCGGGCAGGCAGGCTCGCCGCCCTCCGCCGAATCCGACCCCATCCCGGCCACTGCCGCTGCCAGTGCCAGTGCCGTGGCGGTGGCCGCCGCCGGATCCCCCGAGTCGCCCGCCTCGGCGCCGGCGCCATCCCCTGCCACGGCCTCCACGCCGCCGGCCGGTGGTGCCGCGCAGGAGCCCGCCCCGCAAGCCGTCGACAGCGTGTGGCCGCAGTCCACCCGCGTGCGCTACACCGCCAGCGGCTATTACCAGGGCGAGATCAGCGGCAACGCCAGCGTGGAATGGGTGCGCCGGGGCAACCGCTACCAGATGCACATGGATGTCCGCATGGGCTTCCTGTTCCAGCGCCGCGCGACCAGCCAGGGCCGGATCGAGGCCCAGGGCGTGGTGCCCGAGCGCTACGACGAGGCGACCAAGGTGCCGTTCCGTACGGAGCGCCGCGTCACGCTGCGTTTCGACGACCAGGCGGTCGAGTTGTCCGAGGGGCAGCGCCTGCCGCGCCCGGCCGGCCTGCAGGACACCACCAGCCAGTTCGTCCAGCTCACCTACCTGTTCACGACCCAGCCCGGCCTGCTGCGCGCGGGCCAGTCGATCGAGTTCCCGCTGGCGTTCCCGCGCCGCATCCGCGCCTACGCCTACCTGGTGCAGCAGATGGAAACGCTGCACACGCCTTTCGGCCCGCTGCAGGCGCTGCACGTCAAGCCCCGGCGGGTCGAGGCGAAGGAGCGCGACCTGGTGGCCCAGGCCTGGTTCGCGCCGCAGCTGCACTACCTGCCGGTGCGCATCCGCATCGAGCAGGGCGAGGACACCTACATCGACCTGATGATCGACAAGCGGCCCGAGTTGGCGCAATAGGCGGGCGCCTCGCGCCTCGCGCCGCCGCCCGCCGCGACCAGCCGTCGGCCATGGTCTTTCCGCGTCCCGATAATCGCCTTTCACGCCCGGCGGGCCGCCATCCACGGAGAAGAAGACCATGCCCTATGAAACCCTGAACACCGAGATCCACGGCCAAGGTCCTTTGAAGACCGCCCTCATCGCGCTGAACCGGCCCAAGCAGCTCAACGCGCTGAACGACACCTTGATGACCGAGTTGGGCCAGGCGCTGGCCGCCTTCGACGCGGACGAGGGCATCGGCTGCATCGTCCTCACCGGCAGCGAGAAAGCCTTCGCCGCCGGCGCCGACATCGGCGCGATGGCCACGCTGAACCACATGGACGCCTACAAGGGCGACTTCGTCACCCGCAACTGGGAAACCATCCGCTCGGTGCGCAAGCCGGTGATCGGCGCGGTGGCCGGCTTCGCCCTGGGCGGCGGCTGCGAGCTGGCGATGATGTGCGACTTCATCATCGCCGCCGACAACGCCAAGTTCGGCCAGCCCGAGGTCAAGCTCGCCGTCATCCCCGGGGCGGGCGGCACGCAGCGCCTGCCCCGCGCCATCGGCAAAGCCAAGGCCATGGACCTCGTCCTCACCGGCCGGTTGATGGACGCCGAGGAAGCCGAGCGCGCCGGCCTGGTGTCGCGCGTGGTGCCGGCGGCCGAGCTGATCGCCACCGCGCTGGCCGCCGCACAGCAGGTCTGCGAATTCAGCCGGCCGAGCGTGATGATGGCCAAGGAATGCGTCAACCGCGCCTTCGAAGGGTCGCTCAACGACGGCATCGCCTACGAGCGCCGCCTCTTCCAGTCGCTGTTCGGCACCGAGGACCAGCGCGAGGGCATGGACGCCTTCCTCAACAAGCGCAAGCCCGAGTTCAAGCACCGGTGACGGCATGCTGAAGACGATGCCGTCCCCCCGCATCGCGGCGTGCGTGCTCGCGCTGCTGTCCGCGCTGGCCGCCCGAGCGTCCGAGGCGCCCGCCGAGCCGGCGACGGTGGCCGCGGCGGCGCCCGCAGCGGCCTCCCAGCCCGCGGCCAAACCCGAAGCGAGACCCGACGCGCAAGCCGCTTCCCATCCCTGGCCCGGCGATGTCCGCGTGCGCTACACCGGCCGCGCCCATTTCCACGCCGATTTCCCGGCCAGCGCCGAGCTGCAGTGGAAGCTCGACGGCGCCCGCTACGCGATGCGCCTGGACATGGGCCTGGGCGTGCTGCAGCGGCGCTCGTCCAGCCAGGGGCAGCTGGGCGCGCAGGGTTTGGAGCCCGAGCGCTATGAAGAGGCCAACCGGCCGATGCTCGGCCGCGAGCGGCGCGCCGCCCTGCAACTCGATGGCCCGTCGATCGAACTGGCCGACGGCCAGCGCGAAGGCCGGCCGGCCGGCGTGCAGGACCCGGTCAGCCAGTTCGGCCAGCTCGCCCGGCTTTTCGCCGCGGCGCCGGCCGGCAAGGCCCGGGCCGAGTTCCCGCTTGCGCTGCCCAAGCGCGTCAGCGCCTACGCCTATGAAATCCAGGGCCGGGAAACCCTGGACACCCCGGTCGGCAAGGTCGAAGCCCTGCACCTCAAGCCCCAGCGGGTGGACGGCAAGGACAGCAAGGACACTGCCGCCGAGGTGTGGCTGGCGCCCAAGCTGAACTACCTGCCGGTGCGCATCCGCATCGCCCAGGACGACGGCGCCTCGGTCGACCTGCTGATCGCCCAGCCGCCCGAGCCGGCTCGCTGAGGCGGGCGGCGCAAGCGGCGCTTCCAGTCCACCGAACCCCGAGAGATAGCCCCTGCCGCCGGGACGAGCAAGGGTGTTGTGCAAGGCGCGGTGCGCGGCCCGGGCTTGATCCCCCGCGAGCATTTGCAACGAAGAGTGGGGGGCCTGTGGGGGCTTCACCCGTCGGGCCGGGGCGCCCCCCAGGGTGCTGGGCCGCGTTGCCCTCCCAGCCCAGGCGCCCGGCCTGGGCGGCGTCGCGCGCCTTGCCCTGCGCCCTGGGTCACCCTGGCGCGCGGGCGATTTGTATGTCAACAGACCCTAGTAGCTGCGCCCGCCCTTGAACTGCGCGTGCGCGCGCCGGTTCAGCGTGGCTGCCTTGCCGATCGCCGCGAACGACGCGCCGGCGTGGGCATGGCAGATCGCCAGGCCGAGCGCGTCCGCGGCGTCCTTGCCCGGCAGTCCCGGCAGCTTCAGCAGCCGCATCACCATCTCCTGCACCTGCTCTTTGCGGGCATGGCCGTGGCCGACGATGGCTTTCTTCATCTGCAGCGCGGTGTATTCCGACACCGCCAGGTCGTCGGCCACCAGCGCCGTCACGGCCGCGCCGCGCGCCTGGCCCAGGAGCAACGTGGACTGCGGGTTGACGTTGACGAAGACGATCTCCACCGCCGCGCAAGTGGGCTCGTAGCGCCGCCGCACCTCGCGCACGCCTTCGAAGATGATCTTCAACCGCGCGGGCAGCTCGCCCAGGCCGACCGCGCCGGTGCGGATCGTGCCGCTGGCGACGTATTGCAGCTTCGGGCCGTCGGCCTCGATCACACCGAAGCCGGTGCAGACCAGGCCGGGGTCGATGCCGAGGATGCGTTGGACCGTCATGCGCTCGGCGCCTGGTTCTGCGCCGTCGCCGGCGCGGTGGCCTCAGACACGGAAATACCACCGCACCGCGTGGAAGAAGACCGGCGCCGCGAAGCACAGCGGCGCCACCCGGTCGAGCAGGCCGACCGCGCCGGTGACCGAGGCCTTGCCGCTCCAGCTGCGGACACCGGCGTCGCGTTTGAGGGCCTTCATCACGAACTCGCCGAGCATGCCGCAGCCGCCCGCGATGAAGCCCATCAGCAGCGCCGGGATGGGCTTGAACGGCGTGGCCCAATACAACGCCGCGCCGGCGACGGCGGCGGCGCACGCGCCGGCCCACCAGGCGCGCCACGAGAAGGTGCGGCTGATGGCGCGCGCCACCGGCAGCGCGCGCATCCGCCGCGTCGCCGCCTCCTGGACGATCTGCGCGGCGGCGACCACGACCACCAGGTAGAACACCAGGAATGCGCCGCGCTCGCCGTAGTTCGGCAGGTTCAGCAGCAGCAGCGCCGGCGCGTGGCTCATGCCGTAGATGCAGACCATGATCCCCCACTGGATCTTGGCCGTGCGCTCCAGGAAGCGCTGCGGGTCGTTGCCGAAGGCGCTGACCACCGGGATGGCCAGGAACACATAGACCGGGATCAGCACCGTGAACAGGTCGAAGTTCTTGTTCGCCACCAGCACGAACTGCAGCGGCAGCACGGCGAAGAAGGCCAGCAGCAGGCTGCGGTGGTCGGCGCGCCGGGTATGGGTGAGGGTGATGAATTCGCGGAAGGCCAGGAAAGAGACGATGCCGAACAGCACCGTGGCCACCGCGCCGCCCAGCGCCCAGGAGAGCCAGAACAGCGCGGCGCCGATCCACACCGCGCGAAGGTCCCGTCGGGCCTGCTCGTGGAACTCGTGCCGGTCGGGGGCGGGGTCGCGGCTGTCTTTCAGACGGCGCCAGGCGAGCCAGCCGGTGGCCGCCATCAGCACCGCCAGCATGGTGAAGAACAGCAGGGCCACCTGCTGCGAGACAGTGAGGGCGCGCAGCATGCCCATCAGGCCACCGCGCTCAATGCCACCACCGCGTCGCGCGCCCGGGCGAGGAAAGCCCGCTTGTCCTCGCCGGGCTGCAGCTGCACCGGCGCGCCGAAGGTCACCGAGCACAGCAGCGGCACCGGCACGACCTCGCCCTTGGGCATGACGCGCTGCACGTTGTCGATCCACGCCGGGATCAGCTGCACCTCGGGGAACGCCTCGGCCAGGTGGTAGAGCCCCGCCTTGAACGCCGCCGGCTCGGGTTTGTTGCCGCGCGTGCCCTCGGGGAAGATCACCAGCGAATCGCCGTTGCGCAGCGCTTCCACCAGCGGCTCCAGCGGGTCTTCGTCCGCCTGGCGCTGGCGGCTGACGTAGACGGCGTTAAACACCTCCCGGGTGATCCAATGTTTGAGCTTGGACGACGTCCAGTAGTCGCGCGCCGCGATCGGCCGGGTGGCCGCGCGCAGGTCGCGCGGCAGCGCGGCCCAGATCAGCACCCAGTCGAAGTGGCTCTGGTGGTTGGCGAAGTAGATGCGCTGCTCCGCCTTGGGCGGGCAGCCGTACCAGTGGCCCTGGGCGCCGGTGATCAGGCGGGCCAGGAAGGAAAGGGTGAGTCCGGCGGTGTCAGCGAGGAGCATGGCGGGGGATGGTAAGGGTTGCGCCCCCCCGGCGCCGCGGGGTGGGTTCGCTCAACGCGCCAAGCCCCGCAGCGCCCGTTCCAGGCGCGACACGGTGCCGTCCACGTCTAGGAGGCTGCCGGGCTTTGGGACGTGCCCACGCCGGGGAGATATCAGGGGCCAGGGCAGGCGCCGGCGAGGCGCCGCGTGGGCCGCGTCGGCCACCGCTTTCAGGTAGTCCGGCGGCAGCACCATGCCGGAAGCCGTCTCGACGTGCGGTGCGAAGACCACCGCCGGCGCTTCGGCGTGGATGGCTGCCACCACCTCGTCGACTGGCGCCGGTGTGAAAGGCGCGTGGTGTCCGCCGGACACTTGCCGCGCCTTCAAGACGCGGAGGCCCGATGCGATCCCTCCCATCTCCAGGATTTGCGACCAACGGTAGCTGAACCAGCCGTTGCGGATGACCAGGCACTTTTGGCCGGTGGCGAACTGGCGCGCCACCGCCTCCATGCCGAAGCTGCCGCTGCCCGGCACGAGGGCGACCGATGTCGCGTGGTAAGTCGTTTTGAGGATGTCGGAGAGCGCACGCATCACCGCCTGGAAGCGGTGGGACATGTGGTTCAGCGCGCAGTCGGTGTAGACGACCGAATACTCCAGCAGGCCGTCGGAATCGGGATGGGGCAACAAACCGGGCATAGATCTTCTTGAAACCAAACTCAAGGAAAGGCGCTGAATTGGACGTTTGTGGGTACTTACGCCAACCGCATAGATGACCGCTGAAATCGTCCGTTGCACGGCGTTCGCGACAGCATGCGTTTCAAGCAGCAACGGCGCCGTGGCAATATTATTGTTTTGGTCGTTTCGACATATCGTGCCTGTTTGCGGTTAAGCTTCCGCGCGCTTTGACCGACATTCATCCAAAGCAACCCGGCACCCCCGGATTTTCATTGAATTGCTTGCTGTTTCGCACGACGACGCTTTGGCGCCCCATATTTCCTCACATTCACCGCCACCCAAGAATCTGCCGTCCGGCGGAGTTTGGCTTTTTGACGGCCGTAGCGATACCGTGCTGCTATCGACCACCAGTGCGGCGCTGCTCGGCCTGACGGCGGACCAGCCTTTGCGCCTGCAGCTGCACGACCTGCTGACCCGCTTGCATGAGGAAGACCGCGCGGCGCTGGCGCGCGTCTTGCGCGACGGCCGCCAACCCGAGTGGTTCCTGCAGCTGCGCTTGGCCCAAGAACAAGCCGACGGCAAGGCGGTGCCCTGGGGCGTGCATTGCAACGGCGTGGCCGAAGTCGACGAGACCGGGCGCGTGCAACGCGTGAGCGGTTCGATGAGCGCATGGCGCTTTTCCCCAGGCGCCGCCCAGGAGCCGCCGTTGCCGTTCCAGTCCTTCGACGGATTGCTCAGCAATGCGGGGCGCATCGCCCGCGTGGGCGGTTGGTCGGTCGAGCTTCCCAGCATGGCGGCGCACTGGACGCCCGAAGTGGCGGCCATCTATGGCGTGCCGGCCGGGTTCGCCCCCCTGATGGGCAGCGGGCTCGATTTCGTGTCGCCGCCGTTCCGCGCCGCGGCAGCGGCCGCGTTCGACCGCTGCCGCAGCCACGGCGAGCCCTGGGACCTGGAGTTGCAGATCGTCACCCCGTCCGACGAATTGCGCTGGGTGCGCACGATCGGCGAGGCGCGCAGGGACGAGCACGGCGCGGTGGTCGGCGTCTGGGGGGCCTTGATCGACATCGGCGCCCGCAAACAGGCCGAGGCGGAACGCCTGTCCGCCGTGCGGCAATTGCAGGATGTCTCTTCCAGCCTGGAAATGGCCCTTTCCGTCGCCGGCCTGGGCGTGGCGCGGCTCGACCTGGCTTCCGACCTGGCGTATTGGAACGAGAACTTGTGCGCCATCCTCGGACGCCCCCACATGCCGCAAGGCCGCCCGCGCCACGAGTGGCAGGCGGTCTTCCATCCGGAGGACCGCCGGGCTGCCCTGGCCGAATTGCGCAGGCTGCTGGACGGGGGGCCGTCCGGCGTCATGGAGTTCAGGGTCGTGCGGCCCGACGGCAGCGTGCGGCACCTGCTGGGCCAGCACACGCTGCAGAGCGATCCATCCGGCGTGCCCGTTTCGACCACCCTGGTGGTGCACGATGTCACCGAACAACGCCAGGCGCAGCGCGCCCGCCAGGCCCAGGCCCTGGCCGAGCAGGCCAACCGCGCCAAGAGCGAGTTCTTGGCGCGCATGAGCCATGAACTGCGCACGCCGCTCAACGCCATCCTGGGTTTCGCGGAGATCCTCGAGGCGGATGAAGAGCTGGTCCTCAACACCACCCAGCGCAAGCGGGTGGAACGCATCCGCGGTGCCGGCGTGCATTTGCTGGAACTGATCAACGACTTGCTGGACGTTTCCCGCATAGAGACCGGCACGCTGCGCCTGCAGCTGACCGCCGTCGACCTGCTGGCCGAAGTGCGCGAGGCTTTGCGCATGATCAGCGGCCAGGCGGCGGTGCGCCAGGTCGACCTCGAACTGCTGAGCCCGCCCGGCGTGGGCGCGCTCTGGGTTCAGGGCGACAGCCAGCGCCTGCGCCAGGTGGTGTTGAACCTGCTCGCCAACGCCGTCAAATACAACCGGCCCCGCGGCAAGGTCACGGTGCACCTCGACCGCGACGCGCGCAGCGTTATTTTGAAAGTGCGCGACACCGGGCTGGGCATGAACGACCAGCAGCTCATGCACCTTTTCCAGCTGTTCAACCGCCTGGGCCAGGAACAGTCCTCGGTCGAAGGCGCCGGCATCGGCCTGGTCATCACCCGGCACCTGGTGGAGTTGATGGGCGGCGAAATCCTCGTGAGCAGCCAGGCGAGGCAGGGGACCGAATTCTGCATCCGGCTCAACCCCTCCTCTGGCGCCGGCGCGCTGCCCGAGGCCAAGGGCGCCGCGGCATCGGATCCGTCCGACGGCGCGCCCCGCGCCGAGCCGAGCCTGGGACGCGTCCTCTATATAGAAGACAACGCGGTGAACCGCGCCTTGATCGAGGGGTACGTTTCGCTGCGGCCCGGCGTCGAACTGGAGCTCGCGGTGGACGGCGAAAGCGGCATCGAGCAGGCGCGGCGGCTCGTGCCCGACCTCATCCTCATCGACATGATGCTGCCCGACCTGCATGGGCTGGAAGTCATCCAGCGCATCCGCAATATTGACATTTTGAAACGCGTTCGTTGCGTAGCGGTTTCCGCCAACGCCATGCCGCGGCAAATCGACGAAGCGGCCGCGGCCGGCTTCGACAGCTACCTGACCAAACCCGTCTCATTGCAATCGATGCTGGCCGAACTCGACCGTCTCGGCCCCGGGGGGTGGCCCCCACATCCGCCTGGCGATGTTTGACCGGTAGCCGAAAAATTGTTGGAGAATGTGGCTCATAAAAAAGTCGTCGGGCTTGAAACAGGATTCATAGAAATCCGTTTCTCGAGAGCTGGTGCACACCTGCGTGAGCAGTCACTACTGTGCCAGTGTTCTATTTACAAGAGGTTTTGTGTCTAAGGTTGCCACGGTGTCTATATCCGCCATTCCCCCTGCCCCCCGTTCGTACTCCACGGTAGAAATCGCGCGCCGTTTGGGAGTCTCCATTCAAACCGTTCAACGATGGGTCGATGCTGGGCACCTGAAGGCCTGGAAGACCCTTGGCGGACACCGCCGCATCGACGCCGAAAGCGCTGAGCGCCTGTTGCGCCACGAGTTGACGGTGGGCCGGGGCGGCAAGCAACTCGGCGTCGCTCCCGCCGACACCGTGGCCGGTGGCACCCAGCCCACGACGGTGCTGATCGTGGACGACAACGAAGACGACCGTGAAATTTTGCAGCACCTGGTGCTTTCCGCGCTTCCCACGGCGAGGGTCACGCTGGTGAACAGCGGTTTCGAAGCCCTGGTCTCGATCGGCAGCCAGTCGCCCGACGTGCTCATCACCGACATCATGATGCCCAACATGAACGGTTTCGAGATGCTGCGCCACCTGGCCCATGACTGCGCGGTGCGGCCGAAAACCATCTGGGCGGTCTCGAACCACTCGCGCGAAGAGCTGCTCAGCCTGGGCGACCTGCCCGACGACGTGCTGTTCCAGTCCAAGCCCCTGGAGCGCGAGCGTTTCATCGCGATGCTGCGCAACACGGTGTCGCTGGAAGCCATTTCCCCGCGCGTCTGAACTGAACGCCGAACGTGGCCGATCGGCGCGCGACCGGCGGGGGCGCAAGATGAGGCGGCCCCTGATTGAAAATCCATCCCCCAAAACGACAAACCCCTCCGACCTTTCGATCAGAGGGGCGGGTGGCTGACGCCACCTTTTGGGGCTCCGGAGGTAGTTTGTCCAGGGCCCCTGGCGCGCAGTGACTGCGCCCCGGGTAGGCCTACGTGTAGGCGGATGCAGGTTAGTCCAACCCGGTACCGGCTGCAAGCGCAATTTTTTATCTGCTGGGCTGGTTCGTTAGCTTGCGTCTTGGCGCGGGCTCGCGCCCACCGCGGCCGAAGCCTTCTCGATGTCGCTGAACATCTTCGCCACCCGGGCTTCGACCGCCGCTTCCATCTGGATGGTGCGGCCCCACTCACGGCTGGTTTCGCCCGGCCATTTGTTCGTCGCGTCCAACCCCATCTTGCCGCCCAGGCCGCTGACGGGAGAGGCGAAATCGAGGTAGTCGATCGGCGTGTTTTCGACGAGCGTGGCGTCGCGCACCGGGTCCATCCGGGTGGTGATGGCCCAGACCACTTCTTGCCAACTCCGGATGTCGACGTCATCGTCGGTCACCACGATGAACTTGGTGTACATGAACTGGCGCAGGAAGCTCCACAGCCCGAACATCAACCGTTTGGCGTGGCCCGGGTAGCGCTTCTTGATGCTGATGATCGCCATCCGATAGCTGCAGCCTTCGGGCGGTAAATAGAAGTCGACGATCTCCGGAAACTGCTTTTGCAGGATGGGCACGAAGACTTCGTTCAGCGCCACGCCCAGGACGGCCGGTTCGTCGGGCGGTTTGCCGGTGTAGGTGGAGTGGTAGATCGGGTCGCGCCGCTGCGTCAGCCGCTGCACCTCGAACACCGGGAACCAGTCCTGTTCGTTGTAATAGCCGGTGTGGTCGCCGAAAGGGCCTTCCAGCGCGTGCAGGTGGCCGTTGATTTCCTTGAGCGCCACGCCGTGTTGGCTGGTGCCGGTGTAGCCCGGCGCCGCGACGGGGATGTGGCCTTCCAGGACGATCTCGGCGCTGGCCGGCACTTGCAACATGGCGCCCGAGTCGCCCACGGCGGTGTCAACCACCTCGGTGCGTCCGCCGCGCAGCAGGCCGGCGAATTGGTACTCCGACAGCGAATCGGGCACCGGCGTGACCGCGCCCAGGATGGTGGCGGGATCGGCGCCCAGCGCTACGGCGATGGGGAAGGGCTGGCCGGGCTGCGCCAGGGCGAACTCGCGGAAATCGAGCGCACCGCCCCGGTGGGCCAGCCAGCGCATGATGACTTGGTTGCGGCTGATGACCTGCTGCCGGTAGATCCCCAGGTTCTGCCGCTTGCGCGGCGTCGGGATCGATTGCGGGCCGCGCGTGACGACCAGTCCCCAGGTGATGAGCGGCCCGACATCGCCGGGCCAGCAGGTCTGCACCGGCAAGGCCCCCAAGTCGACCTCGGCGCCGGCGAACACCTCTTCCTGGCAAGGCGCCTTGCGCACAGTGGACGGTTTCATGTCCCAGAGCGCTTTGGCCAACTGCAGCAACTGGCCCGCGTCTTTCAGACCCTTGGGCGGTTCGGGTTCCTTCAAGCTGGCCAGCAGTCGCCCGATCTGCCGCAGTTCGCCGATGTCGTCTGCGCCCATCCCCAGGGCGACCCGGCGGGGGGTACCAAATAAATTTGTCAGCGCCGTGACGGAATGGCCGTCGACTTTCGTGAACCACAAAGCCGGCCCGCCAGCGCGTAGCACCCGGTCGCTGAGCGCCGTCATTTCTAGCTTTGCCGAGATAGGGGCCGCTACCTTTTGCAACTCGCCTTGGCCTTCAAGCATGGCCATGAAGTCGCGCAAATCCCGGTATTTCATAAATTTTAGTAATTAAGAAGTCGAGTTATAGGCTTGACGGGTTATGAATGGGATTTCTAGAATTCGCCCCACTCCGGCAAATGCCGGGAAAACCCGAGCCTCTCCAAGAGGCCTTGTCGACCGGGGCGCCAGCGCCCCGATGCCTGTTCGGGCTCAGAAGTGGTTCACCAGGCCGGGCGCTTCCGGCGAGTCCACCGGCCAATTATCACGTTGCCCTTTGAGGCCGACCGCCTTGCTTCCCATGCGGTCGGTGTTGTTCTGTCGGTGCGACGAAGGAAGGATTTGAATGTCATCGATTCCGCCATGGATGCATGAACTCCGCGACGCGGCCCGCGCCGCCGGCCGTTCCGCGCGGGTTTTCGCCAGCGATGTCGGCAATGGTTTGCTCGAAGTCAGTCACAACACTTTCGCGGTGCTGGGCTTGCTGATGGTCGCCCTGCTGGTTTTCATGTCCAGCCGCGACGATCTGCGCCATGAAGCCGAGACTACGCTGTTCGGATGGCTGCAGGCTCGCCACGAGGCGCGTCAGGACCCGATCGACAACTTGAGCGTCGCGCTGCGCGAGCCCGACGCCGTCCTGCGCGCCACCGCCAGTGATCCGGGCGAGCTTAACCGCCAGCAAGCCGCCGTGGCCCATTGGATCTCCAAGCGCTACAAGGTCGCGCCCGAACCCATCAGCCGCCTGGTGCAGGAAGCCTGGACGCTGGGCAACAAGGTGGGCCTCGACCCGACCCTGCTGCTGGCCATCATGGCGATCGAATCCAGCTTCAACCCCTTCGCCCAGAGCCCGGTGGGTGCCCAAGGGTTGATGCAGGTGATGACCCGCATCCATGACGACAAATACACCGCTTTCGGCGGCAACCACGCCGCTTTCGACCCGGTGACCAACCTCCGCGTCGGCGTGCTGGTCCTGAAGGAATGCATCGCCCGCGCCGGCAGCCTGGAAATGGGCCTGCGCCACTACGTGGGCGCCGCCAACCAGTTGGACGACGGCGGTTATGCGGGCAAGGTGCTGGCCGAGCAGGCCCACCTGCGCAACATCGCGCAAGGGCGCGGTGTGCCGGTGAACGCGCCCATCATCGTGCCCAACCCGGCGCCGATCGAGGCGGCCACGCCGCTGGAGGCGCAGGACCGTCCGCCCGCCGACAAGTCCGCCCACCCGGCCGGCGCCGAACAAGTGGCCCTGCTGGCGCCCGCCGCACGTTAAAATCCCTCCACTGCGCAACTGGCGATGGGGCCCGTCCTGGGCCTGAGGTGGTGAACCACCGGGGAGTGCAGTCGACAGGGGCCGGTTCCCGGCCCCCGTTGTTTCAGCCGTTCGCCTGGGCAGCCTGCTGGCCGCGTGCGGGTCCCGACCATTGCGTCGGCCGCGCGAACCGCGGCGGGTCTTCTCCTCAACAGGACTGCCTTCCATGTTCGACCGCACCCAATCCACCGTCGCCCTCGTCGATCCCGAACTCTGGACGGTGATCCAGAACGAGAACCAGCGTCAGGAAGACCATATCGAGCTGATCGCCAGCGAGAACTACACCTCGCCGGCGGTGATGCAGGCCCAAGGCAGCCAGCTCACCAATAAATACGCCGAGGGCTATCCCGGCAAGCGCTATTACGGCGGCTGCGAATTCGTCGACATCGCGGAGCAGCTGGCGATCGACCGCCTGAAGCAGCTCTTCGGCGCGCAGTTCGCCAACGTGCAGGCCAATTCCGGCTCCCAGGCCAACCAGTCGGTGTTCTTCGGCCTGCTCCAGCCGGGCGACACCATCATGGGCATGAGCCTGGCCGAAGGCGGCCACCTGACGCACGGCATGCCGCTGAACATGAGCGGCAAGTGGTTCAAGGTGGTGAGCTACGGATTGAACGCCCAGGAAGAGATCGACTACGACGCCATGGAGCGCTTGGCGCAGGAACACAAGCCCAAGCTGATCATCGCCGGCGCGTCGGCTTATGCGCTGCGCATTGATTTCGAGCGCTTCGCCAAGGTGGCCAAGTCCATCGGCGCCTACTTCATGGTCGACATGGCCCACTACGCCGGCCTGATCGCGGCGGGCGTCTACCCGAACCCCGTGCCGCACGCCGACGTGGTCACCTCCACCACCCACAAGAGCCTGCGCGGCCCGCGAGGCGGCGTGGTGCTGACCAACAACGAAGAAGTCGCCAAGAAGATCAACAGCGCGATCTTCCCCGGCATCCAGGGCGGCCCGCTGATGCACGTGATCGCCGGCAAGGCGGTGGCCTTCAAGGAGGCGCTGAGCCCCGAGTTCAAGGCCTACCAGCAGCAAGTCGTGAAGAACGCCGACGTGCTGGCCAAGACGCTGATCGAGCGCGGCCTTCGCATCGTCAGCGGCCGCACCGAGAGCCATGTGATGCTGGTCGACCTGCGCCCGAAGAACCTGACCGGCAAGGAAGCCGAGGCCATCCTGGGCAGCGCCCACATGACCTGCAACAAGAACGGCATCCCCAACGACCCGCAAAAGCCGATGGTGACCAGCGGCATCCGCCTGGGCACCCCGGCGATGACGACGCGCGGTTTCAAGGAAGAGCAGGCGCGCATCACCGCCCACCTGATCGCCGACGTGCTGGACAACCCGCACGACGAGGCCAACATCGCCGCGGTGCGCGCCAAGGTCGCCGCGCTGGCGCGCGACTTCCCGGTCTACCGTTGAGCGTTCGGCGCCGGTAGCGAGCGGAGCGGGTCTTGATGGCGGTTTTCATCGAGCCCCGCTCTTTTCATTTCCCACTCCCATTGCCCTGACCCCCCCACCATGCGGTGCCCCTTCTGCGGATCGGACGAGACCCAGGTCGCCGAGACCCGGGAGTCCGACGAAGGCGACGTCATCCGCCGCCGCCGGCGGTGCCTAGGCTGCGAGAAGCGGTTCACGACCTACGAGCGCGCCGAGATCGCGCTGCCTTTCGTCGTCAAGAAGGACGGCACCCGGGCGGACTTCGAGCTGGGCAAGGTGCGGGCGTCGATGCTGCTTGCGCTGCGCAAGCGGCCGGTCAGCGTCGAGCAGGTCGACGCGGCGATCGAACGCATCCAGGAGAAGCTGCTCAACAGCGGCGCCAAGGAGATCGCCTCCACCAAGGTCGGCGAGCTGGTGATGCGCGAACTCAAGCGCATCGACAAGGTGGCCTACGTGCGTTTTGCATCGGTCTACCGCAGCTTCGAGGATGTGGACGAGTTCCGGCAGCTGATCCGCGACATCTGAGGGGCCTAGGCGCGCCGGGCCCGCGTCACTTCACCCAGGTGTTGAGCTGGATGATCGGCAGCAGCACCGCCAGCACGATCAGCATCACCACGCCGCCCATCGCCACGATGAGCAGCGGCTCCAGGATGGTGGCCATCTGCATCGCGCGGCGCTGCACTTCGGTGGCCAGCTGCTTGGCGGCGCGTTCCAGCATCGTGGGCAGTTGGCCGGTCTGCTCGCCCAGGCGGGCGAACATCGCCAAAAGGCCGGGGAAACGTTTCTTGCCGGCCAGCGCCGATGCCAGCGGCGCGCCTTCGCGCACCTGCACGAGGGCGTCCATCGCGTCGGCGCGCATCGCGCGGTTGGACAGCGTCTCGGCCGCCGCCTGCAGCGCCTTCAGGATGGGCACGCCGGCGCCGGCCAGCATGGCCAGCGTGCTGGCGAAGCGCGCCGCGTTGTAGCCGCGCGAGAGTTTGCCGATCAGTGGCAGTTCGAGCCAGCCGGCGTCGAAGCGCAGGCGGAAGGCGTCGGCGCGCAGCATCAGCCGCAGGGCGACGAGCCCGCCGGCGATCAGCCCCAGCAGCAGCCAGCCGTAGTGGCGCAGGAAACCGCTCGTGGCCAGCATCGCCACCGTGAGGCCGGGCAGGGCGCGCTTGGAATTGCTGAACACCGAGGCGACCTGCGGCACGACGTAGGTGACGAGGAAGACCACGATCACCACCGCGATCACCGAGACGATGGCGGGGTAGAGGATGGCGCCCAACAGCTTGGCGCGCAGCGCCTGGCGTTCCTCGAGGTCGTCGGCCAGCCGTTCAAGGACGCCGCCCAGCGCGCCGCTTTGCTCGCCGGCCGCGACCACGCCGCGGTAGATGTCGTCGAACTCGCGCGGCGCGGTGGCCAGCGCCTGCGCGAACGGCGAGCCGGAATTCACCTCGGAACGCAGGTGGGCCACGAGCTCGCGTTGCCGCGGGTCTTCCGCCTCGTCGGCCAGCGCGGTCAAGGCGCGCTCCAGCGGCAGCCCGCTGCCGACCAGGCCGGCCAGCTGGCGCGTCCACACCGCCAGGCTGGTGGCGCTGAAGACCCGCCGCTTGCCTGCGAAGGCCGCCTGGTTGCCGGTGCCGCTGGCGGCGACCTGCCTCACCTCCATCGGCACCAGGGCCTGGGCCCGCAGCTGCGCGCGCGCGGCCTTGGCGTTGTCGGCTTCCAGCAGGCCGGTGGTGGTCTTGCCTTCGGCGGTCAGGGCCTCGAATTTGTAGGCGGGCATGGGGGCTCTGCCGCTATTCCCGCGTGACGCGGATCACCTCGGCCGGCGAGGTGACGCCCTGGGCCACCAGCCGGTCGCCGTCCTCGCGCATCGTGCGCAGGCCGCCTTCGCGGGCCGCGGCGACGAGTTGCGATTCGGCGGCCCGGTTGTGGATCAGCTCCCGCACCTTGTCGTCGGTGACCATCAGCTCGTACACGCCGGTGCGGCCCTTGTAGCCGGTGTGGCCGCATTCGGCGCAGCCCACGGGGTGGTATTGGGTTCCGCCGTGCTCGTCGGGTCGCTTGCAGTGCGGGCACAGTTTGCGCACCAGGCGCTGCGCCAGCACGCCCAGCAGGCTGGAGCTGAGCAGGAAGGGCTCGACGCCCATGTCGGTCAGGCGGGTGACGGCGCTGGGCGCGTCGTTGGTGTGCAGCGTGGCCAGCACGAGGTGGCCGGTGAGCGAGGCCTGGATGGCGATCTGCGCGGTCTCGAAGTCGCGTATCTCGCCGATCATGATGACGTCGGGATCCTGCCGCAGGATGGCGCGCAGGGCCTTGGCGAAGGTCAGGTCGATCTTGGGGTTGACCTGGGTCTGGCCGATGCCGGGCAGCTCGTACTCGACCGGGTCTTCCACCGTCAGCACGTTGGTGGTGCCGGTGTCGACGCGGCTGAGCGCGGCGTAGAGCGTGGTGGTCTTGCCCGAGCCGGTGGGGCCGGTGACGAGCACGATGCCGTGGGGCTGTTGGATCAATCCGTTGAAGCGCGCCAGCGATTCGCCGCCCATGCCCAGGCTTTCGAGGCTGAACTTGGCGTCGCCCTTGTCCAGCAGCCGCAGCACCGCGCGCTCGCCGTGGGCCGAGGGCAGGGTGGACACCCGCACGTCGACCGCGCGGCCGCCGATGCGTAGCGAGATGCGGCCGTCCTGCGGCAGGCGCTTCTCG
>CBIHOD010000090.1:0-16227 GCA_966211815.1 uncultured Burkholderiales bacterium
GCCGCCACCATGGCCAGGCCCACGCCGGTGTTGCCCGAGGTGGGCTCGATGATGGTGGAGCCCGGTTTGAGCTGGCCGGCCACCTCGGCGGCCTCGACCATGCTCAGCGCGATGCGGTCCTTGATCGAACCGCCGGGGTTGCTGCGCTCGCTCTTGACGTAGACCGAATGCGAGGCGCCGAACAGCCGGTTGACGCGGATGTGCGGCGTGTTGCCGATGGTGGCCAGAATGTTCTGAGCGAGCATGGTCTGTCTCTCCTGGGCTGGAAGGGGTGTCGGGGGATGGCAAGGATAATCCCCCGATGCCCGCACCCCTCCAAAACGACAGCTTCCTGCGCGCCTGCCTGCGCCAGCCCACCCCCCACACCCCCGTCTGGCTGATGCGCCAGGCGGGCCGCTACCTGCCGGAGTACCGCGCCACCCGCGCCCGGGCCGGCAGCTTCATGGGGCTGGCCACCAACACCGACTACGCCACCGAGGTCACGCTGCAGCCGCTGGCACGCTATGCGCTGGACGCGGCCATCCTGTTCAGCGACATCCTCACCGTGCCCGACGCGATGGGCCTGGGCCTGGACTTCGCCCTCGGCGAAGGCCCGAAGTTCGCGCACCCGGTGCGCGACGAGGCGGCCGTGCAGCGGCTGGCCGTGCCCGACATGGACAAGCTGCGCTACGTGTTCGACGCGGTGGCGTCGATCCGCAAGGCGCTGGCCGGCCGCGTGCCGCTGATCGGCTTCTCGGGCAGCCCCTGGACGCTGGCCTGCTACATGGTCGAAGGCGGCGGCTCCGACGACTACCGGCGGGTCAAGACGATGCTCTATGCGCGGCCCGACCTGATGCACCGCATGCTGGCCATCAACGCCGACGCCGTCGCGCTGTACCTCAACACCCAGATCGAGGCCGGCGCCCAGGCGGTGATGGTCTTCGACAGCTGGGGCGGCGTGCTGGCCGACCGCGCCTTCCGCGAGTTCAGCCTGGCCTACACCCAGCGGGTGCTGCGCCAGCTCAAGAAGGAACACGGCGGCCAGCGCGTCCCCCACATCGTCTTCACCAAGGGCGGCGGGCTGTGGCTGGAGGACATGGCGGCCCCGGGCACCGGCCACGCGCCCGACGTGCTCGGCCTGGACTGGACCGTCAACCTCGGCCAGGCGCGCGAACGCGTCGGCCGGCATGTGGCGCTGCAAGGCAACCTCGACCCGAACGTGCTGTTCGCGCCGCCGGCGCGCATCGAGGCGGAAGTGATCCAGGCCCTGGACAGCTTCGGCCCGCCCGCCCAGGCCGACGGCAGCCCGGCGGGCCACATCTTCAACCTCGGCCATGGGATCAGCCAGCACACGCCACCGGAAAGCGTGCAGGTGCTGGTGGACACCGTCCACGCCCATTCCAGGCGCATGCGCGCGGGGGTTTGAGACGCGCGTCCGGCGACACTGGCGCTAGCATTTTTTTCGACGCAGTCAAGTGAGAAATTTGTCTTCTAAATGACCTTCAGGTCTTGACTTATCCCCACTTTGGCGCATTCGGGCTTGACAGGTCGATTTCAGGCCCCTACCCCTTGCAATCCTGATAAGGCTCGTCTAAGTCATTGATTCATATAGATTGCTGCGACTGCTGCGAAACTGTGCAGTCCAGCCCTGGCCTTGATGAATCAAGGATTTAGCGCGTCTGACAGAGGGTTGCCCACAAAGTTATCCACAGTTTGCGTGGAAAGCCTGCAAAGCCGATTCAAAACATGGACTTAGCGAGCTTTTCTCAAAAAATATCGAGGTTTCAACCCTGGCGAGCAAAGGGGACGTTTTGACCGTTTCCTATCGCCTGCGTGTGGCTGTCGAGGCCCCGCTGCACAGTGGCTTGGCGGGTTTGCTGGACTACGCCAGTGAGCAGCCGCTCGCGCCGGGAACTGTCGTCCGTGTTCCTCTGGGCCGTCGCGACGTGCCGGGCGTGGTCTGGTCGGAGGGCTTCGAAGAAAGTCATCCATCCGCCGCGACGTCGGACGCGGATCAGGACAAACCCTTGGTGCTCAAACCGGTGAACGCGGTGATGAACGCCTTGCCACCGCTGACCGATGCTTGGCGCGCCCTGGCGGAGTTCGCCGCCACCTACTACCAGCGCGGGCTGGGTGAAGTCGTGTTGTCTTGGCTGCCGCCTGAATTGCGCAAGCTCGACAACAACGCATTGACGCAGCAACTCGCCAAGCTGCACAAGGCGCGGGCCAAGGCGGCCCAGGCGCCGGCGGGCGACACTGGGGCGCAGCCCCCGGCCCGGCCCGAACTCAGCGTCGAGCAGCAGCAAGCCCTGGCGCGGCTGGCGCAAGCGGCCGCCGAGGGCGGCGGCGCGAGCCCGGGCGCTCCCACCGCGCTGCTTTTCGGCGCCACCGGCAGCGGCAAGACGGAGGTCTACCTGCAGGCCGCGGAACAAGCGCTGGCGCAAGGCCGCCAGGCGCTGGTCATGGTGCCCGAGATCAACCTCACGCCGCAGCTGGAGGAACGCTTCCAGGCGCGCTTCGCCGGGCGCACCATCGTCTCCCTGCACAGCGGCCTGACGCCGGTGCAGCGACTGCGCCACTGGCTCGCCGCCCACCTCGGCCTGGCCGACCTGGTGCTGGGCACGCGGCTGGCGGTGTTCGCCTCGATGCCGCGGCTCGGGCTCATCGTGGTCGACGAGGAGCACGACCCTTCTTACAAGCAGCAGGACGGGGCACGGTACTCGGCGCGCGACCTGGCCGTGGTGCGCGGCAAGCGCGAGGGCATCCCGGTGCTGCTGGGTTCGGCCACCCCGTCGCTGGAAAGCTGGCAACGCGCCAACGAAGGCCGCTACCTGCGCCTGGCCATGCCGGCGCGCATCGGCGGCGCGGCCCTGCCCCGCGTGCGCACGGTCGACATGAACCAGCAGCCCAAGGGCCGCGGGGTCAACCAGGCGCTGTCGGCGCCGCTGCTGGCGGCGCTGCAGAAGCGCATCGACGCCGGCGAGCAGAGCCTGGTGTTCCTGAACCGGCGCGGCTATGCGCCGGTGCTCTTCTGCGGCGAATGCGGCTGGAAAAGCGGCTGCCCGCACTGCAGCGCCTGGCGCGTCTTCCACAAGCTGGACCGCACGCTGCGCTGCCACCACTGCGGCCACACCGAGCGCGTGCCGCGCGCCTGCCCCGACTGCGGCAACCTGGACATCGCCCCGATGGGCCGCGGCACCGAGCAATTGGAAGAGCAGCTCGCCGCACTATTGCGCCGGCGCGGCCCCGACGGCGAAGAGCTGCCGGCGCGGGTTGCCCGCATCGACGCCGACAGCACGCGGCTCAAAGGCTCGCTGCAGGCCCAGCTGGGCGCGGTGCACGCCGGCGAGGTGGACGTGCTGGTGGGCACGCAGATGGTCACCAAGGGCCACGACTTCCGGCGCATCACGCTGGTGGCCGCGGTCAACCCCGACACCTCGCTGTTCTCCAGCGACTTCCGCGCGCCCGAGCGGCTGTTCGCGCTGCTGATGCAAGCCGCCGGCCGCGCCGGCCGCGACGCCGCGCATGCGCAGAAAAGCGAGATGTGGGTGCAGACCTGGCACCCGCAGCACCCCTTGTACGCGGCGCTGAAGGCCCACGACTTCCAGGCCTTCGCAGCCGGCCAGCTCAAGGAACGCGAGATGGCCGGGCTGCCGCCTTATTCCCACCTGGCCCTGATGCGCTCCGAGGCCCGCACGCCCGAAGCCGCCCGCGACTTCCTGCAGGCCGCCGCCGACCTGGCCGCCCAGCTGCCCGGCGCCGACGCGGTGATGGTCTACCCGCCCGTGCCCACGGCGGTGGCCCGCGTGGCCAACGTGGAGCGCATGCAGATGCTGGTCGAGAGCCCGTCGCGGGTCGCGCTGCAGCGTTTCCTCGCGCTATGGCTCCCTGAATTGCACGGGCTCAAGCGCGACCGCGGCACCGCGGAGCAACGCATCCTGCGCTGGGCGGTGGATGTCGACCCGCTCCTGATCTGAGCAACGCCCGACAGGCGGAAAGCCCGCGGCCCCGCATTCCGGGGGTCGGTTTGTTTCACCTTGAAACATCGAAAACCGGCAGCCCGGATACATTCCTTTACTCATCTGCGGGGCCGCCCACTCGGCCGCGAACGCTTGCCGACCACGCTGGCAAGCCCCGCCCCTCCTCCGATCCCATGGCATGGATGCATCCCGGCGCGCGTTTCACGCGAGCCGGTCCGGCCGCGCCATGGGTCATCTTTTTTGTCTGAACTGTTGAGGAAGCATCATGAAAAAGGTTTTGAGTCACGCGGCGGCCATCGGCCTGGCGCTGGGCCTGGCGGCGTGCGCCAGCACCGGCAGCGGCTCGGGCAGCGCGTCCGGATCCGCGGGCACCAAGGGCGCGAGCGGGGCGTCGTCGCCCAGTCCGCTGTCCAGCCTGGGCTCGTCGCTGTCGTCGGTCGAAGTGGGCGGCCAGGGCGCTTCGTCGACCGACAACAAGATCGGCGCCGGCCTGGACGCGTTCAAGGCCGCCACCGTGTCGGAAGCCGAGCTCATCGACGCCTCGCGGCAGATGCGCGCCTACGAAGACAAGAAGCGCACCGTCCCGCCGGCGGGCAACAAGTACGCGCAGCGCCTGGCGCGACTGACCGCCAAGCACGTCAACGAAGACGGCATGAAGTTGAATTTCAAGGTCTACATGGTCAACGACATCAACGCCAACGCCTCGCCCGACGGTTCGATCCGCATCTACAGCGGCCTGATGGACAAGATGACAGACGCGGAACTGCTCGGCGTCATCGGCCACGAAATCGGCCACGTCAAGTTCAAGCATTCGCTGTCCGAGATGCGCACCGCCTACATGGCGTCGGCCGCGCGCAAGGCGGCGTCCAGCAGCAAGGGCGCGCTGGGCGCGATCGCCGACTCCGACCTGGGCGGCCTGGCAGAGAAAGTGCTCAACGCGCAGTACTCGCAGAGCCAGGAGACGGAATCCGACGACTACGGCCTGGCTTTCATGAAGAAACACAAGTACGACGCCAAGGCGATGGAATCGGCCTTCCGCAAACTCGGCTCCGGCGGCGGCGGCATGCTGTCGTCGCATCCGAATTCGCAGCAGCGTGCCGACCGCATGCGCGACAAGCTCGCCTCGGGCAAATAAAAAAGTCCGAGCGTCGACACACGGGAAGGCGGCCACAGGCCGCCTTTTCGGCGGCGCCCTCCTTCCTCCGGCAACCCCGCCTTGCCCGCTCGACAAGCCTGGGGCCGGGCAAGCTGTGAGACACTCGGCCGGTGATGCGTGCCTTGTCCAACCCCCTGAACCTTGTGCCCCAGGTGCCTCCGTGCACCGGGACGGCGCTCGGCGAAGCGGCCGCGTCCCCCCACCATCCACACGCCGCGCGGGATGCGCGCGCAGTGGTGCCGCCAAGGGCCCTGACGGGGCTGGCCGGCGGCATTTCCATTCCCTCCATTTCCCGAATTCAGCAGGGTCGTTGAGCTGCGGCCGCGCGCCGGTGCCCTTCGACCCCAGGCATGCCCCCTCGCGCAAAGCGAGCCCGCCGCGCCACTGCTGGCGCGCTGTCCATGTTCTGTTGAATTCGATGGAGAAATTTCATGTCGTCGCCGTCCCTGCTGGCCCCGAGCGCCTTTTCGACCCCCGCCTCCGCCGCCCCTGCTTTCGATTTCCACGAAGCCGCGGCCTCGTCCCCGGCCCTGCTGCCGATCGACCCGGCCAAGGCCAGCTTCGTGCAGCCCCAGCGCCCTGAAACCTGGGACCCGCTGCTCGACATCACCCTGCAAGACATCCAGCGCACCGCCGCGCGGCTGACCGGCCAGGTGCTGCACACGCCGGTGTGGCGCTGGCAGACGGGCGCGGCGCAGGCCCTGCTGTCCCGCCAGACCGAGGTGTGGCTCAAGCTGGAGCTGCTCCAGATCGCCGGGAGCTTCAAGCTGCGCGGCGCGCTCAACTGCATCCACGCGATGGACATGGAGGCCAGGCGGCGCGGCGTGGTGGCCGTCAGCGCCGGCAACCACGCGATCGCGGTGTCGCACGCCGCGCGCAGCTCGGGCGTGTCGGCCAAGGTCGTCATGCCCCGGCACGTCAGCCCCGCGCGCATCCAGGCCTGCGAGGCGCTGGGCGCCGAGGTGGTCCTGCAGCCCGACGTCCACGCCGCCTTCGCGCACGGCCGGCAGATCGCCGACCAGGAAGGCCGCACCCTGCTGCACCCGTATGACGGCCCGTTGACCGCGCTGGGCACGGCCACGGTGGGGCTGGAGCTGATGCAGCAGGTCGCCGGCCTGGACGCCGTCGTCGTGCCGGTGGGCGGCGGGGGACTGGTGGCCGGCATCGCCAGCTGCGTCAAGCGCATCAACCGCCGCTGCCAGGTGTTCGGCGTCGAACCCGAAGGCGCCGACGCGATGGCCCGCAGCTTCGAGGCCGGCAAACCGGTGGGCCTGGACGCCGTCGACACCGTGGCCGACAGCCTCGGCGCACCTTATGCGATGGCCTACAGCCACGGCGTGTGCAGCCGCAATGTGGACGCCATCGTGCGGGTGTCCGACGACGCGATCTGCCGGGCGCTTTATTTCATGTTCCGCGACCTGAAGCTGGCGGTCGAGCCCGCCGCCGCCACCGCCGCAGCCGCCCTGCTCGGGCCGCTGCGCGAACGGCTGGACGGCAAGAGGGTGGCGCTGATCGTCTGCGGCACCAGCGTGGACGCGGCGCGCTTCTCCACGCTGCTGGCGCGGGGCGAAGCGCTGGCGTGAAACTCCGCCTCCTCTGGCCGGCAGGCGGTGCTTGGCATGGGGCCTGGGCACCCCGCCGCCGCGGCGCAGGAATGCGCGCAAGGCGGTAAGGTGCCGCGCAAGGAGACACCGCTGCCGCCATGACACGCCGAACCGCATCCCCACCCACCCTGGAAGACCTGCGCGCCCACGCCGTTGCGCGCAGTCTGTTCAAGCCGACGACGCTGGCCAGGGCGATCGAAAAGCTCGGCTTCGTGCAGGCCGATCCGATCCGGGCGCCGGCGCGCGCGCAAGACCTGCTGCTGCGCCACCGCGTCGACGGCTACCTGGCCAGCGACCTCGACCGCCGCTACCCGCGGCTCGGCCTGGAGGAGGATTTCTTCGTCAACTACGGCTTCCTGCCCCGCGCCACCCAGGCGTTGATGCACCCGCGCACGCCGCGCACCGCCTGGCCCGAAGCGCGCCGAGCGCAGGCCGAGGCGGTGCTGGCCTTCGTGCGCGAGCGCGGCGAGGTCCACCCACGCGAGGTGGACCTCCATTTCGCGCACGGCAAAACCACGAACTGGTTCGGCGGGGCCAGCAACGCCAGCACTCAGCTGCTGGACGGCATGCACTACCGCGGCATGGTGCGCATCGCGCGGCGCCAAGGCGGCGTGCGCGTCTACGCGGTGCGCGACGAAGGGCCGCCCGCGGGGGACCCCGCCTCGGCGCTGGACGCGCTGGTGGACGTGGTGGTGCGCAAATACGCGCCGCTGCCCGCCCGCTCGCTCGCCGAGCTGGTGGGCCGCCTGCGCCATGGCGCGCCCCAGTGGGAAAAGGAACGCCGGGCGGCGCTGGCGCGGGCCAAGGCGCGCCTGGCCCATGCGCGCATCGACGGCGTCGACTGGTATTGGCCGGCCGACGAGAAGCTGCGCGGCGGCGCAGCCGAAGGCCACGACGGCAATGTGCGCCTGCTTTCCCCTTTCGACCCGGTGGTCTGGGACCGCCGCCGGTTCGAGCTGTTCTGGGGCTGGGCCTACCGCTTCGAGGCCTACACGCCGGCGGCGCGGCGCGTGCGCGGGTACTACGCGATGCCGCTGCTGTGGGGTGATCGGGTCATCGGCTGGGGCAATCTGTCGGTGCAGGCCGGCCTGCTCGTCAGCCAGTTGGGTTACGTGGCCGGCAAAGCCCCGCGCGACGCCGCGTTCCGGCGCGGCCTGCAAGAGGAGCTGGCGCGCATGCGCCGGTTCCTCGGGTTGGCGCCTGCCGATTGAGGGATCGGCCTCAGGCGTGTCCCAACCCGGCCCACTGCACCGGATTTGAATTATTTAGTTACAAGAATGAGGTTGTCGGCGTCATCAGCGCCCGCGCGTCGCACGTTTCGATGGATTCAAAGAAGCGGACTCATACCCGCTCACCACATCGTCAATCCGGCCACTCGAAACGCCGAACAGAGGGAGAAAGATCCATGCACCCCCATACCACGCGCGCGCCCGGCGCGTTGCTTTGCGCCGCCGTCTTCGCCTTGACAGGTTGCGGAGGCGGAGGCTCGTCCCCCAGCGCCGCCACACCGGTCGGCGCGACCACCGCGCCTGCGCCCGCCGTCGCCGCACCTGCCCCGCCCCCGGCGGCCACAGGTTCGGGCAGCGGCGCCTCCGGCAAGGCGCCGGTCGACTATCGGCCGGTCCTCTTGGCCAGCCTGGTCGGGACGTATTCCTCACCCGAATGCATCGACCTGGTCTCCTCACAGTTGAAACCCGGCTCGATCACGGTGGGCGCGGACGGCACGCTGACCATCAACGGCGCGGCCGCCGGCAGCCTGTATGAGCCGGACATCGCGGTCCACGTCCAGCGGTCGGATTTCACCGACATGGGCGGCACCGCGGGGCTGAGCTTCCAGTGGTTCAGGGACGTGAAGAGCAAGGCCCCGGAGATTTATTTCCAGGTGACCGGCCCCACGACGGAGAAAGGGCAGACCGGCGTCACCGCCCAGGCCTGGGGCGGCTCCGCCAAGATCTCCTGTTTCGTGCCGGGCAACCTCGGCAGCTTCGGCAAGCCCGCCTTTTTCGCGGCCCAGAAGTACCTTGAAGCCGACGTCAAAGACTGGCACTGCGTCGATGGCGTGAACAAGCCCTCGACGCTTGTCCTGGGCGCCTACAAGAACGCGGGCGGGGAAGCCGTGCTCGGCGGCGAGGTTTTCTCGGCCGCGCTGGACACGCGCGACGAGCGCATCATCCTGGCGCCGCCGAACGCGCCGGACCCGGCCTCGCCCAACCGCGGGCAGGCATTGAGCTACACCCTGGCCACCAAGGGCGGCCGCCAGTTGCACGCCTTCTACGACGACGCGGGCGGTCTCACCCAGGTGGGCGGCGCGAAATCCCCCCTCGCCGCCAACGCGTCGCAGCCGCTCAACCCCTACGTGTGCACCCCGAAGGCGCCTTGACCGCGGCGCGCCTGGATCCCGTGTCGCACGGGCCTCAGGACCGCACCCCCGGCGTGGCCGCCAGCAGCGCCTGGGTGTAGGCCGCCTGCGGCGCTTCGAACAAAGCCTGCACGTCGCCTTCTTCGACGACGGCGCCGTCCTTCATCACCATCACCCGGTGGGCCATCGCCCGGATCACGTTGAGGTCGTGGGTGATGAAAAGGTAGCTCATGCCGTAGCGGCGCTGCAGTTCGGCCAGCAGCGCCAGCACCTGCTGCTGCACCGAGACGTCGAGCGCCGAGGTGGGCTCGTCCAGCACGAGCAGCTCGGGCCGCAGCACCACCGCGCGCGCGATGGCGATGCGCTGGCGCTGGCCGCCGGAGAACTCGTGCGGATAGCGCGACAGCAGGTTGGCGAGGCCGCGGGACTCGCTCAGCCCCACCTCTTCGAGCATGGCGACCACGCGCGACTCGCGCTCGGCGGGCGCCAGCTCGGGGAAATGCAGCGCCAGGCCCTCTTCGACGATCTGGCCGATGGTGCGGCGCGGGCTGAGCGACGCGAACGGGTCCTGGAAGACCACCTGCATGCGCTTGCGCACCGCCCGCAGTTCGGCGCGGCGCGCGGTGTCGACGCGCTGGCCGCCCAACAGCACCTCGCCGCCGGCCATCGGCTGCAGCGCCAGCAGCGCCATCGCCAGCGTGGTCTTGCCCGACCCGGACTCGCCGACCACGCCCAGCGTCTCGCCGCGGCGCAATTGCAGCGACACGCCGCGCACCGCGTCGACGTGGTGCTTCTTGAACCAGCCGTCCGCCCGGCTGAAACGCACTTTGATGTCCTTGGCCTGCAACAGCACCGGCGCCTCGGCAGGCACCTCGGCCACCGAGCGCTGCGGCCGGCTCGCCAGCAGGCGCCGGGTGTAGGCGTGCTTCGGATCGGCGAAGACTTCGGCGGTGGCGCCGGCTTCCACCAGCCGGCCGCGTTCCATCACGCCGACGCGGTGGGTGAAGCGGCGCACCAGGTTGAGGTCGTGGGTGATGAAGAGCAGCGCCATGCCGAACTCGCGCTGCAGGTCGTCCAGCAGGGCCAGGATCTGGGTCTGCACGGTGACGTCCAGGGCGGTGGTGGGCTCGTCGCAGATCAACAGCTCCGGCTGGCAGGCCAGCGCCATCGCGATCATCGCGCGCTGGCGCTGGCCGCCGCTGAGCTGGTGCGGATAGGCGTCGACCCGGCGCCCGGGCTCGGGGATGCCGGTGCGCGCCAGCCACTCGATGGCTCTGGCCCGGGCCGCGTTGGGCCGCAGCCCCTGGTGCAGCCGCAGCACTTCGGCGATCTGGTTGCCCACGGTGTAGAGAGGGTTCAGCGCCGTCATCGGCTCCTGGAAGATCATGCCGACGCGGGCGCCGCGCACGCCGCGCATGCGGCGCTCGCTGAAAGCCAGCAGGTTTTCGCCCTCCAGGCGGATCGCGCCGGTCGTCGCGGCGCCTTCGGCCAGCCGCAGGATCGACAACGCCGTGATCGACTTGCCCGAGCCCGACTCGCCGACCAGGCCGAACTTCTCGCCCGCGGCGACCTGGAACGACACGTCGTCCACCACGGTGGCGGCGCCGAAGCGCACCGTCAGGCCGTCGATTTCCAGCAGCGGTTTCTTCATGGGTTGGTCCATCGGCGCGGCGCTCATGATTTGCGGGTGTCGAAGGCGTCGCGCAGCGCGTCGCCGATGAAGGTCAGCAGCGTCATGGTCAGCACCAGGAGCAAGAAGGTGGGCACGATGATCCACCAGGCGTCGAGGTTGGCCTTGCCCTGGCGCAGCAGCTCGCCCAGCGACGGCACCGAAGGCGGCATGCCCAGGCCGAGGAAGTCCAGCGAGGTCAAACCGACGATGCCCGCGCTCATGCGGAAGGGCAGGAAGGTGATGATGGGCGTGAGCGAGTTGGGCAGCACGTGGCGCCACATGATCTGCCGGTCGGCCAGCCCGAGCGCGCGCGCGGCCTTCACGTATTCCAGGCCGCGGTTGCGCAGGAAGTCGGCGCGCACGTATTCCGACAGGCCCACCCAGCCGAACAGGCTGAGCAGCACCAGCAGCAGCAGGAAGGAGCGGTCGAAGATCGACGCGAAGATGATCAGCAGGTACAGCTCGGGGATGGCGGTCCAGACCTCGATGAAGCGCTGCAGCAGCAAGTCGACCTTGCCGCCGAAGTAGCCCTGCAGCGCGCCGGCCGCCACGCCGATGACGGTGCCGATGGCGGTCAACGCCAGCGCGAACCAGATGCTGACGCGGAAGCCGTAGATCAGCCGCGCCACCATGTCGCGGCCGATGCTGTCGGTGCCCAGCCAGTTCTGCGCGCTGGGCGGCGCCGGGCTCTGCTCCTTGGCGAAGTAGTCCACCGAGATCGCCGAATGCGGGTTCAGCGTGCGCCACAGGCTGTGGCCGGGCTGCTCGAAACGCTCGGTGATGAAGGGGTCTTTCCAGTCGGTGGGCGTGTCGAAATCGCCGCCGAAGCGGGTTTCGGGCGGGTTGTCCAGCAGCGGCGACAGCCACTGCCCCTGGTAATGCGCCAGCAGCGGCTTGTCGTTGCTGATCAGTTCGGCGCCGGTGCTGAGCAGCAGCATCAAGCCGAACAGCCAGAGCGACCAGACGCCCGCGCGGTTGCGTTTGAACCGGGCCCAGGCGCGCCGGGACGGCGATTGGGCGCGGGCGGGGGTGGCCGCGGCGGGCATGGGCGGGACGGCCGCGGAGTGGAGGGTGGATGTCATTGGGATTGCCCTTGCGCCGGGTTCAACGGGCCGCGCCGGAGAAGTGGATGCGCGGGTCGACCGCCACGTAAAGCAGGTCCGAGAGCAGCTTGACCACCAGACCGATCAACGTGAACACATACAAAGAGCCGAGCACCACCGGGTAGTCGCGCCGTACCACCGCTTCATAGCCCAGCAGGCCCAAGCCGTCGAGCGAGAACATCGTCTCCAGCAGCAGCGCGCCGGTGAAGAAGGCGCCGACGAAGGCGGCGGGGAAACCGGTGACCAGCGGGATCATCGCGTTGCGGAAGATGTGCTTGTAAAGCACTTGCCGCTCCGAGAGGCCCTTGCTGCGCGCCACCAGCACGTACTGCTTGCGGATCTCTTCGACGAAGGTGTTCTTGGTCAGGAGGGTGACGGTGGCGAAGCTGCCCATCACCATGCAGGTCAGCGGCAGCGACAGGTGCCAGAAATAGTCGCGGATGCGGGCGGGCCAGGACAACTCGTGCCAATTGTCCGAGACGAGGCCGCGCAGCGGGAACCAGTCGAGGAAAGTGCCGCCGGCGAACAGCACGATCAGCAGCAGGCCCAGCACGAAGCCCGGTATGGCGAAACCCAGGAGCACCAGGCTGGTGGAAAACAGGTCGAAGCGCGAACCTTCGTTCACCGCCTTGACCACGCCGAGCGGCACCGACACGAGGTAGGTGAGCACGAAAGTCCACAGGCCCAGGCTGGCCGACACGGGCAGCTTCTCCTTGATGAGTTCCCAGACGTCCTTGTTGTGCATGAAGCTTCGCCCCAGGTCGAAGCGCAGGAAGTCGCGCAGCATCTCGAAGTAGCGCACGTGCACCGGCTTGTCGAAGCCGTAGAGCTTCTTCAGCTCCTCGATCTGCTTGGCGTCGCTCTCGCGGCCGGCCTTGTAGCCGCCGACCTGGACGACGTCGCCCCCCTTGGCGCTGGTGCGGGCCTCGGCCATCACCTGTTCGACCGGCCCGCCGGGCACGAACTGGATGACGGCGAAGCTCAGCGTGAGGATGCCCAGCAGCGTGGGCACCATGAGCAGGATGCGGTGGAGGATGTAGCGCCACATGGTCTCGTCTTTCCCTTTCCAGGCTCAGCGCGCCGCGCCGTCCTTGACCCACCAGGTGCCCACCGCCCAGGGCGGCTGCTCCGAGGACGGCGCCTCGATGCTGAAGTACTTCGGCTTGACCGCCGGCATGCCGAAGCGGTCCCAGTAGGAGGCGCGCTCGTCGGCGGCGTAGACGTCGGGCATCTGCCAGTGGCTCCACATGACGATGCGGTCCAGCGCGCGGGCGCCGTCGCGCAGTTCCTCCAGCGTCGTGGCGCGGCCCATCTGGGCCAGCACGTGGTCGACGGCGCGGCTCTTGACGCCGCGGTAGTTGTTGTTGCCCTCTTCGTCGGCCGACGCGCTGCCGTACTCCTGCACCAGGTCGGTCACGATGGGCAGCGTGAAGTCGCCGGTGCGGATGGTGACCATGTCGAAGTCGTACTTCTGCAGGCGGTTGCGGTAGAGGGCGAAGTCCACCGTGCGCACGCGGATCTCGATGCCGAGCTTGCGCAGGTTGACGTTCCACAGGTCGATGCTGGGGTTGTCCTCGCGGTTGGACAGGTATTCGATCTCGAAGGCCTCGCCTTTGCCGTTGCGCATCGCGCCGTCGGCGGCGAGTTTCCAGCCCGCCTGGGCGAAGAGTTCGCGCGCCTTGAGCAGGTTGGAGCGCAGGCGCTTGGGGTCCAGGCCGGTCTCGGGCGCGGCGTAGGCCGGGCCGAAGACTTCCGGCGGCAACTCGGCCCGGAAGGGCTCCAGCAACTTGAGCTCGCCCGGCGAGGGCGTGCCCGCGGCGGCGAACTCGGAGTTGTTGAACAGGCTGTTGGAACGCTTGAGCAGCTTGAGCTTGTTCAGCGCGTCGAAGTCGAAGGTGTAGGCCAGGGCCTGGCGCACCCGGGCGTCTTTGAAGACCGGCCGCCGCAGGTTGAACAGGTATGACTGCATGCCCTGCCCGACCTGGGTCTCGAACATGTCCTTCAGGATCTTGCCGGAGCGCCACTTGGCGCCCTGGTGCTGCCGCACCCAGGCGCGCGAGCTGTACTCGCGCAGGATGTCGAACTCGCCGGTCTTGAAGGCCTCGGTGCTGACGGTGGCGTCGAGGTAGTAGCGGTAGACGATCCGGTCGAAGTTGAAGAAGCCGCGCCGCACGCCGAGGTCGCGCGCCCAGTAGCCGGGGTCGCGGACGAACTCGACGCGGCGGCCCGAGACGACCTTGTCGATGGTGTAGGGCCCGGTGCCGATCGGGTATTCGGTGACGATCTCGTCGAATTTCTTGGCCGGTTTGCCCGGCCCTTGGGCGCCCCATTCGCGCGAGAAGACGGGCAGGCCGCCGGCGATGAAGAGCGCGTCGTTGCTCTTGTCGGCCAGGTTGACGCGCACGGTGCGCTCGTCCAGCGCATCGACGCCCTTGATCACCGACAGCTGCATGCGCACGCCCGGCGCCGCCTGCGGGCCGGACAGCTGCCTGTAGCTGTGCAGCACGTCGGCCGCCTGCACCGGCTTGCCGTTGTGGAAGCGGGCCAGCGGGTTCAGCCGGAAGGTGATGGAGGACTTGTCGGGCGCGACCAGCATCTCCTGGGCCAGAAGGCCGTACATGGTCTGGGGTTCGTCGCTGGAGGTCGCCGCCAGCGACTCGACCAGGAAGGCCACGCCGGCCGGGGCGTTGCCCTTGAGGGTGTAGGGGTTGAACTTGTCGAAGCTGGTGCGGCGGTCGGGCTGGCGCAGGTAGAGCGTGCCGCGCTTGGGCGCGTCGGGGTTGACGTAGTCGAAGTGGTCGAAACCCTTGGGGTATTTGGGCTGGCCATAGGCGGCATAGGCGTGCACCCAGGCGCCGGTGGTGGGCCCTGCGGCGTCGTGGGGGGAAGCGGCGGTGGCCGCGGCCGGCGCCGTGGGCTCGGGCGCGGCCGACGCCGCCGGGCCTGCGCCGAACCAGGCGGCGGCCAGGGCAAGGGCGGCGCCCCGGGCCGCCGCGAGGATTCGGGGGGTGGTCCTTGTCATCCGCGGATGCTAACCAACCGCGCAAAACCGCGCGGTCCTGCGGGCACCGCTCAGCGCCCGCCCGCGCCGAGCACCCAGGCCAGCAGGCTGAAACTGCCGAAAGCCAGCACGGTGCTGGCCATGATGATGCGGGCCACGCGGCCGTTGTCGGCGCCGTAGCGCTCGGCCAGCAGCGACACGTTGCTGGCGCTGGGCAGCGCCGCGGCCAGCACCAGCACGGTCAGCCCGAAGGCCGGGACCTGCAGGCCCATGGCGCGGGCCATCCAGCCCAGCATCAGCACCAGCAGCGGGTGCAGCAGCAGCTTGATCAGCGCGACCGGCAGGAAGTGGCGCACCGGCGTGCGGGTGTGGGCGTGCTGGCCGGCCCGCCACAGCACCGCGCCGATCGTGAACAGCGCCACCGGCGAGGCGGAATCGGCCAGCATCTTGACCACCTGGTCGGCCGGGCCGGGCAATTTCAGGCCCAGTGCCGCCGCGGACGCGCCCAGCGCGATCGCCCAGGGCAGCGGGTTGGTCAACGCGCCGCGAAGCGAGCGCGACGCGGTGCGCCAGGCGCCGCCGGCGCGCGTGGAGCCCGGCGCCGGCTGCACCTGCGCCAGCGCGATGCACAGCGTGCTGGTGAGGATCAGGTCGACCAGCACCGTGCCGATCACCGGGCCGGCCGCCGCCTGGCCGAGCAGGGCCACCAGCAGCGGCACGCCCATGAAGCCGGTGTTGGGGAAGGCTGCCACCAGGGCGCCGAAGGCGGCGTTCTTCAGGTCGACGCCCCATTCCTGCTCGCGCAGCCGCCAGGTCACCATCACCGTGAAGAACACGATCAGCAGGGCCGCGCCGGCGTAGATGCCCAGCAGCGCCGGGTCGATCAGCTGCGCGAAGGGCATGCTGGCGCCGAAGCGGAACAGCAGGCAGGGCAGGGCGAAGAACAGCACGTAGATGTTCAATCCCGGCACCGCGGCTTCGGGCAGCACCTTGCGCCGCGCCGCCAGGTAGCCGCACAGCACCAGGGCGAAGAAGGGGACCGTGACGGCGAAGATGGCTTGCATGGGGAAGTGCGCGGGGTTGCGGGCGGGGCGCCGGCAGTATCGCCGCTAGTGGGGCGTCCCGCCGATCACCGACAAAAATGGAATCGATGGATTGCAAGCCAGGGCCAGGCGCAAACCGCAGCGATACCAAGGGGGTATCGCGAGGACTTGCAACGCGGCCCTGGCTTGCGAGACACGATTCCATCGGCAGTGATCGGCGGGACACCACACTAGTCCACTGAAACGGGGAAAAAGGGTTTTGGCCCGGGGGTTGGGGGGGGGGCCGCCAGGGGGGGACACCCCCGTGGAAAATGTGGCCCGGGGGGCCAC
>CBIHOD010000091.1:0-16117 GCA_966211815.1 uncultured Burkholderiales bacterium
CAGCGCCGGCCGGGCCGGCGCGGCGGCCGGCCGGCCGGCGGCGCTGAGGCCGGGGCGGGGTCGCGGTCGGGCGCGTGCGGCTCGGTCATCGTCGTTCTGGCCTCCCGTCAGAAGGTCACGCCCACGCTCAGGTGAAGGCGGAATTTCTTGACCGCTTCGCCATAGGCGATGTCGAGCTTGAGCGGGCCGACCGGGCTGCGCACCCGCACGCCCACGCCGTAGCCCCAGACCGGCCGCAAGTCGCCCCAGCGGTCGGCCGCCTGGCCGGCGTCGACGAAGGCGGCGCCCCACAGCGTGGGCAGGTCGGGCGAGATGGGCCGGGCGATCTCGGCGCTGCCGGTGAGCAATACGCGGCCGCTGTTGACGACGCCGCTCTTGACCGGCCCGAGCGAGCGGTAGGCGTAGCCGCGCACCGACTCGTCGCCGCCGGCGCGGAAGAGCAGGGTGTCGGGGATGCCGACCTCGTCTTTGGCGAAGAGCTGCGCGGCCTCCAAGCGCAGGCTGCCGAACCATTCCTTGCCGACCGGCCTGTAGCCGGTGAAACGGGCGTAGAGCCGGCCGAACGGGCCGCTCTCGGCGGTGTTGTTCCAGGCGTGGCCGAGGGCGCCTTGCAGGTTCCACGACGTGCCCTGCGTGGGCAGCAGCGTGTTGTCCAGGTTGCGGCGGATCCAGTGCAGGTTGCCCGACAGGGCGCGGCTGTTGGTTTCCCCGGTCTGGCGCGTCTCGGCGTTGATCGTGCGGGTGTTGACGGCTTCGAGGAAGCTGATGCGCTCGGTCCTTTCGGTGTCGAGCGAGCGGCCCACGCGCACCCGCGACGATTCCACGAGCGTGCCCTCGGTGTCTTCGCTGCCGACGTTGAAAGCGACCAGGTTGCGGTAGCCGCTCGGCCTGGGGTGGGAGATGAATTGGGAGTCCAGCGTCTGACGGTCGCGGCCCAGTTCGAACTTGTTCTTGGCGACCCAGGGCTGGCCGAACAGGCGGCGGTGGGTGTGTTCCAGCGTCAGCCGCGGCCCGGTGCTGTCGCTCACGCCCACGCCGACGGTGGCCTGCTGCAGCGGCAGCTCGCGCACGCGGACGATGACGTCGGCGGCTTCCGGGTCCTTGGCCTCCGGGTCGAGTTCGACCACCGAGCTGGCGAACAGGTCGAGCTTGCGCAGCCGCTCGGCGTAGTCGACCAGCAGCCGCTCGGTGTAGGGCGTGCCGGGTTGGAAGTTGGCGACGTTGCGCACGCTGCTTTCGCCGTGCCGCTGCAGGCCTTCGATGCGCATGCGGCCCAGGCGGTAGCGCGGGCCGCTGTCGGCGGTGACGTCGATCGCGGCGGTGTTGGCCGCGGCGTCGATGCGCGCTTCGGTGGAGCGCCAGCTGGCGCCGGGGTAGCCGTCGACCCGCAGGCGGTCGAGCATGGCGGCCTTGGCGGAAGTCCACTGCGGCTGGCGGAAGTCGCGGTCGGGCCGCAGCAGCCAATCGCGGTGCAGCGCCGACCAGGTCGAGATGGCGGCCGGGTCGGCCTTCTGCAGCGACTCGCGCAGCGGGCCCTGCACGTCCAGCGCCAGGCTGCCCACGCGGGTGCGCGGGCCGGGTTTGACGGTCAGCCTCACCTGGGGCAGCGACGGGCCGTCGGCGGAGGAGGGCGCGGCCTGCATCCGAGCCGCCTTCACCTCGGCGTTGAAATAACCCTCGGTCTCCAGCAGCGCCCGCGCCTGGGCCGGCGCGGCGGCGATCAGGCGGTTCAGCTCGCCGTCGCTGACGCCGTCGCGCTCGGGCAGGCTCTGGAAGCGCGCCAGGTCGAGGTATCGGGACAGCAGCTTGCGCTGGGCCGCGGTGGGCGCGTCGATGTCCAGTTCGTACATGGGGATCAGCACCGGCGGCGGGTCTTCCTGGTCCCTTTTCCTTTTCTCGCCCCAGAAGGGGCCGTTGGCGCAGGCGCCGAGCATCAGGGCCAACGCAAGCAGCGCCGCCCCGCGCACCAGCCGGGCGGGGGCCTTCCACCCGTGCGTGCGGTCCAAGGCGATCATCGGCTCAACTGCCGCATCGCGGCCTCCAGCCCGGCCAGGCTCAAGGGGTACATGCGCTGGGCCATCAGTTGCTGGATCAGGCCGACGCTCTGCCGGTATTCCCAAAGCCCGGGCGGCTCGGGGTTGATCCAGGCGAAATGCGGATAGGCTTGCGTCAGCCGCTGCAGCCAGGCGGCGCCGGGCTCTTCGTTGTGGTGCTCGGCGCTGCCGCCGGGTTGGAGGATCTCGTAAGGGCTCATCGTCGCGTCGCCGACGAAGATCAGCTTGTAGTCGCGCCCGTACTTGCGCACCACGTCCCAGGTGGCGGTCTTCTCGGTGCGCCGGCGCCGGTTGTCCTTCCAGAGGAAATCGTAAACGCAGTTGTGGAAGTAATAGCACTCGAGGTGCTTGAACTCGGCGCGCGTGGCGCTGAACAGCTCTTCCACCCGGTGCACGTGCTCGTCCATGGTGCCGCCGACGTCCATCAGCAGCAGCACCTTCACCTGGTTGTGGCGTTCGGGCCGCATGCGGATGTCGAGCATGCCGGCATGGGCCGCGGTGCCGGCGATGGTGCCGGGCAGGTCGAGTTCGTCGGGCGCGCCTTCCCGGGCAAAGCGCCGCAACCGGCGCAGCGCCAGCTTGATCTGGCGGGTGCCCAGGGCGACGTTGTCGTCGTAGTCCTTGTATTGGCGCTGTTCCCACACCTTGACCGCCCGGCCCTGGCCCTTGCCCGGGCCGCCGATGCGGATGCCCGCGGGATTGAAGCCGCCGTGCCCGAACGGGCTGGTGCCGCCGGTGCCGATCCACTTGCTGCCGCCTTCGTGGCGTTCCTTCTGTTCCTCGAAGCGCTTTTTCAACGTCGCCATCAGCTCGTCCCAACCCATCGCCTCGATGCGCGCCTTTTCTTCCGGTCCGAGTTCCAGGTCCAGCGTTTTGCGCAGCCATTCGAGGGGCAGGTCCCGGCTGAAGTCGGCCAGCCCGCCGACGCCATTGAAATAGGCGGCGAAGGCGCGGTCGAACTTGTCGAACTGTGATTCGTCTTTCACGAGCGCGGCCCGCGCCAGGACGTAGAAATTGTCGATGGTGGTGCCGCCGGCCTGCTCGTCGAGCGCGCCATGCGCCAGGGCTTGCAGCAAAACAAGGAATTCACCCACCGTCACTTTCAGCTGGGCGGCGCGCAAAGTCTGGAAGAAGCCGATCAGCATGGGGGAGGGGCGGCGGGCGGGGGGCGGAGAGGCTCGGCGCTAAGGGCGCCGGCCGGCGGATGCTGGCGGCCCGGCAAACGGCATGCCCGGCTGGGCCGGCGGTTCGACAGACGGGGCGGCGGTCAGGCGCCTCACCGCGGAGCGGCCCAAGGGCAACATGAGCCGGCGCTCCGCTTGCGGGCCGATGTGCTTGCCCTCGCGGCTCAGGTCGGCGTCGATCTCGTACCAGGCGCCTCGGCGCCAGAAATGCAGTTTGGCGTTGTCGACCGCCTGCCGCGACGAGCTGTAGCCCGCCGGTTCGAAATCCGCCACCACGCCGTGGCCCATCGGCAAGGCCGGCGGCCTGGCCAGGGAAATGTCGTCCTTGGCGGCTTTCCAGCCGTGGACGTACGACAGCGCGCACTGCGGCTCGGTGCAGCCCGCGGTTTCGCTGACGACCAGCACGAACCAGTCCGCCTCCGCCTTGGCGGTCACGAAGAGGCCGGAGGCTGGGCGCCCCAGCGCCGCCGGCCAGTCGTCCGGGTAGGTCACTTTCACCGCCGCGGCGGCCTTCTGCGCCGTCCGCGCCGCGGCCGCGAGCCGCTGGTCGAAGGTCGCGGCCTGCTGTTCCTGCGGCGATGGGACGGGCTGTGCGATGCCGGGGCCCGTCGCCCCACCCAACACCCATGCCAGGGCGAGGCGGGCCCATCCGGCGCCCGTCGGTGCAGCGAAGGCGGCGGCCTGGCGTCGGCGGTGCGGCTGCGGTGTCATGGGGGCGGCACGGCGCTGGCGCTTCGATGGGCTTCGGCGGGGCGGGCTGGCGGCGCCGCTCAACGCGGCCTGGCCAACTGCCACGCCAGGTGGGCTTTCACCTCGGGCCATTCGCCGGCGGCAAGGCTGTACATCACGGTGTCGCGCACGGTGCCGTCGCGGCGCAGCGCGTGGTGGCGCAGCACGCCGTCCTTCTTCGCGCCCAGGCGCTCGATCGCCTTCTGGCTGGGGAAGTTGTAGTTGTCGGTGCGCCAGCCCACGAGCTTGGCGCCCAGGTCTTCGAAGGCGTGCCGCAGCAGCAGGAACTTGGCCGTGGTGTTGACCGCGCTGCGCTGGGCCTTCCGGGCCAGCCAGGTGTAGCCGATCTCCAGGCGTTGGACGGCGGGGACGATGTCGTGGTAGCTGCTGGTGCCCAGCACCTCGCCGCTGGCCATGTCGACGATGGCGAAGGCCAGCCGGTGGCCGGCCGCGTGGCCTTCAAGCGCCGTCTCGATGTAGCGCCGGGTGTTCCCGGGCTCGGGGACGGAGGTGAAACGCAGGTTCCAGAGTTCGCCGTCGCCGGCGGCCGCGATCAGGCCGGCTTCATGGCTCAAGGCCAGCGGTTCCAGGCGCACCGGCGCCAGTTCCAAGGTGGTGGGCAGGACAGTCTTCATGGACGGGGAGGGCGCTTCGTTTCAGCGGTGGTGGCGCTGCATGAACACCAGCTTCTCGAAGAGCGAGACGTCCTGTTCGTTCTTCAGCAGCGCGCCGAGCAGCGGAGGGATGGTGACCTGCGGGTCCTGGCTGCGCAGCACCTCGGGGGCGATGTCCTCGGCCACCAGCAGCTTGATCCAGTCGAGCAGCTCAGAGGTGGAAGGCTTCTTCTTGAGCCCGGGCAGGCCGCGCACGTCGTAGAAGCTTTTGAGGGCCGCGGCGAGCAGGTCTTTCTTCAGGTCGGGGAAATGCACTTGGACGATGCGCTGCATCGTCTCGGCATCGGGGAATTGGATGTAGTGGAAGAAGCAGCGGCGCAGGAAGGCGTCCGGAAGCTCCTTTTCGTTGTTCGAGGTGATGAAAACCAGCGGCCGGTGCCTGGCGCGCACCCATTCGCGCGTCTCGGGCACGTGGAATTCCATGCGGTCGATCTCGCGCAGCAGGTCGTTGGGGAATTCGATGTCGGCCTTGTCGATCTCGTCGATCAGCAGCACCACCGGCTCGTCGGCGGCGAAGGCGTCCCAGAGCACGCCTTTGACGATGTACTGGGAGATGTCGTGCACCTTCGCCTCGCCGAGCTGGCTGTCGCGCAGGCGGCTGACGGCGTCGTATTCGTACAGGCCCTGCTGCGCCTTGGTGGTGCTTTTGATGTGCCACTGCAACAGCGGCATGCCCAGCGACGCGGCGACCTCCTCGGCCAGCAGCGTCTTGCCGGTCCCGGGCTCGCCCTTGATGAGCAGAGGCTTGCGCAGCAGGGCCGCGGCGTTCACCGCGAGCATCAGGTCGGGTGTCGCGACGTAGGTGGGGCTGCCGGTGAACTTCATGGGGGAGGCTTGGGGGAACCGGGCCGCCGCCCGGCGTGGCGCCGGGTCGCGTGCAGGGCGAAAACAGGTTCATTCCAGTATATAGGCGGCCTTTATAATCACGGGCTTGCCCGCGCACTGACCCTTCATGACCCTTCAACCCATGAAAAAAACCATTTCCTCCGCTGTGTTGTCGATGGCCGCCGCTTTCGCCGCTGTCGGTGTGTTCGCATCCTCCCCGGCCTGGGCGCAAGCCGCCAAGGGGGACATCCAAGCGGGCGAGAAGAAGGCGGCCATGTGCATCGGTTGCCACGGCATCGTCGGCTACCAGTCGAGCTTCCCCGAAGTCCACAAGGTCCCGATGATCTCGGGCCAGAACGCCGAGTACCTCGCCGCGGCGCTGGCGGCCTACAAGAAGGGCGAGCGCAAACACCCCACCATGCGCAGCATCGCCGGCAGCCTGAGCGACCAGGACATGGCCGACCTGGGCGCCTTCTACCAGCAGCAGCCCCAGGGCGCGCCGGTTGCGGCGGCCACCGCGCGCGAGCCGTCTGCCAAGGTGGCCGAACTCCTGAAAAAGGCCAATTGCGCTTCCTGCCACGGCGAGAACTTCAGCAAGCCCATCGCGCCCGCCTATCCGAAACTGGCCGGCCAGCACGCCGACTACCTGTACGTGGCGCTCAAGTCCTACCAGGTGGACAAGAACCCGCAGGTCGGCCGCGGCAACGCCATCATGGCCGGCATGGCCCGCCAATACACCCACGCCGAATTGAAGCTGATGGCCGAGTACCTGTCCTCCCTGCCCGGCGACCTGCGCGTCGTCCCGCAGTCCAGCTTCCGCTGATCCGCACGGGCCCGGCCCGGCGGGTCACGAATCTGCCCAGTGCATTTTTTGGCGCTTGGCGCCCCCGCCGAAGAAAAGCCGCTGATCTCAGCGGCTTTTTTCCTTTCGGCGCCTCAACCGGCGAGCAAAATGGTCGATAGGACGGGATGACGCCCCTTGGTCCCTCCGCCACGACCTGGCCCTTCATTGCCCGCCATGCTGCAAAAGATCCGCGTTGACCAGCTTCGCCTCGGCATGCATTTGCACGAGATGTGCGGCGCTTGGCTGGATCATCCTTTCTGGAAAACCAAGTTCGTCCTGCGCGACCCGATGGACCTGAAGAAGCTGCGCGAAAGCGGCATCAAGGAGGTCTGGATCGACGACGCCAAGGGTTTGCCGGCCCTGCCCGAGTCGCCGAACGTCGCCCCCCGACGCGATAGCGTGCCCGAGAAGGCGGCGGCGCAGCCGGCGCGGTCCAGCCCCCTTCTCCCCGAGGCGGCGGCGTCCCGTGAACCGCCCCGCGCGACGACTGGCCTGCAGGAGGAGGTGCGCAAGGCGGCCAGCATCGTGCAGCAAGGGCGGCAGGCGGTGGTCTCGCTGTTCAACGAGGCCCGCATGGGCAAGGCGTTGGACGCCAGCGGCTGCGCCGCCCTGGTGGACGAAGTGGCCTCCTCGGTCTGGCGCAATCCGGGCGCGGTGGTGAGCCTGGCGCGCCTGAAGACGCGCGACGACTACACCTACATGCACTCGGTCGCGGTCTGCGCGCTCATGATCTCCCTGGCGCGCCAGCTGGGCCTGGGCGAGGAGCAGGCGCGCGAGGCCGGCATGGCCGGGCTGCTGCACGACATGGGCAAGGCGGTGATGCCGCTGGAAGTGCTGAACAAGCCGGGGAAGCTGACCGACGACGAGTTCAACATCATGAAGACCCACCCCGGCCGCGGCCACGAGCTGCTGCTGTCCGGCGACTCGGTCAGCGAAGCGGCGCTGGACGTCTGCCTGCACCACCATGAACGCCCTGACGGGAAGGGTTACCCGCAGGGGCTGCTCGACGAACAGATCAGCCTGTACGCCAAGATGGGCTCGGTGTGCGATGTCTACGACGCCATCACCTCCAACCGGCCCTACAAGGCCGGTTGGGACCCGGCCGAATCCATCGGCAAGATGGCCTCATGGCGCAAGGGCCAGTTCGACGAGGCCGTCTTCCAGGCTTTCGTCAAAAGCCTGGGCATCTACCCGACCGGCTCGCTGGTGCGCATGAAGTCGGGCCGGCTCGGTGTGGTGGTCGAGCAGGGCGAATCCTCGATGGTCAACCCGCGGGTCAAGGTCTTCTTCTCGACGAAGTCGGAAATGCGCATCCCGGTCGAACTGATCGACCTGAGCTCGACGAGTTGCAACGACGCCATCGCCGGGAGGGAGTCCAACGAGAAGTGGAATTTCCAGAACCTGGACGAACTCTGGGCCGGTGCCGAGGCGCTGCGCAAGATGGGCCATTGACGCCGTGCCCGCGGGCCGGCCGGAGCGCGCGGCGCCGCGGTGCGGGATGACGAAAAAAAAGGGCCGCGATCGCGGCCCTTTCGGTTGGTCGGCAACGTGTGCCTGGATCACATGTCCATGCCCATGCCACCCATGCCGCCCATGCCGCCGGCGCCAGGAGCGGGTGCCTCTTCCTTCGGCGCTTCGGAGACCATGCATTCGGTGGTCAGCATCAGCGAAGCCACGGAAGCGGCGTTCTGCAGCGCGGTGCGGGTGACCTTGGTCGGGTCCAGGATGCCCATCTCGATCATGTCGCCATAGGTGTCGTTGGCCGCGTTGAAGCCGTAGTTGCCCTTGCCGGCCAACACCGAGTTGACGACCACGCTCGGCTCGCCGCCGGCGTTGTAGACGATCTCGCGCAGCGGCGCTTCGATGGCCTTGAGCACCAGCTTGATGCCGGCTTCCTGGTCGGCGTTGTCGCCCTTGATGGCGCCGGCCGCCTGGCGGGCACGCAGCAGGGCCACGCCGCCGCCGGCGACGATGCCTTCTTCCACCGCGGCGCGGGTGGCGTGCAGGGCGTCTTCGACGCGGGCCTTCTTCTCCTTCATCTCGACTTCGGTGGCGGCGCCGACCTTGATGACGGCCACGCCGCCTGCCAGCTTGGCCACGCGCTCTTGCAGCTTCTCGCGGTCGTAGTCGCTGGTGGCTTCCTCGATCTGGATGCGCACTTGCTTGACGCGGGCTTCGATGTCGGCGGCGGCGCCAGCGCCGTCGATGATCGTGGTGTTTTCCTTGCCCACTTCAACGCGCTTGGCTTGGCCGAGGTCTGCCAGCGTGACCTTCTCGAGCGACAGGCCGACTTCCTCGGCGATGACCTTGCCACCCGTCAGGATGGCGATGTCTTCCAGCATGGCCTTGCGGCGGTCGCCGAAGCCCGGGGCCTTGACGGCGACGACCTTCAGGATGCCGCGGATGGTGTTGACCACCAGGGTCGCCAGCGCTTCGCCTTCGACTTCTTCAGCGATGATCAGCAGCGGACGGCCGGCCTTGGCCACCTGCTCCAGCGTGGGCAGCAGGTCGCGGATGTTGCTGATCTTCTTGTCGAACAGCAGCACGAAGGGGTTGTCCAGGATGGCCGATTGCTTTTCCTGGTTGTTGATGAAGTAGGGCGACAGGTAGCCGCGGTCGAACTGCATGCCTTCGACGACGTCGAGCTCGTTGTCCAGGCTCTTGCCGTCTTCGACGGTGATCACGCCTTCCTTGCCGACCTTGTCCATCGCGTTGGCGATGATGGTGCCGATGGATTCATCGCTGTTGGCGGAAATGGCGCCGACCTGGGCGATTTCCTTGCTGGTGGTGGTGGCCTTGGAAGCCTTCTTCAGCTCGGCGACCAGGGCGGTGACCGCCTTGTCGATGCCGCGCTTCAGGTCCATCGGGTTCATGCCGGCGGCCACGTACTTCATGCCTTCGCGCACGATGGCCTGGGCCAGCACGGTGGCGGTGGTGGTGCCGTCACCGGCGTTGTCCGAGGTCTTGGAAGCGACTTCCTTGACCATCTGGGCGCCCATGTTCTGCAGCTTGTCCTTGAGCTCGATCTCCTTGGCCACGGACACACCGTCCTTGGTCACGGTGGGGGCGCCGAACGAACGCTCCAGCACCACGTTGCGGCCCTTGGGGCCCAGGGTCACCTTGACCGCATTGGCCAGGATGTTGACGCCTTCAACCATGCGTGCGCGGGCTTCGCCGCCGAAAATCACGTCTTTTGCTGCCATGTTGTTTCTCCGGAATTTTTACAAAGAGGGTTCAACGATGCGACCGCCTGTGGCCGGAACCTTTGACTCAGCCTTGCCAAGTCAAGCTGCCGTGCCAGCGGCCGCGCGAGCGATCACTTTTCGACGACAGCGAAGAGGTCTTCCTCGCGCATCACCAGCAGCTCGTCGCCGTCAACCTTGACGGTCTGGCCGCTGTACTTGCCGAACAAGACACGGTCGCCAACCTTGATGTTCAAGGCGATGAATTCGCCCTTGTCGCTGCGCTTGCCCGGGCCGACGGCCAGAACTTCGCCTTGATCAGGCTTCTCGGCGGCGTTGTCGGGGATCACGATGCCCGAAGCGGTCTTGGTTTCTTGTTCGAGGCGTTTGACGATCACGCGGTCGTGCAGAGGACGAAGTTTCATAGCATCTCCTTGATGTCTGATAAAGATTTCGCGGCTGGAGCGCAAAGTGTGCGCATATTGACTTCAACAAGCCCAGTGCGGGAACCGGTTCTGGCTTGTCATTAGCACTCGGCGAGTGAGAGTGCTAGCAAACGAATTATAAGGTTGATTCGTTGTGGTTCAAGGGGGCTTCCTGCCGTTGAAACCGTTTTTTGCTGCTGGAGAAACCGATGCTTTTAACGGGTGCGCCCGGCCCTTCGCAGGGCCTGCCGGGACCGCTCCCGGCCAGGCTCAGTGGCGAGGCTCGAAAGCCGGTGGTTCCCCGGGATCCAGCGGCGGCGCGTCGGGGGTCGGGGCGCTTTCCATCCGGTAGCTTTCGCTGGCCCATGCGCCGAAATCAAGGTTCTTGCAGCGCGCGCTGCAAAACGGCCGGTAGGGGTTGCTGGGCGCGTAGAGGCTGTCCCCCTTGCAGCCCGGGCAGGCGACGATGCGGCCGGCGGGCAGGGGTGGCGTGCGGTTGTCGTGGCTGCTCATGGCCTTGGGGGCGCCGGACGGGTCAGACGCACAAGGTCAGTTCGAAAGTGGTGTCGGCCGCGCGGGGCTTCAATCGGCCTTCGCTGTCCTGCTGCATGAACCGAACCGAAACCATCAGGCGGTGGCCGGATATCTCCGGCACCAGGTGGAGGTCGGGATTGATTCGAAGCCGCAGCAGCTGGTAGGACCGCCCGGCAGGCAAAGTTTGTTGGAATTGGCCGCCCGCCGCGACCACTTTCTGCGCAACGCCCGAATCGCGCAGCAAGCTCAGCAGCACGTTGAGGGCTTCTGCCAGCGGCATGAGCGTTTCGGCCCAATGCATCAGGTCGGCGCGGCGGCGCTGGGCGGGGTGTTGCTGCCAGGCGTAATAGGCCGGCAGGTCGAATTCGCACGTCCCGCCGGGGATGCTGATCCGGCTGCGCACGCTCATCAGCCACTCGTTGGTCGTGAGGCCATGCCCCGCCTTGCCCTGCAACTGGTTCAAGCCGTTGAAGGCGTGGTCGATCTTGCCGATGACTTCGTCCAGGACGTCTTCCGAGATGGAGGGATTGCCCCGGTAACCGTTCAGCTGGGCGCGTTGCGCGCCCAGGTCCTTCAGAAGGTCCGATTTCAGGTCCGCCCGCGAAGCGACATCGATGATCTCGAACAGCGTGGACAGCGCGTAATGGTGGTCGACCGGCGTCTCGCGGACGATCAATTGCCCCAGGCGGTCGAAGAGGTGCTCCAACCGCAGCATCGTCCGGATGCTCTCGTTGAACGGGTACTCGTAGAGGACCAGGGCGGGGATTGCGGATGGAGTCGGAGCCATTGCGCCTGATTGTTCCACAGCGGGCCGGGTGCGCCTCAATGCGCAGTGTCCGGTTTTGTATCCGGCGGAACAGCGGCAGGGTTCGCGCAAAGGCGCCCCCACAAGCGCCGCACTTCTTCGGACAACGCCTGCAGGCCCAGGCCACCGTCGTTGAAAAGCAGGATGTCCGCACAGGCCCGGCGCTGCGCTCGCGTGGCTTGCCGCGCGAGCACGGCGCGCGCCGCGTCCCTCGTCCAGCCCGGGCGACCGGCAACACGGTCGATCTGCGTCTCTTCCCGGCAGTCCACGACCCACACCTGGTCGACGCGTTCCCGCCAGCCGCCCGACTCCACCAACAAGGGGACATCGAACACCAAGGCTTCCGCGGTGGGTGGGGCGGCCTCCTCCTGCACCCGCACTTCCATGCGGATCATGGGGTGGAGGATGTCCTGGAGGACCTGTTTGGCCCGCGCGTCGGAGAAGGCCAATCGCCGCATCTGGACACGGTCGAGCGCGCCCTGCGGATCGATTACCGAAGGTCCGAAGGCCGCTCGCAAGGCCGGCACCGCCATGCCGCCGGCCTGCGTGAGGCGGTGCGCAATGTCGTCGGTGTCGATCAGGTGGGCACCCTGCCGGGCCAGCAGGCCGGCGACCGTGCTCTTGCCGCTGCCGATCCCGCCGGTCAAACCGATGCGCAACATGGGGGAAGGGTGTCCGCCCGGCCGAATGCCGTCACGCCCACCCCAGCCAACCGAGCACGCGCTGGGACCCTGCCAACATCACGGCCGCGCCCGAACCGGCGAGGAAGGGGCCGAACGGGACGTAGCGGCCTTCGCGGAGGGAGCCCCCGAACTTCATGGCGATGCCGACCACCGCGCCGATGATCGACGCGCCCAGCAGGATGGGCAGCAGCATCCAGACGCCCAGCCATGCGCCGAGCCCCGCGAGCAGTTTGAAGTCGCCGAACCCCATGCCTTCCTTCCCGGTGAGCAACTTGAACAGCCAGTACACCGACCAGAGCGACAGGTAGCCGGCGACCGCGCCCCACAAAGCCTGCTGCAGCGGGACCGTCCAGCCGAGCGCCGACGCCACCAGGCCCGCCCATAGCAGGGGCAGGGTCAGGTTGTCGGGCAACAGCGTAGTGTCCCAGTCGATGCCGGCGAGCGCGACCAGCGTCGCCATGAACCCGCACCACAGGACGACCACGGGCACCGGGCCGAGCCGCCAGGCCACCAATCCGAACAGCAGGCCCGTGACCACCTCCACCAAGGGATAGCGGATGGAAATCCCGGTCTTGCAGGCGGAGCAGCGCCCGCCCAGGCGCAGATAGCTCAAGACGGGGATGTTTTCATGCCACGCGATCACATGACCGCAGCTGGGGCAGTGCGAACTGGGCCGGGACAACGACAGGCGCTTCACTTCCGGTTCCGGAAGACCCAGGAACTCGGCGCTTTCGAGTTTCCAGCCGTTCTCCAGGATGAGCGGCGTGCGGTGGATCACGACGTTGAGGAAGCTGCCCACCGCCAGCCCGAAAAGACCCACCACCCAAGGCGATAGGAAGTACTCCAGCAGCAATGGATCCATGCAGGCGGCGCGGGGTCAGACCACTTGGCCGAGCTTGAAGATGGGCAGGTACATCGACACGACGATGCCGCCGATCAAGGTGCCCAGGACGACGATGATGATTGGCTCCATCAGGCTCGAAAGGCCCTTCACCGCTTCGTCCACCTCATCCTCGTAGAACTCGGCGGCCTTGCCGAGCATGTGGTCCAGCGAGCCGGATTCTTCGCCGATGGCGGTCATCTGCAGCACCATGCTCGGGAAGATGCCGGCGGTCTGCATCGACGTGGTCAACGCCGCGCCGGTGGAGACGTCTTTCTGGATTTGCTCGGTGGCTTCCCTGAAGACCGCGTTGCCGGACGCGCCGCCGACCGAGTCCAGCGCTTCGACCAGCGGCACGCCGGCGGCGAACATCGTGGACAAGGTGCGCGTCCACCGCGCGATCGCCGACTTGTTGACCAGGTCGCCGAAGACGGGGACTTTCAACAAGAGGCGGTCCATGGTCCGTTGCATCTTCTCGGAGCGTTTCCAGGATTCGAGGAAGAAATAAACCCCACCGCCGATCAAGCTGAAGATGGCCCACCAATATTTCACGAAGAACTCGGACATGGCCATGACCACCAGCGTCGGGGCGGGCAGGTCTGCGCCGAAGGAGCTGAAGACGTCCTTGAACGCCGGGATCACGAAGATCATGATGATCGCCAGCACGATGAACGCGACGACGAGCACCGCGACCGGGTAGATCAGGGCCGACTTGATCTTGTTCTTGATGGCCATGGTCTTTTCCTGGTAGATGGCCAGGCGTTCCAGCAAGGCCTCCAAGATGCCGCCGGCTTCGCCGGCTTCCACCAGGTTGCAATAAAGGGCGTCGAAGTGCAGCGGGTGCTTGCGCAGCGCCGCCGAAAGGCTCGTACCGGTTTCGACGTCCGAGCGGATGTCGGTCAGCAACCGGGTGAGCTTGGGATTGGGGCTCCCCCGGGCGACGATGTCGAAAGACTGGATGAGGGGCACGCCGGCCTTCATCATGGTTGCCAGCTGCCGGGTGAAGATCGCGATGTCTTTCTGCTTGATCGCCTTGCCGCCGCTGGTGCGGCGCTTCTTGACCTTGTTGGTCAGGATTCCTTGGCGCCTCAGGCTGGCGCTGACCATGGCCTCACCGCCGGCCCGCATCTCCCCGCGAACTATCTTGCCGTTGCGGTCCTTGCCTTCCCATTCGAAAACGACTTCCTTGATGTTTTTCTTCGCGGCTACTGCGGTTGCCATGCTGCCTCCCAGAGATGAACCCCTTGCAAGGGCTGCTTCATTGGATTGTGAAGCCTAACCAACGCTGTCATTCATTTGTGACCGAGATCACTTCTTCAAGTGTTGTCATGCCGGCACGGACCTTGACCAGCCCCGATTCGCGCAGGTCCCGCACCCCTTCGAGCTTGGCCTGGGACGCGATGTCCATGGCGGTGCCCTGGCTCAGGATGATGCGCTGGATCTCTTCGGTGATGGGCATCACCTGGTAGATGCCGACTCGGCCTTTGTAGCCGTTGTTGCAGGCCGAGCAGCCCACCGCCCGGTAGGGGCGCCAGCTGCCGTTGAGGTCCTCCTCCGCGTAACCCGCCTTCAGCAGGGCGTCCCGGGGATAGTCCGCGGGAGCCTTGCAGTTCTCGCAGAGCCGGCGAGCCAGGCGCTGGGCCGTGATCAGCAGGACGCTCGATGCGATGTTGAACGGCTGCACCCCCATGTTCATCAGGCGCGTGAGCGTCGTGGGCGCGTCGTTCGTGTGCAGCGTCGACAGCACCATGTGGCCCGTCGAGGCGGCTTTCAATGCGATGTCCGCGGTTTCCAAATCGCGGATTTCGCCGACCATGATGATGTCGGGATCCTGGCGCAGGAAGGATTTCAGGGCCACGGCGAACGTCATGCCGGCGCGGTCGTTCACATTCACCTGATTGATGCCGGGCAGGTTGATTTCGGCCGGATCTTCGACCGTGGCGATGTTGACGCCGGGTTGGTTGAGGATGTTCAGGCAGGTGTAGAGCGAAACGGTCTTGCCCGAGCCCGTCGGACCGGTGACCAGGATCATGCCGTAGGGGCGCTTGATGGCGGCCAGCAGCCTGTCCTTCTCGGCCTTCTCGTAGCCCAGGGCGTCGATCCCGAGCTTGGCGCTGGAGGGGTCCAAGATCCGGATCACGATCTTCTCGCCGAACAATGTGGGAAGCGTGCTGACCCGGAAATCGATGGCCTTGTTGCCGAACTTCAGCTTCATCCGGCCGTCTTGCGGCACCCGCTTCTCCGAGATGTCCAGGCGGGAGATCACCTTGATGCGCGAAGCCAGCTTGTCCTTGATGGCGATGGGGGGCTGCGTGATTTCGCGCAGTTCGCCGTCGATCCGGAAGCGGACGCGGTAGTGGTATTCGTAGGGTTCGAAGTGCAAGTCCGAGGCGCGGGCGTTGATCGCGTCGGAAAGCATCTTCTGGAGGAAGCGCACGACGGGCGCGTCCTCCACATCGCTGGCGTCGGCCAGCTCCTGCGTGGGCGCCGGTTCTTCCGTGACTTCGAAATCGAAGTCGTTGTTGGAGCCCATCGCGTCGATGGCCTCGTTGGCGCTGGCCCCCGCGGCCTCCAGCATCTTCGCGAGCTTGTCGTGCTCGACGATGACCCACTCGGGCGACAACTGGGTGGCGAACTTGATCCGTTCGACCGCCTCCTGGTCGGTGGGGTCCGCCCCGCCGATGAAGAGCCGGTTCCCGCGCTTGCCAAGCACCACGACGTGGTACTGGATGGCCAGCTTGGTGTCGATGATGTCGCGGGGCAGGCGCTGCGAGTCGATCGCATTGAGGTCCAGCAGGGGAAGCGCGAGCGCGTTGGCCAGCGTGTGAGCCAAGTCCGACGAAGACACCGCGCCGGAGGCGATGACCGCCGGGACGAAACGGGTTTTCTTTTCCCGGGAGGACTTGACGAGTTCCTCGGCTGCCTTGGTGTTCAGTTTGCCGGCGTGCACCAGGACGCGTGCAACACCTGAGAGTGCCGATTGGGGGGATTCAGCCAATGTGTCCATGCACTACCGTTCTACCGCCACCGAAGCATTCCATCACTCAGACGCAAACCACGAGGACGCCCCCCCGAATCGCAGGCACGACAACCATGTGGAAACCATAGTTAAACCAATTGTTCATCATCTACGATTCGTAGGATGATGTAAACGGCAAAAACGTCTGCCCAGCACGGGATCGCCTTTTGAGTCAGCTCAAAAGGGAAAGCAAATGAAACAGCTGGAATGGATGCGGAATGAGAATGGTCGGGGTGAGAGGATTCGAACCTCCGGCCTCTACGTCCCGAACGTAGCGCT
>CBIHOD010000092.1:0-15657 GCA_966211815.1 uncultured Burkholderiales bacterium
GCTCCGACGCCGCCTGCGACAGCGCCTGCGCCGTCGCGCTCACCTCCTCCGACGCGCTGGCCAGCGACTCCGCGCCGTTGTTCACCTCGCCGACCACTTTCGAAAGGGCGGCCACCAGGCTCTGCATCGCCGCCGACAGTTGCGCCGTCTCGTCCTTGCCATCGACGTCCACGCTGACCGTGAGGTCGCCCTCCGACAGGCGGTTGGCCGCCTGCACCGCGCGGCCGATCGGCCGGGTGACGCTGCGGCTGATGAAGAAGCCCAGCAGCACGCCGATGAGCACGGAGGCGGCCGACACGCCGACCATCGCGTCGCGGCTGCTGATGTAGAGCGCCTCGACCTCGTCGCTGGCGGCCTTGGCGCGGCCCTCTTTCATCGTGGTCAGCTCGCCGAGCAGGTCGTCCAGGGCGTTGGCCTGCTCACGCACCTGGGTCAGGGCGTTGTTCAGCGTCTCGTCGCGCTCGGCGACTTTCCTGGAGGCGGCCATCTCCAGCGCGGATTTCAAATCGCGCTGGTAGTCCTCCCAGCGCTTGCTGAAGGAGGCGAACAACTCCTTGGCGCGGTCGGTGAAGAAGAGCGGCCGCGCCTTGTCCATGTTCTGCTTCGCCGACTCGCTGGACTGCCGGATCGACGCCAGGTGGCGTTCGCGTTCTTCCTGGGACGTGGCCAGCAGGTAGTTGGACCGGGCCCGGCCGATCGAGATCAGGCTGATGTTGGCCTCTTTCACGAGGGACAGGCCCATCAGCTCGTTGGTGTACATGCCGTCGGCCAGGTCGTTCATCCGCGAAGCGTTGCGCAGGCTCACCGCGCCGACGACGGCGCTGAACGCCGCGACCAGGATGAAGCCGCCGATCAGGCGGGTGCCGATGCTGAAGTTCGAGAACATGTTGGTTTCCTTTTTTTTGGATCTGTGTGGATGTCTGCTGTCGGTCCGCGTCGATGCGCGCATCCGCGCGGTTGGCCGTCAGGGCTGGGCGGCCGCCGCGCCGGCCGCTTGCACGGGCGCCTGGCTGGCCTGTTTGATGAGGGCGGGCACGTCGAGGATCAAGGCGACGTCGCCGCTGCCGCGGATGCTGGAGCCGCTGATGCCCTTGACGTGCGAGAACACGCTGGACAAGGGCTTGATCACCGTCTGCGCCTCGCCGAGCAGCTTGTCGACCACCAGCCCGACCTTCTGGTCGGCGTGGCGCAGCACCACGATGTTCTGCCTGGCGCCGGGCCGGCCGGGCAGGTCGAAGACGCGGCGCAGCCGGATCAGCGGCAGCACCTGGCCGCGCAAGTCGATGTAGTCCCGGTCGTTCGAGGGGCCTGGTTCGCCCTGGCCCGGCCGGGCTTCATGGCCGGCGGCCGAGGCGGGGCATTCGACGCACTCTTCCACCATGTCGAGCGGCACCACGAAGACGGCGCTGCCCAGCGCCACCTGGAAGCCGTCGATGATCGCCAGCGTCAAGGGCAGCCGCACCGTCACGGTGGTGCCGACCTTGGGCACGCTGTGGATGCCGACCGTGCCGCGCAAGGCCGTGATGTTGCGCTTGACCACGTCCATGCCGACGCCGCGCCCCGACAGGTTGGTGATGGCGGCGGCGGTGGAGAAACCCGGCTCGAAGACCAGGTTGAAGGCTTCGGTGTCGCTGAGCTGCGCGTCGGGCGCGAGCAGGCCCTTCTCGACCGCCTTGGCGATGAGTTTCGCCGGCTCCATGCCGTTGCCGTCGTCGCTGACCTGGATGACGACCTGGCCGGCGTCGTGGAAGGCGTTGAGGGTGATGGTCCCCTGCTCCGGCTGGCCGTTGCGGCGGCGCACCTCGGGCATGCCGATGCCGTGGTCCATCGCGTTGCGCACCAGGTGGGTGAGCGGGTCGGCGATCTTCTCGACCACGGTCTTGTCCAGTTCGGTGTCCTCGCCCTTGATGACCAGCGCGATGTCCTTGCCCAGCTCCCGGGACACGTCGTGGACCACGCGCTGGAAGCGCTGGAAGCTGGCGCCGATCTTGACCATGCGCAGCTGCAGCGCGCTGTCGCGCACCTCCTGCACCAGGCCGGACAGCACCGAATGGGCCTCGTGCAGCTCCAGGTCGGCGGTGCGGCGCGCGGCCATGCCGGCGCCGGCCGAGGCGATGATCAGCTCGCCCACCAGGTCGATGAGCCGGTCGAGCTTGTCGGCGTCGACGCGGATGGACTGGCTCTCGCGGGCCTTGGCGTCCTTGACCTTCTCCTGCTTGTCCAGCGCCGCCTGCAGCACGGCCGGGGGCACGCTGGCCTGCTCGACCAGGATGCTGCCCAGCCTGGGCGGCGCGCTGTCGGCCGGATCGGGATGGGTTTGCGCGTGGATGGCCCGCTCGATCTCGTGCTCGGTGACGCAACCGCACAGCGCCAGGATCTCGCCCAGCCGGGCCGGCTCCTCCGGCAGCGCGCGGATCAGCGCGACGTAGTCCTCGATGCGGCTGGCGGGCGGCAGGATGCGGAGCTGGCACTCGTCCAGCACGAACTCGAACACGCCCTCGATCGTCGCCTTGTCGGCCTGGGTCTCGAATTCGACCTCGAAGCCGAGGTAGCAGTTCTCGGGGTCCATCGCCTCGGCGTCCGGCATCGCGTCGGCCAGCGTGACGATGTGCTCGATCCGGCCGATGGTGCCGAGGTAGCGCAGGAAGGAGATCGGGTCCATGCCGTTGCGCAGCACGCCCTCGCCGAAGCGCAGCGAGATGTGCCAGAAGCCGCCGTCCGCCGCCGGCGGCGTCTCGGCGGTCGTCGCCGGCGGGGCCTTGGTGTTCGCCGCGGCGCTGTTGGGGTCCAGGTGGGAGCGCAGCTGGGTCAGCAGCGGCTCGCCGGCCGCCTGCAGCGCCGGGTCGGGGCCGGTGCGGCCCGCGTCGAGCTCGTCGGTCAGCGCGCGCATGTGGTCGCAGCAGGACAGCAGCAGGGTGATGAGCGGCGGGGTGATTTCCACCCGGCCGGCGCGGACTTCGTCGAGCACGCTCTCGGCCACATGCGTGAAAGCCACCACGTGGTCCAGGCCGAACAGGCCTGCCGAACCCTTGATGGTGTGGGCGGCGCGGAAGATCGCGTTGATGGCCTCGCCGTCCGCGCCCGCGCCCGGTTGGGCGAGGGACAGCAGCGACGCTTCCATGTCGTCGAGCAGCTCGCGGCTTTCCGCGATGAAAGTGTGGAGGACTTGGTCGATGTTCATGGTCGGCTCGCAGGGTTGGCGTCGGGCGGCGCCGGGTCAGGCGGCCTCGGCCGCGTTGTCCAGGTGGGCGGCGGAAAGGCCGAGCAGGTCGAAGGCGTCGCGCACCGCCGGGCTGGGGGCGGCCAGCCGCAGCGCCACGCCGCGGGCGCCGGCCTCGCGCCGCGCCAGCAGCAGGAGCTGCACGCCGGCGGTGTCGACTTCGGTGACGCCGGAGAGGTCGAACTCGGCCTCGCGCACGCCGTTGCCGAGCGCGCCCAGCAGCGCGGGCTTGAGCTCGGCGCCGCGGTAGATGGTCAGCTCGCCTTCGATCCGCAGGGCGGCCGCGGGCTTGGCGGTCATGGCAGCACCAGCTTCTGGACGACGCCCAGCAGCTGCTCGGGCTTGAAGGGCTTGACGACCCAGGCCTTGGCGCCGGCGGCCTGGCCTTCCTTCTTCTTCTCTTCGGCCGACTCGGTGGTCAGCATCACCACCGGCGTGAACTTGTAGGCGGGGTTCTGCTTGACGCTTTTCAGGAAGGAGATGCCGTCCATGTTGGGCATGTTCACGTCGCTGATCATGAGGTGCACCTTCTGGCCGGTGAGCTTGAACAGCGCGTCGCGGCCGTCCGCGGCTTCGATCACGTCATAGCCGGCGTTGCGCAGGGAGATGCCGACGACCTGCCTGAGCGAGGCGGAGTCGTCGACGATGAGGATGGTCTTTCCCATGGTGGTGTGTGTCCTTCTCGTTGTCGTCGTCAGAAGAAAGTGATCTCGGTGTCCGCCGGCGCGGCGGCAGCGGCTTTGGCGGCCTTCTTTCCGGCGCCCGCGTCCGCCGGAGCGGCGTGGACCGCGCGCTCCTCGGCCATCGCGTAGGTCTTTTCCAGGGAGGCCAGCAGCCCGGCGGCGGAGACCGGTTCGAGCACGCCGCTGTCGGCCAGCCGCCGCTGGTGCTCGGCCAGGCAGCCGGGCAACTGTTCGATGTTGTCGCGCACGTGGCTCAGGATCTGGCCGACGCGGTCCTGGAACTGCAGTTGCAGCAGCGCCTCGGAGATCTCGGCCTGGATGCCCAGGCTCTCGTTCTTGAGCAGCTCGGTGGACTGCGCCATCGACTCGGTGATGCCGCGGAACTCGGCCAGCACCTCGGCGATGGCCTGGCGCGAAGCCTCGGTGGCGGCCTGCTCCTGGCCGGTGCTGCGCTCGGCCGTGGCGCAGGTGGAGGCCACGGCCTGCTGGACCAGTTCGACCTTCTCCGCGATGCGCTGCCCGATCTCGCCCGACAGCGCCGACAGCTTGCGCACTTCCTGCGCCACCACCGCGAAGCCGCGGCCGGTCTCGCCGGCGTGCGCCGCCTCGATCGCGGCATTGATCGCCAGCAGGTTGGTCTGCGAAGCGATGAGGGCGACGTCGGTGGCCATCTGGCGAAGGTCCTGGGCGATGCGGCTGAGGTCGTGGACCTGGTCCACGAGCTCCTTTTTGCGCACCAGGACGTTTTCGAGCGATTCCACCACTTGCGACAGGCCTCGCTCGCTGCGCGAGAAGACGGCCAGCAGGCCTTGCCCGCCGGCCTCTTCGCCGGTGGTGGAACCGGTGACCTTGACCGTGCGCCCCAGCTTTTCGACGATGCCGCCGAAGCGCAGCGTCAGGTCGGTGATCGCCTCTTCCATGTGGGTGCGGGAGGTTTCGATCTGCCGCGCCCACACGGGCGCCAGGTCGGCGCCGAACTTCTGGTGGCTGGCGATGAAGTCGGCCACGTCGCGGTGCAGCTTGGCCTGGGACGCGCCGATCGCGCCGCAGGTCGCCAGTCCGCACACCAGCAGCGCCCCGGCGATCACGCCGGCGAGCCAGCCGCCGGGTGCCGTCAACAACACCGCCGCGGCACCGGCCACGCCCAGCGCCAAGGCGGCCACTTGAGGCGGGCGCGCGCCGGACGGCGCCGCGCCTGACTGTTTTTTCCCCTGTCGTGAATGAAACATGCCGATCAACCTTGTTGGTCTTGTCCCGAGGTCGGCATCGGGGCCACGGATCGACCCCGACCACCGTTCGGTGAATACGAATGCCGCCGGCCCAGAGGCCGGCGAGGGAACCGCGGCCCGGAAAAGCCGCCGTCCGGCTGGATAAAAATTCCCGCCATGCCGCGGCAAGTTGCGCCGCTCTCGAATAAAAGGTCCGAGATAAAAAAAATCATGTAACGAATGTTGTTTTTGATGTTCTTGTGCGTTTTGCACAGCGCTGCGAATCTTCTCGCTATCCAGATGTGACGTAAAGCCGAAAAAGCCTTCGATCCCGCAGGCTTTTCCGCTTTTGGTATTGAAGACACAGCTCAACAACAACCCCAATGGGAACCGCCGAAGTCGACCCGCTGCGTTGAACCCCACCCGCTAGGCCGGGCGCTCGAAAGACAGGCGCCGCTGTGCCATAGTGAAACCATGACCAGCACCCAGACCTTCCGCGCCGCCTGCCCCCACGACTGCCCCGACACCTGCGCCATCCGCGTCACCGTGACCGACGGCGTGGCCATCAAGGTGCAGGGCGACCCCGACCACCCGCCCACGCACGGCGCGCTGTGCACCAAGGTGTCGCGCTACCCGCAGCGCACCTACCACCCCGACCGCGTCTTGCAGCCGATGAAGCGGGTGGGGCCCAAGGGCTCGGGCCGGTTCGAGCCGGTGGGCTGGGACGAGGCGCTGGACGACATCGCCGCGCGGCTGAAAGAGATCGCCGCCCGCGACCCGCAGGCGGTGCTGCCTTACAGCTACGCCGGCACGATGGGGCTGGTGCAGGGCGAGTCGATGGCGGCGCGCTTCTTCCACCGCCTCGGCGCCTCGCTGCTGGACCGCACCATCTGCTCCAACGCCGGCGGCGAAGCGCTGCTGGCCACTTACGGTGCGAAGGTCGGCATGCACCTGGAGTTCTTCGCCGAGAGCAAGCTCATCCTCATCTGGGGCAGCAATTCCATCGCCTCCAACCTGCATTTCTGGACCTTCGCCCAGGCCGCCAAGCGCGCCGGCGCCAAGCTCGTCTGCATCGACCCGCGCAAGACCGAGACCGCCGACAAGTGCCACCAGCACATCGCCCTGATGCCCGGCACAGACGGCGCGCTGGCGCTGGGGCTGATGCACGAGCTGATCCGCAACGACTGGCTCGACCACGACTACATCGAGCGGCACACCGAAGGCTGGCCGCTGCTTCGCGAACGCGCGCTGCAGTGGCCGCCGGAACGCACCGCCGAGGTCTGCGGCATCACGGCCGGAGAAGTGCGCGGCCTGGCGCGCGACTACGGCACCACGAAGCCCGCGGCCATCCGGCTGAACTACGGCATGCAGCGCGTGCGCGGCGGCGGCAACGCGGTGCGGCTGGCGGCCATCCTGCCCTGCCTGACCGGCGCCTGGCGCCACCGCGCGGGCGGCCTGCTGCTGTCCAGCTCGGGCTGGTTCCGGCCGGTGGTCGACGCGCAGGCGCTGCAGCGGCCCGACCTGCTGGCCGGGCGCCGCCCGCGCACCATCAACATGAGCACCATCGGCGACGACCTGCTGCGCGAAAGCTCGGCCGGCTTCGGGCCGAAGGTCGAGGCGGTGGTCGTCTACAACAGCAACCCGGTGGCGGTGGCGCCCGAGTCGCCCAAGGTGGCGGCGGGCTTCGCGCGCGAGGACCTCTTCACCGTCGTGCTCGAACACTTCATGACCGACACCGCCGACCTGGCCGACTACGTGCTGCCGGCCACCACCCAGCTGGAGCACCTGGACGTGCACACCAGCTACGGCCACACCTACGCGCTGCTCAACGAGCCGTCCGTCCCGCCCGTCGGCCAGGCGCTGCCCAACACCGAAGTCTTCCGGCAACTGGCCCGGCGCATGGGCTTCGACGAACCCTGCTTCGCCGACACCGACGAAGAGATCGCCCGCCAAGCCTTCAAGGGCGCGGTGACGTTCGAAGCGCTGCGCGAAAAAGGCTGGCTCAAGCTGCCGCTGCCCGACGCGCCGCTGGCCGACGGCGCCTTCCCCACGCCCGGCGGCAAATGCCTGATCGACGCGCCCGGCCTGGGCGTGCCCGACCATGTGCCCAATTACGAGTCCGCCCGCTCGGCCCCGGAGCAAGCGGCCCGCTACCCGTTGGCGATGATCTCGCCGCCGGCGCGCAACTTCCTCAATTCGACCTTCGTGAACGTGAAGAGCCTGCGCGACATCGAGGGCGAACCCATCCTGGAGATCCACGCCGACGACGCCGCCGCGCGCGGCATCGCCCACGGCGGCCGGGTGCGCGCCTTCAACGACCGCGGCAGTTACGAATGCACCGCCCACATCAGCCCGCGCGCGCGGCCGGGTGTCGTCAACGGGCTGGGGGTGTGGTGGCGCAAGCTCGGCCTGGACGGCCGCAACGTCAACGAGCTGACCCACCAGCGGCTCACCGACATCGGCCGGGCGCCGGCGTTCTACGACTGCTTGGTGCAGGTCGAGGCCGCGGCCGGCCTTGGCGCGGCTTGAGCCGGTGCCGCGCGGGCGTCTGAAGCTTGGGGCAGGGATCGCCATGGCCAGTCTCGCCGCCACCATCCTGGCCGCCACCGCCGCGGCCTGCCTGGGGACGGGCTGCGGCAGCATCGGCTACTACGCCCAGTCGGTCGCGGGCCATTTGAGGCTGGTGGGCGCGGCCAAGCCCGTTCCCGAATGGCTCGCCGACGAGGCCACCCCCGAAGCGACACGCGAGCGGCTGCGGCTGAGCCAGCGCATGCGCGACTTCGCCGTGTCCGAGCTGAAGCTGCCCGACAACGCGAGCTACAGGCGTTACGCCGATTTGAAACGCCCGTCCGCGGTGTGGAACGTGGTGGCGGCGCCCGAGCTGAGCCTGCAGCTGAAGACCTGGTGCTATCCGCTGATGGGCTGCGTCGGCTACCGCGGCTATTTCCACGAAGACAGCGCACGGGCCCATGCCGCGGAACTTCGCGCGCAAGGCCTGGAGGTCAGCGTCTACGGCGTGCCCGCTTATTCCACGCTAGGCAAGCTGCCCGGCGACGCCTTCGCCGACCCGCTGTTGAACACCTTCCTCGGCTATCCGGAAGGCGAGCTGGCCCGCATGATCTTCCACGAGCTGAGCCACCAGGTGCTCTACGTCGACAACGACACGATGTTCAACGAGTCCTTCGCCACCGCGGTCGAGCGGCTGGGCAGCCGGCGGTGGCTGGCGACGCACGGCGGGCCGCAAGCCGTGGCCGAGCAGGCGCGGCGCGACGACCGCCGCGAAGACTTCCGGCTGCTGACCCACCAGACGCGCGAGAAGCTGGACGCCCTGTACCAGAGCAGCGCCGGCGAGGCCGAAAAACGCGCCGGCAAAGCCGAGTTGATGGCGAGGATGCGCGCCGACTACGCCGCGATGAAGCAGGAGCGCTGGGCCGGGTTTTCCGGGTATGACCGCTGGTTCGAAGAAGCCAACAATGCGTCGCTGGGCGTGATGGCGGCCTACAACGAACTGGTGCCGGCCTTCGAGCGCTTGTTCGAGCGCGAGGGCGGCGATTTCGAGCGCTTCTACGCGGCGGCGCGGCGGCTGGCAGCGCTGCCGCGCGAGGAGCGCAGGGCTCAGCTGCTCACGCCGGCGGTGCCCTGAGTTTTCATTTCCCGATCAGGGAGGGACGCAGCTTGCCTCGCCGCACCCTCACCCCCACCCTACCCCTCTCCCGCAAGCGGGAAAGGGATCTTTTCACTCCCTCTTCCCCGGCAGGGGGAGGGTGGGGGTGAGGGGGCGGTGGCGGCGCTCTGAACACCCCTACTGATCCAACCATCCACAACAAGACGAGGTTCCCCCATGCCCGACATCCACATCCACCGCGACCACCAGCTCGGCCTCGCCAAGGCGCGCAAGGTGGCCTGGGAATGGGCCGAAGCGGTCGAGCGGAAGTTCGACATGGAATGCACCGTCGTCGAGGGCAAGGACAGCGACAGGGTGGAGTTCAGCCGCTCCGGCGTGCAGGGTAGCCTGGTGGTCGCGGCGGACCACTTCGACCTGGACGCCAAGCTGGGTTTCCTGCTGGGCGCGTTCAGCGCGACCATCCAGGCCGAAATCGAGAAGAACCTGGACGAGCTGCTCGGCCAGACCGGCGGTCAACCCGCCGCCGGGAAAAAAGCCGCGGCCGGGAAGGCGGCGCCGGCAGCGAAAGGCGCGTCGCCCAAAAAGAAGTAGGGGCGCGACCCGCCCCTGGATTCACTTCAGCGACTCGACCAATTCGACGTAGTCCTTCATCGCCGCCTGGCTGTCGGTGCCCTTGATCTCGTTCCAGGCGTCCCACTTGGCGCGGCCGACCATGTCGCCGAAGCCGGGGCGCTTGCCTTCGGCGTCGCCGGCGGTGGCCTGCTTGTACAGGGCGTAAAGCTTCAACAGCGTGGCGTTGTCGGGCTTCTCGGGAAGTTGCTTCGAATCGGCGACGGCTTGCTCGAACTGGGCTTTCAAATCGGCCATGGGATCGTCTCCAGGATGGTGGGCGGCGGCCGCAAGGCCACCGGTGGAATTCGCGATTGACGGGACGCATCCTAGCAAGCATCGTTCGTGCCCCGCCCCCTGTTGGAGATGCCCCGATGCCCACGCGCGTGCCCCTGGCCCAGGCCCGGGACGAACCCCTCGAATACGACGCGGCCGCGGCCGGCCGGCCCGCCGCCGGGCCGCAGCGCATGTCCCGCGTCGACACCGCCTGGCTGCGCATGGACAGCGGCGTGAACCTGATGATGATCATCGGCGTGTGGCTGCTCGAACCCGGCGTGCCGCTCGCCGCGCTGCGCGGGCGGGTGCAGGCCAAGCTGCTGCGCCAGTACCCGCGCTTCGGGCAGAAGGTCGAGGAAGACGCCTCCGGCGCGTGCTGGGTCGACGACCCGGACTTCGACATCGACCGGCACGTCAAGCCCCACCGCCTGCAGCCCTCGAGCGGCCGCGACGACCGCGCCGCGCTGCAGTCGCTGGTGGCCGACCTGGCCGCCACGCCGCTGGACCGCGCGCACCCGCTGTGGCAGTTCCACCTGGTCGAGGACTTCGAAGGCGGCAGCGCGCTCATCGCCCGGGTGCACCACTGCATCGCCGACGGCATCGCGCTGATCGCGGTGATGATGTCGATCACCGACGGCGGCCAGGACCCGCCGCCGCGGCGCCGCAAAGCCGCGCCCGACACCGACGGCGAATGGTGGAACGACGCGCTGCTCAAGCCGCTCACCGGCCTGGCCGTCAAGGCCATCGGCGCCACGGGCGGCGGCGTCGCCAGGTCGATGGACCTTCTGGCCAACCCCGCCGGCTCCGCCGAATTGCTGCGCGCGGGCATGCAAGTGGCCAGCGACGTCGCCTCGCTGGCCCTGATGCCCGACGACTCGCCCACCCGGCTGAAGGGCCGGCCCGGCGGATCGAAGGCCGTGGCCTGGGGCGAGCCGATCCCGCTGGACGAGGTCAAGGCCGTGGCCAAGGCCCTGGGCTGCTCGGTCAACGACGTGCTGCTGGCCTGCGTGGCCGGCGCCATCGGCGCCTACCTGCGCGAGCGGGGCGACGACCCGGCGGGCCAGTCGATCCGCGCCATGGTGCCGGTGAACCTGCGACCGGTGGAGAAAGCCCACCACCTGGGCAACCGCTTCGGCCTGGTGCCGCTGCTGCTGCCGATCGGCGTGGCCAATCCCGTCGAGCGCGTCTACGCCGTTCGCGCCCGCATGCAGGAACTCAAGGGCAGCTTCCAGCCGGTGCTGGCGTTCGCGATGCTGTCGGTGGCGGGCCTGTTCATCAAGCCGGTGCAGGACGCGCTGCTGGGGCTGTTCGCCAAGAAGGCCACCGCGGTGATGACCAACGTGCCCGGTCCGGCCAAGGCGCTGACCTTCTGCGGCTCCACACTGAAGCAGACGCTGTTCTGGGTGCCGCAGTCGGGCGACATCGGGGTCGGCGTGAGCATCCTTTCCTACGCCGGCGGCGTGCAGTTCGGCCTGATCACCGACCGCGCGCTGTGCGCCGAGCCGCAGCAGGTCATCGACCGCTTCGGTCCGGAGTTCGAGGCGCTGCTGACACTGACGCTGATGCTGCCCTGGGGGGAGGGCTGAGGAAGGCTAGCCTTTGCGCGGATGTCCGGCCGAACGGAGAGCGGTGCCCAGGGCCCTTCGACGGGCTCAGGGCGAACGGAAAGGAGCGATTCGGCACCTGCTGCTGCGTTTACTCTCCGTTCGGGCTGAGCCTGTCGAAGCCTTCCGCGCGGACATCCGGTTGGACGGACGGGAGTATCAAGGGCCCTTCGACAGGCTCGGGGCGAACGGGACGCGGGTGGAAAATCTCGCCACGCACCGCACCGCACACCTCAACTCCACGCCCTCCGGCCGCTGCGCCACCCCACAAGGAATCCCATGGCCCCGCAAACCGCCTCCTTCGACGCCCACGACCCGCTCGGGCTGTCCGACCAGCTCACCGCCGACGAACGCGCCGTGCAGGAAGCGGCCCGCGACTATTGCCAGGGCCGGCTCGCGCCGCGCGTGCTCGACGCCTTCCGCCACGAGCGCACCGACCCGGCCATCTTCCGCGAGATGGGCGGCCTGGGCCTGCTGGGCGCGACCATCCCCGAGGCCTACGGCGGCGCCGGGCTGGGCTATGTGAGCTACGGCCTGGTCGCGCGCGAAGTGGAGCGCGTCGACTCCGGCTACCGCTCGATGATGAGCGTGCAGAGTTCCCTCGTGATGGTGCCGATCTTCGAATTCGGCACCGAGGCGCAGAAGCAGAAATACCTGCCGCCGCTGGCCCGCGGCGAGGCCATCGGCTGCTTCGGCCTGACCGAGCCCGACCACGGCTCCGACCCCGGCGGCATGGCCAGCCGGGCGCGCAAGGTGGCCGGCGGCTACAGCCTCTCGGGCGCCAAGACGTGGATCACCAACAGCCCGATCGCCGACGTCTTCGTCGTCTGGGCCAAGGACGACGAAGGCGCGATCCGCGGCTTCATCCTGGAAAAGGGCTGGAAGGGCCTGGAGGCGCCCGCCATCCACGGCAAGGTGGGCCTGCGGGCCAGCGTCACCGGCGGCATCGCGATGGACGGCGTCTTCTGCCCCGAGGAGAACGCCTTGCCCGACGTGCGCGGCCTGAAAGGCCCTTTCACCTGCCTGAACAGCGCCCGCTTCGGCATCGCCTGGGGCGCGCTCGGCGCCGCCGAGGACTGCTACGCCCGCGCCCGCCAGTACGTGCTGGACCGGCGGCAGTTCGGCCGCCCCCTGGCGGCCAACCAACTGGTCCAGAAAAAGCTGGCCGACATGGCCACCGACATCGCGCTCGGCCTGCAGGGCTGCCTCCAGCTGGGCCGCCTGCGCGAGCAAGACCGCGCGCCGGTGGAGCTGACGTCGATGATGAAGCGCAACAGTTGCGGCAAAGCGCTGGAGGTCGCCCGCGCCGCGCGCGACATGCTCGGCGGCAACGGCATCAGCGACGAATACGGCGTCGCCCGGCACCTGGTGAACCTGGAGGTGGTCAACACCTACGAGGGCACGCACGACATCCACGCGCTGATCCTCGGCCGGGCCATCACCGGCATCGCCGCGTTCTCGTCCTGACGGCCCCCGCCACGCCCCTGGAAACACCCGCGGCCGTGGAAGCCGCGGCAAGGCTCACGTATATTCCTCCGACCTTCCGCAAGCCCGCCCCGCCCCACCATGAACCTCATCGATTCCGTCGTCGCCGACGCGCCCACGATCGCCGCGCTGCGCCGCGACATCCATGCCCACCCCGAGCTGTGCTTCGCCGAGCAGCGCACCTCCGACCTGATCGCGCGCCAGCTCGCCGAATGGGGCATCCCGGTGCACCGCGGCCTGGGCAAGACCGGGGTCGTCGGCATCGTCAAGAACGGCACGAGCACCCGCGCCGTCGGCCTGCGCGCCGACATCGACGCGCTGCCGATGACCGAGCACAACACCTTCGCCCACGCCAGCAAGGAAGCCGGCAAGATGCACGCCTGCGGCCACGACGGCCACACCGCGATGCTGCTGGCGGCGGCCAAGCACCTGTCCAGGCACCGCGACTTCGACGGGACCGTCTACCTCGTCTTCCAGCCGGCCGAGGAAGGCGGCGGCGGTGCGCGCGAGATGATGCGCGACGGGCTGTTCGAGAAGTTCCCGATGGAAGCCATCTTCGGCGCGCACAACTGGCCCGGCCTGGGCGTGGGCGAGTTCGCGATCAAGTCCGGCCCCTGCTTCGCCAGCAGCAACGAGTTCAAGGTCACCATCCGCGGCAAGGGTTCGCACGCCGCCATGCCCCACCTCGGCGTCGACCCGGTGCCGGTGGCCTGCCAGATGGTGCAGGCCTTCCAGACCATCGTCTCGCGCAACAAGCGGCCGATCGACGCGGGCGTCATCTCGGTGACGATGATCCACACCGGCGAAGCCACCAACGTGGTGCCCGACAGCTGCGAGATGCAAGGCACGGTGCGCACCTTCACGCTGGAGCTGCTCGACTTGATCGAACAGCGCATGCGCGAAGTCGCGGAGCACACCGCCGCCGCCTTCGGCGCCAGCTGCGAGTTCGAGTTCCACCGCAACTACCCGCCGACCATCAACCACCCGGCCGAAACCGAATTCGCCCGGCAGGTGATGCGCGACCTCGTCGGCGACGGCAAAGTGCGCGAATTCGAGCCCACCATGGGCGCCGAAGACTTCAGCTTTTTCCTGCTGGAAAAACCCGGCGCCTATTTCGTGATCGGCAATGGGGACGGCGCCCACCGCGAAAGCGGCCACGGCATGGGGCCCTGCATGCTGCACAACCCGAGCTACGACTTCAACGACGCCTTGATCCCGGTGGGCGCCACGCTGTGGGTGCGGCTGGCGGAAGCCTGGCTGGCGAGGAAGCCGGTCCAGGCTTGAGCGGCGTTCCCGAGCCCTGACGGGCCGGGACACCCCGCCCTCGTTCCAGGCCGGCCCGGTTGAAACCCTCGGGAGCGGCCCGGTAGCGTTCAGCGATGTCCGAATTTGATCGATTCCTGTCGCCCCGCGCCGCGACGCCGCCCGTCCGGTTCCCTACAGTGAAGCCCTCGACACCCCAACCAGGAGCCTTCACATGCCGACCGCCGCCAACCCCACCACCGCCTTGCTGCTCATCGACGTGCAACAGTCCTTCCGCCTGCGCCCCTACTGGAGCGACGAGCACTTCGGCCCTTTCATCGAGCGCGCCAACGCCCTCGTCGCGGCTTGCAAGGCGGCCGGGGTGCCGGTGGTGCGCATCCTGCACGCCGAAGGCCCCGCCACCCGCGACAACCCCTTCGCGGTCGAATCCGGCCAGGTGCGACCGATCGACGGCCTGGCCGACTTCAAGGCCGACGCCGAGTTCCTGAAGTCCCGCCACAGCGCGCTGGTGGCCACCGGCCTGCCGGTGTGGCTGCGCCAGCAGGGCATCAAGCGCCTGATCGTGGCCGGCATCCGCACCGAGCAATGCTGCGAGACGACGACGCGCCACGCGTCGGACGAAGGCTACGAGGTCGACTACGTTTCCGAGGCCACGCTGACCTTCGACATGCAGACGCTGGACGGCCAGCGGCTGGCGGCGCGCGACATCGTCAAGCGCACCGAAGCCGTCCTGAGCGGCCGCTTCGCGCGGATCTGCACGGTGCCGGACATCCAGGCCTCGCTGCAGGCCGCCTGAAACCCGCCACCCCGCACGGAAGGAACCCGCCATGCTGCAACTCAGGCCCGGCTGCGAGTGCTGCGACCGTGACCTCGCGCCCGATTCCGCCGATGTCCGCATCTGCTCGTTCGAATGCACCTTCTGCGCCGGATGCGCCGGCCGCATGGGCCACCGATGCCCGAACTGCGGCGGCGAACTGGTGGCCCGCCCCCGGCGGCCGGCGGCGAAGCTGGCGTCGAGCCCGGCCGGCACCACCCGGGTCTTCAAGCCCCAGGGCTGCGCGCAAGCGCCGGCAGCGGCCGCGGACACCGGCGCCGGGCCCGCGCGGCGCCTGCTGGAGGTCCGCACCTACCGGCTCAAGCCGGGCGCGCTGGCCGGATTCCACGACGCGATGCACCGCCTGGCGGTGCCGATGCTCAGGCGCAGCGGCATGGACGTGGTCGCCTACGGCCGATCCGACCATGAAGAGGAGACCTATTTCCTGGCCCGGGCCTACCGGGACCGGGCCGCGCTGCAAGCCGAGCAGTCGCGCTTCTACGGCTCGGCCGAGTGGAGGGACGGCCCCCGCGCCTTGCTGGTGGACCGGATCGACACTTACATGAACACGCTGCTGCCCTGCACCGAAGCCGCCCTCGACGCGATGCGGCGGCCGGCCGGCGACGGCTACTAGCCCAGTGAAGCGGAGAAATCGGATGTGTGTGGGTGGCTGCAAGGGGCGCAGTCAAGGCGCAAAGCGCAGCCGGGTGGGACACCCGGCGAGCATTTGCAACGCGGAGTGCGCCCCTTGCAGCCGCCCACCCTGCGGGGCGGGGGCGGGGGGGGGGGGGGCCCGCCGGGGGGCCCCCGCCCCCCCCCCCCCCCCCCGGCGGCGGGGGGGGGCGCGGGGGGGGGCCCCCCCCCCCCCCC
>CBIHOD010000093.1:0-15464 GCA_966211815.1 uncultured Burkholderiales bacterium
ACCCGCCGCTACCCCGATACGCGCTTCGCCTGGTCGTACAAGACCAACTACCTGGGCGCCGTCTGCCGCGTGCTGCACGACGAAGGCTGGATGGCGGAGGTGGTGTCCGATTTCGAATACCAGAAGGCGCGCAAGCTCGGCATCGCCGGCACGGACATCATCTACAACGGCCCGTACAAGCCGCGCCAGAGCCTGGAGCTGGCGATGCGCGAGGGCGCGCTCGTGCAGATCGACAACTGGGACGAGCTGACGGCCGTGGAGGAGCTCGCGCGCAGCCTGCCGCAGCCGATCGACGTGGGGCTTCGGGTGTGGCTGGATGCGGGCGTGCAGCCGGTCTGGTCGAAGTTCGGCTTCTCGGTGGAGAACGGCGAGGCGGCGCGCGCGGCGGCGCAGATCCTGGCGCATCCCAAGCTCAGGCTGCACACGCTGCACACGCACATCGGCACCTACATCCTGGATCCCAACGCGTACGGCGTGGCGCTGACCAAGCTGCTGGCGCTGCGCAGCCAGATCCAGCAGGAGCACAGGCACCTGGTGCCCTGCATCAACCTGGGCGGCGGCTTCCCGTCGCTGAGCGTGCTGCACGGCATGACGGGCCTGCCCGAGGCGGTGGTTCCGCCGATCGAGACCTATGCCGACGTGATCACCGGCATCCTCAACAAGCTGCCTGCCAGGTCGCGGCCGCAGCTTCGCTTCGAGAGCGGGCGCTACCTGGTGGACGAGGCCGGCTACCTGCTCACGTCCGTGGTGGCCGTCAAGGGCGTGCGCGAGCCGCTGGCCGGCGACACGGAATCCGCCGCGCGCGCCTACAAGGAGCAGATGCTCGCGGGCGAGGAGATCCGCACCAGCTACGTGATCGACGCCGGCATCAACCTGCTGTACACGGCCGCGTGGTACCGCATGGACATCGTCCCGGAGCGTGCCATCGCGACGCCGCCGACGCCCTCGCGCCTGTACGGCCCCCTGTGCATGGCGATCGACGTGGTGCGCTACACGGTGGATCTGCCGCCGCTCGACCTGGGGGACGTGCTGACCCTGCACCCCGTGGGCGCGTACAACGTGGTGCAGTCCATGCAGTTCATCGAGTTCCGCCCGGCGGTGGTGATGATCACTGCTGCCGGCCAGCCGGTGCTGATCCGCGCGCGCGAGACGCTCGCCGACGTGGACGGCCGCGAGCGCATGCCCGCCCATCTGGGCTCCGTGTGAACGCCGTGCAGCAGATGCCCGCCAAGCTCCAGGCCGCCGCCAGCGCGGCGGCCAGCCCCCGGCCCACGCGCGCGCAGCGTGTTCGGGCGGGCACGGCGAATCTGCTGGCCTCCGTCGGCCATACGTTCGGCGGCATCTTCTTCATTCCCCAGCCCTGGCCGGGCCTGGTGCTTGCGTTGGCGCTCGTGAGCGAGCTCCAGAACCTGGCGTTCGCGCTCGCCGGGCTCTCGCTGGGCGCGCTGGCCAACCGGCTGCTCGGTTTCGTCGAAGAGCCGGGCGCGGGGGGCGGTGTGTGGCGGGCCCCCGGGGGTGGTGGCGGCCTGGTGGGGGCCGAGGCCCCCCGCCCCCACCCCCGCCTAGCCCTGGGATCGGACAGACACCGGCGTGGGCTTCCTTTTAGTGTCAACAGGCCCTAGCCGGAGGCTTCAAGCCCACTCGATCCGCGCCCCCAGCGCGCACAGGTTCTCCACGAAGCGCGGGTGCGCCCGGCGGATCGGCAGCGCGTTGCGGATCGCCGAGCGCCCCGGGATGCTGGCGGCCAGCATGAGCATGGCGATCGCCACCCGGATGATGTAGGGGCTTTCCACCTCGGCCGGCACCAGCGGCTTGCCGCCGAAAGTGACGACGCGGTGCGGATCCGACTGGAAGGCGTGGGCGCCGAACTTGGAGAGTTCCGACGTCCAGCCGAGCGCGCCGTCGTACACCTTGTTCCAGAACATCAGGCTGCCCTCGGCCCTGGTGCCCAGGGCGATGAAGATCGGCAGCAGGTCCACCGGCAGGTAGGGCCAGGGCGCGGCTTCGATCTTCTGCAGCAGGTTGGCGGTGAAAGGCTCGCTGACCCTCAGGCCGTGCGGCGCGGCCGCGCGCGACCAGCCGCCCCGGTGTTCCACACGGACGCCGAGCTTGGCGAAGCAGCGGTCGATCAGCGGGAAGTGCTCCGGCGCGGAGTTGCGCACTTCCACTTCGCCGCCGGTGATCGCGCCCAGCGCCAGGAAGGTGACCACCTCGTGGAAATCGTCGGCGAAGGTGTGGTCGACCGCGCCCAGCCTGCCCGCGCCGTCCACGCCGTGGACGGTCAGGCGCGAGGTGCCCACGCCGTCGATGCGCACGCCCATGCGCCGCATGAAGGCGCAGAACTCCTGCACATGGGGCTCGCAGGCGGCGTTGGTCAGCGTGGAAACGCCGCCGGCCAGGGCGGCGCACAGCACGAAGTTCTCAGTGGTCGTGACCGAGGCGTAGTAGAGCCAGTGGTCGTTCGCGGTGAGCGGCACGTCGCTGCGCAACAGCCAGGCATCGCCGCCGCGTTCGACGCGCGCGCCGAAGCGTTCGAACACCTCGATGTGCGGGTCGATCTCGCGCACGCCCAGGGTGCAGCCCTTCACGTCGTTCTCGATGCGCGCCACGCCGAAGCGCGCCAGCAGCGGCGGCACCAGCATGATCGACGAGCGCATCTCCTGCGGCAGGCGGTGGCGCTGCGGGTCGAACAGGGCGGTCTGGTGGTTCAGGCGCACTTCGCCTCGGGCCAGGTCGGCTTCCACCTCGCTGCCGAGTTGCTCGAACAGCGCGAGCAGCTTGCGCACGTCGGTGATGTCGGGCACGCCGAACAGCCTCACCGGCTCGCGGGACAGCAGGCTGGCGCACAGGATGGGCAGCACCGCGTTCTTGTTGGCCGACGGGACGAGCCGCCCGGAAAGCGGCCGGCCGCCGTGGACGATCAGGTGCTGGCCGCCGCCTGGCGTGGCGGGCGCGGGGTGGGCGGTGGCGTGGAGCGGGGGCAGTTGGAACGTGGGGTTCTGCACGGTGGGCCTTCTTCTTCCTGGGGTTGGGCGTATCCCGTTGGATGCGCCGGACGGAAGGATCGGGCCGTGTGGAGAAGGAGGTATGAAGGGGAGGGTGGGGTTTGTGAAGCGGGGGTGAAAGTGGCGGCCGCCAGGGTTCGCCACGGCCCCTCACCCCAGCCCTCTCCCCGTTCCGGGGAGAGGGAGCTTGACGCCCTCTCCCGCTTGCGGGAGAGGGTCGGGGTGAGGGTCTTGGCGAACCGCCCCGGCCATCCCTCAACCCGCCAGCGCCGACAGCTGCCCCTGCGTCTGTAGCGCGAACAGGTGGGCGTAGAGCCCGCCGCTGCGACGCGCCAACTCTTCGTGGCGGCCCTGCTCGCGCACCCGGCCGCCTTGCAGCACCAGGATGTGGTCGGCGTTCATCACCGTGGACAGGCGGTGCGCGATGACGACCGAGGTGCGGCCGGCCACCAGGCTGTTCAGGCCCTGCTGCACCAGGTGTTCGGAGGCGGAATCCAGGGCGCTGGTGGCTTCGTCGAGGATGATGAGTTCGGGGTTCTTGAGGATGGCGCGCGCGATCGCCACGCGCTGCTTCTCTCCGCCGGAAAGCTTGATGCCGCGCTCGCCGACCAGGGTGTCGTACTGCTTGTCCATGGCCTGGATGAACTCGTCGGCGTGCGCTGCGCGTGCCGCGGCGCGCACGTCGTCCGGCGTGGCGCCCGGCCGCGCGAAGGCGATGTTCTCGCCGATGCTGTCGTTGAACAGCGCCACGTCCTGCAACACCACGCCCATCAGCGCGCGCACGCTGCGCTGCTGGTATTCGCGAAGGTCCCGGCCGTTGACGAGGATGCGTCCTTCGGTCGGGTCATAGAAGCGCATCAGCAGCTTGACGATGGTGGTCTTGCCGCTGCCGCTCAGGCCCACCAGGGCGAGCGTCTTGCCGGCGGCCAGGTCGAAGCCGATGTGGCTGAGCGCGAAACCTTCCTTGCCCGGGTAGCGGAAGCTCACGTCTTCGAAAGTGATGCGCTCCAGCCGGCCCAGCGGCACGGCACCGGGCGCGTCGGCCAGTTCGGCTTCGACGTCCAGCAGCTCCACCAGGCGCTCGGCGGTGCTTTCGATCTCGCCGGCCTGGTTGATCTGCCGGGCGATCGGGCCGATGGTGGTGATCAAGGTCTGCGACAGCGTCAGCACCAGCAGGATGTCGCCCACCGTGTGGCCGCCGCGCAGCGCGGCCAGCGCGGTGATGCCGACCGCGGCGAACACGCCGAACGTGTTCACCACGTTCAAGGCCTGCTCGGAGCGCCATTCGGTGCTGTGCAGCTTGCCGCGGGTGACCTTCCATTCGGCCTGGGTGTTGTCGTAGCGTTCCTTCACCGCCGGCTCGCCGCCGAAGCTGCGCACGGTGGCGATGTTGCCGATCATCTCGGCCAGCAGCCCCGTCATCCGGCCGGCCAGGGCCTGCCAGCCGCGGCGGTGCGGGCGCGTCCAGCCGACGGTGCGGTAGGAGATGTAGAGGTTCAGCAGCAGCACGCCGAGCATGATCGCGCCCACCAGCGGCGCCTTGGCCAGCAGCACCGCCACGATGAAGACCATCTGCAGCAGGCTGGCCAGCACGCCGTCGGTCAGCGACGAGAGCCACATCGTGATGGTGGTGATGTTGCCGAAGCGGTCCATGATCTCGCCGACGCGGGTCTTCTCGAAATAGTCGATCGACTTCTGCGTCATGTTGTCGAACACCCGCTGGCGGAAGGTGCTCACCGTGTCGAGCCACAGGTCGTCGGCCTGCTTGTTCTGCAGCGCGCCGAACACCACCACCGCCAGCCGCAGGCCGAAGAAGACGGCCAGCAGGAGCAGCACGCCCCGCGTGGCGTCGTCCAGCGCCAACCGCCCCGCGTACAGCTGGGCGATCTGGTCGACGATGCCTTTGTAGAGGTAGGGCGTGGCCGTGCCGATCAGGCCGAGCGCGGTGCCCACCAGGATGACGCCGAGCAGCTTGCCTCGGTACTCGGGGATGAATTGGATCGTGCGCCAGAGGTTTTTCATGGGAAGCGGGGATGGCCCGCGCCGTCGGGGCGGGGCGGGCGGGTGTTGGAAATGCGGATGACGTCTTTGCAAACGCAGATTCCGTGCCATGGGCTTGGGTGTGTCGTTGACAGGGCGTGTTCGAGGAAGCGAGGTTCTGCCCGTCTGCAGGCATCACCGCCGGCTGATGGGATTTCAGCCACGGCCTGTTGCATTCGCAGCAGCCGCTCTGGCGCGGCAGTGGTGCGACGCGACCGCCCCCTCACCCCAACCTTCTCGTGTCCGGGGGAGAGGGAGCAGACACTCCCTCTCCCACTTGTGGGAGAGGGTTGGGGTGAGGGTGGTGGCACAGCACCCAATCCATGAAGTCCTGGCCTTTGGCATGTTTCCTGCGTTTGCCCAAGGATGATGTCGCCCCTCCCACGCGCCCGCCGTCCATGAGCGCCGTGCTTCCTTCCCCGGCTTCCGACGGGCCTGCGTCCGCCGCCGGCGGCGCCGACCCCACGCCCTCCTTCGGCGAATCCATCAGCGGCCGCGGCTGGGCCGCGCACCCGCTGTGGCGCTGCCTGTCGCTCTACCGGCGCATGCCGGTGCGTTTCACCGTCACCGCGCTGCTGTTCATCTTCACCAACCTCAGCCTGTCGTTCCAGCAGCGGCTGGTCGGCAAGGCGATCCACGACGTGGAGCTGGGCCGCGCCGTGGTGCGCGCCGCCGACGGCAGCCTGTCGTACGCGGTGGCGCTGCACTGGCTCGCGCTGCTGACTGGCGTGGCCCTGCTGCGCGGGCTGGCGCAGTACGCCGGCGGCGTCTCGGCGCTGGTCGCCGGGCAGAAGCTGCTGGGCATCCTGCGCAACGCCATCCTCTCCCAGGTGCAGCGGCTCGACCTGGCCTACCACTGGCGCCACGGCGCCGGCGAGGTCGTCACCCGCACCACGCGCGACGCCGACAAAGTGCGCGACGCGCTGGTGCAGTTCTGGCGCCAGGCGTTCGAGACGGTGCTGGTGATCGTGGCGGTGATGGGTTTCCTTTTCTGGCACCACCCGCTGCTCGGCCTGTTGCCGCTGCTGCTCACGCTGCTGGCGGTGGGCCTGTTCGTGGCCCAGACCGACCGCCTGGTGCGACTGGACCGGCGGGTGGGCGCCGCCTACGACGCGGTCAACCAGGAGCTGGGCGAAGGCATCCACGGCGTGCGCGTGATCAAGGCCTTCGCGCTGGAAGACGCCCGCGTCGAGCGCTTCTCCGCCCACGTGGGCGCATTCGCCGGCCAGGCGCGCGCGGCGCTGGCCTACGCCAGCTCGCGCATCCCGCTGCCGCAGGCGGTGGTGGCGCTAGGCCATGTGTGGGTGCTGGGCTGCGGCGCGTCGCTCGTCGGGCGCGGGCAGCTCAACATCGGCGAGCTGGTGGCCTCGCTGTTGATCGTCAACAGCTTGGTGTTCCGCATCGAAGGCGTCGGCCGGGTGATGCAGGTTTTCGCCGACGCGCGCTCGTCGGCCGCCCGCATCTGGGAGCTGCTGGACGCCCGTCCGCGCATCGCCACCGGACGGTGCGCGGTGCCCGAAGGCGCGCTCGGAGTGAGGCTGGACGCGGTGCGCCTGGCCTCGCCGGGCGGCGGGCACCCGGTGCTGGACGGCTGCTCGCTCACCCTGGAGCCCGGCGAGGTGGTGGCCCTGGTGGGCGCCACCGGCTCGGGCAAGAGCACCTTGGCCAGCCTGCTTGCCCGCCTGGCCGACGCCGACGCGGGTTCGGTGCAGGTGGGCTCCACGGCCGGCGGCTGGCACGACGTGCGCGGCCTCGACCTGGACGCGCTGCGCCGCGCGGTGCACGTGGTGCCGCAGGAGAGTTTCCTGTTCTCCGACACGCTGGCCCACAACCTGCGCCTGGCCGCGCCCGGGGCGGGCGATGCCGACCTGGTCGAGGCCTTGCGGCTGGCCTCGGCCTCCGAAGTCCTCGCGGGTTTGAAGGACGGCCTGCAGGCCAGGATCGGCGAACGCGGCGTCACGCTGTCGGGCGGGCAGCGCCAGCGCGTCAGCCTGGCGCGCGCCCTGGCCGGACGGCCGCGTGTGCTGGTGCTGGACGACTCCACCAGCGCGCTGGACGCCGTCACCGAGCGCGAGGTGCTGCGCAATATCCGCGGCTTGGCGTCGGCCCAGGGCAGGGCGGTCACGGTGCTCATCGTCACCAGCAAGCTCTCCACCATCCTGCTGGCCGACCGCGTCGCCTTGCTGAAGGACGGGCGCATCGCGGCCGAGGGGTCGCACGCCGCGCTGGCCGCCTCCAACCGCGATTACGGCCAATTGCTTGGGCTGGACGGGCCCACCCATTGACCCACACCGGCTTCTGCGCCGCCATGACGCCCGTGCCGGCACCACGGCAACGCCATGGGCTGCATGGCGGCGCAGAACCTTATTTCGACTCATCGGGATTTCCTGAGTTCTTGACACTTGCGCACCGGCCCACGCCCCCTCACCCCAACCCTCACCCCAACCCTCTCCCCCGTGTCCGGGGGCGAGGGAGCAAGGAAGACTCCCTCTCCCGCTGGCGGGAGAGGGCGGGGGTGAGGGCGGCGGCGCGGAACCACTGACCGACCAACACGCCCATGGCCACTTCCGCTCCAGGCTCCCCCAACCCCGCCGGACGCCGCGCGCTCAGCGACATCGAGATCGAAGAAGCGCTGGCCAAGCAGCGGCTCGACCGCGGCATGTTCAGGCGGCTGCTGCCTCTCCTCGGCCCGGTGCGCCACCTCGTGGCGGGCGTGATCGCGCTGGAGGTGGCGCTGGTGGTGGCGGTGTTCCTGCGGCCGTGGTTCGTGCGCTTGGTCATCGACGCCGGCCTGCTGCGCGACGCCGGCGGCTGGCTGGTGGACTGGCGGGTAGTCGCCGCCTGCATGGCCGGGCTGGCGCTGACCTGGGTGGCGCGCTTCTGCCTGGCGGGCTGGTCGCAGCACCTGTCGGGCCTGGCTGCCATCCGGTTGTTGAACGATCTGAGGGTGCGCGTGTTCGCGCATGTCCAGCGGCTGAGCGTCGGCTATTTCGACCGGACCCGCGCCGGCCGCATCATTTCGCGCGTCGACAGCGACGTCGACAGCCTGCAGCCCACCTTGATCCAGGGCCCGCCCGAGCTGCTGGGCGCGCTGCTGCGCTGCGCCGCGGCGGCGGTGATGCTGTGGTGGATCTCGCCGTGGCTGCTGCTCGGCCTGGCCAGCGTGGTGCCGCTGCTGGCCGCGGGCACCGTGGCCTTCAAGCGCGTCTCCCAGCGCAATTGGCCCAAGGTGGCCGAGGCCCGCGGCGCCTTCACCGCCCACCTGGTCGAGAGCGTCTCGGGCGTGCGAATCATCCAGCAGACGGTGCAGGAGGAGCCGAACCGGCGGCGCTACGAAAGCCTGGTGGAGGACTTCAACAACGCGCTGGTGGGGGGCAACGTCAAGTCCAGCTGGTTCGCGCCCTACACCGGGTTGCTCGGCACCGTGGGGATGATGCTGCTGCTCCTGGTGGGCGCGCGCGGCCTGGCACAGGGCGAGATCACGCTGGGCCAAGTGGCGGCCAGCCTTTTCTACGTGCAGATGTTCCTCGGCCCGCTGCAGGAGCTGAGCGACCTGTTCGAGCGCTACGCCACCGGCGCGGCCTCCGCCCAGCGGATCTTCCTGCTGCTGGACACCGAACCCGAGGTGCGCGACCCGGCGCGGCCCGTGCCTTTCAGCCAGGTGCGCGGCGAGGTGCACTTCCGCGGCGTGCGTTTCGCCTACGACCCGCAGGCGGCGAAGCCGGTGATCCAAGACCTTTCGCTGCACGTGCCGGCCGGCCAGGTGCTGGCCATCGTCGGCCCCACCGGCCACGGCAAGAGCACGCTCGTGCAGCTGCTGACCCGCTTTTATGAAGTGGGCGCCGGGGCGGTGCTGATCGACGGTATCGACGTGCGCGAAGTCGCCCAGCGCGACCTGCGCCGCAAGGTGGGCGTGGTGCTGCAGGACAACGTGCTTTTCACCGGCACCATCCTCGACAACCTGCGCGTGGCCCGGCCCGGGGCGTCCGACGCCGAGCTGGTGGCCGCCGCGCGGGAGCTCGGCGTGCACGACGCCATCGCGCGCCTGCCGCTGGACTACCGCACCGAGGTCGGCGCGCTCGGCGCCCACCTCAGCCACGGCCAGCGGCAGCTCGTCTGCCTGGTGCGCGCCTACCTGGCCGACCCGGCGGTGCTCATCCTCGACGAAGCCACCTCCGCGGTCGACGTGCAGACCGAGCGCCGCATCCAGCACGCGCTGCGCCGCCTGTGCCGGGGCCGCACCGCGATCATCATCGCCCACCGGCTGGCGACGATCCGCGACGCCGACCGCATCGCGGTCGTGCGCGAGGGGCGCATCGTCGAGCTCGGGCACCACCGTGAACTGATCAACGCGGGCGCGCACTACGAGGCGCTGTACCAGGCTTACCGGGAGCTGGCGGGGGAGGTCGGAGGGCTGGCGGCGGCGTGAGCAGCGCCTGTGCCCGACAACGCCGGTCTCGGCGCGCGCTGGGCGGCGCCGCGCCCCGGCCTATGCTTGCGGTTCGCGCAACGCTGGAACGACACCGACCATGACCCGCTCCGACCGCACCCGAACCGAAACCCCCGAGGGCGCCGCCGCCGGCGAACGCCTGCGCATCCTGTCCTCGGCCCACCTGGCCACCGGCCCCCATGCCGAGCTTTCAGAGCTGGAGTTCGGGCTGATCATCGCCCACAACGCTTTCGCCCGGTGGGTGGTGCGCTGCATGTCGGCGGCGGGCGAGCCCGACCTGGCGGTCACCGACGTGCTGGTGCTGCACCACGTGCACCACCGCGAGCGCGGCAAGAAGCTCGCCGACATCTGCTTCACGCTGAACTACGAGGACACCCACGTCATCAACTACTCGTTGAAAAAGCTGCTCAACCTCGGGCTGGTCCGGGGCGACAAGGTGGGCAAGGAGGTCTTTTACGCCACCACGGCCGAAGGCGCCGCGCTGATCGAGCGCTTCCGCACCGTGCGCGGCCGCTGCCTGCTCAGCGTCGTCGAGGGCGAATTGGCCGACCCGGACTCCCTCTCGGAGACGGCGCGCCACCTGCGCCTGCTTTCCGGCCTCTACGACCAGGCCGCCCGCGCCGCGTCTTCGCTCTGACCCGCGCCCGCCCGCTGGCGCTCACTGCGCCAGCCGCGCCGCCAACCAGTCCACGAACACCCGCACCTTGGGCGACAGCTGCCGGCTCGACGGCCACAGCGCGTGGAACCGGCCGCCCGCGCCCAGCTGGCCGTCGAGCAGGCTCACCAGCCGGCCGTCGGCCAGCAGTTCGCGCGCGAAGAAGTCGGGCATGCAGGCCAGCCCCAGGCCGCGCGCGGCGGCGTCGCGCACCGCCTCCATGTTGTTGCAGGCCAGCACCGTGCGCAGCCTTGGGTTGGTGTCGGGCGAGGGAAGGGGCCAGTCCAGCAGCTTGCCGGTGTCGGGGTGGCGGAAGCGCACCGCCGCGTGCCGCGGCAGGTCGGCCGCCGACGCCAGCGCGCCGTGACGGGCGAGGTAGCCGGGCGAGGCGCAAAGCAGCAGCCGGAAGGCCTGCAGCGGCCGCGACACCAGCCGTGAATCGGGCAGCTCGCCGCTGCGCACCGCCACGTCGATGCCTTCGTCAATCAGGTCGACCTGGCGGTCGCTGAAATGGATGTCCAGCTCGACCTGGGGATGCAGGGCCAGGAAGCCCGGCAGTAGCGGCACGAGGAACTGGTAACCGACGATGGGCGCGGCCACCCGCAACCGGCCGCGCGGCGCCTGCCTCGACCGGGACAGCATGGCCTGGGCGTCGTCCAGCTCGTCCAGGATGCGGCGGCAGCGCTCGTGGAACAACCGGCCCTCGTCGGTGAGCTGCAGCCGACGGGTGCTGCGTTGCAGCAGGCGCGCGCCCACCTCGCGCTCCAGTTTCGCGACGCTTTTGCCCACCGCAGAGGCAGAAACCTCGAGCGCCCGGCCGGCGGCGACGAAGCTGCCGAGGTCGGCGGTCTTGACGAAGGCCATCAGGCCGCTGAGCTTGTCCATGTCCGTCGGGATGGGAAATGCCATTCAGGGCAGCCCTGGGCGGCTGCGGCTCGATTCGAGCGTTTCATTCCTTGATGAAAGGAGTGAAGGCCTGTTTTTGTCGTATTCGGTCGAGTTTAGCCTTTGACATCGCCACTGCCCGCACCCGGCGTTTGGCAGCCGCGTAGAAGAAGTCATTCCATGAAACCCATCATCGCCATCGACAAACCGGCCCGCTGGGCCCGGCCCGCAGCCCTGTTCCTCCTTCTGCTGGCCGGCCCCCTGGTGCTGCAGTCCTTCGGCACCCACTGGGTGCGCGTCGTCGACACCTGCCTGCTGTATGTGCTGCTCGCCCTGGGGCTGAACATCGTGGTCGGCTATGCCGGCTTGCTCGACCTGGGTTACGTGGCCTTCTATGCGGTGGGCGCCTACCTCTTCGCATTGCTGGCCTCGCCCCACCTGACCGAGCAATTCGCCTGGATCGCCGCCATGTTCCCGGGCGGCCTGCATGCGCGCTGGTGGCTGCTCATCCCGCTGGCGGCGCTGCTGGCCGCCGCGCTCGGCGCGTTGCTGGGCGCACCCACGTTGAAGATGCGCGGCGACTACCTGGCGATGGTGACGCTGGGCTTCGGCGAGATCGTGCGCATCCTGATCAACAACCTTGGCAGCCCGGTGAACATCACCGAGGGCGCCAAGGGCCTGGGACGGCTCGACGCGATCCACTTCCTCGGGCTCGACCTGGGCCGGCCGCTGGACGTCGGCCCAATGCGACTCGCGCCGGTCACGCTGCACTATTACCTCTTCATGTCCCTCGTGCTGCTGACGGTGCTGGCCTGCCGGCGGCTGCAAGACTCGCGCATCGGCCGCGCCTGGATGGCGATCCGCGACGACGAGACCGCCGCCCAGGCCATGGGCATCCACACCCGCAACCTCAAGCTGCTGGCGTTCGCGGTCGGTGCCAGCTTCGGCGGTGTGTCGGGGGTGATGTTCGGCGCCTTACAGGGATTCGTCTCGCCGGAGGCCTTCAGCCTGCAGGAATCGGTGATGGTGGTGGCCATGGTGGTGTTCGGCGGCATGGGCCACGTGCCGGGCGTCATCCTGGGCGCGGTGCTGCTGACGGCCTTGCCGGAGGCGCTGCGCTACCTGACCGGCCCGCTGCAGGCCATGACCGACGGCCGGCTGGACGCCGGCATCCTGCGGCCGCTGCTGGTGGCGCTGGCGATGATCGTGGTGATGCCGCTGCGGCCGCGGGGCCTGTGGCCGGCTCCGGAGCACGGGCGGTCGGCGGGCGGTTGAGATCGGGAGGTCAAGCGGCCGACAGCCTCGGTACCGCCTCCCGTCAAACCCTTTCCAGTGCCTGCTCCAGGTCCGCCAGCAGGTCGTCGATGTGTTCGATACCCAGCGACAGCCGCACCGTGTCCTCCGAAACCCCCGCTTGGTCCAGCTCGGCGGGCGAGAGCTGCCGGTGCGTCGTCGACGCCGGGTGCGTGGCCAGCGACTTCGCGTCGCCGATGTTGACCAGCCGGGTGAACAGCTGCAGCGCGTCCAGGAAACGCGCGCCGCGCTCGCGACCCTGGCCGGCCGCGCCCTTGAGGCCGAAGGTGAGCAGGCCCGACGCCTTGCCCGACAGGTACTTTTTCGCCAGCGCGTGGTCGGGATGGTCTTCCAGACCGGCGTAGTTCACCCAGGCCACCTTCGCGTGCTTCTTCAGGTGCCGGGCCACGGCCAGCGTGTTCTCCGTGACGCGTTCCACCCGCAGCGCCAGGGTTTCGATGCCCTGCAGGATGAGGAAGGCGTTGAACGGCGAGATCGCCGCGCCGGTGTTGCGCAGCGGCACGACGCGCGCGCGCCCGATGTAGGCGGCCTGGCCCAATGCCTCGGTGTAGACCACACCGTGGTAGCTGACATCGGGCTCGTTCAGCCGCTTGAAGCGCTCTTTGTGCCGCGCCCAGGGGAACTTCCCGGAGTCGACGATGGCCCCGCCCACGCTCGTGCCGTGGCCGCCCAGGTACTTGGTGAGCGAGTGCACCACGATGTCGGCGCCGTGCTCGATCGGCCGGCTCAGGTAGGGCGTGGGCACGGTGTTGTCGACGATCAGCGGCACGCCGTGGCGGTGGGCGACTTCGGCGATCCTGGCGATGTCGGTGACATTGCCCTGCGGGTTGCCCAGCGATTCGACGAACACCGCCTTGGTCCTGGCGTCGATCAGCGGCTCGAAGGACTCCGGCTTGCGGTGGTCGGCGAAGCGTGTCTGGATGCCGTACTGCGGCAGGGTGTGGGCGAAGAGGTTGTAGGTGCCGCCGTACAGCGCGCTCGACGACACGATGTTGTCGCCCGCCTCGGCGATGGTGAGGATGGCGTAGGTCACCGCCGCCTGCCCCGAGGCCAGCGCCAGCGCCGCGATGCCGCCCTCCAGCGCGGCCACGCGCTTCTCCAGCGCGTCCTGCGTGGGGTTCATGATCCGTGTGTAGATGTTCCCCTGCACCTTCAGGTCGAACAGGTCGGCGCCGTGCTGCGCGTTGTCGAAGGCGTAGGCCACGGTCTGGTAGATCGGCACCGCCACCGCCCGGGTGGTCGGATCGGGCGAGTAGCCGCCGTGCACCGACAAGGTTTCGAAGCGCCAGCCTTTTTCCTGCTGCGCGCGGTCTTGGGGTTGGTGGGGTTCCGCCATGGTGTCCTCCTGGGGTGTCTGCCGGGTTTCGATGGGATGAATGCCGCGGGCAGGCTACGTGCCCGGGTGCAGGATGCGAACTGCGGGTTTCGCATGAGGACATCCGGAAACGGTGGTTGCGGTCGGCGGCCCCTGGCGCCTTGCAAGAGCGGCTTGTAGGAGCGGCTTCAGCCGCGATGCGGGGCACCCCGCATCGCGGCCGAAGCCGCTCCTACGAAACAGGGACGGGTCGAAAGGCGGAGCCGGCGCGCTCAGGCCGCCTTGGCGACGCTCGCCAGCCTCGGCGCCGACGGAGCCGCCGTGTTCGGATTGGCCGGCCGCCGCAGCCCCAGGTGCTCGCGCAATGTGCGCCCCTCGTATTCCTTGCGGAAGATGCCGCGCCTCTGCAACTCGGGCACAACGAGGTTGACGAAGTCGACGAAGCCGCCCGGCAGGAAGGGCGGCACGACGTTGAAGCCGTCGGCCCCTTTCTCGACGAACCATTGCTCGATCAGGTCGGCCACGGTCTTGACCGAGCCGATCGCCTGCACATGGCCGCGGGCGACGCGGAACTTCAGCACCAGCTGGCGGATGGTCAGGTTCTCGCGCCGCGCCAGTTCCAGTTGCTGCAGGAAGCGGCCCTGGCCGTTCTCGCCGGGCCGGTAGGGCAGGTCGGGCAAGGGGCCGTCGAGGTCGTAGCCGGACAGGTCGAAGCCGCCGAACTCCAGGTTCTTGAATTCGACCTTGGACTGCAGCTCCCAGAAGCGGTCCTGCGCTTCCTGGTCGCTGCGGGCGACCACCACCGACAGCCCGGGCGTGACCTTGATCTGGTCCTCCTCCCGGCCGTACTTGGCCAGGCGGCCCTTCACGTCGGCGTAGTAGGCCTTGGCGACGTCGAGCGAAGTCGCCGAGGCGTAGATCATCTCGGCGTGCCGGGCGGCGAACTCGCGGCCGGTCTCGGAGTTGCCGGCCTGCACGAAGACGGGGTAGCCCTGGATCGGCCGCGCCATGTCGAGCAAGGCGTCGGACTTCAGGTGCTCGCCCTTGAAATGCACCGGGTGCGCGCTGCGCGGGTCGTAGAACTGGCCGGTCTCGCGGTCGGGGTGGTCGAAGGCGTCGTCGTCCCAGGAGTCCCACAGCCGCTTGGCCAGGTCGACGAACTCGCCGGCGCGCTCGTAGCGTTCCTCGTGGTCCCGGCCGTCGTCGACGCCGAAGTTCTGCGCGGTGTGCGGCGAGAACGACGAGACCACGTTCCAGCCCGCCCGGCCGCCGCTGATGTGGTCGAGCGAGGAGAAGCGGCGGGCCAGGTTGTAGGGGTGGTCGTAGTTGGTGTTGACGGTGGCGATCAGGCCGATGCGGCTGGTATGGGCGGCCAGCGCTGAAAGCAGCGTGAACGGTTCGAACTGGTAGCTCAGCGCCTGGCGGCCCGCCTCGGGGCCGAGGTCGGCGGAGCGGCCGATGAAGTCCGCCATGAAGAAGGCGTCGAACTTGGCCGCCTCGGCCAGGCGGACCGCGTTGATGTACCAGTTCAGGTCGGGCCGGCCGCTGTCGGTGGAGCTGGGGTGGCGCCAGGCCGAAGTGTGGTGGCCGAAGCGCTGGACGAAGACGTTCAGCGCGAGCTGTCTTTTTTTGTTGCTGCTGCTCATGGGGTGTTTTCTTTCTGCGGGGCTTTCGTGCGGGTGAAGACGGCTTCGGCGCCGGGCGGCCGCGGTGGCCGCCCCGGGGGCGCCCCCGGGAAAAGCCCGGGTAAGGCGTGGTCTTATAAAGCACGCCCGTGGGGTTAAAAATTTGCTCAAAACC
>CBIHOD010000094.1:0-14630 GCA_966211815.1 uncultured Burkholderiales bacterium
CTTCAACGTCACCTTCTTCCCGATGCACTTCCTGGGCCTGGCCGGCATGCCCCGCCGCTACGCCGACTACCCGATGCAATTCGCCGACTTCAACATGGTCGCTTCCATCGGCGCCCTGGGCTTCGGCTTGATGCAGGTGTACTTCTTCCTGTTCATCGTCGTCCCGGGCATGCGCGGCAAGGGCGCGCCCGCGCCGCAGAAACCCTGGGAAGGCGCGGAAGGCCTGGAATGGGAAGTGCCTTCGCCGGCGCCGTTCCACACTTTCGAAACCCCGCCCAAGCTCAACGCCAACGCCACCCGCGTCGTCGGCTGAGCGCAGGCAACGAAGCAAAAGACGGCAACCGAACCCGACGCCAATGCAGTCCCCCGAGAAAAAGCGCCAGAACCTCCGCCTCGCCTTGATCCTGGCGTCGGTGGCCCTGGCGTTCTTCGTGGGTTTCATCGCCAAGGCCGTCCTGGTGGGACTCTGAACCGTGTCGCGGCAGCCCGGCACCCCGAACACGGCGCAGCGCCTCCTCGCGGCCGACAACGCCCGCATGGTGGCCAAGCTGCTGGTGGTCGCCTTGTTGATGTTCGGCTTCGGCTACGCCCTGGTGCCGATGTACCGCGCCATCTGCAACGCATTGGGCATCAATGTGCTGTCCATCGCCGAGCAGAAGGTCGCCGCGGGCGGCGCGGAGAAGGCGCGGGTCAACACCCAGGTCGACCGCAGCCGCACCATCACGGTCGAGTTCGACGCCAACGCCCGGGGGCCGTGGGACTTCAAGCCCGCCGTGCGCAGCATGGAAGTCCATCCCGGCGAGCTCGCCACGGTGATGTACGAATTTAGGAACATCCAGAACCGCACCATGGCGGCGCAGGCCATCCCCAGCTATGCGCCCCAGCAGGCGATGCCCCACTTCAACAAGGTGGAATGCTTCTGCTTCAACGAATACACCTTGAAGGCGGGTGAGCGCAAGGAGTGGCCGGTGGTGTTCGTCATCGACCCCAAGCTGCCCAGGGATGTGAAGACCATCACCCTGTCGTACACCTTCTTCGAGGTGGGCGGCAAGGTGCCGGCGGCGCCGCAGGCTCAGGCTCCGGGCCTGGCCGGGGAGCCCCGCTCATGACCGCCGATGACGGGGAGCAGCCGCGCGGCGAGCTGCGCGAAGCGGTCCGGCGCAAGGGCTCTTTCCTGCAGACGCTGCGCGCCGTCGCGTGGTCTTTCTTCGGCGTGCGCAAGTCGTCGGAGTACGAGAAGGATTTGAACCAGCTCAATCCGGTCCACGTGGTCGTGGCGGGCGTCCTGGCGGCGCTGCTGTTCATCGCGGCGCTGGTGGCGACGGTCGGTTGGGTGCTCGACAGCGGGGTGGCGAAATGACCGGCGGCGGCTCGATCGGCTGGGCGGGTCTTGTGGGACGTTATTTATTGGTGAATCGATCGATCGATCGAATGGATAGGCTGAGCGCCCGCGAGACGGTCCATCGTCCCGCCGGCGGCGAATTTTGAACTTGAGATAGACAGTCAGGAGCAACCATGTCGGCAGCGACCTCCCCCGGGCAAACGCCCTATTACTTCGTCCCTGGTCCATCGGCCTACCCGGTGTTGACCTCGCTCGGCCTGTTCTTCGTCATCCTGGGCGCGGGCCAGTGGATTAACGGCCATGGCTGGGGCGCCTACTCCCTGCTGGCGGGCCTGGTCATCTGGGCCCTGGTGATGTTCAACTGGTTCGGCGCGGCCATCCGCGAAAGCGAAGGCGGCCTCTACAGCGACCGCATCGACGTGTCGTTCCGCTGGAGCATGAGCTGGTTCATCTTCTCCGAAGTGATGTTCTTCGGCGCGTTCTTCGGTGCGCTGTACTGGGCGCGGCTGCATGCGGTCCCCAACCTGGGTAGCCTCGAGAACGCCCTGTTGTGGCCCGATTTCAAGGCTTTGTGGCCCAGCGTGCAGGCCGGCGCCACCGCCTCGCCGGCCGGCATCACCGAGCCCTTCACCACCGTGGGCCCCTTCTGGCTGCCGACGATCAACACCGCGCTGCTGCTGACGTCCGGCGTCACGCTGACCATCGCCCACCACGCCTTGATCGCCAACCAGCGCGCCAAGTGCATCGCCTTCATGTGGTTCACCGTCCTGCTTGGCGCCACCTTCCTGGTCGTCCAGGGCTATGAATACCACCACGCCTACGCCGAGTTGAACCTCAAGCTCTCCTCCGGCATCTTCGGTTCCACCTTCTTCATGCTGACCGGCTTCCACGGCTTCCACGTGTTCGTGGGCATGCTGATGCTGCTGTTCATCACGTTGCGCCTTCAGAAGGGCCACTTCACGCCCAAGCGCCATTTCGGCTTCGAAGGCGCCGCCTGGTACTGGCACTTCGTCGACGTGGTTTGGCTCGGCCTGTACGTCGCGGTTTACTGGACCTGACCCGGCCGCCGCCTCCCCGCCCTGGCGATGGCGGCTGGCGGCATCCGGGGGAAGAAGAAAAGAAAAGGCCGCTGACGCGGCCTTTTTGCTTGTGCCAGGATGTCGTCGCCCAGGCCGCGCGGCGGTTGCCTCGGCCCGCCGCGTCGACCGTGGTCAGTTGGCCACCGGCAACCCGGTGGGTTGGATCCACCCCATGCGGTAGCCCAGCAGGATCAGCAGGAAGAGCGCCACCGAGATCCCCACGCGCCAGGCCAGCGCTTGCGCCATGCGTTTGTCCCTCGGGCGTTCGTCGTCGTCCGCTTCCGCGGAACCGTCGATGGGGCCTGGCCGTTTGTCCCTGCGCACCATGGAAACGCCGGCGAATGCGAGGGCGCCGAGGATGCCGAGGAACGCGATGCCGATCAAGATGTTCATGTCAGCCATTATCGACCTGCCGACGCATCGCAGCCCTGCGCAAGCCTTCGTTCCCGGAGGGGGCAAACCATGGCCGTGACATCGCCCGCCGCGCAGCCGGGCGGCGACGGCCGCGCTCGCAAGCGCGCGGCCGTCGTGCTGGTCGCCGCATTGACCGGCGTGCTGGCGACGGCTCGCCTGGGGGTATGGCAACTCGACCGCGCCGCGCAAAAGGTGGCCCTGCAGCGAGCCCTGGACGAGCGCGGTGGATGGCCGGTGCTGTCGCAGGACGCGCTGCCGGTGTCCGAGGAGGCCGCCAAGGGCCAGCACCACCGGCGCGTCTTGTTGCGCGGCACCTGGGTGCCCGCGGCCACGGTCTTCCTGGACAACCGGCAGATGAATGGCAGGCCCGGCTTCTTCGTGGTGACGCCGCTGCGGTTGTCCCCGCCCTCGCCGGCCGTGGCCGGCGAGGCGCGGCCGCGCGTCGTGCTCGTGCAGCGCGGCTGGGTCCCGAGGGACGCCGGGCAACGCACCCGGCTGCCGGACGTCCCCGCGGCCGCGGGCGAGGTCGAGGTCCACGGCCTGCTGGCCCCGCCGCCGGCGCGGCTGTTCGAGTTCCAGGCCGCGGCATCGGGCCCCATCCGTCAAAATCTCGATCTGGCCGCCTTCGCCGCCGAGACCGGCCTGCCGCTTCAGCCGTATTCGGTGACGCAGACCCAGGCGGACGGAATGCCGGCCGCGGCGGGCGGCGACGGCTTGCTCCGGCAGTGGCCGAAACCCGCCGTCGACGTGCACAAGCACTATGGTTATGCCTTCCAGTGGTTTTCGCTGTCGGCCCTGCTCGCCGGCTTGTACCTTTGGTTCCAGATCCTGAGTCCCTTCCTGCGCGCCAAGCGAAACCGCGACCGCCGAGCCGACCCTTCCGCCGATGAAACCCGCTGACCCCTCCTCCGAACCTTTGACCATGACGGTGCACGGCCTGGCCGCGCCCGAGGTGGACGCCGGCGCGCGCACCGCGGCCGGCCGCTGGAAGATGCTGCTGGTGCTGGCCATGTGCGCAGCGCCGGTCGTGGCCTCCTATTTCACTTATTTCGTGATCCGGCCGGAAGGGCGCAGCAACTATGGCGACCTCGTCTCGCCCGCCGTCGGCATCCCCGCCCAACTGCCTTTGACGGACCTGTCGGGCCGGCCGGTGGCGGCTTCCAGCTTGAAGGGCCAGTGGCTGCTGGTGGTGGTCGCCGCAAGCCGGTGCGATGACGCTTGCGAGAAACACCTGCTGTTCCAGCGCCAGCTGCGCGAAACCCTCGGGCGCGAGAAAGACCGCGTCGACAAGGTGTGGTTCATCACCGACGATGCGCCGCTGCGCCCGGAACTCGCGCAAGCGATCGCCGCCACCCCCGCCGTCACGGCGCTGCGCGTGCCGCCGCAGGCCTTGGCGCAATGGTTGGCGCCGGCCGCGGGCCAGTCGCTCGACGCCCATCTTTACCTGGTGGACCCGATGGGCGCCTGGATGATGCGCGCCCCCGCCCAGGTCGAGCCGGCCAAGTTCAAGCGCGACGTCGAAAGGCTGCTGCGCGCGTCGTCTTCCTGGGACCGGCCGGGGCGCTGACCCGGCCGCGGCCTCGTCCCCCCCGGGCGCGAAACCGCTTCGGCATCGGCTCGCCCGATCGACGAATACCGACGAAGAAAACTTTCCGATCAACCCGATGAGCAGTTTGTACGACCTCGGCCCCGCCGGCCAGATGGCTTTGTTGGCGCTGGCGCTGTCACTCATCCCGCTGGGCTGGTTCTGGGCCCGCCACCGCCATGAACCGCCGGCCGGCAGGCTGCGGGCGCTGGCGCTGATCACCCTGTTCCTCACCTTCGACCTGGTGCTCTTCGGCGCGTTCACCCGGCTGTCCGACTCCGGCCTGGGTTGCCCGGACTGGCCGGGCTGCTACGGCAGCACCAGCCCCTTGGGTGCGCGCGACCACATCCAGGCCGCTCAGGCGGCCCTGCCCACGGGGCCGGTCACCCACGGCAAGGCCTGGGTCGAGATGATCCACCGCTATGCGGCCACCGTGGTGGGCGTGCTCATCACCTCGCTGATGTTGTTGAGCTGGTTCCACGCGCGTCGGCGCGAGGTGGACGTCTCTCCCTGGTGGGCGACGTGGACCTGGGCCTGGGTGTGCATGCAAGGCGCCTTCGGCGCCCTGACCGTGACGATGAAGCTCTATCCCGCGATCGTGACCCTGCACCTGCTGGGCGGCCTGGGGCTGCTGGCGGCGCAGTCGCAGGGTTATGGCCATGAGCCGTTGCCGATGTCCAAGGGGCTGCGCCGGGGCGTGGGGGCGGTGTTCCTCGTCTGCGTGCTGCAGATGGCGCTGGGCGGCTGGGTCAGCACGAACTACGCCGTGCTCGCCTGCACCGACTTCCCCACCTGCCATGGGCAGTGGTGGCCGGCGATGGATTTCGGCCATGCCTTCGAACCCCTGCGCCCGCTGGGGCAGACGCGGGGTGGCGGCTACCTTCCGTTCGAGGCGCTCACGGCGATCCACGTGACGCACCGCCTCGGCGCCATCGCCGCGACGCTCTCCCTGCTGGCCTTGGCCCGGTGCCTGTGGCGACGGTCGGGCCGGGCGCATCGCCGCTGGGCCGGCATCCTCGCGGCGCTGCTGCTGTGGCAATTGGCCAGTGGCTTGAGCAACGTGGTGATGGGTTGGCCGCTGTTCGCGGCGCTGGCCCACACCGCCGGCGCGGCGGCGATGGTGGTGGCGCTGACGGTGCTCTGGTGCAGGGCCTCGGTCGAAGACCCGGCGGCCGACGCCGCGCCGCGCCGGGCTTGAGCGGGCCGCGGCCCGCGCTTCAGAGGATGTAGCGCGACAGGTCTTCGTTCTTGGCCAGCTCGGCCAGCTTGGCCTCGACGTCGGCCGCGCCGAGCCGGATGGTCTGTCCGCCGAGCCGGGGGGCGTCGAAACTGACTTCGTCCAGCAACCGTTCCATCACCGTGGACAAGCGGCGCGCGCCGATGTTCTCGGTGCGCTCGTTCACGTCGAAGGCGATCTGCGCCAGCCGCCGGATGCCGTCGGGCTGGAATTCGAGCGTCACGCCTTCGGTGGCCAGCAACGCCTGGTACTGCTTGACGAGGCTGGCGTGGGTGCTGGTCAGGATGGCTTCGAAGTCGTCGACGCTCAGCGATCCCAGCTCAACCCGGATCGGGAAGCGGCCTTGCAGCTCGGGGATGAGGTCGCTGGGCTTGGCGAGGTGGAAAGCGCCCGAGGCGATGAACAGGATGTGGTCGGTCTTGACCATGCCGTATTTCGTGTTCACGGTGGTGCCTTCCACCAGCGGCAGCAGGTCGCGCTGCACGCCCTGGCGCGACACCTCGGCGCCGCTGCCCGAGCCGCTTTCGCCGCGGGAGGCCACCTTGTCGATCTCGTCGATGAAGACGATGCCGTTCTGCTCGGTGTGCATCAGCGCGCTGCTGCGGATCTCGTCTTCGTTGACGAGCTTGGCCGCTTCTTCGTCCACCAGCTGCTTCATCGCGTCGACGATCTTCAGCTTGCGCCGGCTGCGCTTGGCGCCGCCGAACTGGGCGAACATGCCCTTGAGCTGTTCGGCCATTTCGTCCATGCCGGGCGGCGTCATGATCTCCAGCGACGGCTTGGGCTCGCTGAGGTCGATCTCGACCTCCTTGTCGTCGAGGGAGCCTTCGCGCAGCCGCTTGCGCATCACCTGCCGCGCGGTGTTGTCTGCAGGCGGGGCGGCGGCCTGGTTCATTCCGAAATCGCCGCCACTCCTCGGGGGCGGCACGAGGATGTCGAGGATCCTGTCCTCGGCCGCGTCCTCGGCGCGGGTGCGCTGGCGCTTCACCGCCGCTTCGCGGGCCTGCTTGACCGCCATCTCCACCAGGTCGCGGATGATGGTGTCGACGTCCTTGCCGACATAACCCACCTCGGTGAACTTGGTGGCTTCCACCTTGATGAAGGGCGCGTCGGCGAGCTTGGCCAAGCGGCGGGCGATCTCGGTCTTGCCCACGCCGGTGGGGCCGATCATCAGGATGTTCTTGGGCGTGATCTCGCCGCGCAGCGAAGCGTCCACCTGCTGGCGCCGCCAGCGGTTGCGCAGCGCGATGGCCACCGCGCGCTTGGCGGCGGCCTGGCCGACGATGTGCCGGTCGAGTTCAGAGACGATTTCCTGGGGCGTCATGCTGCCCTTGCCGTTGTCGGTCAGGCTCATTCCAGCACCTCGACGATGTGGTTCTGGTTGGTGTAGATGCACAGGCTGCCGGCGATCTCCAGGGATTTCTTCACCAGCTCGGCCGGGGCCATCTCGGTGTGTTCGAGCAGCGCGCGGGCGGCCGCCTGGGCATAGGCCCCGCCCGAGCCGATGGCGATGATGCCCTTCTCGGGCTCCAGCACGTCGCCGTTGCCCGTGATGATGAGCGAGGCTTCGCGGTCGGCCACCGCCAGCATGGCTTCCAGGCGGCGAAGCACGCGGTCGGTGCGCCAGTCCTTGGTCAGCTCGATCGCCGCGCGGGTCAGGTTGCCCTGGTGCTTCTCCAGCTTGGCCTCGAAACGCTCGAACAGCGTGAAGGCGTCCGCCGTGGCGCCGGCGAAGCCGGCCAGCACTTTTTCATGGTGCAGCTTGCGGACCTTGCGGGCGCTGGCCTTGACGATGATGCTGCCCAGCGTGACTTGGCCGTCGCCGCCGAGCGCCACTTGGTTGCCGCGCCTGGCGCTGACGATGGTGGTGCCGTGAAATTGTTCCATCGGAGTGAGTTGAAGCCGGAGCCTGAAACTTCAAGGCGGCCGCACGCGGAAAAAACCGCGCGGCCGCGTGGTAAGCCGCCGCGGGCGCGGGTCAAACGGTGTGGACCTTGACCTTGGCGTGCTCGTTGATGCCCATGGCGCCGAAGAACAGCGCGACCAGCCGGTGGGTGTCGGTGAAGGTGATGGTGCGGTTCTCGCTGCGGCGCGCCAGCACCCAGTTCAGCAGGTCGCCGGCCGCGATGAAGTCGACGCGGATCAGCCGGGTGCAGGTGACGTTCACCACGCTGCTGCTGCCGAGCTTGGCGGTCAGCTTGGCCAGGATCTTGTCGATGTCGCCGACCAACTGGCCCGACAGCTCGACGCCGGCGACCTGGACCACGTCGTTGTCTTCCAGGATCTGCGATTCCATGAAGCTGGTGGACACGTCGCTGACCATCGACATGGCCGGCGAGTTGGTGCTTTGCGCCGAGCCGCTGACCTTGACGTTGCAGGCCACGGGTTCCCAGGACGGCGGCGAGACCTCGTAGGTGACGCAGTAGTCGATCGCCGCCTCGTCGAACTGGTCGGGGCGGTTCATCATGCGCAGCACGTCCAGGCGCAGCTGCCAGTAGGCCGGGTCTGCGTCGCGCACACCGGTGGGTGCGGATTCCTGCAGCACCTGGAGCAGGCGTTCGCCGGCCAACCAGCGCATGTCGAGTTTCTGGGGCATCCAGCTGCGCAGCAGGTCGCCCAGCAGCGCGCTGGCCTCGACGTCGATGCTCTTGAAAGCGCTCCAGTCGAACACCCAGGGCAAAGGCATCTGCAAGGACTGGGAGCGCAGCTTGTTGACCGCCTCCGCGTCCATGTGCTCGGGGCTCGCCCAGCCGACCTGCCCCGAAACGCCGGCGCTGCTGGATTTCGGCGCGTCGTCTTGCGCGGACGACACGGCCTCGGCGACCAGCTTGGGCATCGAGAACCACTGCGGCGGCGACCAGCCGAAACGCTGAACGTAGTCCATCGCCAGGCTGTCGAACTTGGACTGCTGGCCGATCGCGCGGTACAGGTCGAACAGCACCAGCCAGGTTTCCGCGTGGTCGACACGCCGGCCCTGGCCTTCGATCAGGGTGTTCAGCGACTGCTCGCAATTCTCGAAGTCGGCGTTGGCGAAGGCGATCACCGCCTCGTCGAGCTCGGGGTCGTGCACGACCTCGCTGACTTCCATCGCCAGGGGGTTGGCGAAGGACGCGGCCGAGGTGTCGAGGGAGAAGGCGTTCGCCGCGGCCGCGCCGGCGGCCTTGCCTCCGGCCGCTGAGGCCGAGCCGGCCGTGCCCGAAGAAGCCGGCGGCGCCACCGCGGCTTCGGTCGTGGGGCGGGGCCCGGCCGGGGGTTTTCCCGCGGCGGTCTGGTCCAGGGGCGCCGGCTGGGTGGGCGCGTTGTAGAACTCGGGGGAACGGCGCCTGGCGTTGAGCTGGTTGTCCCCGACCATCTGCTGCTCGATCTCGTCGATCTTGGCCTTGACGCCGCTGTCGGGCTTGGCGCCGCTCTCGGCGCGCACTTCCGAGTCGTCGAGGCGGGACGAACCGCCCAGCGCCGCCAGCTGTTCGCCGCTCAAGCCCTCGCGGCGCACCTTGCGCAGCATGTCGAATTCGCGCTTGCGGACGAAATCGTTGCGGCGCTTGCGCTCGATCATCGCCTTCAACTCATGCTTGGCGAATTCGGACTCACGCGTGCCGGACGCAGGGCCATCCAGGTCGTTCCATTCCGTGGACGGATTGGCCACGAATTTGACAACCTTGCGGAAGAAGCTGGTCGTGTCTTTGGGGTCCGCCATGAATCGAGGGGTGGGGTGCGAAGGGCTCGTGTCGGTGCTGCCGGGTGTCCGTGGAAGCTGCGGTGTCTCTTCGTCCGCGGACCTTCGGCCGCGTCAATCGCCGAACATCTTCTGCTTCAGCTCGCGGCGCTGCTGGGCTTCCAGGGACAGTGTAGCCGTCGGGCGCGCCACCAGGCGGCCCAAACCGATGGGCTCGCCGGTTTCGTCGCAGAAACCGTAGTCGCCGGCGTCGATCCGGTTCAGCGACTGAGAAATCTTCTTCAGGAGCTTGCGTTCGCGGTCGCGGGTGCGCAGCTCCAGCGCGTGCTCTTCCTCGATCGTGGCGCGGTCGGCCGGATCGGGGACGATGGAGGTGTCTTCCCTCAGGTGCTCGGTGGTTTCCCCGGCGTTGCTCAGCAGATCGTCCTTGAGGGCCTGCAGCCGCGCGCGGAAGAACTCCAGCTGCTTCTCGTTCATGTACTCGGATTCCGGCATCGCCAGCAGCTCGGCTTCGGTGAGGTCCTTGCCGGCCTTGTTCTTCCAGGCGCTGGCGAGTTTCGGGTCGATGTTCTGCGTTTGTTTCGGAGTTTCCAAGCCGAGGTTGTTCATTTGTCGTGTCGGGGGCCGGGGCGGTGCGAACCGGTCGGCGAATCGGGAAGTGGGAAGGGGCAGGGGAGCCTGCGGGGGAGGGGGCGCCACGGCCTTGGCCCCGGCGCGGACGCGGGTCGCCGCGGGTTCGCCGGCTTGCGGCGCCGGGGACGGTGCGGGCGGCGGGGAAGGCGCCTTGGCCGGGGCCGCGGCCTTGGGGTTGGGTTTGCTGGTCACCTGGACGTCATTCTTGGGTTCTTTGACGGGCGGTTTCGAGGCCGCCTTGGCCGGGGTTTGGGGGGCGGGGGCCGGAGACTTGCTGGCCTTGGCCGCTGGCTTCGCCGCCGCGGGCTTGACCGTGGCGGCCTTCGCCGCGGGTTTCACCGCGGTTTTGGCCGCGGGTTTCGCCGCGGGTTTGACCACTTTGGCAGCTGCCTTCTTCGGGCTGGTGGTCTTGGCCGGTGTTTTGCTCACAAAGGTCTCCTCGCAACGCCGATTAGCCGTCCGGATACCGTCCTTCCTCCCAATCACCGCGCTTTGGGGGCTGGCTCAGGCGGGGCGGATTGTAGCCACGTTGTTCATTGAATGGGGGCGATATTTAAGGGGCCGAATCCACCGCGGTGAAGCCCTCAAGCCAGGCAATTCTCCAGGCCGTCGAGCAGGATGTCCTTGGGCAGGTCCAGGCCAATGAAAACCATTTTGCTGACCCGTTTCTCGCCCGGCATCCAGGCCGGCCCCAGGTCGCTGCCCATGAGTTGGTGCACGCCCTGGAAAATCACTTTACGGTCGGTGCCCTTCATGTTCAGCACGCCTTTGTAGCGCAGCAGCTTGGGGCCGTAGACCTGCACGATGGCGCCGAGGAAATCTTCGAGCTTGGCCGGGTTGAACGGTTTGTCCGCCCGGTAGACGAAGGACTTCACGTCGTCGTCGTGGCGGTGGTGGTGGGCGTGGCTCGGATGGTCGCAGTGCTCGCCGTGTTCATGGTCGTGGTGATGGTGGTGGTCATGCCCATGGTCGTGCGGGTCGGCGTTGAGGAAGTCGGGGTCGATGTCCAGTTTGGCATTGAGGTTGAAGCCTTTCAGGTCGAAGACCGACGAAAGCGGCACATCGCCGAAATTGACCACTTTTTGCGGCGCCCGCGGATTCATGTGCTTGATGCGGTGCTGCAGCGCGTCGAGCGTGGCGGCATCGACCAGGTCGGCCTTGCTGATGAAGATCTGGTCGGCGAAGCCGATCTGCCGGCGGGCTTCCTGGCGGGTGTCGAGCTGCTGGTCGCCGTGCTTGGCGTCGACCAGGGTCAGGACGGAGTCCAGCAGGTAGATCTCCGCGATCTCGTCGTCCATGAAGAAGGTCTGCGCCACCGGGCCGGGGTCGGCCAGGCCGGTGGTCTCGATCACCACGCGGTCGAACTTCAACTCGCCCTTGCGTTTCTTCTCGGCCAGGCCCGACAGCGTGGTGCGCAGGTCCTCGCGGATGGTGCAGCAGACGCAGCCATTGTTGAGCTGGATGATCTGCTCTTCGCGGTCCTGCACCAGGATCTCGTTGTCGATGTTCTCGTCGCCGAATTCGTTCTCGATCACGGCGATCTTCTGCCCATGGGCTTCGGTGAGCACCCGCTTGAGCAGGGTGGTTTTGCCCGAACCGAGGAAGCCGGTCAGGATGGTGGCGGGGATGAGGGCCATGGTGCTTGGTTCCTACGAGGGAGTTCTGGGGGTGTCGACAACCCTTGAAACTAGCACACTTGCCCGACGCCTGCCGCGGCCAAGGCCCCGCGGGGGCCGGGGCCTGCCCTCGCGGCGGCATGGGGTAAGCTCTTGACCCGACTCACCACTGCGGCGCCCAAGCAGCCTGAGGGTTGCCTTCACCCGTCGATGACAGACCCCCACCCCCCCTCTACGGGCCGCCAGCGCGCCGCCCAGACGTCGCCCGAACCCGCAGCGGAGCGGGAGTCCGACAACAAGGCGGGCGACCAGCACAAGCGCAACCTGTTCCAGCGCCTGGTCGAGTTCATGTCGCCGGGACCGGACTCGCGCGACGAGCTGATGGAGACGCTGGCCGACGCCGAGCAGCGCGAGCTGATCGAACCGGAGTCGCGCATGATGCTGGAGGGCGTGCTGCGCATGGCCGACATGACGGCCGGCGACGTCATGGTGGCGGCGCCGCGCATGGACCTGCTCGACATCGCCGCCGACTACGACGACCTGCTCCACACGGTGATCGAGACCAGCCATTCGCGCTTCCCCGTCTACGAGGAACGCAGGGACAACATCATCGGCATCCTGATGGCCAAGGACCTGCTGAAGGTCCAGCGCTCGCCCGACCTGAACCTGCGCACGCTGCTGCGGCCGGCCGTCTACGTGCCCGAGTCCAAGCGCTTGAACGAGCTGCTGCGGGACTTCCGCTCCAACCGCAACCACCTGGCCATCGTGATCGACGAGTTCGGCGCCACCGCCGGCCTGATCACGATCGAGGACGTGCTCGAAGAGATCGTCGGCGAGATCGAGGACGAGTTCGACGAGAAGAACGGCGACAGCAGCATCTACACCCTGGCCGACGGCGCGCAGCGCGTGGCGGGCGACGCCGGGATCACGGCGGTGAACGAAGCTTTCTCGGTGGAATTCCCGTCATCCGAATTCGACACCATCGGCGGCCTGGTGGCCCACGAGCTGGGCCGCGTGCCGCGGCGCGGCGAATCCGTCACCCTGGGCGGGCTGGTCTTCACCGTCATGCTGACGCGCGGCGGCGCGGTTCGCTGGTTCAAGGTCGTCCGCGCCTTGCCGCCGGGCGACGACGAGACGTCCGGCTGACCCGGGCCATGCGGTTCGGCGTCTTTCCGAGGGCCTTGCGGTCTGCCTGGGCCGTGGCCGCGGCCGGCATCCTGCACGGCCTGTCTTTCGCCCCGAGCCACGCGTGGTGGTTGCAGCTGCTGGCGCTGGCCGTCCTGGCGGTGGCCGCCGGGCAAGCGTCGCCGCGCCGCGCCGCATGGCTTGGCGCGGTGTTCGGCACCGGCTGGCTGGTGGCCGGTTTCTGGTGGCTCTACATCAGCATGCACCGCTTCGGCGGGCTGCCGTCCTGGATGGCGGCGACCGCGGTGCTGCTGCTGGGGGCTTTGCTGTCCCTTTATTACGCGTTCGCGCTGGGGGCATGGGCGCGCTGGCTGCGGCCGGCGGGCGGCGGCCCGCGGCCGCTCTGGGGCGGGGCGGCGGGTTGGACGGCCTGCTGGCTGCTCGCCGAACTGGCGCGCGCGACGCTGCTGACGGGTTTCCCATGGATCGCTTCCGGCTATGCCCATTCGGTCGGCCCGCTGGCGGCTTGGGCGCCGTGGATCGGCGTCTACGGGCTGTGCGCCCTCGCGGCGTTTTGCGCGTTCGCGCTGGCGGCCTGGTGCCGCGCCGACGGCGCCGGCCGGCGCGCGGCGTCCACCCTGACCTTGGCCGCCGCGGGCTTGCTGGCGCTGGGTGCGGCATTGCCGAGCGATTTCACCCGGTCCACCGGTGTGCTGTCGGTGAGCTTGTTGCAACCCAACGTGGCGCAGGACCTGAAGTTCGATCCGGACCGCATGGACGCCAACTTGAAGGACCTCGCCGGTCAGATGCGCGCCGCCAAGGGCCAGCTGGTGCTGACGCCGGAGTCCGTGGTCCCGCTGTCCCACGAGGACCTGGGCCCCGGCTTCTGGGACGAACTGCGCCAGCCCTACCTCGCCCCGGGGCGGGGCGCGCTGGTGGGCATCTTCCTCGGCGACGGCGAAGGCGGCTACGTCAACTCCCTGGTCGGGCTGTCGGCCGCCGAGGGCGAATACCACTACGGCAAGCGCCACCTGCTGCCGTTCGGCGAAGTCATACCGCCCGGCTTCGGCTGGTTCGTCCGCATGATGAACATCCCGCTGGCGGACCAGTCGCACGGCCGCAGCACCGAGCCCTTCGAGCTGGCCGGCCAGCGCATCCGGCCCCTCATCTGCTTCGAGGACCTGTTCGGCGAGGACATGGCCGCCAGCATGGTCGGGCCCCAGGCCGCCACGGTGCTGGCCAACGCCAGCAACCTGGCCTGGTTCGGGCGCCTGCTGGTGCAGGACCAGCACCTGCAGTTCTCGCAGATGCGCGCGCTGGAGTTCCAGCGCCCGGTGGTGCGGGCCACCAACACCGGCGCCACGGCCGTGGTCGACCACCGCGGCCGGGTAACGGACCGCCTGCCGGCCTGGGAGCACGGCCTGCTGGAAAGCCGCGTGGAAGGCCGCCTCGGCGAGACGCCCTACGCCCGCTGGCTCAGCGCTTGGGGCTTGTGGCCGCTGCTCGGCGCGGCGCTGCTGCTGTCGCTGGCCGCCGCCTGGGCGGCGCGGGGCGCCGGCGGCCGCGGCGCGCGCGCCTAAAATCCGCCGCTTGTCCAGGCCCGCCGCCGCCGCGGCCGCGGGGGCCGGCCCCTTTCCACCCACGGACGCTCCGCGTCGATCCACATGCTGACCTTCCAGCAAATCATCCTCAAGCTGCAAGACTATTGGGCCCGCCAAGGCTGCGCCCTGCTGCAACCCTATGACATGGAGGTCGGCGCCGGCACCAGCCACACCGCCACCTTCCTGCGGGCCATCGGCCCCGAGCCCTGGAAGGCGGCTTATGTGCAGCCCAGCCGCCGGCCCAAGGACGGCCGCTACGGCGAGAACCCGAACCGCCTGCAGCACTACTACCAGTACCAGGTGGTGCTCAAGCCCGCGCCGG
>CBIHOD010000095.1:0-14520 GCA_966211815.1 uncultured Burkholderiales bacterium
GGGCCCGGCGTGCAGGTGGTGGCGAAGGTGCCGGTGGCCGGGCCGGTGCCGCCGCCGATCATCGTCGTCACGCCCGAGTTCAGCGCTTCGTCGATCTGCTGCGGGCAGATGAAGTGGATGTGGCTGTCGACGCCGCCGGCTGTGACGATCAGCCCCTCGGCCGCGATCACCTCGGTGCCGGGGCCGATGACGATGTCCACGCCCGGCTGCACGTCGGGGTTGCCGGCCTTGCCGATGCGGGCGATGCGGCTGCCGCGCAGGCCGATGTCGGCCTTGACGATGCCCCAGTGGTCGACGATCAGGGCGTTGGTGATGACGCAGTCGACCGCCTCCCGGGGCCCGGGGCCGTTGACGCGCTGGCCCTGGCCCATGCCGTCGCGGATCACCTTGCCGCCGCCGAACTTCACTTCTTCGCCGTGGCCGCCGGCCCGCAGCGTGAAGTCTTGCTCCACCTCGATGACGAGTTCGGTGTCGGCCAGGCGCAGGCGGTCGCCCAGGGTGGGGCCGAACATCTCGGCGTAAGCGCGGCGGGGGATGGAGGAAGTCATGGTTTTTGTGCCTTTGTATTCGGGTTGCGCCTCGCGTGGCTCATTTCACCGTTCTCACCGTTCGGGCCGAAGGACCAGGGTTCAGGTCCATTTCTCTCCGTTCGGGCTGAGCTTGTCGAAGCCCTTTTTGCGAACCTCCCAGGCTTCGACCAACTGGCGTGGTCAGGGCCCTTCGACAGGTTCAGGGCGAACGGTGAGGGGAGGTCATCCAACACCCACCGTTCGGGCTGAGCGTGTCGAAGCCTTTTTTTGCGAACCTCCCAGGCTTCGACCAACTGGCGTGGTCAGGGCCCTTCGACAGGCTCGGGGCGAACGGAGCAGGCGGCCCTCACAGCGCCCCCTGCACCAGCCCGCGAAAGCCGAACACCCGCCGTTCCCCGGCGTAGTCCACCAGCTCCACGGTGCGCTGCTGCCCGGGTTCGAAGCGCACCGCGGTGCCGGAGGCGATGTTCAGCCGCATGCCGCGCGCCGCGTCACGGTCGAAGACCAAGGCGCCGTTGGTCTCGGCGAAGTGGTAGTGCGAGCCGACCTGGATAGGCCGGTCGCCGCTGTTCTCGACCACGAGGACGGCGGTGCGGCGGCCGGGGTTGAGCTCGTGCTCGCCGTCGTCGGTGAAAAGCTCTCCGGGGATCATCGGCATCGTGGCCTCCTGGGTTCGTGGGGCTGCAGGTCTGCGGGCGGCCGTCAAGCGAAAAGCAGCGAAACGCCGAACAGCGCGATGCCGGTGCCCAGCAAGCGGGGCAGCCAGCGGTGGCGTTCGCGCAGCGCCACGCCGGCCAGCATGCCGGCGACATGCAGGGCCAGCGTGGCCAGCACCATGCCCATCAATGCCGCCGGGCCGCCGCCCTGCGGCGCCAGCTCCAACCCGTGCGCCAGGCCGTGGAAGACGGCGAACCCGCCGGCCAGCGCCGCCGCAGCCGGGCCGGGCATCGGCAGGCGCGCGGCGGCGAGCAGGCCCATCAGCAGCACCGAGGCGGCGATCATCGGTTCCACGGCGCCACCCACCTGCACGCCGGCGAAGCCCACCAGCGCACCGGCCAGCAGCATCAGCGCGAAACCCAGCGGCGCCCAAAGCAGGCGGCGGTCCGGCGTGGCCGCGCTCAGCGCGCTCCACAGGCCCACGCCCAGCATCGCGGCCAAGTGGTCCAGCCCGGCGAGCGGGTGCAGGAAGCCGCTGGAGAAACCATGGTGCGCGCCGAGGTCGACACCGGTGTGCGCGTCGGCGCCGCCGGCCCACAGCGTCAAGGCCAGCGCGGCAGCCGGGGACAGGGCCCGCGGGAGGGCCGGGCGGGGCGGTTCGGGAATGGCGGCTTCAGACATGGAGGGCTCCGGTGTGTCGTCAGGGACGGTGCGCACGGTGGCACCGCGAGGGTGCGGAGGGCCGCACCGGGATGGGTCGGGCGTCAAGGAATGGGTTGGTGCACGGTCACCAACTTGGTGCCGTCCGGGAAGGTGGCTTCGACCTGGATGTCGGGGATCATCTCGGCCACGCCTTCCATCACGTCGGCGCGGCCGAGCACCAGCTTGCCGTCGCTCATCAACTCGGCCACCGTCCTGCCGTCGCGGGCGCCTTCCAGGATCGACGCGGTGATCAGGGCCACCGCCTCCGGGTGGTTCAGCTTCAGGCCGCGGGCTTTGCGCCTTTCGGCCAGAAGCGCGGCGGTGAAGATCAGCAGCTTGTCTTTTTCGCGCGGTGTGAGGTCCATGGCGTCGCTTTGAGCAGGAGGTGTGCCAGAGGATAGCCCCGTGCGCCCGGCCCGGTGGCACGGCCCTTGCGCCAGTGCGGCGATGCGCGACGCCCATCCCGAAGCAAGCGGCGCCGGCGGTCCGGGTGCCGCCGGCGGCGCGGCCGTCCTCGGCCCGGCCATCGCGCCCGAGCCCGGCGCCGCCGCGCAGGCGGCGCAGCGCGTGGTCAAGGTCAGGCGCGACTACAACAGCTGGGTGGCGCGCGAGACGATGGAGGACTACGCGCTGCGCTTCACGCCGCACGGCTTCCGCAAATGGTCGGAGCTGCGGGTGGCCAACACCGCCTTCGGCGCGTCGTCCTTCCTGGTGCTGGAGGCGCTGGGCGCCACGCTGCTGGTGAGCCACGGCTTCGCCAACGCTTTCTGGGCCATCCTGGCCACCGGGCTGGTGATCTTCCTGGCGGGCTGGCCGATCAGCGTCTACGCCGCGCGCCACGGCGTCGACATGGACCTGCTCACCCGCGGCGCCGGCTTCGGCTACATCGGCTCCACGCTCACCTCGCTGATCTACGCGAGCTTCACCTTCATCTTCTTCGCGCTCGAAGCGGCGGTGATGGCCTACGCGCTGGAGCTGGTCTTCAACATCCCGCCGGCGTGGGGCTACCTGCTGTGCGCGGTGGTGGTCGTGCCGCTGGCCACCCACGGCGTCACCGCCATCAGCCGCTTCCAGGTGTGGACGCAGCCGTTGTGGCTGGCCTTGATGCTGCTGCCCTTCTTCGTCGTCTTCGCCAGGCACCCGGGCGTGCTGCGGGAGCTTTCGGACTACGCGGGCGCGCACGGCGGGGCCGGAGGCTTCCAATTGCTGCATTTCGGCGCTGCGCTGACCGTCGGCGTGGCGCTGGTGACGCAGATGGGCGAGCAGGTCGACTACCTGCGCTTCATGCCCGCCCGAACGGCGCGCAACGGGAAGCGCTGGTGGGCCGCCGTGCTGATCGGCGGGCCGGGCTGGGTGCTGCCCGGCGTGCTGAAGATGCTGGGCGGGGCGCTGCTGGCCTTCCTGGCGATCGGCCAATCGGTACCGGTCGACCGGGCGGTCGACCCGAACCAGATGTACCTCGTCGCCTACGCCGAGATCTTCCCGCGCGAATCCTGGGCCATCGCCGCCACGGCGCTGCTGGTGGTGGTGTCGCAGCTGAAGATCAACGTCACCAACGCCTACGCCGGCTCGCTGGCCTGGTCGAATTTCTTCGCGCGGCTCACCCACAGCCACCCGGGCCGGGTGGTGTGGATGGTCTTCAACCTGCTCATCGCGCTGGTGCTCATGGAGTTGAACGTTTTCCAGGCGCTGGGCAAGGTGCTGGGGCTTTATTCGAACATCGCCATCAGCTGGATCATGGCGGTGGTGGCCGACCTGGTCATCAACAAGCCGATGGGCTGGTCGCCGCCGGGCATCGAATTCAAGCGCGCCCACCTCCACGACATCAACCCGGTGGGCGTGGGCGCGATGGGCCTGGCGTCGCTGCTGTCGGTGTCGGCCCACCTCGGCTGGCTCGGCCCGGCCGCCCAGGCCTTTTCGGCGGCGATCGCGATGGCGACGGCGCTGGCGGCGTCGCCGCTGATCGCGTGGTGGACGAAGGGGCGGTATTACTTGGCGCGGGAAAGCTTGGCCGATGCGGGTTCGATGATGGGCAAAGGAGGGTTTCGACAAGCGCAGCCCCGTGCTTCGACCACCTTGCGAGGCCCGGGCCCTTCTACAGGCTCAGGGCGAACGGGGGAATTGGGCTCCAAACCCATTCCCCCCGTTCGCCCTGAGCCTGTCGAAGGGCCTCTGGCACCCCAGCCCCTTCCCCGGGCTCTTCAACCTGATCTTGTCGAAGGGCCCCGGCTGCAAGGGCAAGTCGAAGCCATCGACCCGCCCACAGCCCCCCACCGCCTCCTGCGCTGCACCGTCTGCGAGCGCGACTACGAAGCGCCCGACATGGCCCACTGCCCGGCCTACCTCGGCCACATCTGCTCGCTGTGCTGTTCGCTGGACGCCCGCTGCAACGACATGTGCAAGCCCGAGGCGAGCTGGTCGGCGCAGTGGCAGGCCGCCGCGCGGGCGGTGCTGCCGCAGGCGGCCTGGCGCAGGCTCGACTCGGAGATCGGCAGGTACCTGCTGCTGATGGGCGCCCTCCTGCCTTTGCTGGCGACGCTGTTCTACCTGGTCTGGGCGCAGGAGCTTGAGCAGCTCGGCGGCGCTTCGGCGCAGGCGCCCGTGCGGCAGGCCCTCGGCCTGGGCTTCACCAAGGCTTTCGCGGCGCTGGCCCTGGTCACGGGCATCGCCGCGTGGTGGCTGGTCCTGACGCACAAGAGCCGCCAGGTGGCCCAAGAGGAGAGCAATCGCCAGACCCAGGCCCTGAACGAGCAGACCCAGGCGCTGCGCCGCGAGATCCAGTCCCACCGCCGCACCGACCAGGCGCTGCAGCAGGCCAAGCAACAGGCCGAGGAGGCGCGCCGCCTGGCCGACCAGGCCAACCAGGCCAAGAGCCGCTACATCACCAACATCAGCCACGAGCTGCGCACGCCGCTGAACAGCATCATCGGCTACGCCCAGTTGCTGGACGAAGATCCCGCCATGCCGCCGCACCGGCGGCAGGCGGTGCGGGTGATCCGCCGCGGCGGCGACCATTTGCTGTCGCTGATCGAAGGCACGATGGACATCGCGCGCATCGAAAGCGGCAAGCTGTCGCTCGATGTCCGGCCGATGCGCTTCCGCGACGGTCTGGAGGAGATCGCGCGCATGTTCGAACTGCAGGCCGAGGGCAAGGGCATTGGGTTCATCCACGACTTCGGCGGCGGCGTGCCCGAGGTGGTGCGCGCCGACGAGAAGCGGCTGCGGCAGGTGCTGATCAACGTGCTGGGCAACGCCGTCAAATTCACCCAGGCGGGCAGGGTGGCGCTGCGCCTTCGCCACGCCCGCGAGATGGCCACCTTCGAGATCGAGGACACCGGCCCCGGCATCGCGCCACCCGAGCTGGAGCGAATTTTCGAGCCCTTCGCGCGAGGCGCGGCGGCCGCCGGCGGCGGCACCGGACTGGGGCTGACGATCGCCAAGATGCTGACCGACCTCATGGGCGGCGAGATGAGCGTGCGCAGCACCCCGGCCGGACCCGGGGGCGCGGGCGGCACCGTGTTCCGCATCCGGCTCTTCCTTCCCGAAGTGCGGGACCGGCAGGTGGAAGGTTTCATGCGGCCGGCCGCGCGCGTGGGCTACAAAGGCCCCCGCCGGCGGCTGCTGGTTGTCGACAACGAAGAGACCGACCGCGAGCTGATGCGCAACATGCTCGCGCCGCTGGGCTTCGAGGTGGCACTGGCGGCCTCCGGCGACGCCTGCCTCGACATGCTTTCGGCGTTCAGCCCCGACGCCGTCCTGATGGACCTGGCCATGCCCGGCGCCGACGGTTGGCAGACCATCGCGGCCATGCGCGGGCGCGGGCTGTGCGGCGCGCCGGTGGCCATCGTGTCGGCCAATGCTTTCGAAAAGGGCGCCGACAACGCGGCGGGCCTGGGCCCCGGGGACTTCATCGTCAAGCCGGTGCGCAAGGACGAATTGCTGGATTGGCTGGGCGGCGCGTTGAATCTGGAGTGGCGGGTGGCACAGGCGGCGCCTGCTTTCGGGACGCGGGACGTGGACGGCGGGGAGGCGTCGCGGCCGCAAGCGCCGGTCCCGGCGCCGGCCCTCCCGGTGCCGGCGATCCGACCCCCGACCCCCGGCCAGGTGATGGCGTTGCGGGAAGCGGTCGAGCTGGGCTACCTCCGTGGCGTCCTCGAACGGCTCGACGCCATCGACCGCGACGAGCCCGGCTGCGCCGACTGGACGGCCCGCATGCGCGACCTGGCGCGGAATTTCCAATTCGAGGCGATGGGCGGCTTGCTGCGCCGCTCGTCCCCGGAGGCACCCGACCATGACCGACATTGACCATCCGCCGGCCGCGCAGCCGGCGCCCGCCGACCCGGCCCCGGCCGGCCGTCCCGCGCTGCTCGGCGACAGCCGCGCCGGCGTGGTGCTGATCGTCGACGACGTGCCCGACAACCTGTCGGTGCTGCACGACGCGCTCGACGAATCCGGCTACACCGTGCTGGTGGCCACGAGCGGCGAGACCGCGCTGCAGCGCGCGGCGCAGTCCCTGCCCGACATCGTGCTGCTGGACGCGGTGATGCCCGGCATCGACGGCTTCGAGGTGGCGCGCCGCCTGAAGGCGCACCCCGCCACCGCCGCCATCCCCATCGTCTTCATGACGGCGCTGACCGAGACCGAGCACGTGGTCGGCGCCTTCGCGGCCGGCGGCGTCGACTACGTCACCAAGCCGCTGCGCGCCCGCGAAGTGCTGGCGCGCGTCGCGGTGCACCTGCAGGGCGCGCGCCAGTCCAGCCAGGCGCGCAACGCGCTGGACGCCTTCGGCCACGCCACGCTGGTCGTGCGCGTGGCCGACGGGCGGGTGCTTTGGCAGACGCCCCTGGCGCGCGAACTGATGCTCGCCCACTTCGGCGGCGGCCGGCTGCCGGACGAAGCCCTGGCCTGGATGCGCGGCGCGGTCCAACGCGTGTCCGCGGGCGCGCCGCCCCCGACACTCGCCCTCGGCCACGCGCCGCGCCGCCTCCTGGTCGCCTTGCACGAGCAGACCGGCGACGGCGAATGGCTGGTGGTGATGCGCGAGCGCTCCGACCGGGCGGTCATCGACGCCCTGGCCGCCGCCTTCAAGCTCACCGCGCGCGAAGCCGAGGTGCTCTACTGGGTGGCCAAGGGCAAGACCAACCGCGACATCGGCGACATCTTCGGCACCAGCCCGGCCACCGTCAAAAAGCACCTGGAGCACGTGTTCGAGAAGCTCGGCGTGGAGACGCGCAACGCGGCGGCGTCGATGGCCGCGTCGCGGGTGAGGGGGGTGGTGGAGGGGGGGTGAGGCGGGGCCGGGCGGGGCTCCGCGGCCTGGGCCAGTGAGGCGGCACAGGCCGCTCGACAGGGCGCAGGCCTCGGGATGGGGGAATCATTGCCCGCCGTAGTGCGCCAATATCCCCCGCCACAGCGCCTCGCGCTCCGCTCCCAGGTGGTGCCCGCTGGCGTCGCCCGAAGCATCCTGGCCCACGGCCAGGTGCACCACGACCAGCTTGAGCCGCGGGTCGACGAAGATGGCCTGGCCATGCACGCCCAGCAGCGCGAAGCGGTGCTGGCCCCCGGGCAGCAGCCAGGTCTGCAGGCCATAGCCGCGCTGCGTGCCTTTCAGCGCGCCGGGCCGGAAGGCTTCAGGCTGGCGGGCCGGGTCGGTCATGTCGAGCAGGTCGTCCCGCGAAAGGACTTCGCCCGACGGGCCCATGCCGTCGTTGGCCATCATCCAGCCCAGCCGCGCATAGTCGCGTGCCGTGGCGTTCAGACCGCCGGCGGCGATCTCCACCCGGTCGGCCGGGTTGAGCAACCACGTGGCCGGCGCTTCGGCGCCGATCGGCCGCCAGATCTTCTCGGCCGCGTAGTCGCACAGCGTGCGTCCCGTGGCGCCGCGCAGCACCAGCCCCAGCATCGCCGTCTGCGCGCTGGCGTAATTGAAACGCCTGCCTTCGGCGTCGGCCCGTTCGGTGACGGCCCTGGCCGCGGCGGCGAAACCTCCGGTGCGGGCGGCGGCGTTGAAGCGGCTGCGGTCGTCGGCGCGGGAGTAGTCCTCGACGAAACGCGCGCCCGAGGCCATGCGCAGCAGGTTGACGATGCGGGTCTCGCCGTAGAGCGTCCCAGTCAACTCGGGCGCATAAGTGGCCGCGGTCTCATCGAAGGAACGGACCAGGCCCTCGGCGCGCGCCTTCAGCAGAGCCATCGCCACCACCGTCTTGGCCATGGAGTTGGACAGGAAGCGCATGTCGGCGGCTCGGCCGTAGTTGTAGCGCTCGGCCACGATCCCGCCGTCTTTCAACACCAGCAACGCGGTCACCCGCTGGCGCCGCATGTAGTCGTCGAGCAGCAGCGCACGGCCGTCGAAGCGGTAAGCGAAGGGCGGCTCTGCGGCGGCGCCCTCCTCCAGCGGCAGCGGCCGGTCGGACGGCGCCATGGCGCAGGAGGGGGCCAGGCTGTCCATCGCGCTGAAAGAGCCCACCATGTACGGCGCCTGGTAGGCCTCGGCCAGGTTGCGGCCGGCCGGGTAGCCGCGGGCCTTGCCGAGCAAGTCTTCATCTGGCGCGGCCAGCAGGGCCGCGGGGCAAAGCAGCAGCGGCAGCAGCCGCGGCCACGACAGGCGCCGAGCGCTCACAACCGGCGCTCCATGAAGCGCCAGGTGCCGCGCATCTCTGGCGGCACTTCGGTGCCGTCGTAAGGCGGGCAATCGGTGAAGCCCTCGGCTTCGTAGAGCCGGTGGGCCGAGCGCATGAAGGGCGCCGAATCCAGGTGCACCCGACGGTAGCCGAAGGACCGGGCGTCCGACAGCAGCCGCCGGAGCAGCGCCTCGCCCAGCCTGGCGCCGCGTTGGCCGGGCCGCACATAAAGGCGTTTGACCTCGGCGACGCCCTCGCGCAAGCGGCGCAGGCCGCCCATGCCGGCCAGCCGGCCATCGATCTCGACCAGGTAGAAGGCGCCGCGCGGCGGCCGGTCGCCGCAGACCTCGTCGATGGTGCCGTCGACATACTCCCGCAGCGGCATGCCCAGGATGGCCTGCCGCGTGGCGCCGAACGCCGCTTCCAGGCCCGACATCACCCAGTCCATGTATTCGAGGTTCAGCTCGGCCACGGCCTGCCGGTGCAGGGCCGGGTCCGCGAGCACGAAATCGGGGCGGGGCGAAAGGCTGCTGGTTTTTTCCATGGCGTTGGCGTGGGGGTGCGTCGGTGTCCGGCGAGTTTGCCACCGGGTGTGGCGTCCCGCGCCGCGGCGCGGAGGCCGCCCCGCCGAACGCCCCGATGGCGGGGGGCCGTGACGTCACGCGGGCTTTTTCTGGAGACTCGCGGACCCGAGCTGCGCGACGAACATGCCATGCAGCGACAGCGCCGCTTCCGACGGCCTGGCCTGGCCGCCGAGCAGCGCCGCCACGGGCAAGGCAGGCAGCGGCGGCAGGCCGTGGCGGCCGTCGAGCACGACTAGGCCAGCGGGCACGCTGCAGCGCGCCAGCGCCGCCACGGCCAGGCCGCTTTCGACCGCCGCGGTCTGGCCCGAGTTGCTCGGGCTGCAGTAGGCCACCCTGCAGCGCCGGCCGGCCTTGCGCAACGCGCGTTCGGCCACCGACCGGGCGCTGGAACCCTCTTCGAAGACCGCCACCGGCAACGGGTCGCGCCGCCAGGCGTCGGCACCCGCGGCGCCGACCCACACCAGCGGTTCGTGGAACAGCAGCCGGCCGCGGCTGGGCCGGTCCTGCGTGACCAGGGCGACATCGATCTCGCCCCGCGCGGCTTGCGGAACCAGCACGGTCGACTGCGCGCAAACCAGCGTGATTTCGACCGCCGGGTGCAGGGCGCCGAAGCCGCGCAGCACCGGCGCCAGGTAGGCGCCGGCATAGTCCTCGGGGATGCCCAGCCGCACGCTGCCGGCCAGGGCCGGTGTCGACACCGCCTCTTGCGCGAGGCGGTGGGCCTGCAGCAGCGCGCGGGCGTGCGGCAGCAGCCGCTGCCCGGCGGGGGTCAACGCCAGCCCGCGCGCGTTGCGCACCAGCAGCGGCTCGGCCACGGCCTGCTCCAGCTTGCGCAACTGCATGCTCATCGACGCCGGTGAGCGGTGCAGCTGCGCGCCCGCCGCCGCCGGCCGCCTTCGCGGCCGTCGCGGCCACCGCCGTCCTGATGGTCCTGAACTGGGTGTTCTTCTTCGCGGCGATCGATCGCACCTCCATCGCCGTGGCCACCATCGCCTTCCATGTGCAGCCCCTGTGGGTGATGGCCGCGGGCGCGCTGTTGTTCGGCGAACGGATCTCGGCGGCCCGCTGCGCCGCCGCGGCCGCGGCGCTGGCCGGTCTGGTGCTCGCCACCGACCTGGCGGGCCGGGGGCGGGCGGTCGACACCGCTTTCCTGGAGGGACTCGGATTCGCGGTGCTGGCCTCGCTCAGCTACGCCGCGGTGACGCTGCTCGCCCAGCGGCAGCGCCGGGCCACCGGCTTCGCCCTGGCCTTCTGGCAATGCGCCCTGGGCGGCGCCATGCTGGCTTGGTGGCCGCTGCTGCATGGGCTGCCCCGGGGACTGGTCACCTGGGGCTGGCTGGCGGGCATCGGCGTGTTCCACTCCGCGCTCGCCTATGTGCTGCTCTACGAGGGCATGCGCCGTTTGGAATCGGGGCGGGTCGCCGTCCTGCAATTCGCCTATCCGGCCGCCGCCATCGTGGTCGACGCCGTCGCCTACCAGCGCGTGCTCGGCGCGACGGCGTGGCTGGGGCTTTCGATGATGGCCTGCGCACTCCTGGCGCTGCGCTCGCCGCGTGTTTGACGGGTGAGGCCGGCAGGCCCCGGGATCACGTCGACCGTCCGTCGAAATGCGTGAGGGGTGCCGAGGCGAGGTCGACGCCTTCCAGGCAGCGCACGTTGACCACCGCCATGGCGTTGCCCTTCGGGTCCGTTCCCTCGCCGCAGGGGTGGATGCCGCACGCCGGGCAGAACCGGTGCTTGATCACATGCCGGTTGAACAGCCCGTGTGGTGTCCCGCAGATAGTTGCCGATGGAATCGTGTCGCAAGCCAAGGCCGCGTTGCAAATCCTCGCGATACCCCTGGTATCGCTGCGGTTTGCGCCTTGCCCTGGCTTGCAATCCATCGATTCCACTTGGTCAGTGATCGCGAGATTTCCCGGCCGGGCCGGCGATTTTGGCGCCTGGAGCGCGGTTGGCCCGTTTTCTGCACTGTCGATGGCGACCGCCGCAAGCCGGCACGCTCATGGTGCGCCGCGTCGTCGTGTGCGTCCAGCGCGCGGCCGGGCTGTTTTTTCACCCGTCTTTCCTTCACTGCTTGGAGAAAACATTGGCCATCGAACTGGAGAAATTCGCCCTCGCCACGCGCCTGCATGTGCTGTTGCGCCGGAAAACCGGCAGGGTGACCGATGTGGAATGGATGATGAGCGATCCGGCCTATGCGGCCGAGGTGGTGCGCCTGGGCCAGGCGCCGGGCGACGCCGAATTGGCGGACCTCGCCGGTAAATGGGCCACCGCCTGCGCCGAGGTGCGCCCCGGGTCCGCGCAACGCCAGCCGCCGCGCGGGCCTGCGGCCCGGGCGGGGGAGGCGTCGCTGATCGTGCTGGGCCATGACGGCCGCGCGCAGTCCGTGCACGCCGTGCAGGAGCGGTACGTGGGCCGATTGCGGTGACACCCCCCGCCGCTGCGGGCTGACACGGGGCGCGACACGCGATCGGTGCGCGGCGCACCGTCGTGGCGCGCCGGCGCCGCCCTGCCTCACCCTTTGACCGCCGCTTCGTACAACTCCAGCGGCAAGCCGTCCGGGTCGGCGAAAAAGGTGAAGCGCCGGCCGGTGTATTCATCGGTGCGGATGGCTTCCACCTCGATGCCCAGCGCCTGCAAGCCGCGCTTGCAACGCTCCACGTCGTCCACTTCGAAAGCCAGGTGGCGCAAGCCCCGCGCTTCGGGGTAGGACGGCCGCGGCGGCGCGCCGGGGAAGGAAAACAGCTCGACCTGCGAACCGTCGGGCAGGGCCAGGTCGAGCTTGTGGGAACCGCGCGCCGCGCGGTAGTTCTCCGCCACGACGCGCAACCCGAGGCACTCGACGTAGAAGCGCTTGGAGACCTCATAGTCCGAGCAGATGATGGCGGCGTGGTGGATGCGTTTGAGCAGCATGGCGCAGGCGGTCACAGCAAGGCGTAATAGTGGTCGTAGCTGCGCAGCCAGAGCCTGGGCTTGTTCCCATCGAAATGCAGCTGCATGAGCGCGTGGGGGTGCGAGGAGTCGACCCAGATCGTTTTTTCGTTGTCCACGGGAGCGTGTTCGCCGTGTTCATCGGCCGCCTCGAGGACCGTGCCGACCACGAGGCGCCTCAGCACGCTCAACACCGCTTGCTCGCCGTCGGCTGGGCGGCGCTGGCGGTCCAGCAGCAGTGTCGGCTCGTTGAGCGAACCTTGGTGCAACCAGAACCAGACGCCTTGCGAAGGCGCGGCTTCGGCGCCGGGGCCATGGCTGTCGCCCCAGGCGTTCGACGGTTCCCCGGGCCGCGTGCCCAGCGGGTCGTAGGCGAGGGCGCCCAGGCCGTCGCCGACCTCGGTGAAAACCGCCACGCTGCGCCGGTACCGGGCCAGGACCTCGGGCGCAAGCTCGTCTTGCAGCGACTCGTGGCCCCACACGGCCGAGAGCAGGGTCTCCTCGACGGTGGCCAAATCCCTGGGACGGTGGAAATAGGAATGGCCCACTTCGGCCTTCAGGCCGAGAACTTGGGCCAGCACCCGCGGCGGCTCGAAGCCCAGCCGCCGGCCGGCCTCGGCCAGTTCTTCATCCACCGATGCCGCCGCCTCGGCGCGGAAGTCGCGGAAGCGGTAGTCGCCGTGGGCCTGGTCTAGCGCTTCCAAACGGGCGGAGAACTTGAGCAGCCGTTGGTCCAGGGCGAGCGCGTCGTCGTGCAGGACCGAGGTGAAGGGCGCGGCGTCCACCAGGCTCCAGGCGCGTCTGAAGGGGATGGTTTTCTGATCTTCCTCGCGAGTCAGCGTGCCGGTCAGCAGCGCTTTGCGGGCGCCGGCCGGCAGGCTGAATTCGGCGCTCGGTTCGCGGCGCATGCCGTCGTGCGCCGCCAGTTCGTCGATGCTGCAGATCGGCTGACCATCGATCAGCAAGCTGGCGACCAGCCTGTCGCCGGCTTGCAGCCAGGGGTGGATGCCGGTGCGGGCGTTCGGGAAGGATGAAGCGCATTGCGGTTCGGCCGCGGCGGGCGCTGCCTGGCCCCGGTCCTTCTTTTTGAATGCGCGGAAAAGGTTGGAAAGGCTCATCGATTCGAGGTGATTGGTCGTGGGAAGGAGGAGGGCGCATCGCGGCCGCCTCCTGGCATTCTCGGCACTGCGTCAGGGCAAGGCGTAAAAGCGCCCACGGCCCGCGCCGGCACCGCCCTGAGAAGCCGGGCACCCAGGCATTCGAGGGCCGAGATCGCTTGGCGGTGTTTCAACGGCTTGTCCGTTGGCTGCCCCGGGTCGGGCGGATGGCGGATTTTAGGAAGCCGGGAGGCCACCCGGCCGGGCAGCCTCCCGGCGGCCGCGCCTACGCCATCTGTCGTATTCCCCGGCGCGGCCCCGCTCCCTAAGCTGGACCCCGGTTGAACGAAGCCCGCCGTCGCCGGGCCCCGAGACACCGAACACCCTCTTCAAAACGCCAGGAGCCTTCCGCATGAAAAACGCCTCTCGCCGCAGTTTCGTCGTCCGCCACTCCCTGGGCGCCATCGCCCTGGCCGCCACGGCGCTGGGCTTTTCGGGCCTCGCCCACGCCCAGTCGGCCACCATCAAGGTCGGCGTGCTGCACTCCTTGTCCGGCACCATGGCCATCTCCGAGACGGTGCTCAAGGACGTGGCCCTGATGGCCATCGACGAGATCAACGCCAAGGGCGGCGTGCTGGGCAAGAAGCTCGAACCGGTGGTGGTCGACCCGGCCTCGAACTGGCCGCTTTTCGCCGAGAAGGCCAAGCAACTGATCACCCAGGACAAGGTGGCCGCGGTGTTCGGCTGCTGGACCAGCGTGTCGCGCAAGTCGGTGCTGCCGGTGTTCGAGGAGACCAACAGCCTGCTTTTCTATCCGGTGCAATACGAGGGCGAGGAGCTGTCGAAGAACGTGTTCTACACCGGCGCGGCGCCCAACCAGCAGGCCATCCCCGCGGTGGAGTACCTGATGAGCAAGGACGGCGGGTCCGCCAAAAGGTTCGTGCTGCTGGGAACCGACTACGTCTACCCCCGCACCACCAACAAGATCCTGCGCGCCTTCCTGAAGTCCAAGGGCGTGGCCGAGGCCGACATCATCGAGGAGTACACCCCCTTCGGCCACAGCGACTACCAGACCATCATCGCCAAGATCAAGAAGTTCGCCTCCGAGGGCAAGAAGACGGCGGTGGTCTCCACCATCAACGGCGACTCCAACGTGCCCTTCTACAAGGAGCTGGGCAACCAGGGCCTGAAGGCCACCGACGTGCCGGTGGTGGCGTTCTCGGTGGGCGAAGAAGAACTGCGTGGCGTCGACACGAAGCCGTTGGTCGGCCACCTGGCGGCCTGGAACTACTTCATGTCGGTGAAGAACCCGACCAACACCGCTTTCGTCAAGGCCTGGAGCGACTACGCCAAGGCCAAGGGCATCGCCGGCCACAAGGACAAGCCGCTGACCAACGAC
>CBIHOD010000096.1:0-14445 GCA_966211815.1 uncultured Burkholderiales bacterium
CTTGGGCAGCAGCGTACAGAAACCAAATTCAGTCCCCGGAATTCATCGATGAACCGAAAAAAAGCCAACCGGGAGGTTGGCTCTTCTTTGCGGGCGAGGCGCCGGGGTCAGTTCGACGCCGCTGGAGCGGCCCGGTCGGCCGAAGGCGCGAGGCTGGCCGGGGCCGACAGCCCGGGGGACGCCGCCGGCGCCGGCGCCACCATCGGCACGGACTTTGGCACCGCGTCGCTCACCGGTGCCTTGTACGCCGCGGCCGGCAGCAGCGGCACGATCAGCAGGGCCACGATGTTGATGATCTTGATCAGCGGGTTGACGGCCGGGCCGGCCGTGTCCTTGTAGGGGTCGCCGACCGTGTCGCCGGTGACGGCCGCCTTGTGGGCTTCGCTGCCCTTGCCGCCGTGGTGGCCGTCTTCGATGTATTTCTTGGCGTTGTCCCAGGCGCCGCCGCCGGTGCACATCGAGATCGCGACGAACAGGCCGGTGACGATGGTGCCCATCAGCAAGCCGCCGAGGGCGGCCGGGCCGAGGAAGAGGCCCACGAGGATGGGCACCACCACCGGCAGCAGGCTGGGCACGATCATCTCTTTGATCGCCGCGCCGGTCAGCATGTCGACCGCGGTGCCGTACTCGGGCTTGCCCGTGCCTTCCATGATGCCCTTGATGTCGCGGAACTGGCGCCGCACCTCCACCACCACCGCGCCGGCGGCGCGGCCCACCGCTTCCATCGCCATCGCGCCGAAGAGGTAGGGGATGAGGCCGCCGATGAACAGGCCCACGATCACCTTCGGGTCGCTCAGGTCGAAGGAGACGCTCATGCCCTGGCCTTCGAGCGAATGGGTGTAGTCGGCGAAGAGCACCAGCGCCGCCAGGCCGGCCGAGCCGATGGCGTAGCCCTTGGTCACCGCCTTGGTGGTGTTGCCCACGGCGTCCAGGGGGTCGGTGATGTCGCGCACCGCGGCGGGCAGCTCGGCCATCTCGGCGATGCCGCCGGCGTTGTCGGTGATCGGGCCGTAGGCGTCCAGGGCGACCACGATGCCGGCCATGCTGAGCATCGACGTCGCGGCGACCGCGATGCCGTAGAGCCCGGCGAGCTGGTAGGCCACGATGATGGCCGCGCAGACGAAGAGCACCGGCCAGGCCGTGGAGCGCATCGACACGCCGAGGCCGGCGATGATGTTGGTGCCGTGGCCCGTGGTGGACGCCTGGGCGATGTGCTGCACCGGTTTGTACTGCGTGCCCGTGTAGAACTCGGTGATCCACACCAGCGCAGCGGTCAGCACCAGGCCGACGGCGCAAGTGCCGAAGAGCGCGTTCGCCGAGACCGCCTGCTGCGACACCAGCGTGACGCCCTGCGGCAGCAGCTGGGTGGTCACGAAGTAGAAGGCCACCAGCGACAACACGCCCGCCACCGCCAGGCCCTTGTAGAGCGCGGGCATCACGTTCTTCATGCCGGGGCTGGCCTTGACGAAGGCGCAGCCGATGATGGAGGCGATGATGGACACGCCGCCCAGCAGCAGCGGGTAGACGACGGCGGCCATCGGCATGTTGGACACCATCAGCGCGCCGAGCGCCATCGTGGCGATCAGGGTCACGGCGTAGGTCTCGAACAGGTCGGCCGCCATGCCGGCGCAGTCGCCGACGTTGTCGCCCACGTTGTCGGCGATCACCGCCGGGTTGCGCGGGTCATCCTCGGGGATGCCGGCCTCCACCTTGCCCACCAGGTCGGCGCCCACGTCGGCGCCCTTGGTGAAGATGCCGCCGCCCAGCCGCGCGAAGATCGAGATCAGCGAGGAGCCGAAGGCCAGGCCGAGCAGGGGCTTGAGCGTGGCCGTGTCGACCTTGCTGCCGCCGCTGATGAACCAGAAGAACAGGCTCACGCCCAGCAGGCCCAGCCCCACCACCAGCATGCCGGTGATCGCGCCGCCCTTGAAGGCCACGCTCAATGCCGGGCCGATGCCCTGCGTGGCCGCCTGCGCGGTGCGCACGTTGGCGCGCACCGAGACGTTCATGCCGATGAAGCCGCAGGCGCCGGAGAGCACCGCGCCGGCGACGAATCCGACGGCGGTGGTGAGGTCCAGGAAGAGGGCGATGAGCACCGCAAGCACCGCGCCGACCAGCCCGATGGTCTTGTACTGGCGGGCGAGGTAGGCCGCCGCGCCCTGCTGGATGGCGCCGGCGATCTCCTGCATGCGCGGGTTGCCCGCGTCCTGCGACAAGATCCAGCTGCGCTGGACGAAACCGTAGATCACCGCGGCCAAACCGCAGCCTAGCGCCACGTAGAGCGCCAATTGCGTAGACATCAGGGGGTCTCCTTCTGGGTTGTCGATCTTTTGTGGGTGCGCGGCGGGGTGGCCTGCGTTCGCATGCGCCGATCCATGCCGCCCGCCGGGCGGCCCCACCTGCCGGCGCATCCTAAGAGATGGCCTGGGGCAAGGCAATGAAAGCGGGCTGGTGTTTACCATCGGTTGCGCCGCCCCTTCCTAAGTCCGACGACGGCCTCGCGCGAAGCTGAAACGGGGGCTTGCTTAAAATCAGGGTTCTCCCGAATCCAACACAACCAAACCTTTCCCCATGAGCCTGCACAACGTCCCTCCCGGCAAGAAAGCGCCCGAAGAGTTCAACGTCATCATCGAGATCCCGATGAACGCCGACCCGATCAAGTACGAGGTGGACAAGGACAGCGGCGCCCTGTTCGTCGACCGCTTCATGACCACCGCCATGCACTACCCGTGCAACTACGGCTACATCCCGCAGACCCTCGCCGACGATGGCGACCCCGTGGACGTGCTGGTGATCACCCCTTACCCCCTGACCCCCGGCGTGGTCGTCACCTGCCGCCCCATCGGCGTGCTGAAGATGGACGACGAAGCCGGCGGCGACGCCAAGCTGCTGGCCGTGCCGATCGACAAGGTGCTGCCCATCTACAGCCACTGGCAGAAGCCGGAAGACATCAACCAGATGCGCCTTAAGGCCATCCAGCACTTCTTCGAGCACTACAAGGACCTGGAAGCGGGCAAGTGGGTCAAGGTGCAGGGCTGGGAAGGCCCGCAGGCCGCGCGCGACGAAGTCAGCGCCGGGCTGGCGGCCTACGCCAAGGCCAAGGCTCCGAAGTAAGCCTGACGGTTTCCACCGGCCCCGCGGCGCCTTGCGCGCCCGCCGCGCCGGCGCCGGGCCCGGTCCGAGGCGTTCGCCGCCTGCCGACCGGGCTTTTTTCCACCCTGCACCGCCGTCGCCATGCTCTTCCTGCTGTCGCCCGCCAAGTCGCTGGACTATGAAACGCCCAGCACCGTCAAACGGCCTTCCCAGCCGTTGTTCACCGCGCAGTCGGCCGAGCTGATCAAGGTGCTGAAGAGCCGCTCGGCGCGCCAGATCGGCGAGTTGATGGACTTGTCCGGCGCTTTGGCCGAACTGAATGTCGAGCGCTACGCGGCCTGGTCCGAGAAGTCCACCGCGAAAAACAGCAAACCGGCGGTGCTGGCTTTCGACGGCGACGTCTATGGCGGCCTGCAAGCCAGCACGTTGAGCGCCGAAGACCTGGCTTGGGCGCAGTCCCACCTGGCCATCCTCTCCGGCCTGTACGGCGTGCTGCGCCCGCTGGACCGGCTTCAGCCCTACCGCCTGGAGATGGGCACCGCGCTGCCCAATGCCCACGGCGGCAACCTCTACGCCTTCTGGGGCGACCGACTCGCCGAGCACCTGAACGAGCGCATGGAGGGCCAGGCCCGGCCGGTGATCGTGAACCTGGCGTCGCAGGAGTATTTCAAGGCGGTCGACCGCCCTTGCCTGAAGCCGCGGGTGGTCGAGTGCGTGTTCGAAGACTGGAAAAACGGCCAATACAAGGTGATCAGCTTCTTCGCCAAGCGGGCCCGCGGATTGATGGCGCGCTACGCCGTCACGCACCGGGTTTCCCGGGTGAAGCAGTTGCAGGCCTTCGACAGCGAGGGCTATGCCTTCGACGCGGGGTGCTCCGAGGCCGACCGGCTCGTCTTTCGCCGACGCCAGGCCGACTGATCGGCCGTCCGCCCGCGCCGCGTGTCGGGTCGGTTTGGGTCCGGTTTGGGCCCGCCGGGGCGTTCCGGCAAAATCCGCCGATGGCCATCCCACATTCGAAAACCGCGGCGCAGGACGCGTCGTCCACGTCGTCCTATGTGCAACCCGTGACCCGCGAGCTGCAGGACTGGATCATCGCCCAGGCGAAGGCCGGCTGCGCGCCCGACGCCGTGCTGCAGTCGATGCTGGCCAGCGGCTGGCAGGAAGCCGTGGCCGTGCAGGCGCTGGAGCAGACGCTGCGCGGCCACCTGGTCGAACACGCCAAGGCCAACGGCCTGCCGGTGCCGGTGCCGGTGCCCGAGCCGTTGCAGCTGGAAGGCTGCGCCGTGCTCGACGCCGGCGACCGCGAGGTCCAGGTGCTGTCCCACATGCTGCTGCCGCGGGTGGTGGTGTTCGGCGGCCTGCTGTCGAACGAGGAATGCGACGAGATGATCGCGCTGGCCGAGGCGCGGCTCGCCCGCTCCGAGACCGTGCAGCTCGACACCGGCGGCAGCGAGGTCAACGCGGCGCGCACCAGTGAAGGCATGTTCTTCGCCCGCGAGGAGAACGCGCTGTGCGCCCGCATCGAGGCGCGCATCGCCCGCTTGCTGCAGTGGCCCCTGGTCAACGGCGAGGGCCTGCAGGTGCTGCGCTACCGGCCCGGCGCCGAATACAAGCCGCACTACGACTACTTCGACCCGGCCCAGCCCGGCACCGCGAACATCCTCAAGCGCGGCGGCCAGCGCGTGGCCAGCCTGGTCATGTACCTCAACACGCCCACCCGCGGCGGCTGCACCACCTTCCCCGACGTGAAGTTCGAGGTGTCGCCAGTCAAAGGCAACGCGGTGTTCTTCAGCTACGACCGGCCGCACCCGCTGACCAAGACACTGCACGGCGGCGCGCCGGTCGTCGAAGGCGAGAAATGGGTGGCCACCAAGTGGCTGAGGGAAGGGCGGTTCGACTGAGGTCGGACACGCCCCCTCGCCGCGGCATGGACCGGACGATCGCGAGCTTCCACCAGGACGAGTTGGGCGACTGGGTCGCCCGCCTGGCCTGTGGCCACCACCAGCACGTGCGCCACGACCCGCCGTGGACGAACCGGCCCTGGGTGACCAGTCCCGAAGGCCGCGCCTCCAAACTCGGCGAGGCGCTGGCCTGCCGCAAGTGCGACCAGGGCGCGCCGCCCGACGCGCTTCCCGCGGCGGAGGTACTGGCGGTGCATGCGGTTGCTATCCGCCGCATGCGCCCGGAGGAGGCGCAGGCTGTCTTCGAGTTGCTTGCCGCCAACGGTTGGCGCGACCGCCTTGGAAGCGTCGAGCGCCTGGCCTCGCTGGTCGCGGCTTCGCAGCTTGCCGAAGTCGCGCTCATGGACGGGCGCGTGGTCGGCTTCCTGCGCGGGCTGACGGACGGCTTGTCCAACGGCTACCTGTCGATGCTCGTCGTCGAGGCTGGGCACCGCCGCCTCGGCATCGGCCGGCGACTCGTGGCCCATGCGACGGGCAACGACCCGCGGGTCACCTGGGTGCTGCGCGCCGGCCGGCCGGGCGCCGAGGCGTTCTTCGCCAAGCTGGGTTTCGAGCGCTCGTCGCTGGCGATGGAGCGGCGGCGGTCCTGAAGCCGGCGGTGCCGGAAGCGCGTTCGCCCGAGCACCGGGTTTCGATCGTGCTTCGGCCAGGCCCGCGGGCTCAGCGGCGGTGGGCCGCCGCCACCGGCCGCATGTTGGCGAAGGGGCGGCGCTTGGCGATCAGCGCCCACTTGCGCTGCTCCCAGGTCTGCGGGCCTTCCAGCGGCCAGCTGTCGATCGCCGAGACGATGTCCTGCCGCGGCATGCGGCTGTAGACCGGGCCGCCCAGGCGCAGCCACCAGCGCCCGACCGGGTGCTTGAACGACACCGGGGCCTTGCTGTCCAGCGCCCAGAAGACGTTGGCGCGTTCCGTCCAGAAAGCCTGGCGCTCGAAGTTCACGCGGCCGGCGAAGCCCGTCTCCAGCGGCAGCACCGCCACTTCGTCCGGCAACTGCACCAGCGCATAGCGCAGGTCGCCGAGCGTCTCGCCCGGAGAGCGGTAGACGAAGACGACCCGCTCGATGCTGGGCGCATGGATGCGGTCCACTTCCTCTTCGTCGCGATAGACCACGATGTCTTGGCCATGCCAAGCGGTGCGCCAGTTGATGCTCATGGGAACGGGCTCCTGCGTTTGGGCTGAATTCGGTGGGTGTTGCGTCAGTCGACCGTGCACCGTAGCGGCGCGGCGTGGGGATTGCTGTGAGCAGACGATTCCAGCTGCAAACAAAGTGACAACCTGTCAGGGCCGAACGCCGGTTGCTCGGGGGCCCGCGACGGCGGTGCGGCATCGGACGAATGGATCGTTTGGATATGCCGCGCCGATATGCGGGTCGAAGTCCGCCCAAATCCGTCCATCAAAAAAGTCTTGTTTTGCTCGAATACAGCCATGGCAGGCGCCGGTCTTGGCGCAGGCGGGAATCCCATTGGAAAGGCGGAGGGCGCATGGTCGCGTGGATGGACGACATTTCGGTTCGCATCAAGCTCAGGATCATGGCGGCGGTGGGCATCTGCAGCCTGCTGTCGCTGGGCGCCTGGCAGATCGCGGGCGACTACAACCGCGGCTTCGAGCAGCGCAAAGCCGCGACCCGGGCGCAGGTGGAATCGGCAATGGGTGTGTTGCATTGGGCACACGGGTTGGAACAGTCCGGCCGCATCGACCGCGCGCAGGCCCAGCAGCTCGCCCGCTCGGCGGTGTCCAAGATGCGCCACGACGGCACCGAATACTTCTGGATCAATGACCTTCACCCCAGGGTGGTGATGCACCCGATCAAACCTGAGCTCGACGGCAAGGACGTGACCGACGTCAAGGACCCGAACGGCAAGGCGCTGTTCGTGGCCTTCGCCGACACCGCGCGCAAGGAAGGGCGGGGCTTCGTCTTCTACGCCTGGCCCAAGCCGGGCGGGGACCAGCCGGTCGACAAGGTTTCTTACGTGCAGGGTTTCGAGCCGTGGGGCTGGGTCCTCGGGTCGGGGCTGTACATCGACGACCTCAAGGCGGAACTGTGGTCGCAAGTGCGCTTGACAGGCGCCGGCGTGCTGCTGCTGGCCCTGGGCATGGTCCTGTTGTCGCAACTCATCAGCGGATCGATCATCTCCCGCATCGGCCTGGCCCGCCGCATGGCGGCCGACCTGGCGCGCGGCGACTTGTCCCAGTCCATCCAGCCCAGCGGCCGCGACGACGTGGGCCAGTTGATGCAAGCGCTGCACCACATGGCGGCGCAGTTGCGGGCCATGGTGTCGGCCATTCAGGGCACCGCGGCCCGCGTGGAGGGCTCGGCGGTGGAGATCGCCGGCGGCAACAGCGACCTCAGCCAGCGCACCGAGCAACAGGCCTCGGCGCTGCAGCAGACCGCGGCGTCGATGGAGGAGCTCAGCGTCACCGTGAAGCAGAACGCCGACAACGCCGGCCAGGCCAATCAGCTCGCGCTCGGCGCCAGCACGGTCGCGGCCGACGGCGGCGAGGTGGTGGCCCGGGTGGTGGACACCATGAGGGGCATCACCGAGTCGTCGCGCAAGATCTCGGACATCATCGCGGTGATCGACGGCATCGCCTTCCAGACCAACATCCTGGCGTTGAACGCCGCGGTCGAGGCCGCGCGCGCCGGCGAACAGGGCAGGGGCTTCGCGGTGGTGGCCGGCGAGGTGCGCACGCTGGCCCAGCGAAGCGCCGAGGCGGCCAAGGAGATCAAGTCGCTGATCGGCGCGAGCGTCGAACGCGTCGAGCAGGGTACCAGCCTGGTCGACCAGGCGGGCAGCACGATGAACGACGTGGTGTCGGCGATCAAGCGGGTGAGCGACATCGTCGGCGAGATCACCACCGCCAGCGCCGAGCAGAGCTCGGGCGTGGCCCAGGTGGGCCAGGCCGTCACGCAGATGGACCACGCCACCCAGCAGAACGCGGCGCTGGTGGAGCAAAGCGCCAAGGCCGCCGAAGAGCTACGCAACCAGGCGCGGCTGCTGGTGGAATCGATTTCGGTGTTCAGGCTGTGACGGGGGCCTGCGCGCATCCCGGAGCGCCTTGGCCTGCCGGACGCATGCACTGATTCTTGATCGGCCGCCAGGGCCTCCGCGCAGAAGGCCGCTGCGGCTTTCCCGGCGGGCCGGCCCCTTCCCAGGGGCAGCCGGCCGCCCGGCGCGTGGCTCAGCGCCTTGTTTTCAGCGCTTCGGCGCCGTCGTCAGGCGCGCGCCGCCCGAGCGCGGGGAGGAAGACGACGACGGGGCGCGGCCATCGCGCCGCTCGCCGCCTTGGCCGCCGCCACGTTGGCCGCCACCGCTGCCTTGGCGTTGCCCCTGGCCCGAACCGGCCGATGGGCGGCCCGAATTGGAGGAACCGCCGCGGCCGCCGCCTGCCGACGACGAACGGCCTTCGCCGCCCGGCCGGCCGCGACCGCCGCCACCGCCGCCACCGCGACGCGAACCGCCGCGGCCGGCGCCTTCGCCGATCGTCATGCGGCCGAGCACGATGGGTTCGGGCTTCTCGTCGGCGCGCGGTGCGAAGCCGGGGATGACTTCCTTCGGGATCTCGCGCTTGATCAGCTTCTCGATGTCGCGCAGGAAGCCGTTCTCGTCCACGCACACCAGCGAAACCGCCTCGCCCTGCGCGCCGGCGCGGCCGGTCCGGCCGATGCGGTGGACGTAGTCCTCGGGAACGTTGGGCAGCTCGTAGTTCACGACGTGCGGCAGTTGGTCGATGTCGATGCCGCGGGCCGCGATGTCGGTGGCCACCAGCACCTGCAGCGTGCCGGCCTTGAACTCGCTCAAGGCCTTGGTGCGGGCGCCCTGGCTCTTGTTGCCGTGGATCGCCATCGCGCTGATCTCTTCCTTGTTCAGGAATTCGGCCAGGCGGTTGGCGCCGTGCTTCATGCGCGTGAACACCAGCACCTGGTGCCAGTCGCCCTGGCGGATCAGGTGCGCCAGCAGCTCCTTCTTCCGCTCGCGGCCCACCGGGTGGATCTTCTGCGCGATGGTGTCGGCGGTGGCGTTGCGGCGCGCCACCTCGATCAGCGCGGGGCTGTTCAGCAGGCGGTCGGCCAGCGCCTTGATGTCGTCGCTGAAGGTGGCCGAGAACAGCAGGCTCTGCTTCTTGGCCGGCAGGATCGCCAGCACCTTCTTGATGTCGTGGATGAAGCCCATGTCGAGCATGCGGTCGGCCTCGTCGAGCACGAATACCTGGATGTGCGACAGGTCCAGCGTGCCTTGCTGCGCATGGTCGAGCAGGCGGCCGGGCGTGGCCACGAGGATGTCGACGCCCTTGCGCAGTTTGTCGACCTGGGGTTGCATGCCGACGCCGCCGAACATCACCATCGAGGTGAGCGGCAGGTGCTTGCCGTACAGGCGGACGCTTTCTTCCACCTGCGCCGCCAGCTCGCGCGTCGGCGTCAGGATGAGCGCGCGGATCGGCAGGCGGCCCCTGGCGTCGCGCGCGGGCTTTTCGAGCGACAGGCGCTGCAGCATCGGCAGCACGAAGCCGGCGGTCTTGCCGGTGCCCGTCTGGGCGCCGGCCATCAGGTCGCCGCCGGAAAGCACCGCGGGGATGGCCTGTTGCTGGATCGGGGTGGGTTGGGTGTAGCCCTGTTCGCGCACGGCGCGCAGCAGCGGCTCGGCCAGGCCGAGGTTGTCGAAAGACATGGGGGTCCAATAAAACGGATCGGCCTGTCGCGCGTTGTCAACGGCGCCAGTCGCAGGCAGAACGGGGACTTGGGGTCATGTGCGGGGCGCTGTGGAGGGCCCGCCGCAAATGCGAGTCAGGAATGACGGCAACGCAGTGACTGGGGACTGGGTTGGTGCACGCATTGTAGTCGGCAGGCACCGCGGCGGGGGGCGCGGCGCCGCAAAGCCCCTGTGCCGGCGTGCCGGTTTGCCGCGCGCGGCCCGGCCCGTCGCTTCAAGCCGCGGGCCGGGCCCTCGCCAGCCGCATGACCGTCACGCCCGGCCGCAATTGCCGCAGCGAAGGCATCACCAGCGTGCAGTCGTCGTAGGGCGTGGCGAAAGGCTCGCCGCCGCGCCAGCCCAGCACCGTGCCTTCGTCGGGGATGGTCTGCCCGCTCACCCAGGGCTCGGCGAAGCGCAGGTCCATGCTGGGCGCGACGATGCCGCCGGTGACTTCCAGCACCTGCTGGGGCGCAGCGGGCAGCGGGCGCAGCCATTCGCCGGGGATGTCCCGCGGCCGCACCACGCCGCTGGCGGCGAGGAAACGGCCCAGCATGTCGAGCGCCACGTCGCGGCTGGCCGGTTCGCCGTGGTAGCCGCATTCGAGCAGCAGCGAACGGTTTGCCGTGCGTTCGGCCGAACCGAGCGCGCCGTGGTCGCGCAGCCGCACGCCGTCCCGGTGGCCGGCGTCGACCACCACGTGGGCCGGCGTGCCGAGTTCGCGCGCCAGCCCGATGTTGCGCGGTTGCAGCCCGGTGAGCAGCAACGGCACGCCGGGCTCGTGCATCGAATGCAGGTCGAGCAGCCAGTCGGCGCGCTCGGCGAAAGGCAGCAGTTCCAGCGCGCGCCGCTGCTCCCGGCTGGGCGCGCGGCTCTTCAGGCCTTCGTCCCAGACCCGGTTCATGTCTTCGTCCAGGAAGCGCGAGGCGTCGGCGTCCAGCGGGTCGAAGGTGTCGAAAGCCTGCAGGTTGCAGAACGCCAGGATCAGGCTGCCCCGCGCAGGCCGCAGGCCCGCCTGCAGCGCCCGCAGGACCGCCCAGGCGCCGCAGAGTTCGTTGCCGTGGACCAGCGAAGTCACCAGCACCGTCGGCCCCGGGACGGTCGAACTGAAGGCCCACACGCCCTCGGTACCGGTGTTGCCGGCGCGCCAGGCGCCGAGTTCGGGTTTGGGCAGCTCGAAGCGAAGCGGCGGCATCGTCGTCGTCGTCGCCATGGTCATTCGGCGCGGATCTTGGCGAAGTCGACCACACGGGCGTATTTCTCCATCTCGGCCTTCATGTAGGCCTGCAGCAGCGCCTCGGGCGGGTCGCTGCCCACCGTGGCGGGGCGCGCGCCGGCGTCTTCCAGCTTCTTGCGCGTCTCGGGGCTGGCGAGGGCTTCCGTCAGGGCCTTGCCGAGCCTGGCGCTGACCGCCGGCGGCAGCTTGGCCGGGCCGAACAGCGCGAACCACGAGCCGATGTTCACTTTGCGCATCGCGGGGTTCTCGGACAACGCCGCGATGTCCGGCGTCTGTTGCGAGCGGCGGGCCTCGGTGGTGCCGACGGCGTTGACCTTCCCGGCGCGGATGTGCGGCAGCCCGCTGGACAGCACGAACACGCCGAAGTCGAGCTGGCCGCCGAGCAGGTCGTTGGTCAGCGGCGCCACGCCGCGGTAGGGGATGTGGACCATGAAGGCGCCTGAGCTTTCCTTGATCATCTCGCCGGCCAGGTGCAGGGCGGTGCCGTTGCCGGAGGAGCCGTAGCTGTATTTGCCGGGGTTGGCTTTCACGAGCGCGAGGAACTCGTCAGCCGTCTTCACCTTGGTGTGCGGCGCGGCGACGAGCACCATCGATTGCGAAGCCACCATGCCGATCGGCGTGAAGTCGCGCTGCGGGTCGTATTTGACGGCGGGGTTGATGAGCTTGACGATGGCCATCTCGTTGCTCGAACCCAGCAGCAGCGTGTAGCCGTCGGGCGAAGCGTTGGCCACGCGCTGGGCGCCGATCGCGCCGCCGGCGCCGCCGACGTTCTCGACCACGACGGTCTGGTTCAGCCGCTTGCCCAGCGCCTCGGCGACGATCCGGCCGGTCAGGTCGGTGCTGCCGCCGGGCGGGTAGCCGACGATCAGCGTGATGGGCTTGTTCGGGTAGTCGGCCTGGGCGCGCAGCGCCGGCGCGGCGGCGGCGAGGGCGGCGGCGGAGGCAACGCAGAGCAGATGGCGGCGTTTCATGGGCATCGTCCTTGGATCCGGTTGAAACGACGCCAGTTTCCGCAACCCGCGGGGGCCAGGCGTGCCGAAACGGCACGGGACAGTGCGGAGTCCGCAACAAGGCGTAACCCGCCGCTCCGAAGAATCGGGCTTCGACCACTGCCCCCGGAGACGGCGATGCGCCTTTCGACACGGTTCCTTCCTTGGCTTTGTTGCATCGGCCTGGTGTCGTCGCCCACGGCCGCTGTGCCGCAAGCGCCGAATCCGCAAGCGGCCTACCCCGGCAAGCCGGTCACGCTGGTGGTGGGCTACGCGCCGGGCGGCAGCGTCGACCTCGTGGCGCGCGCATTGGCGCCGGGCTTGTCCAGGCGGCTCGGCCAGCCGGTAGAGGTGCGCAACATCGCCGGCGCCAGCGGCGCCATCGCCGCGGTGCAGGTCGCCCTGGCCGAGCCCGACGGCCACACCTTGATGCTCGGCTCGCCGGCCGAGGTGGGCATCAACCACCTGACAACCCGCAGCAAATTCGACCCCCTGGTCGACACGACGCCGATCGGCCTGGTCGGCAGCCAGCCGCTGGTGCTGGTGGCCAGCCGGCGCGCGCCGGTGTCCACGGTGGACGAATTCCTCTCGCACAGCGCCGCGCACCCCGGGTCGGCGACCTACGCCAGCTCGGGCCTGGGCACGCCGCTGCACCTGACGGGCGAGACGATCAAGCAGATGGCGGGGCTGGAGATCCGCCATGTCCCCTACCGGGGTGCGGGACCGATGCTGCCCGACGTGCTCGGCGGTCAGGTGGACTATGCGGTGATGGTGCTTTCCAGCGCGTTGCCCCACATCCGCGAAGGGCGCATCAAGGCGCTCGGCTTGGCCCAGGGCGGGCGCTCGGCCGTCGCGCCGGAGGTGCCCGCGCTGGGCGAGCACCCCAGGTTCAAGGGCGTGGACGCCAGCGTCTGGTTCGGCCTGCTCGGCCCCGCCGGCCTGCCGCCCGCCGTGACGGCCCGGCTGCGCCTGGAGCTGCGCGCGCTGTTGAAAGAGCCGGGCTTGCGCCGACAACTGGAAGCCGCGGGCTTGAAACTGTCGGAAGACACCGATTTCGCCGTTTTCCTCAAGGCGGAGGTCGAGAAGTTCAGGCGGGTGGTGGCTTTCGCGGGTCTGGGGCGCTGAGCCGGCGGCGCCGGGCGCGGTTCCGGCGGGTCCCGGTCCCTGCGCTTTCTCGGCCGATCACCGGTCCGTCGCCGCCCACACCGCCTCGATCTCGGGCGACTGCCTGGCGGCGCGGCGGTACATGCGCACTTCGAAGTGCACCTCGTCGCTGCGCCGGCCCAGCGCCACGAGCGTGCCGCGTTTGCAGTCGGCGGCCACCATCGACCACGGCAGCCATGCCACGCCCAGACCCTTGACCGCGTATTCCTGGATCGCGTCGGCGGAATCGCAGACGAAACGGGTGCGCGCCTGCATTTCCGGCGCCTGCAACGGCCCATGGCCGGCCAGCAGGGCGCTGAGCGACAGGCTGGGGCCGTAGGCGATCAGCGGTCCGCTGGCGAGCTCGTGCAGCGCCCGGCCCTGCGCGTCCGCGCGGGCGACGGGCACCAGCTTGTCGTGCGCCATGGTCAGTTGCCGGAACCGCGGGTTGCTGAGCTTGACCGACATCGCCGGGTGCTCGTAACAGCAGACCAGGTCGACTTCCTCGCGTTCCAGCATGCCGGCCACGTGGGCCATGGAACCGGTGCGCACGTCCACTTTGTGGCCTTGCAAGGCGCCGCGGGGTTTGCACATCTGCACCAGCCAGTCCGCGACGACGGTGCGCGCCAGCGTGCGGCCGGTGGCCAGCCGCAGCACGTGGCTGGCCTGGGCGAGCGGGCTGCGCATTTGCAGCCGGGTCTGTCGCATGCCCTGGACCACGAGCCTGGCCTGGGCCAGCAGCGTCAGGCCCGCCTCGGTCAGCTGCACCGGGTTTCGGCCGCGATCGACCAGCGGCGTGCCGGCCCAGGCCTCGAGCGCCTTGATGCGCCGCCCGAAAGCCGGATGGGTGACGTTGCGCTTCTCGGCGGCGCGCACGAAGCTGCGTTCCTGGGCCAGCGCCAACAGGTCTTCGAGCAGTTTGAGGTCCATGGGCGGATTGTCGGCGCCGCCGGTGGCGCGGGCAATCCACGGGCCACGGCTTGGCCGCGCCCGGCCGCGGCGGCCGGGCCGTTGCAATTGCTTTCAACGCCGGGCCTTGGCGCCGCCTTTCCCGGGTCTGGGCGGGCCCATGCTGGGGTTCGTCCTGATCCGCCCTAAGCCCTGCCGAAGAGCCGGGGCGGCCGGCTGCGGCGACAATAAGTGGTTGCGCCGCCGTCGTGGGCAGGCGCTTGGTTTCCACTACATCAGCAAAGCACATGGCCCAGTACGTCTTTACCATGAACCGCGTCGGCAAGATCGTCCCGCCGAAGCGCCAGATCCTCAAGAACATCTCCCTGAGCTTCTTCCCCGGCGCCAAGATCGGCGTGCTGGGCCTGAACGGCTCGGGCAAGTCG
>CBIHOD010000097.1:0-14389 GCA_966211815.1 uncultured Burkholderiales bacterium
GCGGCGGCACCGGCCCGGCCACCGGCACCTTCGCCACCACCTGCACGCCGGGCCCGTCCAACATCGGCCGCATGCTGCGTGCGGCCGACGCCTTCCCGATGAACATCGGCCTGCTCGGCAAGGGCAACGCGAGCCGGCCCGAGGCGCTGCGCCAGCAGGCCGAGGCCGGCGTCATCGGCCTGAAGCTGCACGAGGACTGGGGCACCACGCCGGCGGCCATCGACACCTGCCTGTCGGTCGCGGAAGAGGCCGACATCCAGGTCGCCATCCACACCGACACGCTGAACGAGAGCGGCTTCGTCGAAGACACCATCGCCGCGTTCAAGGGCCGCACCATCCACAGCTTCCACACCGAAGGCGCCGGCGGCGGCCATGCGCCCGACATCCTGAAAGTGGTGGGCGAGGACAACGTGCTGCCATCGTCGACCAACCCCACGCGGCCCTATACGGTGAACACCGTCGACGAGCACCTGGACATGCTCATGGTCTGCCACCACCTGGACGCCTCCATCGCCGAGGACCTGGCTTTCGCCGAGAGCCGCATCCGGCGCGAGACCATCGCGGCCGAAGACATCCTGCACGACCTCGGCGCGATCAGCATGTTCAGTTCCGACAGCCAGGCCATGGGCCGCGTCGGCGAGGTCGTCATCCGCACCTGGCAGACGGCGCACAAGATGAAGGTGCAGCGCGGCGCCCTGCCCGGCGACGGCGCGCGCAACGACAACTTCCGCGTCAAGCGCTACATCGCCAAATACACCATCAACCCGGCGCTGGCCCACGGCGTGGCGCACGAGGTGGGCAGCGTCGAAGAAGGCAAATGGGCCGACCTGGTGTTCTGGCGGCCCGCCTTCTTCGGCGTCAAGCCGTCGCTCATCATGAAAGGCGGCTTCATCGCCAGCGCCGCGATGGGCGACCCCAATGCCAGCATCCCCACGCCGCAGCCGGTGCACTACCGGCCGATGTTCGGCGCCTTCGGCGGCGCGCTGCACAAGGGGTCGATCACCTTCCTGAGCCAGGCGGCCGTGGCCGGCGGCGTGCCGGACATGCTCGGCCTGCGCAAGCACATCGCGGTGGCCCAGGGCTGCCGCAGCGTGAAGAAGCGGCACATGGTGCACAACCAGTACGCGCCGCGCATGGAGATCGACGCGCAGACCTACCAGGTGCGTGCCGACGGCCAGCTGCTCACCTGCGAACCGGCGACGGTGCTGCCGATGGCGCAGCGGTATTTCTTGTTTTAAGGCGCGGGTTCCGGGACACTGGCGGCTCGCGCGGCCCTCACCCCAGCCCTCTCCCGGAGGGAGAGGGAGTGGAATTCCCATCCCTTTTGGGAGAGGAAGCAGGGATTCCCCCCTCTCACGCTGGAAGAGGAGGCAGGACCTCCCCCTCTCCCTCCGGGAGACTTCCCCCTCTCCTTCCGGGAGACTTCCCCCTCTTTCTCCGGGAGATTTCCCCCTCTTCCTGCGGGAGATTTCCCCCTCTTCCTGCGGGAGATTTCCCCCTCCCCCTCTCCCTCCGGGAGAGGGCTGGGGTGAGGGCCCCGCGGACCACGGCTGCATGTCGCAGCCGCATTTGAGAGTGAAGAAAGCCACGCCATGACCACCTCCACCGAATTCCTCCCCGCCCTGCCCCTCCTCCTGGCCTTCATCGGGGCCAGCCTCGTGCTGGCCCTGACACCTGGCCCGGCCGTGGTCTACATCCTGGCCCGCACGTTGTCGCAGGGCCGTGCCTCGGGCCTGGCCTCCGTGTTCGGCGTGGCCCTGGGCAACCTCGGCAACGCGCTGGGCGCCGCGGTCGGCCTGGCGGCTCTGTTCGCCGTCTCCGCCGCGGCCTTCACGGTGGTGAAGTGGGCCGGCGCGGCCTACCTGGTCTTCCTCGGCGTGCGCATGCTGCGCGCCAAGGACGTCGACGCGGCCGGCCCGGCCGACGTGCCCGCCCACGCGCTGCGCCGCGTTTTTCGCGACGGCTTCGTGGTGGCCCTGCTCAATCCCAAGACCGCGCTCTTCTTCGCCGCCTTCCTGCCGCAGTTCATGAGCCCGAACGCCGACCACCTGCTGCAGAGCTTGACTCTGGGCAGCGTCTTCGTCGGCGTGGCGGGCTGCACCGACCTGGCCTACGTGCTGCTGGCCAGCTGGGTCGCGCCGCGCATCGCGCGCGGCAGCGGGCACGCGCGCTGGGGCCGGCGCGCCGCGGGCGGTTCCTTCATCGGGCTGGGGCTGCTGACGGCGTTAGGGGGTCGGCCGGGCCACTGAGGCATCCTCTTCGATCAAGTTGCGGGCGAGCCCGTTTGTATGGACAATGTACACACACCGTGTGTTTCTACGCTCGCCATGAGTTCCTCCAATCCGCCCCTCACCACCGTCATCAACCTGAGGACCCCGCCGGCGCAACGTGAATTGATAGACCGCGCCGCACGCCTGCAAGGCAAGAGCCGCACCGACTTCATGCTCGAAGCGGCGCGCGAAAGGGCGGAGCAAGTGCTGCTCGACCAGACCTTGTTCACGGTCAGCGAGGCGCAACTCAAGGCATTCAACACCTTAATGGACGCGCCGCTGTCTCGCAATGTCGCCGTCCAGCGCTTGATCTCGCGGCAGTCGCCTTGGGAAAAGTGACCGCTCCGCAGACCGGCCAACCCATCCTGCTGGCACCCAGCCCCTTGACGGCCGACCACGACACCGCTGCATTCCAATGCGTGCACGGCGCGTTGAACACCTGGCTGCAAAAACGTGCCCTGGCCAATTCGGTGACCGGCGCTTCGAGGACCTTCGTGGTGGCCACTACGGACCGACAGGTGGTTGGCTACTACGCGCTGGCCGCGGGTTCCATCTCGGCGGCGTCCGCTCCCGGCCGTTTCCGCCGCAACATGCCTGACCCGCTGCCGCTGATCGTGCTCGGCCGCCTGGCCGTGGACAGCGCCTGGGCCGGCCGAGGCATCGGTGCGGGCTTGCTGAAGGATGCGGTCCTGCGCTCGCTGCAAGCCTCGGAATTGATCGGCGTGCGCGCGCTGCTGTGCCATGCGATCGACAATCAAGCCAAAGCCTTTTATCTGAAACACGGATTCGTCGAATCGCCGGCCGATCCTCTCACCGTCATGCTCGGCCTTCGGACCGGCGACTGAACGACACCCACCTCTTCCGCCAACCCCGCCATGCTCACCATCAACAAACTCATCCCCCAGGGCCGCGGCCTCGCCCCCGTGCTGCTCAAGCGAGCCGCCACCGTCGAACTCGACTGGGACGTGCGCCAGAAAAGCCGTTTCGACGCGACCGACTCCCTGGGCCGCGGCCTGGGCGTGTTCCTGCCGCGCGGCAGCAGCGTGCGCGGCGGCGACGTGCTGGTGGCCGAAGACGGCTCGCTGGTGCGGGTGAAGGCCGCGCCGCAGCGCGTGCTCAAGGTCACCGCCTGCGCCACCCACGGTTCGGCCTTCGACCTGACCCGCGCCGCCTACCACCTGGGCAACCGCCACGTCGCCCTGCAACTGGCGCCCGACCACCTCAAGCTGGAACCCGACCACGTGCTGGCCGACCTGCTGCGGCAGATGCACCTGACGGTGTCCGAGGTCGAGGAGCCCTTCGACCCCGAAGCCGGCGCCTATGCCGCGGAAGGCGCGGCGGGGCATTCGCACGGCCACTCTCACAGCCATTCACACGACCACGGGCACGATCACGACCACGGGCCTGAGCGACACGCACACCACCACGCCGGTGAAGACCATGTCCACGGCCCGGACTGCCGACACGGGCACCAGCACAGCGAAGCAGGCGCGGCAGCGGCTTCTCCGAAAGCCCGCCAACCGCTGGCCATCCCCATCCGCGCCGCCGCGCCCGCACCCCATGTGCACGGCCCCGGCTGCGGTCACCACCATCAAGACCACGACCATGAGCATTGACGGCGAAGGCGGAGCGCCGGCGGCGGCGTCGCCATCGCTCCCGGCCCTGTCGCCTTCCGCTTTCCTGCAGCTGGTGTGGCTGGCCTCGCCGGCCTTGCCGGTGGGCGGCTTCAGTTATTCCGAGGGTCTGGAGGCCGCCGTCGAAAGCGGCCGTGTCGCCGACGAAGCCCGGGCGCAGGCCTGGCTGCTCGACCAGCTGCAGCTCACGCTGGCGCGCAGCGAGCTGGCGGTGGCCGCCCAAGCCTTCCGCGCCTGGCAGGCGGACGACCTGGACCGCCTGCGACAGCTCAACCAATGGGTGCTTGCCACCCGCGAAAGCGGCGAGTTGCGCCAGCAGTCATTGCAGATGGGCCGCTCGCTGGCGGAATGGCTGAAGAACCAGCCGGCGGGCGGCCCCGGCGGCGAAGGGGCCGCCGACCCGCAGGTGACCCGGCTCGCGGCGCTGCAGCCCGGCCCCACCTGGCCGGTTGCTTTCGCGTTGGCGGCCCGGCGCACCGGCGCCCCGTTGGAAACCGCCCTGCACAGCATGGCCTTCGGCTGGGCCGAGAACATGGTGCAGGCCGCGCTGAAAGCGGTCCCGCTCGGGCAAAGCGCCGGCCAGCGCGTGCTGGCGGCGTTGTGCGCCGCCATTCCCGCGGCAGTGGGGCAGGCATCGGGCTTGCATGACGGCGAGCGGCAGGCGCACAGTCCGATGCTGGCCATCCTTTGCGCCCAACACGAAACCCAATATTCGAGGCTCTTCAGATCATGAACCCCATGAACGGCAACAGTGCCCTGCACCACATCCCCGGCCGCACCAAGAAGCTGCCGCCGCTGCGCGTCGGCGTCGGCGGCCCGGTGGGCTCGGGCAAGACCACCCTGGTCGAGATGCTGTGCAAGGCGATGCGCGACAAGTACGACCTCGTCGTCGTCACCAACGACATCTACACGAAGGAAGACCAGCGACTGCTGACGGTGGCCGGCGCGCTCGAAGCCGAACGCATCATGGGCGTGGAGACCGGTGGCTGCCCGCACACCGCGATCCGCGAGGACGCGTCGATCAACCTCGAAGCGGTCGACCGCATGCTCGGGAAATTCCCCGACGCCGACATCGTCTTCATCGAAAGCGGCGGCGACAACCTGGCCGCCACCTTCAGCCCCGAGCTGAGCGACCTCACCATCTATGTGATCGACGTGGCCGCGGGCGAGAAGATCCCGCGCAAGGGCGGCCCCGGCATCACCAAGAGCGACCTCTTCGTGATCAACAAGACCGACCTGGCGCCGCACGTGGGCGCCAGCCTCGACGTGATGCGCGCCGACACCACCCGCATGCGCACCGGCCCGCAGGGGCGGCTCAAGCCTTTCGTGATGACCAACCTGAAGACCCGGGCCGGCCTGGACGAGGTGGTGGCCTTCATCGTGTCCAAGGGCATGCTGCCGGCCTGAGCCAGGCCGCGCCGACACGGTCATGCGCATCGGACAGATCCGCCAACGCCTGCGCGGGCTGGGCGCCAAGCCCATCCACGAAGAACGCATCCTGCGGCTGTGGTCGCGGGCCCTGCCGCCGGACAGCGGCAAGCGCCGCCCCGAAGACTTCCTGCCGATGGCGTTGCGCGAAGCCCTGCCCGCGCTGTGGGAGGAACTGGCCGGGTTGGCCACCCTGCGGTCGGCGCATCCGTCTTCGGACGGCGCTTCGTCCCGCCTGCTGGTCGCGCTGGGCGACGCGCAGGCCGTCGAGGCGGTGCTGCTGCCGCGCGGCGGCCTGTGCGTGTCGACGCAGGTGGGCTGCGCGGTCGGCTGCGTGTTCTGCATGACCGGCCGGGACGGCTTGCTGCGCCAGGTCGGCAGCGCCGAGATCGTGGCCCAGGTCGCGCTGGCGCGTACACGGCGCGCGGTGAAGAAGGTGGTGTTCATGGGCATGGGCGAGCCCGCGCACAACCTGGACAACGTGCTGGAGGCGATCGACCTGCTCGGCACCGCCGGCGGCATCGGCCACAAGGAGCTGGTGTTCTCGACGGTGGGCGACGAGCGGGTGTTCGAGCGGCTGCCGCAGGGGCGGGTGAAGCCGGCGCTGGCCCTTTCTCTGCACACCACCGACGACGCGCTGCGGGCCCAACTGCTGCCGCGCGCGCCGCGCCTGCGCGTGGCCGACCTGATCGATCAAGGCGAGCGCTACGCGCGGGCCACCGGCTACCCGATCCAATACCAATGGACGCTGCTGGACGGCGTGAACGACACGCCGCAAGAGATGGACGGCATCGTGCGCCTGCTGCAAGGCAAGCTGGCCATCATGAACATGATCCCTTACAACGCCGTGCCCGAGCTTCCCTACCGGCGGCCGGACTGGGGCCGGGCGGTCGACCTGGCCGAGTCGCTGCGCCGGCGCGGCGTGCTGGCCACGCTGCGACAGTCGGCCGCGCAGGAAGTCGACGGCGGTTGCGGGCAATTGCGCGCGCGGCAGGCGCCGGCGGCCGCGCCCGTGGTGTTCCAGCCGAACCGCGCCGCGACGGCGGCGCAGGGCTCCCGCTAAGGCCGCGAGCCGGCCGAGCGGAGTTCAGCGGATGTTGACGGTGGACTGCAGCGCCCTCACCGCGCCCGCGCCCACCGCGGCGCCGAAGCGCTTGGCCAGGCGCTCGGCCACGTTGTCCTTGGGCGTGTAGTCGATCACCTCGGGCGCCTTGACCACCTCGCGCGCCACGAAGTCGAGGCTGCCCACGCGGTCGGCCAGGCCGAGCTTGATGGCTTCCTCGCCGTTCCAGAAGAGGCCGGAGAAGGTTTCGGGCGTCTCCTTCAGGCGGTTGCCGCGGCCTTCCTTGACGACCTGGATGAACTGCTGGTGGATCTGGTCGAGCATGGCCTTGGCGAAGGCGGTCTGCTTCTCGTTCTGCGGCGAGAACGGGTCGAGCATGCCTTTGTTGGCGCCGGCGGTCAGCAGGCGGCGCTCCACGCCGAGCTTCTCCATCGCGCCGGTGAAGCCGAAGCCGTCCATCAGCACGCCGATCGAGCCCACCAGCGAGGCCTTGTCGACGAAGATCTCGTCGGCGGCGGCGGCGATGTAGTAGGCGCCCGAGGCGCACATCTCCTCGACCACGACGTAGACCTTCTTCTCGTGCAAGGCCTTGAGGCGCTTGATCTCGTCGTTGACGATGCCCGATTGCACCGGGCTGCCGCCGGGCGAATTGATGCGCAGCACCACCGCCTTCGCGCCGGCGTCTTCGAAGGCGCTGCGCAGTGCCGCGACCAGCTGCTCGGCGCTGGCCTCGGTGTCGGCGGCGATCTCGCCGCGCACTTCCACCAGGGCGGTGTGCGGCCCGCTCGGCGCCGCAGCGTGGTTGCGCGCGCTGATCAACCCCCAGGCGACGAGGCCGAAGGTCAGCAGCCACGCCAGGCGGAAGAAGATGCGCCAGCGGCGGTCGCTGCGGCGGTCGGCGAGGTATTCGCGCGCGAACTTCTCCACCACCGGGTCGAGCCCGCGGTCGGCCGGCCTCGGCGCGGGCGCCGCGGCGGCGGACGCGTGCTCGGCCTGGGCGAAAGCGGGTTCGGCGCCGGGCGGTTGGTCGAAGCCCATGGGCCGGGTGTCATCGTGGGTCATTCAAGGCTTTCTCTGGGGATTTGGACTGCGGGCGGGGGAGCGGCGTCCACCGCGCTTTGCGTGTCCCGGGAAGGATACCAATACACCTGGCCGCCCTCTTCCTCCACCCGCAGCGGCGTGAGCCTGCCGCGGCCGCAGGGGCCGCCGGCGCAGTGCCCGCCCAGCGGCTCGTAGACGGCCCCGTGGATCGAACACATGATGAACTCGCGGTTCATGTCGAGGAACTCGCCCTCCTGCCAGTCCATCTCGGTGGGCACATGCACGCAGCGGTTGAGGTAGGCGACGACCCGGCCTTCGAAGCGCAGCGCGAAGGCGCGGGCCGGCTCGCGGAAATGCCGCACGTCGAAGACCACGGCCTTGCCGCGGTCGGCCAAGTCGCCCGAGGCGCAGAGGCGCTCGCGGCGCGGTTCGGCGGGAGCGCCGCCGGGAATGGCTTGGGCGTCTTCAGCCATGCCCGGCCAACCAGTCGGACAACGCTTGCACCGAATGCGCCACGTGGCGCGGCGCGAAGGCGGCGAACGCGGCGGGCTCGTGCGCGCCGTAGCTCACGCCGACGCAGGCCGTGCCGGCGTTGGCGGCGAGCTGCAAGTCGTGGGTGGTGTCGCCGATCATCAAGGTGCGGGCGGGCGGCACGTCGAGTTCGGCCATCAACTCCCGCAGCATCAGCGGGTCGGGCTTGGAGGCCGTCTCGTCGGCGGTGCGCGTGGCGTCGAACACGCCGGCCAGCTCGGCGCTGCGCAGCGCCTCGTTCAGGCCGGTGCGTGACTTGCCCGTCGCCACCGCGAGGAAATGGCCCCGGTCCTTCAGCGCGGCCAGCATCTCCAGCGTGCCGGCGAAGAGGGTGATGTCGTGCTGGCGACGCACATAGTGGTGGCGGTAGCGCTGCCCCAGCAGCGGGTAGAGGTCGGGCGACAGCCCCGGCGCCGCGTGGGCCAGGGCCTCGGCCAGGCCCAGGCCGATCACGTAGCGGGCGTCGGCGTCGCTCGGCACGGGCGCGCCGATGTCGGCGCAGGCGGCCTGGATGCTTTGCGCGATGTGCGCGGTGGAATCGAACAACGTGCCGTCCCAATCGAAGACGATCAGGTCGAACTGGCGTAGGCGGTTCATGGGTTCGTTCAGGCGGCGGGGGGCAATGCGGCGATCAAGGCGTCGCATTCTGCGGGCAAAGGCGCCAGCAGTTCGATGACCCCACCGTTTTCAGGATGCTCGAAGCGCAGCCTGGCGGCGTGCAGGAACATGCGCTCGAAGCGCTGCCCAGGCACCGCCTCGCCGCGAGCCAGCGACTTGTTCAGCGCGAAATCGCCGTATTTCTCGTCCCCGACGATGGGTTGCCCCTGGCTGGCCAGGTGGACCCGGATCTGGTGCGTGCGGCCGGTCTTGATGGTGACGTCGAGCAGGCTGTAACCCGCGAAGCACTGCCGCACCTGGACCAGCGTGATAGAGCGGCGACCTTCTTCATGGTCGTCGTCCACCACCCTGACACGGCGTTCGCCGGCGGCGTCCAGGTACTTGTGCAGGGCGACATCGATCACTTTCTTGTTGCGCGGCCAGGCGCCGCTGACCAGCGCCGCGTAAGTTTTGCCGGTCTCGCGCTGGCGGAACTGCTCCTGCAGGGCGACGAGGGCCTGGCGCTTCTTGGCGATCAGCAGCAGGCCGGAGGTCTCCTTGTCGAGCCGGTGGACGAGTTCGAGGAACCGCGCCTGAGGGCGCGCCTGGCGCAACTGCTCGATGACTCCGGAGCTGACGCCGCTGCCGCCGTGCACCGCCACGCCGGCGGGTTTGTTGATGACGAGCAGCCAGTCGTCTTCCATCACCACCGGGAATTCGCGGGCCGGCGCCGGCCGGGCGTCGGGCTGGCCGGGCGCATGGCCGGACACCCGCACCGGCGGCACCCGCACTTCGTCGCCCAGGGCCAGCCGGGTGTCGGCCGAAGCCCGGCCCTTGTTGACCCGCACCTCGCCGCTGCGGATCACGCGGTAGACATGGGTCTTGGGCACGCCTTTCAGGCGCTTGATCAGGAAATTGTCCAGGCGCTGGCCGTCGGCGTCCTCATCCACCCGCACCCAGCGGACTTCCGGCGTGGCCGGCGGGTGTTCGGCCGCTGGACGGGCGGCGGGCTGTCGCTGCGGCGCCTGCGGCCGGGAACTGCCGGGCAAACCCGAGCCTTTTGCCGAGCGGCGTGCCGCCGCTTTGGCCCCTATAATGCGTTGCACCACATTGTTGCCGTAAGTGTTTGATTTTTCATAGTTTAACGCCGCGGTTACCTCCTTTCGGGGGTAGCGGGGCGGTCACCGGCGGCAGCGGGTGCAATCACGGCCAGGCACGGTCTGGCCATTCGGTGATGCAACGCCCAGGCGTCCGCGGTAGGCCAAACGCAACAGCGTCAGGCGGCCGAGGCTCCGGGGCGGAAGAAGAAAACGAAGAACGAGTCTTTAGCCAACAAGGTTTCCCAAAACACCAGAATGGTCCAAGTCCTCCGGAAACCTGCGGCGTCATGCCGGGCAGGCGGGGCGGCACCGATCACGCTGGTGTTGCGTCCAGTAGACACAAGCGGATGTTGACCTCCACGCGTACCCTGCCCGACAGCTGCCCGCCAGACACCGCGTCTGGCCCGCCGCGCCGGTCCTCGGTGCGTCGCACGGGTCCGCAGCCCGGCTCCGCGATCCCCGCTGAACCCTGCGCCCCCGCGGCGCGACAGCAAACCTGCGAGCCGCCGCCCCATCCTGCTGCCACGCACGCGCCAACGCTGCCGACGTCAGCGGTCCACCATTGACCGCTGCCCGAGGCAGTCCAGGGCGATCCTTTCCGACTCTTCTCCCGTTCATTCGTGCATCGATGTGCTGCGGGCGGCCTGACGGCCACCGCGGCTGTTCGTTGTGCGCAAGGCCCGTGAAAAGGGCCGATTGCGCGGGAAGGAGTATTGATGAAACGCATGCTGATCAATGCGACGCAGCCTGAAGAGCGTCGCCTGGCGATAGTCGACGGCCAGAAGCTGCTCGACTTCGAAACCGAGATCGAAGGGCGCGAGCAGCGCAAAGGCAACATCTACAAGGCGGTCGTGACCCGGGTCGAACCTTCGCTCGAGGCCTGCTTCGTCGACTACGGCGAGGACCGCCACGGCTTCCTGCCGTTCAAGGAAATCTCCAAGAACTACTTCCGCGAAGGCGCCAGCGTGCGCGACGCGCGCATCCAGGACGTCATCTCCAACGGCCAGGAACTGCTGGTGCAAGTGGAAAAGGAAGAGCGCGGCAACAAGGGCGCGGCGCTGACCACCTTCATCAGCCTGGCGGGCCGCTACCTGGTGATCATGCCCAACAACCCGCGCGGCGGCGGCGTCTCGCGCCGCATCGAGGGCGAAGACCGCGAAGAGCTGAAAGAAAACCTCGACCAGCTGGAATACCCCAAGGGCATGAGCCTGATCGCCCGCACCGCGGGCATCGGCCGCAGCGCGCCCGAGCTGCAGTGGGACCTGAACTACATGCTCAAGCTGTGGTCGGCGATCTCCGAAGCGGCCGAGCCCCAGTACGAGCTGGAGGAGGAAGACCCCAAGAACCCCGGCAAGAAGCGCAGCCGCGTCGTCTCCACCCCCACCGGCCCGGACGGCCGCAAGCTCAAGCGCCTGAACCCCGGCGCCTACCTGATCTACCAGGAAAGCTCGCTGGTCATCCGCGCGATCCGCGACTACTTCACCGCCGACATCGGCGAGATCCTGATCGACACCGACGACATCTTCGACCAGGCCCAGCAGTTCATGGCCCACGTGATGCCCGAGACCGCGCACAAGGTCAAGCGCTACCGCGAGGACGTGCCGCTGTTCTCGCGCTTCCAGATCGAGCACCAGATCGAGACCGCCTTCTCGCGCACCGTCAACCTGCCCTCCGGCGGCGCCATCGTGATCGACCACACCGAGGCGCTGGTCTCGGTGGACGTCAACTCCGCGCGCTCCACCCGCGGCAGCGACATCGAAGAGACCGCCACCCGCACCAACCTGGAAGCCGCCGACGAGATCGCGCGCCAGATGCGCCTGCGCGACCTGGGCGGCCTGATCGTCGTCGACTTCATCGACATGGAGGAGAGCAAGAACCGCCGCGAGGTCGAGACCCGCCTGCGCGATTCGCTGCGCCAGGACCGCGCCCGCGTGCAGTTCAGCACCATCTCCAAGTTCGGCCTGCTCGAACTCAGCCGCCAGCGGCTGCGCCCGGCGCTCTCCGAAGGCAGCCACATCACCTGCCCGCGCTGCAATGGCACTGGCCACATCCGCGACACCGAGTCCAGCGCGCTGCAGATCCTGCGCATGGTCCAGGAAGAGGCGATGAAGGACAACACCGCCGCCGTGCACGTGCAGGTGCCGGTGGAAGTCACCTCCTTCCTGCTGAACGAGAAGCGCACCGAGATCACCAAGATCGAACTCAAGCAGCGCGTCACCGTGCTGCTGGTGCCCAACAAGAACCTCGAGACGCCCAATTACCGCCTCGAACGCCTGCGCCACGACGATCCCCGCTTGGAGAACCTGCAGGCCAGCTACACCATGATCGACGAGGTGGAAGAGGAAGTCGGCATCACCCGCCGTGAGAAGACCAAAGCCAAGCAGGAACCCGTCATCAAGGGCCTGCTGCCCGAGACGCCGGCGCCGGTGGCGGTGCCCAAGCCCGAACCGGTCGCGGCCGCGCCAGTGGCTGCGCCGGCCCCCGTCGCGCCCGCGCCGGTGGCGCCGGCGGCCAGCGGTGGCTTCTTCGGCTGGCTCAAGCGCGTGTTCGGCGCCGCCTCCGAGGAACCGGTGCCCGCCGCGGTCGCCGCCCCGACCATCGCCACGGGCGAGGCCGATGGTGCCGCCGGCGGCCCCCACAAGGCCCGCGAAGGCCGCGGGGAACGCGGTGGACGCGGCGGCCGCGGCCGTGGCGGTGAACGCGACGGCCAACGCGGCGAGCGCGGCGGACGCGGCGGCGAACGTGCCGCCGGCGAGCGGTCCTCCGAAACCCAGGCCGAGGGCCGCCGCGATGGACGCAGCCGCCGCGGCGAACGCTCCGACCGCAACGACTTCCCGGCGGATGAAAACCGCGCCGCGGCGGGCATGCCTGCCCGCGAAGACCGTCCTGCCCGCGCGGAGCGCGGCGGCGAAGAAAGCCAAGGCGGCAACCCTTCCCGCCGCAACGGCCGGGGCGACAGGGCAGAACGCGGCGAGCGCGGCGAACGCCGTCCCCAGGCGGTCGCGGAAGCGGCCCTCGCCGACGGTGCCGATGCAACCGCCTTCGTCGACACCGTGCCCGGCCTGCAAGCCGGCGAAAACGGCGAGCCGGGCGCCACGGGTGAAGCCCGCGAAGGATCGCGCCGCCGCCGCCGTGGCGGCCGTGGCGGCCGCGACCGCGACGACGCCTTCCGCCAAGGCGGTGCCCAGGCGGAAGCCGGTGGCGAAGGGGAGCCCGCCGAGGCCGTCCAGACCGAACCGGGAAACCACGTGGGCCACCTCCCCGCCCAGCAGGAACTGGCCTTGCCCACGGGTGAGTCCGGCGCGGACGCGGCCGGGACCGATGCCGCGGCCGTGCCGGCCGACGGCGCCGAGGGGCAACAGCGCGGCGAACGCGACGGCCAGCGCCGCCGGGGCCGCGGCGGCCGCGACCGCACCCGACGCGACCCCCGTGGCGCCGACGACATGACGACCATCGAAGCCGCCGTCGCCGATTTGCACGGCGAGGACGGCGGCGACGCATCCCCGGTGGCCGCCGTCGGCTTGGCGGCAAGCGGTGCCGCGCCTGTGCCGGCCTCCGCGGCTGCGCCAGCGGGCGAAGCGGTTGCATCGGATGCCGACGCGCCGCATCAGGACGCCGCCGAGCCGACGCGCCAAGCCAGCCAGCCGGCGTCGGCGGCGCGTCAACTCTCCTTCGAGCTCCCGATGGCCAGCCTGCACCGTGTGGCCGAAGCCGCCGGCCTGCAATGGGTGAATTCCGACGCCGACAAGGTGCGCGCCGTCCAGGAAGCCATCGCCCGCGAACCCAAACCGGTCCGCGTGCCTCGCGAAATCAAACCCATGGTGCTCGTGGACGAAGGCCCCCTGGTCCTGGTGGAGACCCGCAAAGACTTGAGTCAGATCAAGCTGCCTTTCGAAACGGTGTCCTCCCCCGCATCGGCGCCCCGCTGACCAGCGGCCGCCGACGGGCACAGGCTCGGCCGATCCAGCCCCCCCCGGATCGAGCGCCCCGCCCTGCCCTCGCACAAAACCGCCAGGTTGAAAAACTGGCGGTTTTTTCATGCCCAGCGGGAAAGAAAAACCTTGATCCACCGCTTGGACCGGACGGCCCGATCGAATCGCGTCGCGTCGAATCGCTGTTGCCGGTTCGGGCCCGAAAAACAGAGGCACCCTAGTTGGCCCGGCAGTTGACCACCCGCCATGTCTGCATGCTGATGCCCCGGTCGCCCCGCCCGAAAGTGACTTCCGCCGCGGCGAAGTTGACCAGGATCGCGGACTTGACCTCCGTCGTCTGCGTGTTTTGAAGGCTTGAATTGACGTAGGTGTAAGTGCCCTCCACCAGGCAGGTCCCCCGCACGTCGTTTTGCCGCGTCACATACACCCTGAAAGCAGTGAATCCGCTGCCGCCGACCACATACGCCCCCCGGGAAAAGACATTCATCGATGGCGCGGGGCTGGGCGACGGCGCGGGGCCGGGGGCGGGCGCCGGGCTCGGCGCAGGATTCGGGGCGGGCATGGGCACGGGCGTGGGGGCGGGTGCAGGGCTTGGCTGTGGCGAGGGGGAATGCGCCTTCTACGGGCGCTTGCTGCCCCATTTGAAGCAAGGCTGCGTGCTGGGCTAGGGCCTGTTAACAATTAAATTGCCCCTGCGTGAGCCCCGGCCCCCCCCCCCCGCGAGCACCCAAGCCCCCCCGGGGGGGACCCCGCGCGCCATTGCACACTCCAGTTCGGCGGTGGGCGGGGGGCC
>CBIHOD010000098.1:0-13918 GCA_966211815.1 uncultured Burkholderiales bacterium
CGTCTGGCCCGCGGCGAGGGCCATGATCCGCATCGCCAGACGCGCGCCGGCGCCGACCACACCTTCTCCAGTGCCGAGGCCAGCGCCTGTGGTGCCCGGGCCCGCCGGCCCTGGGTTTTGCTTGGGGGGGGGGGGTGGGGCCGCTTGTTCGCCGTTTTGGGCGCCCACCGCGCGCGGGTAGCCCTGCACGCGGCCGGCCAGGCCGACCAGTTTCGAAACGAGCCTGCCGGACGGCGGCGGCGGGGGATCGCCCGCCGTCGTGCCGTGCGCCGCCTCCCGCTCGGCGTGGCGCCGGTCGGCGGCGTCGCGCATCCGGCCTTGAGCCCGCTCCACCAGGCCGTTGACCTTCGAGGCGAAGGCGCCGGGCCGGGCGGGCGCGTCCAGGTCCGGGGCGGCGCGCTCCTGCTTCAGCTCGGCCTGGGTCTTCTTCTCGATGGCGCGCCAGGCGCTGGTGCCCAGCTTGAGCGTGTCGATGCGTTCGCCGCGGTCCGCGTGCTTCTGGATGTATTGAAGCAGGTGCTTGGCGCGGATCAGCGATTCGGGCACCTCGGGCATGGGCGCCGCCGGCGCCCCGGGGCCGGCGGCGCGGGCGGCCTGCCGGGCGAGGTTCACGCGGGTGCGGGCGTCGCCGAGTTCCGCCTGGGTCGTCAGCAGCAGCTTGTCGCAGGCGGACTTGAGGTTGCTGTGCAGGCCGTTCTCCACCGTGGGCAGGCCCACGTCCGCGGCCACCTTGGTGGCCAGCCGACGCGCGTGCAGCGGAGAGGTCTTGCGGTTGTCGTCGGCGCCGTCGGGTATCCACTGCTCGGTGAATTGCTTGAGCGAGCGGTTGATGTGGTCGTAGGCGCTGCCGGGCGCCACGGAGGTCAGTCCGTTGCGCACGCCGTTGAAGGCCTGCCGGTCGAAGTTGCGCAGTGCGCCCATCGGATCTGCGGCGGCTTGCGGGCTGGGGTGGACCACCTGTTTGGAAGCGCGTTCCGCGCAGGCCAGCCAGTCGGCGGTCTGCCGGTCGGGCGGGCCTTCGGCCATCGCGTTGGTGGCGCGGTAGTAGACGGCGACCGCGTCCTGCACATGGCGCGACGGTGTCGTCGCGGGCGCCCGCGCCACGCGTTGCAGCAGCTCGCCGCCGCTGGGGCGGGCCGCCAGCAGGCTGGCCGCGCGCTTGACGTCGCCGTCGTCGCTCGGGCCGCCCTGCACCAGCAGCTGGCCGTTGAAATCCATGTTCTGAAGGGGAACCAGGCCCTCGAAACGGCGTCCCATCAGGTCGTCCAGCACGGCCGCGGCACGGGCCGCGTCGCCCTGCGTGGCCAGGGCCACGGCGCGCGAGACGATCTCCATCGCTTGGTCGCGCGGCAACCGCAGCTTGCGCAGTTCTTCGGCCTCGGCGCGCTCGTGGGCGGTGTCGCCCCGCATGTCGATGGGCACTTCGTCCAGCCGGTCGGCCAGCCTGCGCATGCCCGCCTGCAATTCCGGCGTGACGGCGGCGGCTGCGAAGCCGGGGGGCGCGGCGGCCAGGGTCTGCAGTTTCAATTGCAAGCGGTTTTCTTCCAGGCGGCGCTCCGTGTCCGCCTCGGCATGGGCCTTGCGCAGCGGCTCGGCCAGTTCGGCGGCGGCTTTGTCGAGGGCCGGCAAGGCGCCCGGCAGGGCCTCCATCCGCTGTCGCGTGGCTTCGACCGCCCGTTCGGCGGCTTCTCTCTCGATGCGGCAGGTGAATTCGGCTTGCTGCGCGGCGGCGTGGGCTTTGTCGGCGTCGTGCAGTTCACTCGCGTGGATGCCTTTGATGATGGAACGCTGCAAGTCGCCCGCGTCCAGCTTCTCCAGCCTGCGCTGCAGGCCCCGCACCTGCAGCTCGACCAGGCGGCGCTGGTGCGCATGCCGCTCCTGGAGGGTCTGGTGACGCAGGAGGACGCCGCCCGCGGCCGCGGGGTCGGCGAGCTGCGCGGCCTGGGCCTGGCCCTCGGCCACCTTCTTCTTGAGCCTGTCGACGCTGGCCTGGTTGAGGTCGACCCGGCGCTTGGCCATCCCGCGCTCGTGCGAGCGCGGGATGACGGCCCGCTTGAGGTGCTTTTTGGCGGCCGCAAGCTCGGTTTCGGCGAGGGCCAGCTGGGCCTGGTGCCCGGCCAGGTCGGTCTGTGTCTGCGCCAGCAGCGCCGCGGCTTGAAGTTGCTGCAGCGCGGCGCCCGTGGGTTGGCCGGAGGCCGGCGCGGCCGTCGCCGCCGCCGGTGGCAGCTTGGCCAGCTCCGAGAGCAGGGCCTTGCGCTGCCGCTGGATGGAGGCCCTCTCCGTGGCGGCCGCGGTTTCCTTGCCGATGCTGTCCGCATGCCTGTTGCGGGCCAGGGTCAGGCGCCCGGCCGCGCCTTGCAGGTTTTCGACCGATTCGCGGTGCCTCGCCCTGCAGGAAGCCACATCGTCGAGCTGCCGCAGGCGCGTGGCGTACTCGTCGCGCGCCTGCTCGATGCCGTCCTCGACGATCTTGCGCACTTCGCCGACCTGCGCGGCCTTGCCCGCCAGAGCCGTCTCGGTGTCGGTGGCGCGGCGCAGCGCCATCTGGCTGCCGCCCATCAGGTCGGCCACCCTGGCGGTGACGTTGGCCTGGGCGTCCCGCCGCACGTCGCGCCGGGCTGCGCGCTGGGCGGGGGATTCGAAGAGTTTGCGCGCCAGGCCGGGCTCGCCGGTGTTGATCTTCACAGGCACGGGCCGGTCGGGCCGGGTCCACTCGCCTTCCTGGTGGGGTGTGCGGCCGCGGCCGATGCCTGCGAAGGTACCCACCGCGCTGGCGGCCGATTTGAAGTAGTGCTTGCCGCGGCCGTCGGTCCGGGCGTTCAGCGGGCCCGGGTGCTGCACGAAAGGCCTTTCGCATTGCGCGACGTATTCCTTGGCCCGCCCCAGCGGCACGCCGGCGGTGTCCACGTTGTCGACGCGCGCGTTCAACCGCGAGGCCGGCGGCAGGGCGGCGTGGGGCTGGAACGCCCCGTTGAGCGGGCGCACCGAGACCTGGGTGAAGGTGGGCCCCGAGGTGTTGCCGCCCAGGTTGTTGCCGGTGGTGTTTCTGCCGAACTTCTCGCTGAACCAGTTCATCGTCGCTTTGTCTCCTGCTTGTATCGTGATGTGTTTTCGTTCCGCCAACGGCTGCGCCCCGGTGGCCGCTCCCCGCGGTCGACCGGTCCCATCGTCGGCGGCGCGCTGTGCGCTCGGCCCCTTGGCGGTGGTTGGTTGCTTCTGGAGGCGTCGCCCTGGGGGCGCCGCATCTGGGCTGCCCGTCCGAAGCGTCGGGGCGCGGTCCTCGCCTTCAAGTGGACAGGGGAGGGAGCCGGTCGGCGACCCGGGGCGCGTTGGCGCCTTGGTTGCCCGTCCCGCCGATGCCGGGGTTCAGTCCCTTGGATTCGTCGATCTGGCGCCCTCGCGCGGCGACGACCGGCACCGAGCCGGGCCATGGGGGGCCCGCGGTCCGGCCGTCTCGCCAGACCGGACTGTCGTCGTCGAACGGTTCAGCCCAAGCGCGGCGCCGGATGGGCTTTCCACCGCGGCGGGCCGGCTCGGGATGCATCGCCCCGCTGTGCGGCGGGGATGTGGCGGCGCCTGGTCGTCAGTCAGGCGGCCGCTTTGGCGTCAGCGCGCGGCTGCGGGTCGGCGTAAACCGCCACGCCGTTCTCGATGAAGCGCAGCAGGTCGTCCACGATGCCCTGGTATTCGGAAGCGATCATGTCGGAGGAGGCCGGGTCGAGTTCGCTGAGCACCAGCCGGGCGCTGGTGTCGCGCAGGCTGGCGAAAGCCTCTTTCAGCGCCTGGGCATGGGCCGGGGAACTGGCGGCGAACAGGCTGCCGAGGGTGCGCATCACCGCCTTGAGGGCGAGGATGCCGGCCTTCATGCGGAATTGCTCCAGTTCGAGCCGGCTCAGGGGGGCGTGGTCTTGCATGGGGGCCTTTCGGAAGTGGGGGTCTGGTCGTGCCGATGTGTGGCGCGAATGCGCCGTCAGGTCCCGAGCCTCGGGAACCAGTCGTAGACCTGGGTGGCGTTGGCGCCCTTGGTGCTCATCGCACTGATCGCCAAGTTCAAGCCTTTGCCCTGGTTGATGGAGCTGCGCACGATGGCCTTGAGCAGGAAGGGCTGGTAGGAGGAGTCTTCGGCGAGGATCTTCTGCCGCGCCACCTGCAGTGCCTTGGCGTCCTCGTGGCGGCCTTCCATGCGGGCCAGCTCTTCGAGCGCGACGTTGGCGGTGAGCTGCGCGCCCACCTCGGGCTTGACGTCCATGTTCTCGTGTAGCGTGACGGTGCCCGCCTTGAGGCTCTCCTTGGCCTTGGCCATGAAGTCGTTCAGCGTGCGCTCCACCATGATGCGCTTGTCGGTGTCCGGGAAGCCTTCTGGCCAGGTGCCCGCCTTGATGCCGTGGTCGATCCACTTTTCCCAGTGCGGCCTGACCGCCTTCTCGAATTTCTCGTAGTTGTTGTATTCGACGAAGCGGTCGGCGGCCATCGAGCCGTCGGGCATGTTGACCATGTCGACGCCGGATTGGGCGCTGGAGCGTTTCCAATCGACGCTCGCCGTGGCGAGCGCCAGCCGCGCGCGCACCTTGGCGTCGGAGCTGCTGCCCGAGTTGAACACCTGGTTCAGGCCGCCCATGCCGGACAGGGTGTAGGTGGACTGCTTGGACGTCACCAGCATGCTCTGGGTGCCCGCCAGGGTCTTGAACCGGCTCTTCTCCTGCGTCTTGGAGGAATTGATGCCGGCGAAGATGTTCGCGCTGGCCGAGGCGTTGCCGGCGTCGCCGCCCGGTGACGCGAAGCCCACCACGTTGAGGCTGGCGGTGTGGCTGCGCACCGTGGCGCTCTCCACGGTGCTGAGCGACACGGTGGGATGCTGGTCGAGCAGGGCCTGCAGCGGGTCCTGGTAGCGCTGGTCGCCGTTGGCCTCGGTCGGCTGGTGCCAGGTGAGCAGGGAGCTGACCATCTCGCTGAAGTCCCGCGTCAGCTCGGGGTGGGTGCGGCCGTCGAACTTGGGCGCCCGCATGACCGCGCCGCCGCTGCGGTTGGTCCCCGCGAAGGTGTGGCTGAGCGACACGCCGGGGCCGCCGCTGAAGCGGCCGTCGGTGCCGCTCGCGTCGAAGCCCATGCCGGCGGTGACGCCGAAGCTGCCCGAGGCGCCGCGGGTGCGGCCCACCGACAACTCGATGCCCAGGGCGTCGCGGCCATAGCTGAACTGGTCGCGGACCGACCCTTGCAGTTCAACGTCGGGCCGGATCACCAGGCCGAGCGCGCCGCTGATCTGCGACACCACGCCGATGACCCCCCCGGTGCCCAGGCCGAAGCGCTTGCCCTGGTTGACGGCCACCCCGCCGAAGGCGTTGGTGATGCTGGGGATCATCCACTGCTCCAGCGCCGCGGCCGAGAAATCGCCGTTCTTGTTGGCGAAGCGGTCGACGTGGTCCTTCAACGTCTCGGCGTTTTCCAGTGCAGCGTCGAGCACGGTGAGGGGCCGGGCGCGCCGCGGCGCTCCAGCCTCGGTGCCGCGCGGCGCGGCACCGTCAGTCGACGCCCTGGAGGTTGTCGATAGCGGGGCGGCCGTCCTCTGCTGCGTGAAGCTGCCGCGCGGCGTGGCGAAGTTGATCGCGTCGTCCTCTTCCTGCGTGCGGTTGCCCGAAGCGCGCACGCCTGTCCGGTTGCCGGCGGAGGAGGAAGCACCGGTGCGTCCTTGCTCCCTGGCACGGTGTTCCTCGACTTCGATCGTGTTCTCGGCGAGCGCGGCGGGCTCGGCCAGGTGGTCCCAATCTGTGTTGGCCCGCTCGGCGTCGACGACGTTGACGCGTCCGTCCTCGTTCTGCAGGCCGGTGGCGGTGAGATTGCCCCCGCCGCCGCCGCCTCCGCCGCCGTCGGCCGGCGGGGCGCCGCGCGGCTCTTCGGTGGCCGGGAGAGCGGATTCGGGGCTGAGTTCGTCGCGGAGCCGGGTGAGGGCTTGCAGCACCGTGGGCTTGTTCAGCTCCAGTTCCATCATGCCGATCGCCAGGTCGGTGCGGTCGAGCGCGGCGCCCTGGGGCGCGAACCTGTCGCGCCGCGCCGTCGGCAAGGCGGTGTCGCGCACGTGCGCGACGACGTCGCCGAACTGCGGGCCGCCGCGCCTGAAGGGGCCCTTGACCTGGGCGCCCAGGCGGGCCGCCATGCCGGGCACATGGGTGCCGGCGGCCTTCTGTTCGGCCTCGACCTCGGCCTCGACCTTCTTGTTGATCGAACGCCAGGCGCTGGAGCCGAGCTTCAGGGTGTCGATGCGCTCGCCGCGGTCGGCGTGCTTCTGGATGTACTGCAGCAGGTGCTTGGCCTCGATCAAGGAGCGCGGCACATCGGGAATGGGCACCGGCGGCGCGCCGTCGGGCGCGGTTCGGGCCTGTTCCCGGGCGGCATTGGTGCGCGCCCGGGCGTCGACCAGTTCCAGCTGGGTGATCTTCAGCAGTTCTTCGCAGGCGGTCTTCAGCTGGGTGTGCAGGCCGTTCTCGACGGTCGGCAGGCCGACATCCGAGGCGACTTTGGCCGCCATGTGGCGTGCATGCAGGGGACTGGACTTGCGGTTCTCCGTGCCGCGCGGGATCCACTGGTTCGTGAACTCTTTCAGCGACTTGTTGATCTTGTCGTAGGGGCTGCCTTCGGCGACGGACAGCAGACTGTTGCGCACGCCGTTGAACGCCTGGCGGTCGTAGCTCGGCAGGCGGTTCATGGGGTCCGCGGCGATGGCGGCCGCCTCCGGCGTGGTGCCGGCGGGCGCGGCCGGGGCGGCGGGCGGGTGGGCGACGAATTTGGCGGCCCGCTCGGCGCTCACCAGCCAGGTCAGGCTCGGCGCATCCGGCGGCGGCGCGTCGGAAAGCGTGCTGGTGGCGCGGAAATACACCTGCACGGCGTCCTGCAGCTGGCGCGAGGCGGTCGTGGCGGGTGGCTGGGTCAGCCGCTGCAGGATCTCGCCCCCGCTGGGCCGCGAGGCCAGGATGCTGGCGGCGCGTTTGGTGTCGCTCTGGTCGCCGGGACCGCCGACGACCTGGGGCTGGCCGTTGAAATCCAGGCCCGGCCTGGGCACCAGGTCGGCGAACTGGCGGTTCATCAGGCTGCCCAGCGCCGCGATCGCGCGGTCCGGGTCGCCCTGGGAGGCGTTGGCGACGGCGCGCGAGACCACTTCCAGCGTGTCGTCCAGCGGCATGCGGAACTTGCGCATCGCCTCGGCCTGCTGCGCGGTCAGGTCGGCGGGCACTTCGTCGAGCCGTGTCGACAACTCGCGCAACTTGGCCTTGAGTTGCGGCGTGACTTTCCCCGGGTCGAAGCCCGCCGGCTGGTTGATGAGGGTCTCGATCTTCTGCGCCAGCCGGTGCTGCTCCTTCAGCCGCAGCGTGTCGGCTTCGGCCTTGGCGTCCTGCAGCGCGGAAACGCGGGAGTTTTCGCCGGCGGAAAGCCGCGGCAACTCGGCCTCCAGCCCTTCGCGGCGCCGGCGGCTCGCGGCCTGCGCCCGGTCCGCGCTTTCCATCTCGATCCGGGCCTTGATTTCGGCTTCCTTGGCCTCTTCATGGGCCGCCTTGGCGGCGTTGAGGTTGGCTTCGCGCGTCGGGCCTTCGCGGTTGGCCTCGCGCCGGCCTTCCAGCCTGACCAGCCTGGCCAGGTCGCGATCCACGGCCGCCAGTTGGCGCTCGATTTCCACTCTTTGGGCCAGGCCCTGGACGAGGGCGTTGCGCGTCTTGACGTTGGCCAGGCCGCGGTCGACGACGGCCTGGGTGCGCTGGAGCGCCGCCCGGGCGTCGTTGCGGGCGGCGCGGCAGTTCTCCACCTGCTCCTTGGCCTGGGCCCGCGCGTCGGAGAAGGGCAGGGCGCGGTTCAGGCGGTGCTTGGCCTCGTCCAGCGCCTGCTGGCGCTGCTCCAGGGTGGCCTGGGCGCGTTGATGGATGGCCTGGGCGCGCTGCAGCAGGCCGGGCGCGCGCGCCTGGGCCTGGGTGGCGGCGTCCAGGGCGCCAGCCGCGGGCGCCGGCGGCAGCGTCGCCAATTGCTGCTGAAGCGCCTGGCGCTGGCGCTGCAGGGAGGATTTCTCGGTGCCGGTCTCGCGTTCGCGCTGCTTCCACTGTGTGAAGCTCTGTTCGGCCACGTTCAGCCGCTGGCCGGTGGTGCGCACTGCTTCCACCGCGGTTTCGTAGCGCACGCGGCAAGAGGCCAGGTCGTGCAGCAACTCGGGGTGGGGCGTACCGGCCGGCGGTGGGCCCAGCCGCTGGGCATGCTCGGTCCGCGCGTGCTGGATGCCTTCCAGCAGGGTGTCGCGCACGCCGTCCACATGCGCGGCCTTGGCCGCCAATGCCGCCTCGCGGTCGGTGGCGTGGCGCAGCGGGATCTTGCTGCCTTCCATCAGGTCGGCCACTTTGGCGGTGATGTTGGCCTGGGCCTCGCGCCGCGCGGCGCGCTTGGCGGGCGTCTCGAACATCTTGCCCAGCAGGTTGGTGTGCCCCGTCTTGAGCTTGACCGGTTCGGCGATGTCGGAACGCGTCCACTCGCCCTCCTGGTGCGGCGCGCGGCCGCGGCCGACGCCGGTGAGCGTGCCCACCGCGCTGGCGGCCGATTTGAAGAAATGCTTGGCGCGGCCGTCCGTGCGGGCGTTCAACGGGCCAGGATGCTGGGTGAAGGGGCGTTCGACCTGTGCAACGTATTCCCTGGCGCGGGCCAGCGACACGCCGAACTGGTCCACGTTGTCGACCCGCGCGTTCAGGATCGCGGCCGGCGGCAGAGGGGTGTGGGCGTGGAAGGTGCCCGCCTGCGGCCGGACGGCGGTCTGGCTGAAAGTCGGCCCCGCGGCGTTGCCGCCCAGGTTGTGCCCGGTGGTGTTCCTGCTGATCTTGCTGCTGAACCAGTTCATCTTTTCTCCTGCCTGGATGGGGATGCGACGGCGGCCCTCGCGGGGCGGCCGCATGCCTCGGGCCGCGCGGGGACCGGGGCTGTCACTGGCGCGCGGGCGCGCGCTGGCCGGTCAGCAATTCGCGGGTGCCGGTGCACCAGAGCATCGCCTCGCGGGCGGCTTCGGCCCATTCGCCGGGGTCGGTGGCGCTGTCATGGCTCCAGGCCATGGAAAGCTTGCGGTCCAGCACGATCAGGCGACCCATGCTTTCGTCGTCGAAATGGGCGGACAGGTGCATCGCCAGGCGCTGCCAATCCTCGGCCAGCAGGCGGTCCATGTCGGACAGCTCGACCAAAAGGAGCAGGCGGCCGGCCTCCGACGGCAGGGCGACGACGTTCATGTCGGGGCCGATCAGGAAATGCAGCGCGTCGCCGACGACCGCGCTGGGCGGCAGGTCGAGGAAGCGGCGCAGCGATTCGAAATGCGCGGAAACGCCGGGGCGGCCCTTGTTCGCGCCGTGGGTGGACGGGATGGGGGCGGACAAGGTGGAGGAGGACGTCATGGTGTGGGGACCCCTATGTGAGTCAGTGGTGCCTGTCTGTGGCCGGGCCGCGGCGGTTGGTTCGCCGCGCCCGTCCAAAACATTCGCCGGCCGGCCGGCCGCCGGGAACCGTCGGCGCGGCGCGCGCCACCCACAGGGGTCCTTCAATTCAAGGGTGGCTGTATGGAACATGAACTTCGGATCCTTTCCGGCCTGCACCGCGGCGCCTGCCTCCCGCTGGTCCTGGGCGGCAGATTGACGGTCGGCGCCGACCCGGCTTGCGACGTGGTGCTGGTCGACCCGGGCATGCAGCCGCTGGAATTCAGCGTGCAACTGGAGCCGCAGGGCTGGCGTGTCGAACGCTTCGACCGCAAGGGACGGGCCGGCGAGGCCGCTTGCATCCCCTGGGACCGGCCGGTGGCCTTCGGCGGCGTGGCGGTGACGGTTTCCGAAAGCGGCCGGGACTGGGCGTTCGTCGCCGCCGACGAGGTCGCCGCGGTCGCGGCGCGGGGCGACGCGGCGCAGTCGCAAAGCGCCGCGGCGGCACCCGCCTGGGCCCGGCCGGGCGGCGAGGGTGCGGCTGCCCCGGCCCGGTCGGCGGGCGGGCTCTTCAAGCGCTTCGCCGGCGGCCGCAAGGTCACCCGGCGCTTGATCGTGATGGGCTCGGTGATGCTGGGCTTCGCCACCTTTTCGCTGTCGCGCACCGTGCCGTCGACGGAGGAATCCAGGCTGCCGGGCGCGTCCATCCCCTGGGGCGACCGCCAGGCCGCCGCCGCGGCCGGCGCGGCCTCGGGCGCCATGGCGGCGCGGCGGACCGAAGCCTTCCCGCGCGGCAGGGCGGCGCTGCCCGATGTCGACCCCTTCGACGCCGTGGTCGCGCGGGTGATGGCCGAGGACCAGGCCCAGCAGCGGCAACAACCCCCGGCGCCGCAGCGACCGGCCGCCGCCGCCGCCGCCGCCGACAAGCCGCCGCCGTCGCCGGCCCAGCTGCGGGCGATGATGATCCAGCGCCTGAAGGACGCCTACCTCGCCGACAAGCTGGAACTCGACCTCACCGACACCGCCTGGAACATGCGCGGCGCGCTGGACGAGGAGGACAGCCGGCTGTTCGGCCGCATCCTCGCGTCGTTCTACAAGGAGCACGGCGTCAAGATCCCACTGCACGCCTATGTGAACTCCGCCGAGGAGATGCTGCCTTTCAAGATCCAGCAGTACAGCGGCGGCGCGCTGGGCAGCGTGGTGACGAGCGACGGCCAACGCCTCTACGTGGGCGACTCGCACAAGGGCTACACGCTGCAGCGCATCGACGGCCGGCGCATCCTGTTCGCCGGCAAGCGCAAGGTCGAGGTCGTCTGGTGATGGGCGGCCCGTCGGCGGTCCCCATCGCCCCGCAGGGCGCGGCCGGCGGGGAGCTGGAGAGCCTGCTGCGCTCGCTGCGCCCCGAAACGCTGGTTGCCAAGGTCGGGGCCGGCCTGCCCGCCGCGCCCGGCACCCGCGTCTCCGGCCGGGTGGTGCAGGTGCTGGGCACGCTGATCGAGGCGAAGCTGCCGAGCGTGCAGGTGGGCGAACTCTGCCGGCTCGTGCCCGACGGCGGCATGGACGAAAGCGCGACCGCCGCGGTCGCGCCGGACGAAGCGGCGCGCGCGGACGGCGGCACCCTGGCCGAAGTGGTGGGCTTCACCGACCACAGCACGCTGCTGGCCTCGCTGAGCCCGCTGGAGGGCGTGTCCAACAAGACGCGGGTGCTGCCGCTGCGCAAGCGGCTGTCGGTGGCCGTCGGCCCGCACCTGCTGGGCGCGGTGCTCGACGGCTTCGGCCAGGTCCGGCACCGCGCCGTGCCCCAGCGCGTCGACCTGCCGGCCTGGCGGACCGAGGTGCCGGTGGTGCGCGACGCGCCCCAGGCCTTCGACCGGCCGCGGGTCACCGAGCCGTTGCCGACCGGCATCCGCGCGATCGACGGCCTGCTGACGCTCGGCGTCGGGCAGCGCGCCGGCGTCTTCGCCGGCGCCGGCTGCGGCAAGACCACGCTGCTGGCCTCGATCGCCCGGGGCTGCGACGCCGACGTCATCGTCTTCGGCCTGATCGGCGAGCGCGGCCGCGAACTGAACGAGTTCCTGCAGCACGAGCTGGACGAATCGCTCGTGGCCCGCACCGTCATCGTCTGCGCCACCTCCGACCGCACTTCGATGGAGCGCGCCCGCGCCGCTTTCACCGCCACCGCGGTCGCCGAGGGCTTCCGCGACGAGGGTTGCCGCGTGCTGTTGCTGATCGACTCGCTCACGCGCTTCGCCCGCGCCCAGCGCGAGATCGGCCTGGCGGCCGGCGAACCGCCCGCGCGCGGCGGCTACACGCCGTCGGTCTACACCATGCTGCCGCGCCTCGTGGAGCGCGCCGGCAATTCGCCGCGCGGCTCCATCACCGCGCTCTACACCGTGCTGGTGGAGGGCGCCGAGAACACGTCCGACCCGATCGGCGACGAGGCGCGCTCGCTGCTGGACGGCCACATCGTGCTCAGCCGCAAGCTCGCCGAGCAGAACCACTACCCGGCGATCGACGTGCTGGCCAGCGTCAGCCGCACGATGGGCAACGTGGCGGGCACGCCCCACCTGAAAGCCGCTTCGGCGCTGCGCTCGATGATGTCGCGCTACCAGGAGATGGAACTGCTGATCCGCCTGGGCGAATACAAACCCGGCGCCGACCCCGACTCCGACCGCGCGGTGCGCGGGCGGCCGGCGCAGCTGGAGTTCCTGCGCCAGGCCACGCGCGAACAAGTGGCTTTCGACGACTGCCTGGCGCGCCTGGGCGGGCTGGGGGCGGCGCCGTGAACCGTCCCGCCCGCCAGTCCCACCCGCCGGCGCGCCGCCCGAAGGGCGAGCCGGCCGCGGTGGCGGAGGCGCCCAGGCCCGATGCCTTCCTCAAGCGCATGAAAGCCATCCGCGACCACCGGCTGCGCAAGGCCGAGTCCGAACTCGTGCTGGGCCGGCAGCGGTGCGCGGCTTCCCGCCAGGCGATGCGGGAGGCCCGCGAGGCGGTCTTGCGCGCGCGGGACGAAGCCGAATCCTTCTGGCGCCAAGCGGTGGCCGACTTCGAGGCGATGGCGATCAATGCCAAACAGTTCGTCGCCCGCAAATGCCGGCACCAGACGCTCAAGCTGGAGGCGGCCGCCCTGCGCAACCGGGCGCGCGCCGCGGTGGACGAAGCGCGCAGCCTCAGGCGGGAGCTGCGGCTGGCCCAGCGCGCGCTGCAGGAACAGCAGCTGCAGGTCGAAAAACTGCGCCTGCTGCGCGAGATCAAGCAGGCGGAAGAAGAGGCCGCCGCGGCGGTTTGACCTCGGTGGCCGAGTCCGGCCCGGCAACAAGGGAAACGGGAGAACCATGACGAATCCGATCCATTCCGGCACCCCGCGGCCCGGCGCCGCCGGGCAGGCCGCCGGCGCGGCGATGGGGCGGGCCGCCCCGGCGGAAGACAGCCGCGCCTTCCAGTCGGCATTGAAGAACAGGCGGGGCGCGCCGCCAGCCCCGCCACCGTCGGCCCCGGCGGCGCGCGACCGCCGCGCCGAAAGCCGTCGCCCGCCGGCGGAGGCGTCCCCCACGCCCTGTGAGGACGGCCGCCAATGGCAGGTCGACGACCCACGGCGCGGCCTGGCCCATGTCTGCACCTGGAAAGACCCCGGGGCGGGCGGCGATGGCGCGGGCGGGGGCGGCGCGTCGGCGCATGGCGACGACGGCCAGACGGCCGCGGCGGCCGCGGTGTCCTGTGCGCCGCAGGCCGGCGATGCCAAGGCGGGTGCGGTTCCCGTCCAGGCAGGCCCGCCGCCGGCCCAACAGGCGCCGGCCGCCTTGGAAGGCCAGACCGCCGACCTGGTGCTGCCGCGCATGGAATGGTCCAACGGCGCCCGCGGCGAATTCCAGATCCTGCTGCCGGCGGGCCGCAGCGTCGGTGTGTTCTACGACGTCTCGCCCGAGGTGACTCATGTGCTGCTGCAGGGCGGCTCGCGCGGCCTGTCGCGCCGGCTGCAGGCGTGCGCCCCGGGCATCGGCGCCGAGTTGAGCCGCCGCAGCGGCCGGCGCGTCGAGGTGATGGCGTCATGAGGGCCGTGGCGCGTGCCGCCCGGCGCAAGGTCGGTGGCGATTTCGTGGCGTTCAGCCCGGGCGGAGGCGACATGGTCGAGTTGGTGTCGGCGCGGCATGCGGGCTGCCTGCGGCAGGCGCGGGGCCTGGTCCACGGCCGGTCGCGCACTGGACGCCCGCCTCGGTGGTGGGCGGTTGCGTCGTGGTCGATTTGGTTCGTCCGCCGGCATTGAGCCTCCTGTCCGGCTCGATACGGACTCCATGGACTCCATTCCCGTTCGCCCTGAGCCCGTCGAAGGGCCCAGGTCACTCCGGTTTGTCGAGGCTTGCGAAGTTTGCAGGTAAGGCTTCGACAGGCTCAGCCCGAACGGAGTTGGAGGGCTTCGACGGGCTCAGCACCGACCTCACCTCCGTTCGCCCTGAGCCCGTCGAAGGGCCCAGGTCACTCCGGTTTGTCGAGGCTTG
>CBIHOD010000099.1:0-13796 GCA_966211815.1 uncultured Burkholderiales bacterium
ACATCGAGGCGATCAGGCCCCAGAACAGCTGCGGGTTGCTGGTCATCACCTGCGGACCGGGCTGGATGCCCTTGATGGTCATCGCACCGACCATCAGCGCCATCACCGCGTTGGGCGGGATGCCCAACGTCAGCATCGGGATGAACGAGGTCTGCGCACCGGCGTTGTTGGCCGATTCCGGACCCGCCACGCCGCGGATGTTGCCCTTGCCGAACGGCACTTCGCCGGGACGGCCACGGCTCTTCTTCTCGAGCGTGTAGGCCGCGAACGAGGCCAGCAGCGCGCCACCGCCGGGCAACACGCCCAGGATGGAGCCCAGCGCCGTGCCGCGCAGCACGGCCGGGAAGGCGTCCTTCACGTCCTGCTTCGTCGGCAGCAGGCCCTTCACGTCCTTGGTGAACACCTCGCGGTGCTCGGCCGGGCGGCCCAGGTTGGCGACGATCTCGCCGAAGCCGAACACGCCCATCGCGATGACCACGAAGCCGATGCCGTCGGTGAGCTCAGGGATGTCGAAGCTGTAGCGCGGCACGCCGGAGATGACGTCGGTGTTGATCTGGCCCATCAGCAGGCCGAGGATGATCATCGCGATCGCCTTGACCAGCGAACCCGAGGCGAGCACCACGGCGCCCACCAGGCCCAGCACCATCAGCGAGAAGTACTCGGCCGGGCCGAACTTGAAGGCCAGCTCGGTCAGCGGCGGCGCGAAGGCCGCGATGACGATGGTGCCCACGCAGCCCGCGAAGAACGAGCCCAGGCCCGCGGCCGCCAGCGCCGGACCGGCGCGGCCTTGCCGCGCCATCGCGTAGCCGTCGATCGCGGTGACCACCGAGCTGGACTCGCCCGGCACGTTGATCAGGATGGCGGTGGTGGAGCCACCGTACTGCGCACCGTAGTAGATGCCGGCCAGCATGATCAGCGCCGGCGTGGCGTCGAGCGCGTAGATCGACGGCAGCAGCATGGCGATGGTGGCCACCGGCCCCAGCCCCGGCAGCACGCCGATGAGGGTGCCGAGAATGCAACCGCCCAGGGCGTACAGCAGGTTCTGGACCGTGAAGGCGACGCCGAAGCCGAGCGCCAGGTTAGTCAGGAGTTCCATGGTGGTCTCGCCTTCAGGTGGTCGACAGGAAGGAAGGCAGCACCGGGATCACCAGGCTCAGGCCCTTGATGAAGATGAGCCAGGAGCCGACGGTCAGGACGATGCAGTTGATCAGCACGTCCTTCCAGTGGAATTCATCGCCGGCCAGGCTGGTCATGATGATGAGGAGCGGAAGCGCAATGACCATGCCCAGGTGCGGCAGCGCGTAACCAAACACCGCCACGGCGAAGGTGATGATGATCAGCGGCTTCCAGGCCCAGGGGCCGATGGGTTCGCCGTCTTCGGTCTCGACGACCAGAGATTCGAACAGGATGAACCCGCCGAGGATGGCGAGCAGGATGCCCAGGCCGAACGGGAAATAACCCGGACCTGGACGGGCGGCAACGCCGAAGCTGTAGTTCGTGGCGCCCCAGGCAAAGACGATGCCAACGACGACGAACATCAACCCCGACCAGAAGTCCTTCTGGCTCTTGATCTTCACTTGTGTCTCCTCGGGAGAACCCCGGTGCAGCGGAATTCTAGGGAGCGCCCCCTGGCCCACTGGTGTGGTTTCCACGTAAGGCAAGGTAAGCACCGGCCCGCTGCCAGCGGCCCCGCGGTGACGACCCGTGACCGTCGGTCAGCTGTCGTTCCAGCCCGGCGTGGAGCGCAGCACCTCGTCCACCGTGGTCATGCCCTCGGCCACCTTCATGGCCCCGGACAGGCGCAGCGGCCGCATGCCTTCCTTCACCGCGTGCTTGCGCAGGGCGGCGGTGTCCAGCGTGGGGTGGATGGCGCGCCGTGCTTCGTCGCCCACCAGAAGCAGCTCGTACAGGCCGACGCGGCCGCGGTAGCCGGTGTGGCGGCATTCCAGGCAACCCACCGGCTTGTAGGGCCGCACCCCGCCCGTCAGGCGCCAGGGCTTGGCCAGTTCGTCGATGCCGGTGCGGTCCAGGCTCTCGTCGCGCACCTTGCAGGCGGGGCACAAGGTGCGCGCCAGGCGCTGCGCCAGCACGCCGATCACCGTGGCGGTGATGAGGTAGGTGGGCACGCCCAGGTCGGCCAGGCGGGTGATGGCCGAGGCCGAGTCATTCGTGTGCAAGGTGCTGAAGACCAGGTGGCCGGTGAGAGCGGCCTGGATGGCCATCTCGGCGGTGGCCAGGTCGCGGATCTCGCCGACCATGATGATGTCCGGGTCCTGGCGCATCAGCGCCCGCAGCCCTTCCGCGAAGCCCATGTCCAGCGCCGGCTGCACCTGCGTCTGGTTGAAGGCGGGCTCGATCATCTCGATCGGGTCTTCCACGGTGCAGACGTTGACCTCGTCGGTCGCCAGCGCCTTCAGCGTGGAATAAAGCGTGGTGGTCTTGCCACTGCCGGTGGGGCCCGTCACCAGGATGATGCCGTGCGCGCGTGACGTCAGACCCTGCCAGCGCTCGCCATCGTGCGACGAGAAGCCCAGCGCCTCCACGCTCTTCACCACCGTCTCGGGGTCGAAGACCCGCATCACCATCTTCTCGCCGAAGGCGGTGGGCAGCGTGGACAGGCGCATCTCCACCTCGCCGCCGGGGCCCTCCGGCGTGTCCGGGCGCTTGGTCTTGATGCGGCCGTCCTGCGGCCGGCGGCGCTCCACCACGTCCATGCGGCCCAGCAGCTTGATGCGCGCGGTCATCGCGCTCATCACCGTCTGCGGCACCTGGTAGACCGTGTGCAGCACGCCGTCGATGCGGAAGCGGATGGCGCCCATCTCCCGCCGCGGTTCCAGGTGGATGTCGCTGGCGCGCTGGTCGAAGGCGTACTGCCACAGCCAGTCCACCACCTGCACGACGCCCTGGTCGTTGGCGTCCAGCTGCTTGTTGGTCTTGCCCAGCTCCACCAGCTGCTCGAAGCTGGCGGTGGTCGAGGCCTCACCCGTCTTCTGCGCCTGCCGCACCGACTTGGCCAGCGTGTAGAACTCGGTCGTGTAACGCGCAATGTCCTCGGGGTTGGCGACGACCAGCTTGACCCGCTTGCGCGCGTGCGACTCGATCTCCGCCACCCAGGCCGTGTCCCAGGGCTCGCTGGTGGCGATGGTGACCTCGGTGACGCCCACGTTGACCGGCAGCACCTTGCGCATCTCGGCGTACTGCGCACTCATCACGTCGGCCACGCGGCCGACATCCACCTTCAGCGGGTCGATGCGCAAGTACGGCTTCTGCGCCCGGCCGGCCAGCCACTCGGTCAGCGCCTCGGTGTCCAGCGGCCGCTGGCCGCGCTGCAGGCCGGCGCGCCCCAGCCGCACCAGCGGTGGCAGGCTGGAGTTGCCGGCGCCGAAGCGCTTCTGCACCCGCTCGGCATCCGCCGCGGACACCCAGCCGTCCTGGCCCAGCCAATCCAGCAGCTGGCTCCAGTCCAGGCGGCCGCGGGGCGTCGCGGCAGGCCGTGCCGGCGAAGCGGCGGGGGCGGCAGGCGCGGCGGCGGGACGGTGACGCGGAGCGTGTGCGGTCATGCGCGGCAGTGGAGGCGGGGCGGTCGGCCGATGTTAGCCACACTCACCCGCCGCGCACCGTGCCGCCCGCCGCCTGCCGCAGCCTTCAAGCCCGTCCCGGGTCGTAGCCGCCGCGGCAGGCCTTCAACAGCACCTGCATCACCTGCCAGTTGCCGCGCACGCTGCTGATCTTGGTCGGCACCTCGCCCGGCGGATAACGGCGGGCGGTCGGCAGCTCCAGGCAGCGGAAGCCGAGCTTGGGCGCCCGGTGGGACAGGTAGGCGAGCAGCTCGTAGCCGCCGAAGACGTCGCGGAACGGCGCCACGCGCGGGTCCAGCAGCAGGCGCCGGCTGTAGGCGCGGAAGCCCTGCGTGGTGTCGGTCCAGCGAAAGCCCGATGACCAGCTGAGCAGCGGCGCGTGGACGAAGCGGATGGCGAAGTCGCGCGAAGCGGGCGTGTTCTCGGCCACGCCACCCGCGATGTAGCGCGAGGCCTGCACGAAATCGACGCCGTCCCGCAGCGCCGCGATGAAGCGCGGAATGGCGTCGGGATCGTCCTTGTCGTTGCCGTCGATCGTGACGATGCCCTCGTAGCCCTGCTGCAGGGCGAAGGCATAGGCGCAGCGCAGCTGCGCGCTGAGGCGGCCGGGGCCGGTCTTGACCAGCAGGCCGCACACGCCCGCCGCGCGCAAGGTGTCCAGCGCCAGCGACCCGTCGGTGCTGCCGCCATCGACCAGCACGATGTCGGCCAGGGCGGCGATGCGCAGGGCTGCCATGCGCTGCAGCAGGCGGCGAATGCGTTCGCCTTCGTTGATCACCGGCACGACGACGCAATGGGCCTGCCGCCGGCCCTGCCACAGCGGCACATCGAAGGCCGGCACCTGCCAGTCGGCCGGAAAAGTCACCGTCATCTCAACCCACCTTCGCCGTCAGCAGCACGACACCGGCCACCACCAGCACGATGCCGGCGCCCGTGGTCCAGTGGAACGACTCGCGGAAGACCAGCACCGACAGCGCAGCCACCGCGGCCACGGCGCCGGACGTGAGGATCGGGTGGGCGACGTTCAGCGGCAGGCGTGCCAAGGCGGCCGCATACAGCAGGAAGGCCGCGCCATAGAGCGCCAGCCCGAGCCAGAACGGCCAATTGGCAAGTGCCGCGCCGGGATCCGCCAGGGACGGGAACCGGCGCGGCGGCAGCATCGCGAACTTGACCAGCACGCTGGCGCTGGCATTGGCGGCGATGCCGAGCAACAGGATCAGCCACTTCATCACGCTGCCCCGGCGGCAGAGGCTTCGTCGCCGTAGTGCGCACGCGCCACGCGCAACGCACGCTCGATGGCCACCAGGTGCGGCTCCTCGCGCGTCGCCAGCATCTCGATGCTGAGCACCGCCTGGGGAAGCGCCCGCCGCAGCGCCGCAGCCGCAGCGGCATGGTCGGTGCTGCCATCGCCGAGTGGCACCAGGTCGGGCTCGCTGAGGTGGACGTGGCCCACCAGCGCCGCATGGCGATCCAGCACCTCGGCCGCGGGCTCGTTCTGGATGGTCAGCGCGCCCGTGTCCAGCTGCAGCCGCACGGCCGGGTGCGCCACGGCCGACACCACGTGGGCCGCCTCGGCATGCGTCAGCATGAAGTTGGCGCCGTAGCGTTCGGGATTCGGCTCCAGGCAGACCACCACGCCAGCCGCCTGCGCGACATCGCCCAGCCGGCGGAAGAAGGACACCGCGGCCGCTTCGGCCGCCGCATCGTCCAGGCCGCTGCGGTCGCGGTTCTTCGGCGAGCCGAAGGTCAGGCGCGGCGCCTGGCCGGGCCCGCCCAGGCCGGCCGCAATGCGGCACACCGCCTGCAGGTGCGCCAGCATCGCCTGCTGCACCGCGGGCGGGCCGAAAAGGTTCAGGCCGTTGGTGCCGAAGAGCAGCGCCTGCATGCCCGTGATGCCGATGCCCTCGTCCGCCCAGCGGCGGCGAACGGCGGCGATCTCGGCGTCCGTCGCCGCCGCCGGCTGCGGAAAGTACTTGCCCGGGGCGAGGTCGACCGCATCAACGCCATAACGCCGAAGGAGCGCGGCCACCGCGCCATCCTCCGCCGGATCCCACGCGATGTTCGAGACCGCGATCCTCATCGTGCGCCTCCCGCGGCCGGCAAGGTCCGCGGCTCGGACTGGGCGTAGGCGCGGATGGCCAGCATCGTTTCGCGTCGGCTGTAGGCATACACGCCCTGGCCGCCGAACAGCGCGGCATGCCGGCTGCGCAGGTCGTAGCGCACCGGCGGGCTGGCCAGTTGGTGGTCGAAGGAACGGCCAAAGCCTTCGCGCGCGACATCCGCCACGCTGACCGGCTCGCCGGCCAGGTGCAGCAGCGACAGGCCGCCCTCCAGCGCCCGCTGCAGGTCGGCCCACAGGTTCACCATCGGGTAGAACTGGAACACGCCACGCGCATCGATCGCATGCAGGTTGTTGTCGTTCAGGAAATCGAAGATGGCGTTCTTGCGCAGCCCGGGGCCCACCAGGCCGGGCAGCCGCACGACCAGGCAGCGTTCGAAGCGCTGTGCGCAAAAGCGCTCCAGCAAGCGGCGGTGCAAGCCATAGGGATGCAGGTCCGCTTCGTCGACCGCACTGTCCTCGTCCACGCCCAGCGGCTCACGGAACACGTCCACCGTGCTCACGAGCACGAAGCGCCGGCACTGCAGCGTGTCCAGGTGGGCAATCAGGGCGTCGATGTTCCGGCGGTCGGCCTCCGGCTCGCGGTTGGCGATCCACTTCTGCGCCGGCGCCGCGGCGCAGACCACCGTGTCGAAGCATTGGCCGTCGATCTCGGCGATGTTGGTCGAGCGGTACAGCGCATCGAAGCGGGTTTGCCGCAGCAGCGTGCTGCCGACGAAGCCGCTCGCGCCGATCAGGGCATTGGCCATCAGGAATCCTTCCAGTCCCAAAGGTCGAAGCGCTCGGCATCCAGCCGCTCCAGCGCATCGTAGATGTTGTCGATCTTGCCGCCGAGCACCGAGTAGCAGCCCGGCAAGGCCTCGTGCCGCTCGAACAGGATGGGGCGACCGTCGTCGCCTTCGTTCTTCACCAGCACCGTCTTGACCTCGAAGAGCGAATCGACCTGCCGCGCCTGTGCAATGGACGGCAGGTAGCGCGCCACGTCGCGCTGCATGCGGTCGAAGCGCGATGCACGCTCTGCGTCCGCCAGCCGCTGGTAGGGGTCCATGCCCGGTTCGTCGCTGAAATGCAGGTGCGGCGTGTACCGCACGTGCGACAGCGTGTGCAGTCCCCGCGACGGGAAAGGCATCAGCGAAAAGAACGGGCCGTCCATCACCGTGATGCCCAGATCGCGCAGCGCGGGCGGGCAATCGACCAGCGCCATCTCGGTCAGCTCATGCTTCAGGCGCTGGTGGGTGGGGGCCCAGTCTCCACCGATCTGGTTCAGGCCGCTGTAGGTGCAGTTGACCACGAGGCGGCTTTCCAGCACACGCTCGGCCCCCGACCCGGTTGCGCCCCCGACGGGACGCAGGCGCACGCGCAAGCCGCCCTCGCCGCGGCGGTCCACCGCGCAGACGCGCGTCGAGAAGTGCAATTCAACCGCGTCCTCCCGCAGCGATTGCTCGGCCCAGCGGCGCAGCGCCGTGGCGTCGAAGGCGCACTCCTCCACTTCGAAGACCTGCTCCACGAGGCGCGGTTCGAAGAGACGCTGCTGCACCGCGGGCGCCGGTTTCAGGCGCGCCCCGATCTCGCGGCAGAAGCGCTCGAACTGCCGTGCCGTGACCTTGGAATTGCGCCGCGCAATGGCATACAGGGCCTGGAAATCGCGCCGCACCGCCTGCGGCCAGTCGCGCACGAAGCGCGGCAGGTTGACGCGGCTGCGGTAGGCCGTCGTGAAACTGCGCGGGTAGTGGTAGCCGTTGTGCACGCGCGCCTGGTTGTGGAAGGAGGCGCGCGACAGCAGCACCGGCTCGCGCTCGACCAGCGCCACGCGCCGCAGGCCGCGCGTCCTCACCAGGTAGCTGGCAATGGCCGTGCCATAGAAGCCGCCGCCGATCACCACCGCATCGCAGCGGTCCGCTTCCTTCATGCGGTAGGCACGCGGACCCGGGCGCCCGCCCCGTCCTCGACATTGAGCTTCTCCCGCCGCGTCATTCGCGCGCTGGTGAACTCCTGGCCGACGTGGTACAGCGGCCCCTCGTTCGTCATGCGCGCCATCTGCAGGATGTACTCGCCCAGCACCAGCAGCACCAGCGAGATCAGGAAGAACATGCCCGACTGCTGCAGCGACAGGCTCATCCAGCCCGGTGCCACGTCCGCCTTGAACAGGCCGACGAGCACGACATAGACGGCATAGACCAGGTTGGCCACCGCCCCGAACAGCGACAGCGTGGTCACCAGCCGCATCGGCGCCCGGGTGCTGGAGACGAGCAGGCGCATCCCGTGGTCGATGCTTTCGCGCACGGCCTTGCGCTCCACCACCTTCGGCGGGCTGCTGTAGTCCAAGGTCGTGCGTGCGAAGCCGGCCGTGGCCGGCAGGTGGCGGTAGCTGGTGGCCGGCTGGGGATGCTGCAGCAGGAAATTGACGACCCGCCGGCTCAGGACACGGTAGTTGGGTGCCTCGCGCGACAGGTGGATGCCGCCGAACCAGCGGTACAAGGCATTGAAGGCGCTGAACGCCACGCGATAGGCCAGGCGCTGCACCGGCTTCTGCCCGTTGCGGGCAAACACCACGTCCGCCCCACCGGCCGCCTGGTCCAGCATCTCCGCGAGAAAACGGATGTCGTCGGTCGACGGGTCAACCACCGCCACGAAGTCACCCAGCGCGTTCTCCAGGCCTGCCCAGCAAGCCGTGTCCGCGTCCACCGCCTTCGTCAGCGCATACACCTGCAGGTTGGGCAAGCCGCCCTCGCCGGCGAGGCGCTTCAGCACCTGCACGCTGTCATCTTCGGACGCGTTGTCGACGACGATCAGCTCGTAGTCGCTCGCCAGCGCGGACACCACGCCCGTGGCCTCCGCCAGCAGCGCCGGCAAGGACCCGGCGCGGTTGCGCAGCACGAACACGACCGACAGGAAGATGGGAAACGAGACCATGACCAAAAGGATCTCTAACGCATGAAAAGTGCGGCCAGGGGACATGGGCTCGCCGCGGGATTCTAGGTGGGCCGTCTTCCCGGGCCTTCGGGGGCCTCGGGCTCGGGCCCGGGACCTGGAAAAAGAAAAGGCCGACCTCATCGGTCGGCCTTCATCCGGAACGCTGGTGGAGCCGGGGGGAATCGAACCCCCGTCCGCAAGCCATCGCCGGCCAGTTCTACATGCGTAGCTGTCTGATTTGAGTCTCGCGGCCCCGGTCGCGCAGCAGCACGCTACCGGATCCGCCAGTCACTTGAGTCTCGCTCCGTCCCGAGTGACCCGGGACGGCACCAGCCAATGTGAATAACCTCGCAGCCATCAACCCTTGCGGGTCTCAGGCCCGGCCCATCGGCCAACCGTTGCGAGGCTCACCGGTATTAAGCGGCGAGGGCGTACGAAGTATCGTTCGCAGTTACTTTGTTTCCAGATGGATTTACGAGCTACCCTGGCGCTCGGCATGCCCTGAACCGACTCCGCACCCACGTCGAAGCCAGGTCGGCCCCGGAACCCCATAGTTTAGGCCAGTTGCAGCCAGTTCAAGAGCTGTGCGGGCTCCTCCAGCACCGCATCGGCGCCCCAGCCATTGATGGGCTCGCCTTGTCCCAGGTAGCCCCAGCCGGCCGCCAGGGTCGCCATGCCGGCGGCGCGGCCGGCCTGCACGTCGCGCAGGTCGTCGCCGACGTACACGCAGCGCCCGGCATCGCGGCCGAGCCGGCGCGCCGCTTCCAGCAGTGGTTCGGGGTGCGGCTTGGAGTGCGCGGTCGTGTCGCCCGCGATCAGCACGCCGGCGCGCGCGTCCAGCCCCAGGCCGCGCACGACCGGTTCGGCGTAGCGGGTCACCTTGTTGGTGACGATGCCCCACGGGACGCCGGCGGCGGACAGCACCTGCAGCACCGGCTCCATGGCGTCGAAAACGCGGGTGCGCTCGAGCATGCGCTCGGCATAGCGGGCCAGGAAAGCGTCGCGCAACGGCTCGAAGCCCGCCTCGCCCGGACGCACGCCGAAGGCCACGCCCACCATGCCGCGCGCGCCCGCCCCCACCATGGGACGCAACGCTGCATAGGGCAGCGCTTCCAGCCCGCGCTCGGCGCGCAGGTCGTTGGCAGCGCCGGCCAGGTCGGGTGCACTGTCGATCAGCGTCCCGTCGAGGTCGAACAGCACCGCGTCGATGGGGTGGCTCATGCGCGCGTTCATGCCGGTCGCTGGCAGGCCAGCAGGTAGTTCACCGAGGTGTCATCGCTCAGCCAGTAGCGCTGCGTGAACGGGTTGTATTCCATGCCCCGGAAGCCATGAGTCAGCAAGCCGGCCTCGCGCACCCAGCGCGCGAGCTCGGACGGACGGATGAACTTGGCGTACTCGTGCGTGCCCTTGGGCAGCAGCCGCAGCACGTGTTCCGCACCGACGATCGCAAAGGCAAAGGCCTTGGCGTTGCGATTGATCGTCGAGAAGAACACCCAGCCACCCGGCTTCACCAACGCGGCACAGGCGTGCACCACGGAGGCCGGTGCGGGGACGTGCTCCAGCATCTCCATGCAGGTGACGACGTCGAAGGCCGCCGGACGCTCGGCGGCCAGCGCCTCGGCCGACTGCTCCCGGTACTCGAGGTTTGCAATGCCCGCCTCCATCGCGTGCAACTGCGCGACCTTCAAGGGCTTCACCGACAGGTCGATGCCCAGCACGTCGGCGCCGCGACGGGCCATCGATTCCGAGAGGATGCCGCCGCCACAGCCCACGTCGACCACCGACTTGCCGGACAAGCGGGCCAGCCCGTCGATCCAGTCCAGCCGCAGCGGGTTGATCTGGTGCAGCGGGCGAAACTCGCCTTCGGCATCCCACCAGCGGTGGGCCAGCTCGCCAAACTTGGCAAGCTCCTGGGGATCGGCATTGATCATGGTGCGGTGATGCTAACGGGGCGTACAGCGTCGCTGGCGACAAAGCCGTCACGCGCCAGACGCAGGGCAACGTTCAGACGCAAAAAACCCCGCCGGGGCGGGGTTCTCGAAGGGCAGCGGAAGGCTTACTTCTTCGTGCGCGTGCCGACCACTTCGATTTCGGTCCGGCGGTTCTTGGCGCGGCCCTCGTCGGTCTTGTTGTCGGCCACGGGCTGCTTCTCGCCCTTGCCTTCGGTGTAGACGCGGTTCTTCTCGACGCCCTTGCTCACCAGGTAGTCCTTGACGGCCTCGGAACGCTTGACCGACAGCTTCTGGTTGTAGGCGTCGCTGCCGATCGAGTCGGTGTGGCCGACGGCAATGATCACTTCCAGGTTGATGCCTTGGGTCTTGCTGATCAAGTCGTCCAGCTTGGCCTTGGCTTCCGGCTTCAGCACCGACTTGTCGAAGTCGAAGAAGGCGTCGGCGGCGAAGGTGACCTTCTCGCTGACCGGAGCGGGCGGGGCCGCAGGGGCAGCGGCGGGCGCAGCCGGGGCGGCGGGCGCCGGGGCCGGTTGCGTCGGCGCAGCGGCCGGCGGGGGCGGCGGAGCGACAGGAGCGGGTGCGGGCGGCGGCTTCAGCTCGCCATCGCAACCCGGGGCGGCGGTGGCCGGCGTCCAGAAGTTGTTGCGCCAGCACAGCGTGCCATCGCCATTGCGCCACACGGTGGCGTTATCAGCCGCGCGCCAGTTGTCGACCGTCTTGGCCTGCGCGAACGCGACCATCGGAGCGGCCAGCGCGGCCGAAGCGAAGAGCACCGCCACCTTGTTCAGTTTCTTCATGATTCTCCTCTCGAGGAAAGCCGCAGTAGCCTGCGATACGTCCAAATCGGAAGCAAGAAATGCCGGCAAAAACTCGGGACTCGAGCATTCACCACCGACGAACCATTGTGCCAGCACGATGCACGGCAACCTTCATTTTGGGGGGCCCGGGCAAGATGCCTTGGGAGGGTGTTGTTCGGCCGCGACAACGGCCCGCCCCTTAGAATGATCGATCGCCGCGCGGGCCGTTCCGCCGTGGCCGCCCATTGCCTCAGCTCCGGCCTCCACTCCGGGGCCGCCCGCTGAATGACCCAGTTCGCCAAGGAAACCCTCGCCGTCAGCCTCGAAGAGGAGATGCGGCGTTCGTACCTCGACTATGCGATGAGCGTGATCGTCGGGCGCGCGCTGCCCGACGCCCGCGACGGCCTGAAACCCGTGCACCGGCGCGTGCTGTACGCCATGCACGAGCTCAACAACGACTGGAACCGGCCCTACAAGAAGTCGGCCCGTATCGTCGGGGACGTGATCGGTAAATACCACCCGCATGGGGACACCGCCGTTTACGACACGATCGTTCGGATGGCGCAGGACTTCTCCTTGCGCCACATGCTCATCGACGGCCAGGGCAATTTTGGTTCCGTCGACGGCGACAACGCGGCGGCCATGCGGTACACCGAAATCCGCCTGTCGAAAATCGCCCATGAAATGCTGGCCGACATCGACAAGGAAACCGTCGATTTCGCGCCCAACTACGACGGCTCGGAGAAAGAGCCGACGGTGCTGCCGACCCGGCTGCCGAACCTGCTGGTCAATGGCGCCGCGGGCATCGCGGTGGGCATGGCCACCAACATCCCGCCGCACAACCTCAATGAAGTGGTCGACGCCTGCCTGCACCTGCTGAAGGTGCCGCAGGCCACGCTCGAGGAGGTGATGGAGATCATCCCGGCGCCGGACTTTCCCACCGCCGGGATCATTTACGGCATCAATGGCGTGCGCGAGGGCTACCGCACCGGCCGCGGCAAGGTGGTGATGCGGGCCAAGTGCCACTTCGAGGACATCGATCGCGGCCAGCGCCAGGCGATCATCGTCGACGAGCTCCCGTACCAGGTCAACAAGAAGACGCTGCTCGAGCGCATCGCCGAACTGGTGCACGAGAAGAAGATCGATGGCATCAGCCACATCCAGGACGAGTCCGACAAGTCGGGCATGCGGGTGGTCATCGAGCTCAAGCGCGGCGAAGTGCCCGAGGTGGTGCTGAACAACCTGTACAAGCAGACGCAGCTGCAGGACACCTTCGGCATCAACATGGTCGCGCTGATCGACGGCCAGCCCAAGCTCTGCAACCTGAAGCAGCTGCTGGACATCTTCCTCGAGCACCGGCGCGAGGTAGTCACCCGCCGCACCGTGTACGAGCTGCGCAAGGCGCGCGACCGCGGGCACGTGCTGGAAGGCCTGGCCGTCGCGCTGGCGAACATCGACGAGTTCATCGCCATCATCAAGAACTCGCCGACGCCGCCCGTGGCCAAGAGCGAGTTGATGGCCCGGAGCTGGGACTCGTCGCTGGTGCGCGAGATGCTGACGCGCGCCCAGGCCGACACCCCCGGCGGCCGGGCCTCCTACCGGCCCGAGGGCCTGCCCGCCCAGTACGGCCTGCAGCCCGATGGCTTGTACCGCCTGTCCGACGACCAGGCCGGCGAGATCCTGCAGATGCGCCTGCAGCGGCTGACCGGCCTGGAGCAGGACAAGATCATCGGCGAGTACAAGGAGGTCATGGCGCAGATCGCCGACCTGCTGGACATCCTCGCCCGCCCCGAGCGCGTCACCACCATCATCAGCGAAGAGCTGACCGCACTGAAGGCCGAGTTCGGGACGACCAAGCTGGCGGTCCGCCGCAGCGTGGTCGAGCACAACGTGCAGGAACTCGGCACCGAGGACCTGATCACGCCGACCGACATGGTCGTGACGCTCAGCCACACCGGCTACATCAAGAGCCAGCCGCTGACCGAGTACCGCGCGCAGAAGCGCGGCGGCCGGGGCAAGCAGGCGACGCAGACCAAGGAAGACGACTGGATCGACCAGCTCTTCATCGCGAACACGCACGACTGGATCCTGTGCTTCAGCAACCGTGGCCGCGTCTATTGGCTGAAAGTGTGGGAAGTGCCGCAGGGCTCGCGCAACTCGCGCGGCAAGCCCATCGTCAACATGTTCCCGCTGCAGGCCGACGAGAAGATCACCGTCGTGCTGCCGCTGACCGGCGAGTTCCGCAGCTTCCCGGCCGACCACTACGTGTTCATGTGCACGGCGCTGGGCACGGTGAAGAAGACGGCGCTGGATGAATTCAGCAACCCGCGCAAGGCCGGCATCATCTCGGTCGATCTGGACCCCGGCGATCACCTGATCGGGGCCGCGCTGACCGACGGCAAGCACGACGTGATGCTGTTCTCCGACGGCGGCAAGG
>CBIHOD010000100.1:0-13230 GCA_966211815.1 uncultured Burkholderiales bacterium
GGCGCGGGGGCCAAAACTTTTTTTTTGTGGGTTGGTGGGGGCGCCCCCGGCCGCGACCCGGCCCCCCCCAGGGCGCCTCACCCCGCTCCTACATCCCACATCCCTCCCGGGGTCAGGTGCGCTCGTACTGGAGCGCCCCGGCCACGTAGGTCTGCACCAGGTTGCGTTCGCTGCCGAGCAGGAACCAGGCGAACAGCCGCTCGTGCAGCGAGCGCGCCAGGGCCTGGCGGTGCTCGGCGACGGGGCCCACCGCCCAGTCCCAGACGCAGACGTCGGCGGTCGCGCCGGGCTGCAGGCTGCCGATCTCGCTTTCCAGGTGCAGCGCCCGGGCGGCGCCTCGGGTGGCGGCGTACAGGCCGCTCCAGGCCGTCATGCGGTGGCCGAGCATGGCCTGCACCTTGTAGGCCTCGGCCATGGTCGGCAGCAGGCACAGGCTGGTGCCGCCGCCCACGTCGGTGGCCAGGGTGACGGCCACGCCTTCCCGCTCGGCGCGCGGCCAGTCGAACAGGCCGCTGCCGAGGAAAAGGTTGGAGGTCGGGCAATGGGCGATCGCCGCGCCGGCCTCGCGCAACGCGGTGCGGTCCTGGGTGTCCAGCCAGATGCCGTGGGCGAAGACGCTGCGCGGGCCCAGCAGGCCGGCCTGGCGGTAGACGTCCAGGTAGCTGCGCGCCTCGGGGAACAGGGTGTAGACCCATTGCACCTCGTCGCGCGTCTCGGCCAGGTGGGTCTGCATGTAGATACCGGGGCGGGAGGCGCACAGCCGCCCCGCCATTTCCAGCTGCCCGGGCGTGCTGGTGGGCGCGAAGCGCACCGTCACCGCGTACGCCGCCCGGCCTTTGCCGTGCCAGCGCTGGATGAGGTCCAGGCAGTCGGCCTCGGCCTGCTCCACGTCGTCGCGCAGCCCTTCGGGCGCGTGGCGGTCCATCAGCACTTTGCCGGCGATCACGCGCATGCCGCGCTGGCCCGCCGCCTCGAACAGCGCCTCGACGCTGACCTTGTGCACCGTCGGGAACACCATGGCGCCGGTGGTGCCGTGGGCGAGCAGGGCATTGACGAAGCGCCGGGCGCCCGAGGCGGCCTCGCCTTCGTAGGCGTAGCGCATCTCCGCCGGGAAGGTGGTGGTTTTCAACCATTCGAGCAGGCCGGTGCCGTGGCTGGCGATGACGTCCAGCTGGGGCATGTGCACATGGGTGTCGATGAAGCCGGGCAGGATGAGCTTGCCGCGGTGGTCCACCCGGTTCCAGGAGGCGTCAGGCGGCGAACTCCCCTTGCGCACGCCGTGGATGCGGCCGCCTTCGACCAGCAGCCAGTGGTCAGGGCGCCAGCGCGCCTGGCTGGGCTCCAGGTCGCTCCAGTCGGGCGGGCCGGTGAAGTCGAGCAGGTCGCCGCGCAGGGCCAGGCGGTCGGGATGGGGCGCGGCGGCGTGGGCGTGGGATGGATGGTGTTTGGGAGACATCGCCGTGGAGGATATCGCGCGGCCCCCGTGGGATGGGAATGTCTACCCGGTGGTTCGTTTAGAAGGTGTGGACGGATCCGGCGTGGCCGAGCGGCCCGTCCAAAGGCTGCGAATCAAGGCGCAAAGCACAGCCATAGCTCGGGCTATGGCGAGCATTTGCAACGCCGAGTCGCAGGCTTTGGGCGGGATGAGCGGCCATGCCGGATTCGTTCGCACCTTCTTAGACCTGCATGTTCATGATGTCGCTGTAAGCCTGCACCAACTTGTTGCGCACCTGCAAGGTGGCCTGGAAACCGATCTGCGCCTTCTGCATGGCGACCATGGTTTCCTCGATGCTCGCGGTGGATTTGCCCATTTGCAGGTCGCGCTGCATGTCGGCGGCCTGCGCCTGCGACTGGCTCACCGACGACAGCGCCTGGCTCAGGGCCTGGGAGAAACCCGCCCCCTCGGCCGCCTGCGTCTTGGGCAGGGGCATGCCGTTGGTCTGCAGCCCGGCACGGGCGACGGCCTGGGCGAAATCGAAGGGTTTCAGCGTCACGTTCATCGTTGGCTCCTTGTGACGGCCGATCCGCCTGTGGCCGGTCGAAAGTCACGCTTTTCGAGGCGCCGCGCGCAGCAGCCCCGTCGATGGCGCCATCTTAGGAATTCCCAGGGCGGGCGATGGGGGGAACTGGCGGCTGTTTGAGGGCCTGTTTCCCCATTCAGCGGCGGCCGATTTCCAAATAATCAATTCACCCGACAGCCCTGCGGCTGGCAGGTGCCATTGAACCCAAGCGGCCCGCGAAAGGCGGCTTGCCAGGCAAGAAGACCAGGATCCACAGACCATGAACGCAGTCGCACTGAATCCGAATCAAACCGTCAACAACGAAGCGCCGGGCTTCGGCTCCCGCCTGATGGCCCTGCCGGCCAAGGCCAAGCTGTCGATGGGCCTGGGCCTGGCCGGCCTGGTGGCCGTGGTGCTGGCCATGACGATGTGGAGCAGCCAGGGCGACTACAAGGTGCTGTACGCCAACCTGTCGGACAAGGACGGCGGCGCCATCATCGCCCAGCTGTCGCAGATGAACGTGCCCTACCGCCACGCCGACGGCGGCTCGGCCATCCTGGTGCCGGCCGCCAAGGTGCACGACGTGCGCCTGAAGCTGGCCACGGCCGGCCTGCCCAAGGGCTCGGTGGTGGGCTTCGAGCTGATGGACGGCGCGCGCTTCGGCCAGACCCAGTTCCAGGAGCGGCTGACCTTCCAGCGCGGCCTGGAAGGCGAGCTGGTGCGTTCGATCACCGCCATGGCCGCGGTGCAGAACGCCCGCGTGCACCTGGCCCTGCCCAACCAGAACGGCTTTTTCCGCGAACAGCAGAAGGCCAGCGCCTCGGTGATGCTGACCCTGCACCCCGGCCGCACCCTGGACCGGGCCCAGATCGCCGGCATCGTGCACCTGGTGGCCTCCAGCGTGCCCGAGATGAACCCCAAGGCGGTGAGCGTGCTCGACCAGACCGGGGCGCTGCTGTCCGGCTCGCCCGACGGCGCCGGCACCAACGGCCTGGACGCCCAGCAGCTGCAGTACGTGAACCAGATCGAAGCCGGCTACACCAAGCGCATCCTGGAGCTGCTGGAGCCGGTGGTGGGCCGCGAGAACCTGCGCGCCACCGTCACCGCCGACGTGGACTTCTCCCAGTCCGAGGCCACCTCGGAGGAATTCAAGCCCAACCAGGGCCCCGACGCCAGCATCGCCATCCGCAGCCAGCAGACCAACGAGCAGTCCGGCAGCAGCGGCGCCGCGGCCACCGGCGTGCCCGGCGCGGCCAGCAACCAGCCCCAGCCGGCGCCCACCGCGCCGATCACCGGCGCCCAGCAGCCCCTGCAGGCCGCCCAGGGCGGCGCCGCCGGCGGCAACAACAACTCGCGCCGCGACGCGGTGACGAACTACGAGGTCGACAAGACCGTGCGCGTGACGCGCAACGCCACCGGCACCGTCAAGCGCCTGAACGCCGCCGTGGTCGTCAACAACAAGAGCAACACCGACGCCAAGGGCAAGACCACCGTCTCGCCGCTGACGCCGGAAGAGCTGGAGAAGCTCGACGCCCTGGTCAAGGAAAGCATAGGCTTCAAGCAGGACCGCGGCGACTCGGTCAAGGTGGTCAACGCGCCGTTCAAGGTCGAGCCGGTCACTCAGGTGGACATCCCCTTCTGGAAGCAGCCCGAAGTCATCGACATGCTGAGAGCCGCCGCGGTGCCGCTGGGGCTGACGGTGGTGGGCATGCTGGTGTTCTTCGGCCTGGTCAAGCCGGCCTTGAAGGCGGCCCTGGAGCCCGCGCAGCCGGCAGCCGGCGCCAACCTGAACGCCGTCGTGGCGGACGATGAGCCGATGCCCGACCCGGAGCCCCCGGCGCTTGAAGCCCCCAAGTCCAACCCGCAGCTGGAACAGGCCCGCACCCTGGCCAAGGAAAACCCCGCGGCCGTGGCCGGCATCGTGCGCGGCTGGGTGAGCGGCGAGACCGTCTGAGCGCGCGGCCCGCCATCGAAGACGTCCAGGCACCGGAACCAGACCCGACATGAGCGCAAGCGACAACAAGGGCGTGGAGGACGCGGCCATCTTCTTGATGTCCCTCGGCGAAGAGGAAGCCGCCGAGGTCTTCAAGCACCTGGCCCCGAAGGAAGTGCAGGCGCTGGGCGAGACCATCGCCCGCATGAAGACCATCCCGCGCGAGCGCTTCGACGCGGTGATGAACCGCTTCAGCGAGGTGGCCGCCGACCAGAGCATGCTCGTGACCGACACCGACGAGTACGTCAAGGCGGTGCTGCGCAAGGCGCTGGGCGACGACAAGGCCAACCTGCTGATCGACCGGATCCTGCAGGGCAGCGACATCTCCGGCATCGAGAGCCTGAAGTGGATGGACGCGGTGTCGGTGGCCGAACTGCTGCGCAACGAGCACCCGCAGATCGTCGCGGCCATCCTGGTCCACCTCGACTTCGACCAGGGCTCGGCGGTGCTGAAGTGCTTCACCGAGCGCCAGCGCAACGAGGTGCTGATCCGCATCGCCACGCTCGACGGCATCCAGCCGTCGGCCCTGAAGGACCTGAACGAGGTGATGAGCAAGGTGCTGGCCGGCGGCGACAAGCTGCGCAAGGCCTCGCTCGGCGGCGTCAAGGCCGCGGCCGAGATCATCAACATGATGGGCACCAGCGTCGAGACCGCCGTGCTGGACTACATCCGCGAGGCCGACAACGAGCTGGCGCAGAAGATCATGGACAACATGTTCACCTTCGACGACCTGGAGAAGATCGACGACCGCGGCATCCAGGCGCTGCTGAAGGAGGTGCAGAGCGAGTCCCTCGTCATCGCGCTCAAGGGCGCCACGCCCGAGATGCGCGAGCGCATCTTCAAGAACATGTCCACCCGCGCCGCCGAGACGCTGCGCGAAGACCTCGAATCGCGCGGCCCCGTCCGCGTGTCGGAAGTGGAAGCCGAGCAGAAGGAAATGCTCAAGATCGTGCGCCGCCTGGCCGACGAGGGCCAGATCGTGCTGAGCGGAGGAAGCGACGATGACTTCCTCTGACAAGAAGCACCCGTCGGTCTACGGCCGCTTCATCCCGCGCGAGGAGCTGGACACTTTCGCGGCTTGGAACCCCAACGCGCTGTCCGGCGGGGCGCCCGCCCCCGAAACCGGCGTGCACCGCGCGGCGCCCGAGCCCGAAGCGCCCAAGGCACCCAAACCCACGCCGGCCGAACTGCTGGCGGCCAAGCTGCACGCCACGCGCCAGCAGGGCTACCAGGACGGCTACCGCGACGGCATGGCCGCGCTGGAAGCCTTCAAGCAGAGCTACGCCAACCAGCTCAACGTGCAGTTCAGCGCGATCACCCAGTCGCTCACCGGCCAGCTCGACGACCTCCAGCAGGACATGGCCCGCGCACTGGCCGTGTCGGCCACCAACCTGGCGCGCCAGATCGTGCGCGCCGAGCTGCAGGTGCGGCCCGAGCTGGTGGCCGCCGTGGCCAACGAGGCGCTGGAGACGCTGCTGCTCAGCGCCCGGCACATCACCGTGCGCGTGAACCCCGGCGACTGCGCCTTCGTCACCGACGGCGCCGCCGAGGTGCTGGCCGCCCGCGGCGGCCGCGTCGTCGCCGACCCCGGCGTCACGCCCGGCGGCTGCCTGGTGGAGTCCGACATCGGCGTCATCGACGGCAGCATCGAAGCCCGCTGGCGCCGCGCCGCCGCGGCCCTGGGATGCGACCAGCCCTGGGATTCCCCCGGCTGCAGGGTGGCCGACGAGCGCGCCGCGCCACCCGGGCTGCCCGGCGAACAGGAGCCCCGGCCATGATCACTTCCCCCCTCGAAAGCCAGGCCCTGGCCAACGCCGACAAATGGCAGCGCTATTTGGCCGACCTGCAGGCTTTCTCCGCCGAGCCGGTGCCGCTGGAATCCAACGGGCTGCTGGTGCGCGTGGCCGGCCTGGTGCTGGAGGCCGCCGGCATCCGCGTGCCGGTCGGCTCGGTCTGCGAGATCCACAAGGAAAGCCGGCGGCCCAGCGACGAGCAGCCGCCGGTCTTCGCCGAGGTGGTGGGCTTTTCCGGCGACCGCGCCTACCTGATGCCCACCGGCGACGTGCACGGACTGGCCAGCGGCGCCCGCGTGATCCCCCGCCCCACCCCGGTGGTGCCGATGAAGCTCGGCGTCGAGATGCACCCCTGGCGCCGCGGCGAGGACCGCACGCTGCACCTGCCCGTGGGCGACGGCCTGCTCGGCCGGGTCGTCGACTCGCAGGGCAACCCGATGGACCGGCGCGGCCCGCTGGAGATGGTGCAAAACGAACCGCTCATCCGCCGCCCGATCAATGCCATGGACCGCGACCCGGTGCGCCGCCCGCTGGACACCGGCGTGCGCGCGATCAATTCGCTGCTGACCGTCGGGCGCGGCCAGCGCCTGGGCCTGTTCGCCGGCACCGGCGTCGGCAAATCGGTGCTGCTGGGCATGATGGCGCGCTACACCGAGGCCGACGTCATCGTCGTCGGCCTGATCGGCGAGCGCGGCCGCGAAGTGAAGGAATTCATCGAAGACATCCTCGGCGAGGAGGGCCTGCGCCGCTCGGTGGTGGTGGCCGCCCCCGCCGACGCGCCGCCGCTGACCCGCATGCAGGGCGCCAACTACGCCACCGCCATCGCCGAGCACTTCCGCGACCGCGGGCAGCACGTGCTGCTTCTGATGGACTCCCTCACCCGCTACGCCATGGCGCAGCGCGAGATCGCCCTGGCCATCGGCGAGCCACCGGCCACCAAGGGCTACCCGCCGAGCTGCTTCGCCAAGCTGCCCCAGCTGGTGGAGCGCAGCGGCAACGGCATGAAGGGCGGCGGCTCGATCACCGCCTTCTACACCGTGCTCAGCGAAGGCGACGACCAGCAGGACCCGATCGCCGACGCGGCGCGCGGCATCCTGGACGGGCACATCGTGCTGTCGCGCGAGCTGGCCGAAAGCGGCCACTACCCCGCCATCGACGTGGAGCGCTCGATCTCCCGCGTGATGACCAACGTGGCCGAACAGCAGCACATCGAAGCCGCGCGCAAGTTCAGGCAGATGCATTCGCGCCACCAGAAGGCGCGCGACCTGATCCAGCTCGGCGCCTATTCGCCCGGGCACGACGCCGACCTGGACGCCGCCGTCCGCCTTCACGAACCCATGGTCGCCATGCTGCAGCAGGACATGCACCAGCCCGCCGGGCTGGAACAAAGCATCAAACGGCTGCGCGCGGTGATGTCGCTGTGACGCCGTGCCATTGACCCACCGGATATTCGAAGACAAGGAGACCGCCATGAGCCCACTCCAACCCCTGATGAGCCTGCTGGCGCAGACCGAGCGCGAGCGCGACGAGGCGATGCAGCTGCACCAGCGCATGGAAGCCGCCCTGCAGGCCGCGCTGCAGCAGGCGGAACAGCTGGTGAACTACCGCCGCGAATACGAGCAGCGGTGGAGCGCGCAGTTCAGCCGCGAGGGCCAGATGCCGCTGGTTCACTGCTACCAGAATTTCAACGAGCGGTTGACGCAGGCCGTCGACTACCAGAACAACGCGGTTCAGCAGGCCCAGGCGCAGGCCGACCGCAGCCGCCAGGCCTGGACCGAGCAGGAGATCCGCGTCGCCTCGGTGCGCAAGCTGATCGAACGCCGGGTGCGCGAAGCCCAGCTCAACACCGAACGCCGCGACCAGAAAGCCACCGATGAATTCGCCGCCCGCGCCGACTGGACGCGCAAGAGCGGGCTGGGCGTGGCCTGACCCGGCCCGCCGGCCGGGCTGAAGGAAGAGCGCACAGATCGATCGAGCAAGAAGCACAAGGAAGCAGGACCATGCAACTCAAACCATCCGCCGCACCAGCCCCCGCCGCCCCCTTCCTGGCGGTCAATCCGGGCCCGTCCACCGCCGGCCAGCCCGCCGAGGGCGGCACCGGCACCACCTTCGCCAAGTTGATGGAATCGCAGGCGGGCCAGATCGCCAGGAACGCCGCGGCGCAAGTGCCTCAGGCACTGTCGGCCGGCGCCAAGTCCGGGCCCGCCGCACCGAATGCGGCGCTGAATGGCGCCGGCGAAAAGACCGCCACGCCGACCGAAGGCAGACCCGCCGCCAATCCCCAGGACGGGGCCAAAGCCCTGGCCCAGCAGCAACTCGAACGCAACCGGCTGAACGCCCAGCGCGACGCCCGCCAGGCCGCCTCGCGCGCCGCGGCTTCGTCGCCCGAGAAAACCAACGCCAAACCGCAGGCCCAGGCGCGACCGGCCGAAACGAAAGCCACCCAGTCCGACCAGGCCGACACCCGGGACGAGGAAGAGACGGCCGATGCGCCGGAGGGCGTGCCGCCGACCCCGCAGGCGCTGCTTGATTTGATCCAGCAGGCCGCCCTGGCCCGCGGCGGCGCCGACGGTGGCCAGCCGCCGGAAGAAGACACCCAGCTTGTGGCGGCGCAGCAGGGCGACGCTGCGGCGCTGGCCGGTGCGGCCACGACCGCCGCGGCGGCAGGCCTGCCCGGCGGCGAGGCGCTGCCGCCGGACACCGAAGGTTCCGGGGACCCGGCCGGCCCGCTGGACGCCGCGGCCGCGCCGTCGGCTTCCGGGAAAGCCGCCGCCGGCAAAGCGGCCCACCATGGGTTGAACGCTTTGGCCGACACGACCTCGTCCCCTGCCGCGGCGGTGGGGGCGGGCGGCAAGGAAGCCGTCAGCGGCGGGCGCGCCGCCGCGCCCGCCTTCTCCGCCGAGATGGCGGCAGCCCAACAGGCACAACAGGCCGAAATGGCCGCCAGTGCCGCCGGCCAAGGCGGCCCGGTCGCGGGCGCCGGGCGCGGCCCCGCGGGCCAGGCGCCGGGCGGCGTCGACGCGCTGGGCGCCAGTGGCGTCGCCGCCGCCCTCGGCGGCCCGGCCAAGGCGGCGGGCAACGACCCCGCCTCAACGGTTTCCGTGAACATCCCCACCCCGGCCCAGTCTCCCGAATTCCGCGACGCGCTCGGCGCCCAGGTGAGCCTGCTTGCCAAAGACGGCGTGCAATCGGCCGAGCTGCACCTGAATCCGTCCGACATGGGCTCGATCTCGGTGCAGATCACGCTCGACGGCACCCAGGCCAGGGTCGACTTCGGCGCCGATTCGGCCGACACCCGGCGCCTGATCGAATCCGGCCTGCCCGAGCTGGCCAGCGCCCTGCGCGACGCCGGCCTCACGCTCAGCGGCGGCGGCGTGTCGCAGCATGCGCCGCAGCAGCAGCACAGGGGCGACGCGGGCCAGGGCGGCCAAGGCCGCCGGGCCGGCTTCGAGCCGGAGCGCGGCGGCGCAGACGCCACCGTCCAGCCTGTGCGCAGCGCGGCGGTGGCGCGTCGGGTGGCGCTGGGTGGGGTGGATGTGTACGCCTGAGCGCCGTCCGGCGCGGGGCACAGGGGGACTGTGAGGCCGGAAACCCGAATTGAGCGTTCGGGAAGCCTGGCTGTCCGCATCCACCCTCACCCCACCCTCTCCCGCAAGCGGGAGAGGGCCTGAGGCGATCACCGCGCGTTTTCCCGAAAGCAACGGGGTTCAGCCCCGTTCCCCCAGCCGGCAGCGTGAATTTTTCCCAACGGGGCTTGACTCCCTCGCCCCCGGCACGGGGGAGAGGGCTGGGGTGAGGGGGCGGTGGCGCACAGACCCCATGCCCCTCGAGCCCCAGGCCCCTCCCCGGTACTGGCCCAAATTCCACCCGCTTATCAACGCTTCCCCCGCGTGCGGCGATTCGACAATGCATCCATGAACCGCGGTGCGGCGCCGCCATTCCCGGCAGGGAAACGGCGGGCGGCCGGGCACCGACATCAAGGAGCGAGCGAACATGGCCAAGACAGCAGCAGCCCCGGCCGCCGCCGAAGCGGGTGGCGAGGCCGCCCCGGCGAAGAAAGGCAGGAAGAAGCTGATCATCATCATCGCGGCGGTCGTCGTGCTGCTGGGCGCGGTCGGCGGCGGGGCCGCCGTCTTCATGGCCAAGAAGAAGGCGGCCGAGGCCTCGGCCATGGAAGACGAGGACGATGACGGCGCCGCCAAGCACGGCGACGCCCACGCCAAGGTGGACATCAACCACCCGCCGGTCTTCGTGCCGCTGGAGCCCTTCGTCATCAACCTGGCCGACAAGGACTCCGACCGCTACGCGCAGATCGCGGTCACGCTGCAGGTGGTCGACGCCAAGTTCGCGGAGCAGATCAAGGCTTTCATGCCCGCCATCCGCAACAGCATCCTGATGGTGCTGGCCCACAAGACTTCGCAGGAGCTGCTGGAGCGCACCGGCAAGGAGCAGCTCGCCCAGGAAATCATGCGCGAGGCGGTGCGCCCGATGGGCATCAACATCGAGGCGCCGCACGCCGAGAAGGACGGCCACGGCGACAAGGCCGACGACGGCGACGAGGACGACTCGCCCAAGAAGAAGAAAAAGAAGAAGAAGGAGGCAGCCAAGGAGCCCGCCGTCCCGAACCCGATCCAGCAGGTCCATTTCGCCAACTTCATCATCCAGTGAAGCGACGACAGGCCATGACGACGAAGACCACCACCCGGCCCAGCAGTCCGACGGGAGCCCGCCCATGAACCAGCAGATCCTGTCGCAAGACGAAGTCGATGCGCTGCTCCAGGGCATCACGGGCGAGAGCCAGAAGCTGGAGCAGGAGGAAGTCCAGCAGGGCGGCATCCGCGACTACGACATCTCCAGCCAGGAACGCATCGTCCGCGGGCGCATGCCGACGATGGAGATCATCAACGAGCGCTTCGCCCGCAACATCCGCATCGGCCTGTTCAACTTCATCCGCAAGAGCCCCGAGGTCTCGATCGGCGGCATCAAGGTGCAGAAGTACAGCGCCTTCCTGCGCGAGATCGTGGTGCCGACCAACTTCAACATCGTGTCGGTGAAGCCGCTGCGCGGCTCGGGCCTGATCGTCTGCGACCCCAACCTGGTGTTCGCGGTGATCGATGCGCTGTTCGGCGGCGCCGGCAAGTTCCACACCCGCATCGAGGGCCGCGATTTCTCGCCCACCGAGCAGCGCGTGATCCTGCGCCTGGTCGAGGTGATCATCGCCGAGTGGCGCAAGGCCTGGCACGGCATCTATCCGCTGGAGCTGGACTACCAGCGCTCGGAGATGCAGCCGCAGTTCGCCAACATCGCGACGCCGAGCGAGATCATCGTCGCGGTGTCGTTCACGCTGGAGATCGGCGACACCTCGGGCGCGGTGCACTTCTGCATCCCCTACTCCACGCTGGAGCCGATCCGCGACGTGCTGTATTCGACCATCCAGGGCGACAGCAACGAACCGGACCGCCGCTGGGTGAACCTGCTGAAAGAACAGATCCAGGCCGCCAACGTCGACCTGGTGGCCGAGCTGGCGCAGGCGCCGGCCACCGTGGAGCAGCTGCTGGCCTTCAAGCCCGGCGACTTCATCGAGCTCGACCTGAAACCCGACATCGTGGCCAAGGTGGCCGGGGTGCCCATCCTGGCCTGCCACTACGGCACCGCCAACGGCCGCTACGCCTTGAAGATTGACGAACTGTTGACCACCTCGCACACAGGTTGGCTGGGAGAAGCGAATGTCTGACGACAACAACACCGCGGGCGGAATGTCCGAAGAAGACGCGATGGCCGCCGAATGGGCCGCCGCGCTGTCCGAAGCCAAGGCCGACTCCAGCGGCGGCGGCGAGATCTCCACCATGGGCGGGGACGAAGCGGCGCCGGCCACCTTCACCAACTTCCAGGAGGATGTCCCGGCCGCGGCCGGCAACGACATCAACATGATCCTGGACATCCCGGTGCAGCTGACGGTGGAGCTGGGGCGCACGCGCATCCCGATCAAGCACATCCTGCAGCTGGCCCAGGGCTCGGTCGTCGAGCTGGAAGCGATGGCGGGCGAGCCGATGGACGTGCTGGTCAACGGCTACCTCATCGCCCAGGGCGAGGTCGTGGTGGTGAACGAGAAGTTCGGCATCCGGCTGACCGACATCGTGACGCCTTCCGAACGCATGCGCCGCCTGAGCCGCTCGGCTTGAGCGCCCCTCAGCCCCCGACCCCGCACGCGCCCCGACATGACCGCCTCACCCGGACTCGGCTCCCTGTTCTGGTTCCTCGCGATCGCCGCGCTGATCCCGCTGGCGCTGTGGCTGCTCAAGCGCACGCCGATCGGCGGCGCGGCGTCCAACCCGCTGACGCGCAGCGTCTCGGTGCTGCCGCTGTCGCAGAGCCAGCGCGTCGTGACCATCGAAGTGGGCAGCGGCGCCGACCGGCGCTGGCTGGTGCTGGGCGTCACCCCGCAGCAGATCACCACGCTGCACACCATGGCCCCGCAGGAGGCCGCGCCCGGCCAGCCCGCCGAGCCCGGCACCGTGGCCGCGGCCTCGTTCTCGCAATTGATCGCCCAGCTGCGCGGCAAACCGCCGCAAGGCCGGGGCGAAGGGCAGTGACGATGGGCGGACCGCGCACCGCCAGCCGCAGCCTCGCGCCGCGCGCGCTGGCCCTGCTCCTGCTGTTGCCCGCCTTGGCGCTGGCGCAGACCTCGGGCGCCGCGCCCCCGGCCGGCGGCGGCGCCACGCTGCCGCTGATGGTGGCCCAGGGCGCCGGCGGCACGAGCTATTCGGTGCCGGTGCAGACGCTGCTGTTCTTCACCGCGCTGGGCTTCCTGCCGGCCATCCTCCTGATGATGACGAGCTTCACCCGCATCGTCATCGTGCTGAGCCTGCTGCGCCAGGCGCTGGGCACCCAGTCGGCGCCGCCCAACCAGGTCATCGTCGGCATGAGCCTGTTCCTGACCTTCTTCGTGATGGGCCCGACCATCGACAAGGTCTACGCCGACGCCTACGCGCCCTACAGCGCCAACCAGATCGGCTTCGACGTGGCGCTCAAGCGCGCCGAGGTGCCGCTGCGCGAGTTCATGCTCAAGCAGACCCGCCAGTCCGACCTGTCGCTGTTCAGCAAGCTCGCCAAGGTGGACCCGGCCGTGCCGGCCGCCCAAGTGCCGTTCAAGGTGCTGGTGCCTTCCTTCGTGACCAGCGAGCTCAAGAGCGCCTTCCAGATCGGCTTCCTGATCTTCATCCCCTTCCTCATCATCGACATGATCGTCGCCAGCGTGCTGATGAGCCTGGGCATGATGATGCTCAGCCCGGTGCTCGTGGCCCTGCCCTTCAAGCTGATGCTGTTCGTGCTGGCCGACGGCTGGAACCTGCTGATCGGCTCGCTGGCCGCGAGCTTCGCCGTATGAAGGCCCCCCAGTCGCTGCGCTCCTGCCCCCGAGGGGCGCCGTTCTGCTTGGGGCGGC
>CBIHOD010000101.1:0-13104 GCA_966211815.1 uncultured Burkholderiales bacterium
GTTCTCGGCGGTGATGCCCATGTGGTACTGGTTGTAGACGTCCCACAGGCCGTCGGTGATCATGGTGTCGACCAGCTTCCAGTCGCCCATGCGCTGGCCTTCGCGGGAGTTGGGCAGCACGTGGGGCGACAGGCTCATGCTCTCCTGGCCGCCGGCGATGACGATCTCGGAGTCGCCGTCGCGGATGGCCTGCGCGGCCAGCATCACCGCCTTCAGGCCGGAGCCGCAGACCTTGTTGATCGTCATGGCGGGCACGCCCTGCGGCAGGCCGGCCTTGATGACGGCCTGCCGGGCCGGGTTCTGGCCGGCGCCGGCGGTGAGCACCTGGCCGAGGATGACTTCGCCGATTTGTTCGCCGGCAAGGTTGCTGCGCTTGAGCAGCTCGCCGATGACGGCGGCGCCCAGCTCCGCGGCGGGCGTCTTGGCCAGCGTGCCGCCGAACTTGCCGACGGCGGTGCGGGCCGCTGCAACGATCACGATGTCAGTCATGGGTGTCTCCTTGGATGCGCGGTGCGCGATGGGTGAGTGGTTTTACTGCGTTGTGCGACGGGTGCCGACGGATGGCGGAAGCAGCGCTCGCGCCGATCATCATGCCTTGGCTTTGACGTAGCGCCCGGGCGCCGGTTCGATGGCTTTGTACTGCCTGGCGCCATAGGCCTTGGGCGCGGCGACCAGCTTGCCAGCATGGGATTGCAGCCACTGCGCCCAGTCGGGCCACCAGCTGCCCGGCGTCTCCTTGGCCTTGCCGAGCCAGGCCTGGGGGTCTTCGGGGAAGCTGGCGGCGGGGCCCGTCCAGTAGCTGCGCTTGTTCTTGGCCGGCGGGTTGATCACGCCGGCGATGTGGCCGGATGCGCCCATCACGAAGCGTTTCTTGCCGGGCAGCACGCGGGTGCTGCGGTAGGCCGCGTCCCAGGGCACGATGTGGTCTTCGCGCGAGGCGTAGAGGTAGGCGGGCGTGTCGACCAGGCCGAGGTCGAGCGCCTCGCCGCACACGGTGAGCGCGCCGGGCTGGGCCAGTTTGTTTTCGAGGTAGGTGTTGCGCAGGTACCAGCAGAACATCGGGCCGGGCAGGTTGGTGCTGTCGCTGTTCCAGTAGAGCAGGTCGAAGGGCGGCGGCGTCTCGCCCTTGAGGTAGTTGCCCACCACATAGTTCCACAGCAGGTCGTTCGGACGCAGCGAGCTGAAGGTGGAAGCCAGCTCCTGGCCCTTGAGCAGACCGCCGCCCGCCGGGCTTTGCGGGCCGAGCGTCATCTCGCGCAGCTGCACCATGGCTTCATCGATGAACAGGTCCATCACGCCGGTTTCGCTGAAGTCGAGGAAGGTGGTCAGCAGCGTCATGCTGGCCGCCGGCTTGCGTCCGCGCGCCGCCAGCACCGCCAGCGCCGTGGCCAGCAACGTGCCGCCGACGCAGAAGCCCAGGGTGTTGATGCTTTCGTCCCCGTCCGCGCTGCCGGCGATCTCCTGCACCACGTCGATCGCGCGGATGACGGCGTCCTCGACGTAGTCGTCCCAAGTGGCCTGGGCCAGGCTTTCGTCGGGGTTGCGCCAACTGACGACGAAGACGCGGTGGCCCTGCCCGACGGTGTAGCGGATCAGGGAGTTGTCGGGCTGCAGGTCGAGGATGTAGTACTTGTTGATGCACGGCGGCACGAAAAGCATCGGCCGCTCATGCACCTTGGCGCCGGCGGCCTTGTATTCGAGCAGCTGGAAGAGCTCGTTTTCGTAGACCACGGCGCCCTCGGTGGTGGCCACGTTGCGGCCCACTTCGAACACCGCCTCGTCGGTCTGCGAGACATGGCCTTTCTGCACGTCCTCCAGCAGGTGGCGCACGCCCTGGGCGATGCTTTCGCCGCCGGTCTGCAGCGCCAGGCGCTGGGCTTCGGGGTTGAGCGCCAGGTAGTTGCTGGGCGAGGCGGCGTCGACCCACTGCTGCACCGCGAAGCGCACGCGCTGGCGCGTCTTCTCGTCGCCCTCCAGGCCGTCGGCGAGCTTCATGAGCGTGCGGGCGTTGAGCAGATACATCTGCGCGAGGTAGGAAGCGCCCGGGTTCTGCGCCCACTCCTGCGCTGCGAAGCGGCGGTCTTTCAGCGGCGCGGCCGCGGGCGCCTCTTCGGGATGCTGCAGCCGCTGCAGCGACTGGTTCCACAGCGCGGTGGCCTGCTCCAGGTAGTCGGCCTGGGCCTGGGCGATCGCCTGGAAAGGCACCGTCAGGCCCGTCAAGGCGCCGACGGTGTTGCCGATGGTGGCGCCGAACGCCAGGGCGTTGTCGGACACGCCTTCGCCGGCGGCTGCTTTCGCGGTGGCACGGGGCGTGGAACGTCGAGAATGGGACTTGCTCACAGTGGTCCTCGGGTTGACATGGACGATGGGCCTGGTGGGACGGATCCTTGGCGGAACCGCCTATTCTGCGGCTGGCCTGGATGACCACAGCGCGACAGCTGCTGGCCAAACAGGGGATTGGGCTCCTGCAGCGCTCGACGCCGTTATTTCAAATTACAAAACTAAATCCCATTATACGGTATGTACTTGGTCGCGATCGCTTGGATCTATGTGGTGCTGATGATGGCTATCGCCGAGGCGACCAGCACCCAGGGCAGCCTGCTGGGCGCCGTGTTCACCTTCCTCCTTTACGGTGTGCTGCCACTGGTCATCGTGATGTACCTGCTCGGCACGCCGGGGCGCCGCAGGGCGCGGCGCCGGGCCGAACAAGCAGAACGGGAAGCGTCGCAGGAGGCGCCGTCCGCGGATCCAGCCGGCGGCGGCCACGCGGCCGGGGGTCCGGTCGCGCCGGAAAGAGAAGAACCGTGACGGGTCTTCGACGGTGCACCATTCGCCGCCGCTGAAATGCACCACGCCGGCGGCGGTGAGGCGGCTGCGCGCCAGGCCGGCGAGGTCGGCCAGCCACTTGGGCTCCGGCCCGCCCGCATCCGGGCGGGGCTTGAAAAAGGGGCTCGCAACTTGGGCGTCGGGCTTGTCCAGGCCGAAACCGCGGAGCACGTCCACCCCCACCTCGAAAGCCCGCGGCCCGATGCAGGGGCCCAGCCAGGCAGCGACCTCCGCCGGGCCGCAAGACGCCAGCGCGCAGACCGCGTCGAGGGTGGCTTCCAGCACGCCGCCGGCCAGACCGCGCCAACCCGCATGGGCCGCGCCCACCGCCCGGCCGCCGGGCGCGGCGAAGAGCACCGGCAGGCAGTCGGCCACCTGCACGGTGCAGGCGATGCCGGCTTCGCCGGTGACGCTGGCGTCGGCTTCGATGATCGGCGGCCGGGGCCGAACCGCGGCGGCCGCGTCCGCCGCCGTCAACCGAGCCACGCGCGTGCCGTGCACCTGGCGCAGGAAGACCGGCGTGGCCTGCATCGCATCGGCGAAACGCCGGCGGTTCTCGGCCACGGCCGCGGGGTCATCGTCCACCGCCGAGCCCAGGTTCAGGCTGGCATAGGGGCCCTGGCTCACACCGCCGGCCCGGGTGCTCATCAAGGCCCCGACGCCGGTGAGGCCGGCGCCGCCCGCCCATTGCGGCCGCAGCCAGTCGCGCGCCGGGTCGGCGTGGGCGGTCGTCACGGTGGACGCGTCATTGCGCATCGGGACAGGCCGAGGGCTGGGTCTTGCTGAAAGCATCGAGCCGCATGCAGGCTTCGAAAACCCTCATGACGGTCGGCGCATGCGACAGCCGGCATTCGAAGCGCTGGGCGTTGAAGATTTGCGGCACCAGCACCAGGTCGGCCAGGGTGGGGCTGTCTCCGTGGCAGAAGCGCCCGGTTTGCGGGCTGGCCGCCAGCTTGCGCTCGACGGTTTCCAGGCCGTCTTCCGTCCAGTGCTTGTACCAGCGGTTCTTGTCGTCTTCCGACAGCTTCAGGTCGTGCGTGAGGTAGCGCAGCACCCGCAGGTTGTTCAACGGGTGGATTTCGCAGGCGATGTCCAGCGCCAGGCCCCGCACCCGGGCGCGCCCGGCGGCGTCGGCGGGCAGCAGCGGGGGCGCAGGATGGGTCTCTTCGAGGTACTCAATGATGGCCAGCGACTGGCTGACGAGGTGCTCGCCGTCCTGCAGCAGGGGCACGAGCTTGGCGTCGGACAGCGACGCGTAGGCCGGGTCGAGGTGCTCGTTGCGCACCAGGTGCACGGGCGCGTAGTCGTAGTCCAGGCCCTTGAGCGCCAGGGCGATGCGCACCCGGTACGAGGCGGAGGATCGGAAGTAGTTGTAGAGCTTCATCGCTCAGCGCGCGACGAGTTCGATTTCAAGGCCGCGCAGCCCCTGCACCTGGGCGCTGAGCCTGTCGCCCTGGACCACGGCGGCGACGCCCTCCGGCGTGCCGGTGAAGATGAGGTCGCCCGGCGCCAGGGTCCAGGCCTTGGAGAGTTCGGCGATGACTTCGGGCACGCTCCAGATCAGCTTGGACAGCGTGCTGCGCTGGCGCACCGCGCCGTTGACCTCCAGGCGGATCTCGGCGCCGCCGTCGAGCGCCCAGGCGGACTTGGGCGTGATCGGCCCGATCGGCGCGGATTCCTCGAAACCCTTGCCGATGCACCAAGGCCGGCCCTGCTTCTTCATGTCGTTCTGCAGGTCGCGCCGTGTCATGTCCAGGCCCACCGCATAGCCCCAGACGTGGTCGAGCGCCCGCTCGACCGGGATGTCGCTTCCGCCCGCGCCGATGGCCACCACCAGCTCAACCTCGTGGTGCAGGCTCTGCGTCAGGCTGGGGTAGCGCATGCGGCCGACTTCGCCGGCGGGCACCGGCAGCACCGCGTCGGCCGGCTTCATGAAGAAGAACGGCGCCTCGCGCCCCGTGTGGCCCATCTCGATCGCGTGCTCCACATAGTTGCGACCGACACAGTAGATGCGGTGGACCGGGAAGACGTCCTGGCCCGCGCCGCCTTGGACGGGAACGACGGGGCAGGCAGGGGGCGTGAAAACAGGCTTCATGGTGGGCTCCGGTGGGGATGGGGCATCGCGGCGAGAGGTGGCACAACCCTCCGACGGTGTCCGGGGATGATGCCACGCAGGCCTGGCCGAGTCGGGCGTGGGGCTGATGCCGTCCCACCCATCCCGATCCGTTCACCTTGCCCCTTTACAAACTCCGTGAACGACACGATGCCAGTCCGCCAAAGCCCCCTCGCTCCAGCCCTCTGCGCCTGCCGGGGGCGCGAGGGAGCTTTTTCTGCATCCGCCCTCCGTTCCGGCGACAGCGGATGGCCCCCTCTCCCGCTTGCGGAAGAGGGCTGGCGGTGGGCGTGTGGGCGAGCCGCCGAACTTGACCGAACGGCGCGAATGGACCCGAGCCAGGCCCTACACTGCGCCCCACCATGTTCCAAGCCCAGATCAAGCACTGCCGAGCCTGCGGCGCTTCGGTGGCCTACCGCGTGCCGCCCGACGACAACCGGGAGCGCGCCTGCTGCCCTGCCTGCGGCACGGTGCACTACCAGAACCCGCTCAACGTCGTGGGCACGGTGCCGGTGTGGCAGGACCGCGTGCTGCTGTGCCGCCGCAACATCGAGCCGCGCTACGGCCTGTGGACTTTGCCGGCCGGCTTCATGGAACTGGGCGAGACCACCGAGCAGGGCGCGGCGCGCGAAACCGACGAAGAAGCCGGTGCCCGCATCGAACTGCAGGGGCTTTACACCGTGCTGAACGTCGTCCACGTCGGCCAGGTCCACCTTTATTACCGCGCCCGGCTGCTCGACCCGGAATTCGCCCCGGGGCCGGAGACGATCGAGGCCGCGCTGTTCCGCGAAGAAGACATCCCCTGGGGGAAACTGGCCTTCCGCACCGTGCGCACGACGCTGGAATATTTCTTCGCCGACCGCCGCACGGGTCAATTCCCGGTGCACTGTGCCGATATCGATTGACCCGTATGAGCGCCCAGACACTTCCGCCGCCGTCGCCCCCGCCCCCCGCCCCGCCCGTCAACCCATCGCGGCTGCGGGAAGACCTGATCCACGCCGACCCGTTGCTGGACTGCCTGGTCACGGTGTGCCAGCTGCACGGCGTCTCGGCGTCGCGCGCGTCGCTGTCCAGCGGCCTGCCGCTCAACCACGAGCCGCTGAGCCTCCTGCTGGCCGAGCGGGCCGCGGCCAAGGCGGGCATGTCCGCCCGGCTTCAGCGCATCGCGCTGCAGGCGCTGGACCCGCACAGCCTGCCCGCCGTGCTGATCTTGAAAGACAACCAGGCGTGCGTGCTGCTCGGCTGGGACGAAGCCGCTGACGGGCAACGCCAGGCCCGCGTGCTGCTACCGGAAACCGGCCAGGGCTCGGTCAGACTGCCGGCCGGTGAACTGGAATCGCGCTACGCCGGCCTGACGCTTTTCGTGCGGCCGCATTTCCGTTTCGACCAGCGCACGCCGGAGCTGCATTCCGTCAAGGCGCGGCACTGGTTCTGGAGCGCCGTCCAGGCGCAGCGCTTCGTCTACCGCGACGTGCTGTGCGCGGCGGCGCTGGTCAACCTGTTCGCGGTGGCCTTCCCGCTGTTCTCGATGAACGTCTACGACCGGGTGGTGCCCAACCACGCGGTCGAGACGCTCTGGGCACTGGCCGCGGGCATGCTGCTGGTGCTCGGCGCCGACCTGTTCATGCGCCTGCTGCGCAGCCGCTTCGTCGACGAGGCCAGCGCCCGGGTCGACGTGCAGATCTCCGGCGGCCTGATGGAGAAAGTGCTCGGCATGCGGCTGGAGCACCGGCCCGAGTCGGTGGGCTCCTTCGCCTCCAACCTGCGCGGCTTCGAGCAGGTGCGCGACTTCATCGCTTCCGGCACCGTCGCCGCGCTCATCGACCTGCCCTTCGCGCTGATCTTCCTCGGCGTGATGCTGTGGATCTCGCCGTGGCTGGCCCTCCCGGTGGTGGCGGGGTTCCTGGTCATCCTGCTGATGGGCCACCTGCTGCAAGGCCGCCTGCACGAGCTGGCCGAGACCACCTACCGCGCGCAGGCGCAGCGCAACGCCACGCTGATCGAGAGCCTGACCGGCATCGAGACCATCAAGTCGCAAGGCGCCCAGGGCGTCATCCAGGCCAAGTGGGAACGCGCCAACCAGTTCCTCGCCGCCACCGGCGTGAGGATGCGGCGGCTGTCCAGCGGCGCGATGTTCGGCACCAATTTCGTCTCGCAGCTGGTGTCGGTGGTCATCATCATCGTCGGCGTCTACCTGATCGGCGAACGCCAGTTGACGATGGGCGCGCTGATCGCCTGCACCACGCTGGCTTCGCGCGCGCTGGCGCCGGCCGGGCAGATCGTCGGCCTGTTGATGCAGTACCAGGGCGTGCGCACCGCGATGGCGTCGCTCAACCAGATCATGGCCAAGCCGGTCGAGCGCCCCGAGGGCGAAAGCTTCGTGCAGCGGCCCCAGCTGCGCGGCGACATCGAGTTCCGCGGCGTCAAGTTCGCCTATCCCAACCGCACCGACGCCGCGCTGGACGGCCTGAGCTTCAAGATCGCCGCCGGCGAGCGCGTGGCGCTGATCGGCCGCGTCGGCTCGGGCAAGTCGACCATCCACCGCCTGATGATGGGCCTGTACCGGCCCACCGAAGGCTCGGTGCTGCTGGACGGCATCGACCTGCGCCAGCTCGACCCGGCCGACCTGCGCCGCAACGTGGCCTGCGTGTCGCAGGACGTGACGCTCTTCTACGGCAGCCTGCGCGACAACATCACTTTCGGGCAGCCCTATGCCGACGACGCCGCCCTGGTCGCGGCGGCCGAAGTGGCCTGCATGAGCGATTTCGTCAACCGCCACCCGCGGGGCTTCGACATGATGGTGGGCGAGCGCGGCGAGTCGCTGTCGGGCGGGCAGCGCCAAAGCGTCGGCCTGGCGCGGGCGGTGCTGCACAACTCGCCCATCCTGCTGCTGGACGAACCCACCAGCGCGATGGATTTCTCCACCGAGGCGCAGATCACCCAGCGCATGTCGCAGTTCGCCGCCGGCAAGACCGTGGTGCTGGTCACCCACCGCACCTCGATGCTGGCGATGGTCGACCGCGTGATCGTCGTCGACGGCGGCAAGATCGTCGCCGACGGCCCGCGCGACCGCATCATGGAAGCGCTGGCGAGCGGGCGCGTGGCCAAGGCGGCTTGAAGCCGGGCGGTCGACCATGGAAAGGGCTTTCCGGCGCGTGAAGGTGACAAGGGCCCTTCGACAGGCTCAGGGCGAACGGGCGGGACGGAGCGGCACGCCCTTTCCGCCCTTTACGCCCCTTCCTCCCCTTCCTCCCCTTCCGCCCTTCTCGCCCTTCTCACCCTTCTCGCCCTTTACGCCCTTCCCGCCGTTCCGGCTGAGCCGGCCGAAGCCAGCGCATGCCTGTGTGCGTCCGTTCGGGCTGAGCCTGTCGAAGCCCTCGGGACGCACCTCGGCAATGGCACTTCGACAGGGCGCAGCCCTGCGTTTACTCCTGGGTTTGTCGAAGGGTCAGTACGAACGGAGCGGAATGACGGGAAACGACGAATCCCCGCGGAAAGGAGTCCACACCACATGAAAACCGTTCTTCCCGCCAGCCCAGCCTCCCCCCGCCCCGACCCCGCCGGCTTCCGCCGCTTCGAGCTGGAAGCCGATGCGGTCATGTCGCGCCGCGAGACCCACCGCGCCCAGCTCATCGTGCGCACCGCGCTGGCGGTCCTGGTGCTGCTGATCGCCTGGGCCGCGATCGCCAAGGTCGACGAAGTGACCAAGGGCGACGGCCGCGTCATCCCCTCGCGGCAGCTGCAGGTGGTGCAGAGCCTGGACGGCGGCGTGGTCGTCGAGATCCTGGTGCGCGAAGGCGAAGTCGTCGAAGCCAACCAGTTGCTGCTGAAGATTGACGAGACACGCGCCACCTCGGGCGTGCGCGAAAGCGCCGCCCAGACTTTCTCGCTGCGCGCGCGGGCGGCGCGCTTGCGCGCGTTGGCGGAAAGCATCCCTTTCACGCCACCTTCCAGCCAGGATCCTGAGGAAATCCGCACCGTGGAGGAAGAGCGAAGGCTCTACCTCAACAAGATCACCGAATTGAACAACCTGATCGGTATCAACCAGCAACAACTCGCCCAGCGCCAGCAGGAACTTTCGGAAATGCGGGCGCGCAAGGGCGCCGCCGACCGCGCGGTCGAATTCAACCAGCAGGAGCTCGCCAAGACCCGGCCGCTGCTGGCCACCGGCGCGGTGTCGGAAGTCGACTTGCTGCGCCTGGAGCGGGAGCTGTCGCGCAGCCGCGGCGAATCGGAACAGGCCGGTGCCCAGATCGCCCGGGTGCAGGCGGCCATCGGCGAGGCGCAGCGCAAGATCCAAGAGACCGAACTGGCTTTCCGCAATGAAGCGCGCAAGGAGCTTTCCGAAGTCACCGGCAAGCTCAACGCGCTGAACGAAGGCGCGGTGGCCCTGGCCGACAAGGTGGACAAGTCCCAAGTGAAGAGCCCGGTGCGCGGACGGGTGCAGCGGCTTTTGGCCAACACCGTCGGCGGCGTGGTTCAGCCGGGCAAGGACATCGTCGAGATCGTGCCGCTGGACGACACCCTGGTGCTGGAGGCCAAGGTGCTGCCCAAGGACATCGCCTTCATCCGGCCCGGCCAGACCGCCAATGTGAAATTCACCGCCTACGACTTCTCCGTCTACGGCGGCCTGGAGGCCAAGGTCGAGAACATCAGCCCGGACACCGTGGTCGATGAAAAGGGCAATGCCTATTACCTGGTGCGGGTGCGCACCACCCAGGCCAACTTCGGCGAAAAGATGCCGGTCATTCCCGGCATGACGGCCGAGGTCGACATCCTGACCGGTCAGAAAACCGTGCTGTCCTACCTGCTCAAACCGGTGCTCAAGGCGAAGGCTTACGCCTTCACCGAACGCTGAAAAACCTGCCCGAAATCACGGCTGGCAGGCGTTGGAGCATCGAAAGCGTGAATCCTTATCGCGCCGAATCCTTGGGTTTTCGGCGCAACAGTTCACGAATCGCGCTCGATTTCGCCGCAATAAGCCACCCCGCGGCTCGACCATTCCTGAAACAATCCACCCCATCGCCGCTGCCGTGACAGGGCAGTGGTCCGTGCCAACGCATTGATTGATTGATCGACCGAACGACCGAGGATTCCACATGCCCACCATCGTCAAAACGCAAGTCAGCACGGTCACCGGCCTTTGGGGCCAGGCCTTGATCCGGGGCAGCGACGGCGTAATGCGCCCTTTGAAGATGGGTGACACCGTCCACCAGGGCGACCAGATCCTCACCACCCAGGACGGCATCGTCCGCCTGACTCACCAAGGCACGGAGACCGCCGAGCTGGCCAAGGACGAGCCGTCGGTCGCGCAGAAGGTGCTGAACACGGAAACCGACCGGGTCATCAGCGCCCTGGAGCAAGGCCTGCCCGACGCCGCGACGGCCGCCGGCCTGACCGGCGGCGACGGCGGTTCGCTCGGCGAAGGCCTGCGCGTCGAGCGCGTCTCGGAAGCCACCACGCCCGGAGGCGCCGGCCAGACGTCCGCCCTGCAAGCCGGGGGCGCGCCGGCCGCGGCGGCCGACCAGCAACCCCAGACGACCCCGAATGCGGCGCCCACCGCCGCTTCCGGCAGCGTCACCGGCAATGAAGACGCCGCCCTGCCGATCGCCCTGGTCGGCGCCGATACCGACGGCAGCGTCGCCAGCGTGCGCATCATCGGCGTGCCCGGTGGCGGCACCTTGCTGAGCAACGGCGCGCCGGTGGCCGGCGGCGCGGTCCTGACGCCGGACCAGGCGGCCAACCTGGTCTTCCAGCCCACACCCAACTTCAACGGCAACCCGGGGGCGGTCACTTTCGCCGTCACCGACGACGACGGCGCCGAGTCCGCCCCGGCCAGCGTCTCGCTGCTGCTGCTGCCGGTGCAGGATGCGCCGACCAGCGCGGCCGATTTCGCCAGCACGCCGGAAGACACCGCGCTGACCCTGGCGGCTTCGACGCTGCTGGCCAACGACGGCGACGTCGACGGCGACACCCTGGCCATCGCCTCGGTGCAGGACGCCAGCGTCGGCACGGTCTCCCTGGTCAACGGCAACGTCGTCTTCACGCCGCCGGCCAATTACAGCGGCCCGGCCTCCTTCACCTACACCGTCTCCGACGGCCAGGGCGGCAGCTCGACCGCCACCGTCTTCGTCACGGTGACCTCGGTCAACGACCTGCCCACCGCCGGCAACGACGCCGGCACCACCCGGCTCAACACGCCGGTGACCTTCAGCCCGCTGGACCTGCTTTTCAACGACGCCGACCCGGAAGGCGACCCGCTGAGCATCGTCTCGGTGCAGAACCCGGTCAACGGCACGGTGGCCTTGGTCAACGGCAGCCCGGTGTTCCAGCCCAATCCCGGTTACATCGGCCCGGCGTCATTCACCTACACCGTCTCCGACGGCCAGGGCGGCACCGCCACCGCCACGGTCAATGTCGACGTGACCGCGCCGCCGCCCCCACCGCCGCCGCCCCCGCCTCCCGCACCGCCGGCCGCCCCGGGGCTGTCGATCAACGACGTCACGGTGAACGAAGGCGCCGGCACGGCCACCTTCACCGTCACGCTGTCGTCCGCGGCCAGCAGCGTGGTCACCGTCGGCTTCGCTGCCTCCGGCGGCACTGCCACCGCGGGCTCCGACTTCACCGCCGCCACCGGCACGTTGACCTTCCCGGTCGGCACGACCACCCGGACGATCACCATCCCGATCGCCGACGACGCGCTGGCCGAAGGCACAGAAACCTTCACCGTGACCCTGAGCTCGCCGGTGAACGCGACGATCGCGGACGGCACCGGCATCGGCACGATCACCGACAACGACGCGCCGCCCACGGTCGCGTCGGTGTCGGCCGACCTCGAAGTGGAGGGCACCGCCCTCGTCCACACCGTCACCTTGTCCGGCGCCCCGAGCACGCCGCTGACGCTGCCCTTCTCGGTGACCGGCACCACCGCCTCGGCCGGCGATTTCGGCGCGCCCACGTTCGACTCGGGCGTGGTCGACAACGGCAACGGCACGATCACCATCCCGGCCGGCGTCTCCTCCTTCTCGGTCACCGTCCCGACCGTCGACGACGCGGTCAGCGAGCCGTCCGAAACCCTCACCGTCACCGTCGACGGTGTCTCGGGAATCGGCACCATCGCCGACAACGACGGCGCCCCGACCGTCATCGCCGTGTCGAGCCCGACGGCCGCGGAAGGCGCCAACCTCGTCTACAGCGTCACGCTTTCCGGGATCTCCGCCACGCCGACGACCTTCCCGTTCACGCTGGGCGGCGGCTCCGCCTCCGCCGGCGACTTCACCACGCCGCCCACCTTCAGCAACGGCGTGACCCTGGCAGGCGGCACCCTGACCGTGCCGCCCGGCGTCATCGGCTTCACCGTCACCGTGCCCACGGTCGACGACACGACCACCGAGGCCAACGAGACCGTGCCGCTGACCATCGGCGGCACCACCGGCACCGGCACCATCACCGACAACGACGCCGCCCCCACCGTGGCCTCGGTGTCCAGCAACACCCAGGTCGAAGGCGCGGCGCTGGTGCACACCGTCACCCTGTCCGGCGCCCCGAGCGCGCCGCTGACGGTGTCCTTCTCGGTCGCCGGCGTCACCGCCTCGGCCGGCGATTTCGGCGCACCCGCTTTCGGCTCCGGCGTGGTCAACAACGGCAACGGCACGATCACCATCCCGGCCGGCGTCTCCTCCTTCTCGGTCACCATCCCGACCATCGACGACGCGGTCGCCGAAACCGCCGAAACCCTGACCGTTACCGTCGGTGGCGCCTCCGGCACCGGCACGATCACCGACAACGACGCCGCGCCGACCATCGCTTCCGTTTCCAGCCCCACCGCCACCGAAGGCGCCAACCTGGTCTACAGCGTCGCGCTGTCCGGCGCCTCGGCCACGCCCACCAGCTACGCCTTCTCCCTCGGCGGCGGCAGCGCCTCGGCCGGCGACTTCACCACCCCGCCCACCTTCACCAACGGCGTCACCCTGGTCGGCGGCACCCTGACCGTGCCGGCCGGCGTCACCAGCTTCTCCGTCACCGTCCCGACCGTCGACGACGCCGTCAGCGAAGCCAACGAGTCCGTGCCGCTGACCATCGGCGGCACCACCGGCACCGGCACCATCGTCGACAACGACGCCGCGCCGACCATCGCTTCCGTTTCCAGCCCCACCGCCACCGAA
>CBIHOD010000102.1:0-12644 GCA_966211815.1 uncultured Burkholderiales bacterium
GCCCCCCCCGGCGGCGCGTGGTCTCACTCGGGGGTTGTGGGGTTGTTGCCCCACCTCCGCCAACCGGGGGCGCCCCCCCCGGCCCCCCCCCCGCCCCCGCTTTGTCGACCAAGGGTAGTTGCCGTCGGATCGGCGGACCGGGCGGATTCGCGCGGGTTCCCCAGGAGGACCCGGGCGCTTCCGGCGGGGCCGGGAAGCGGAATGGGCGCGGGGCGCGCCCGGATCACTGTCCGTCGCCGCCGCTCCACTGGCCGCGGCGCCTCGCCTCCAGGCCCTCCTCGCGCTCCTGCGCGAACAGGCTTTCCAGCTGCTGCCGGCCCTGCTTGACCACGGCGACCAGCCGGGCCTCGTCGCGGCGGTGCGGCTGCATCGCGGCCAGTTGCTCGATGGTGTGGCGCCTGAAGCGCATCGCCAGGTTGCGCGCGGCGTGCGGCTGCCAGCCGAGCAACTCCAGGGCACTGCGGCCGGTCATCAGCGCGGAGTCGAGCGTCTCGCGCTCGACGCACTCGACGCCCTGCTCGCGCAAATCGAAATAGTGCTGCACGTTGCGCGCCCTCGCCACCACCGCCAGGCCGGGGAAATGCTCGCGCGCCATCCTGGCCACCGCCACGCTCTGGTCCACGTCGTCGATCGCCAGCACCAGCAGCTTGGCCTGGGCCGCGCCGGCGGTGCGCATCAGGTCCAGCCGCGTCGCGTCGCCGTAGAACACCCGCCAGCCCCATTTGCGAAGCGCCTCGACCGACTCGGCGTCGTGGTCGAGCACCGTGGGCTGGATGCCGTTGGCGTAGAGCAGCCGGCCGACGATCTGGCCGTAGCGGCCGAAGCCGGCGATGATCACCGCGTTGTTCTGCGGCTCGTCGATCTCTTTCATCGCCGACGCGCCGTGCCGGCCCAGCCGCGGCGTCCACCAGCGGTCGGCCACCACCAGCAGCAGCGGCGTCAGCAACATCGACAACGCCACCGAAGCGACCAGGAAAGAGGCGGCGGCGCCGTCGATCACCCGCGCCTGGGTCGCCGCCTGGAACACCACGAAGCCGAATTCGCCGCCCTGCGCCAGCAGCAGGACGAACACGGGCCGCTCCTGCGCCGGCGTCTCCATGCGGGCCGCCATGCCCCACAGCACCGCGGCCTTGACCAGCAGGAAGCCCAGCACCGCCAGCGCGATCCAGCCGGGGTGGGCCATCACCACCGCGAAATCGATGCTCATGCCCACCGCGATGAAGAACAGGCCCAGCAGCAACCCCTTGAAGGGCTCGATGTCGGTCTCAAGCTCGCGGCGGTATTCGCTCTCGGCCAGCAGCACGCCGGCGAGGAAGGCCCCGAGCGCCATCGACAACCCGACGCTGTGCATCAGCGCCGCGGTGGCCACCACCAGCAGCAGAGAAGCCGCGGTGAATATCTCGGGCGTGCGGCTGCGGGCGATCCAGCGCAAGGCGGGGCGCAGCAGCAGCCGGCCGCCCAGCACGATCGCCGCCACCACGGCCAGCGCTTTGGCGGCGCCCAGCCATCCACCACCGCCGCCGGCCTGGGCACCGTCCGGCGCCAGCAGGGGCAGCAGGGCCAGGATCGGGATGGCGGCGACATCCTGCAGCAGCGCCACGCTGAGCACGCTCTGGCCGGAAGGCGTGGCCATGAGATTGCGCTCGGCCAGCACGCCCAGCCCGATCGCGGTGGACGACATCGCCAGGCCGAGCGCGGCCACCAGCCCGAGCCGCCAATCCAGCCCCCAGGCCACCGCGGCGGCGGACATCAGCGCCGCGGAGCCGAACAGCTGCACGCTGCCCCAGCCGAAGATCGGCTTCCTCATCGCCCAAAGCCGCCTGGGCTCCAGTTCGAGGCCGACCAGGAAAAGCATCAGGACGACGCCGAATTCCGCGAAGTGCAGCATCTGTTGCGGGTCGGTGACCAGTTTCAGCCCCCACGGCCCGATGGCGATGCCGGCCACCAGGTAGCCGATGATGGCGCCCAGGCCGAGCGCTTTGGACAGGGGGACGGCCAGCACCGCGGCCGCCAGGTAGACCAGGCTGGTGGTCAGCCAAGAGGAATGTTCCATCAAGCCTCCCCAGGGTGTTGCCGGCGGGCGTCCGGCGCGGGCCGCGCGTCGGTGGGCACCGCGCAGTCGGCGCATTCCGGCAAATCGGCCAGCTCCGGCCAGTCGGGGTAGCTGGACAGGCGCTGCGCGTACGCCTCGGCGTGCGCGGCGATGTCGGCGCGGCCGGCGCGCTGCGCGCCGTGCAGGACCAGGGGCGGCAGGAAGCGCATGCCGCACAGCGCGGCGGTTTGTTCGTAGGGCGGCAGGAAGGCGTCGAAGAAATAGCGGTTGTAGCTGTCGGGCCGGTAGGAGCCCTCCGGGCCGCCGGTGCTGGCCACCAGCCACAGGTCCTTGCCGCGCAGCGCTTGACCGCCGGGCCCGTAGGCCCAGCCGAAGCCGAGCACCTCGTCCACCCACAGCTTCATCAGGGGCGGCATGTGGTACCAGTGGATGGGGTGCTGCCAGACCACCAGGCCCGCCCCGGCCAAGGCGAGCCGCTCCGCGGCGACGTCGACGAGGTAGTCGGGGTAGAGCGCGTAGAGGTCCCGCACCCGCACGCGGGCCCCGGCGGCCGAAGCGGCCTCCATCAGGGCGCGGTTGGCGCGCGAGCCGGCGAGGTCGGGGTGGGCGACGAGCACCAGGATGTCCTGGGACGGATCGGGTGTCGGGGGTGTTGCATTCATGGGTGGGACAGTGGGTGCGGACCCCGGGAAAGACCTCCCGGGACCGGAAGATTACCGGGTCGCCAAGCCGCGTCGCACCGGAGATAATCGGCGCATTGCCACGGATTGAGCGCTCACATGCCGATCGCGCCCCAGTTTCAGCAATTTGTTGATGACGAACTGTCCCGCTCGCCCGAGTTGCTGGATCGCATCGCCGTCGGGACGCTGGAGCAGTTGCGCCAGCCGCGGGAAGGCATGCTGTCGCCGGCGGAGCGGCAGCACTATTTCGAACTGATCGAACTGCTGCGCAAGCGCCATGCGTCGTTGCGCGAGGCGTTCACCAACACGCTGGCCAACCTGGTCCGCGCCGACCTTCAGGAACACAACAGCCGTTCCCACGCCGACCCGTTCGGCGACCTGGGGGGCGCGCTGGCCCTGATGGACGAAAGCCAGGTCGAGGCCGACATCGAGATCTCCCGCGCCGCCCAGCTCATCGACGCCACGGCCGAGTGGGAACTGCGCGAGCTGCAGTCCTTCACGTCGACCCTGAACGGCCAGCAGCACGTGACCGCGGAGTCGAACCCGTTCAAGCCGGTGTTCTACGCCCGCGCTCTGTGGCAGGCGGCCTGCGCGGTCACCTCGGCGCCGGTGCAACGGGGCATTTTCCTGCGCCTGGCTTCCGGCGTGGCCAGCGGCCTGCTCAAGAAGGCCTGGGCCGCCGCGTCGAGCCGCATCGAGGACATGGGTTTCACGCCCAGCATGTACCGCACCGTGGTGCTGTCGCAAAGCCCTTCGATGGCCCGACCGCCGGCCTCCGCGCCGCAGGCGGCCCATGCCGCGGCCGGCGAGCTCCCTTCCCTGCCGCAGGCGCCGGCGACGCTGGCCCGCGCGCGCGAGCAGCTGTCGGCCCAATCGACGGCCAACCCACCCGCGGGCGCCGCCGCGCCGCTGGACCTGCCGACGCTGCCGCGCGTCGGTTTCAACCCGGGCCCCGATTTCGGGCCCGCGCTGGAGCGCCTGGAGGCGCTGCTGCGGCAGTTGCCGCAGGCGGCCACGGCGTCCCCCGCGCCGCTCAGCGACCTGGCCGCCCCGCGCCTGCGGGACCACCTGAAGGCGCTGACCGCGGCCACGCAGGACGCGGTCGACCACCAGATCATCGAACTGATGGCGCGCTTCTTCGACGTGGCGCTGTCGGACACCAAGGTGCACGCCGCCTGCCGGCCTTTGCTGGCCAGGCTCCAGGCGTCGGCGCTGCAGGTGGCGCTGGGCGACGCCACGATGATGCAGGACCACCAGCATGCGGTCTGGCTCTTCATGGACCAGCTCAGCCAGGCCTTCCTGCTCTACGGCGACGCCACCGACAGCCGGCTGGCCGCGCTCGCCGAGTTCGGACGGTCCCTGGTGGAGGAGATCGCCGCCAGCGCGGCGCAGGACGTCTGGCTCTACCGCCGCACGCTCTCCAAGCTCCAGGCCCACCTGCAAGCCCAGCGCGACGCGGCGCTCGGCGCGGCGCGGACCCACGTCGACGAACTGCTGATCGCCGAGAAGCGCGACAACCTGCAGCGCCAGATCTCCCAGCGCCTGGTCGACCAGATGGTGCCGCTGCGCGTCAGCCCCGGCATCCGCCGCTTCATCACCGGCGAATGGGCCAAGGTGCTGGCGCATTCGATCATCCGCAACGGCGAGCAGGCCGAGGCGACGGTGTCCTACATGAAGGCGGTCGACGACCTGCTCTGGAGCCTGAACCCGCCCGACCACCCGCAAAGCCGCCAACGGCTGCTGGCGCTGCTGCCGACGCTGCTGCAGCGCCTGAACGCCGGCATGGCCTTCATCGACCTGGCGCCGGCGGAGCAGCGGCACGTGCTCGACGAATTGATGGCCGTGCACACCGAAGCCCTGCGCCCCGGGCACAAGGCCGGCGGCGGCCTGGTGGGGCTGGCGCCCACCGCCGCCGCTTCTGCCGCGGCCTCGGCCACGCCCGAGCAGATCCTGCAGATGCTGCGCGACGAGCCCGACCCTGGCCCGCCCATGGGGCCTTCTTTCGCCGATTCCCTCATCGAGCTCTCGTCGATGGACACGGTCCCGGCCGACCTGATCGACACCCACCCGGCCAGCGAAGACAGCGACTACGACTCGGTGGTCGACGCGATGCGCCCCGGCAGCCGCCACCGCCTGTTCCTGCGCGGGCGCTGGACGCGCGCCGAGCTGCTGTGGCGCAGCCCGCTCGGCGGCTATTTCCTCTTCGCCGGCGAATACCCCGGCCGCACCCATTCCATCACCCAGGCGGCCCTGGAGCGCCTCGCCGGCGAAAAGCTGCTGCTGCCGCTGGAAGAGCGCCCGCTGTCGCAGCGCGCGCTCCAGGCCGTGATCAACGAGCTGTCCTGAGCCTGAAGCCAGGTCGCGCCCCAGCGCCGCCCTGCCAGCCGCCGAAAGGGAGGAGAGGCACGCCGTCAGACCGGCGCGGCAGGCCCGCCCGGCGCGGCGTCGGGGTCGCCCGCCACCCACTGGCGCAGCGACAGCGCGGCGTCGCCCACGCCGGTTTTCTTCAACGCCGAGAACAGGGCCATGCCCAGGTCGGACTCGTCGGTGGCGACCTCGCCCAGCACCGCCTGGGCGGCCGCCAGCGCCTGGTCGGCGTCGCGGCGGTTGAGCTTGTCGGCCTTGGTCAGCAGCACCAGCAGCTTGACGGCGCCGTTGACCAGGCGGGGGCGGACGAACTCGATCAACTGGCGGTCCAGGTCGGTGAAGCCCAGCCGCGAATCGACCATCAGCACCACGCCGGCCAGGCTGCGCCGCTCGGCGAGGTAGTCGGCCATCACCTTCTGCCAACGCAGCTTGGCGCCGCGCGCCACGGCCGCGTAGCCGTAGCCTGGCAGGTCGGCGAACAGCGCGTCGGCTTGGGCCCGGGGGCCGAGTTCGAAAAGGTTGATGTGCTGGGTGCGTCCCGGCGTCTTCGAAGCGAACGCCAGCCGGCCCTGCTGGGTCAAGGTGTTGATCGCCGTGCTCTTGCCGGCGTTGGAGCGGCCGACGAAGGCGATCTCGGGCAGCTCGGTCTGAGGCAGCTGGTCGAGCTGGCTGGCGGTGGTGAGGAAGCGCGCGGTGTGCGTCCAAGCCAGGGCGTCGCGCTGCGCCGGGGGCAGCTTGCTGAAATCGGATGCGGCGGCGGCCGGCCTGGGCGACGGGGCGGCGGGCCGCTTGGCGGGGGGCTGTGTCATTTTTGCGCTGGCCGCGTGGGCCCCAAATCACTCCATTGTAAAATCGACTGGTTTTGCACCTGACAGCAGATCCGACAGCAAAGAGAAGAAAACATGAAGCTTCACGCCAAGTCCTTCCCCACCGCGCTGTGCGGCCTCGCCCTGGCCTGGACGGTGGGAACAGCCAGCGCCAACACGCCCGCCGCCGCGCCAGCCGTCGACGTGGCCAAAGGCCAGGCCACCGCCACCAATGTGTGCTCCGCCTGCCACACCTCCGACGGCAGCCGCGGCGCGCCGGGCAATCCCATCCTGCAGGGCCAGCATCCCGAATACATCGTCAAACAGCTGTCCGACTTCAAGGCCGGCAAGCGCAAGAACCCGGTCATGCAGGGTTTCGCCGCCACCTTGAGCGAGCAGGACATGCGCAACGTGGCCGCCTTCTACGCCGGCAAGAAGCCCGTGGCGGGCGCCGCCAAGAACAAGGAAACCGTCGCGCTGGGCGAGAAGATCTTCCGCGGCGGCGTCGCCGACCGCAACATCCCCGCCTGCTCGGGCTGCCACAGCCCGAACGGCGCCGGCATCCCGGCCCAGTACCCGCGACTGGGCGGCCAGCACGCCGACTACACCGAGGCCCAGCTCAAGGCCTACCGTGACGGCGGGCGCGCCAACAGCGCCCAGATGACCGGCGTGGCCGCCAAGCTGAACGACCGCGAGATCAAGGCGCTGTCCGACTACATCGCCGGCCTGCACTGAACCGCGGCCCGTTCCAGCCCCCGAAGAGCCGGTCCGAGACCGGCTCTTTCGTTTCCGGACGGCTCGGGCCGATGACCGGTGCGCCCCCTTTTTTGCGGGCCGCGGCTTATAGTGCGACGACCACTTCCCGCCGAGCCGCAGCCATGCCTTTCGTGAACCGCAACCCGCAGGGCCAGATCGAAAGCCTGCATCGCCAGGCTACGCCCGAGGCCTCCGAGTTCCTGGAAGACCACCATCCCGACGTGCAGGCCTTCGTCGGCCGCGCGCCCGCGGAACCCTCCGGCTTCGGCCAGCTCGACGCCGATTTCGTGCGGGTGATCGAAGACGTGATCGACACCCTGATCGTCAAGAACATCATCAACATCACCGAGTTGCCCGCCGAAGCGCAGGCCAAGCTGTTCGCGCGCAAGAGCTTCCGCGAAAGGATCTCGAAAAGCTCCCTGCGGCTGTTCGATTTCGAACCCTCCAGCCTGGGCGACGTGATCTGACGGCGGCCGGGGAACCTGGGCCGCGTAAGGAATTCCAACCCTGCGGCGACTGACCCCGCAAGCGAAAGGAGCGTCCATGCACTACCACCCCGACCGAGGCTACCGGCACGGCAAGAACGGCAGCGAGATCACCCCCCGGGCCGTCTACGAGCGGCGCCGGGAATTCATCCAGGGCCTGGCGCTGGCGGGCGGTGCCGCGGTGGCGGGATGGGCCGGGCGCGACGCCTTCGCCCAGGCGGCCACGCCCCCGCGCCCCGGCAAACTGCCGGCCCTGGCCGCCACGCGCAACACCGCGGCCGGCGGCAGCGTGATGGAAAAACCCACGCCCTACGACGACGTCGTCGGCTACAACAACTTCTACGAGTTCGGCACCGACAAAAGCGACCCGGCCCGACAGGCCAGGACGCTCAAGCCCCGGCCCTGGACGGTCAGCGTGGAAGGCGAGGTCAAGCGCCCGAAGGTGTACGACATCGACGAGCTGCTCAAGCTCAGCCCCCAGGAAGAGCGCACCTACCGGCTGCGCTGCGTGGAGGGCTGGTCGATGGTCATCCCCTGGGTCGGGTATTCGCTGGCCGAGCTGGTCAAGCGGGTCGAGCCCACCGGCAACGCCAAATACGTGGAATTCACGACACTGGCCGACAAATCGCAAATGCCGGGCCTGTCGTCGCGGGTGCTGGACTGGCCTTATGTCGAAGGCTTGCGCCTGGACGAGGCGATGAACCCGCTGGCCCTGCTGTCGTTCGGCCTGTATGGGGAAGTGCTGCCCAACCAGAACGGCGCCCCGGTGCGCCTCGTGGTGCCCTGGAAATACGGCTTCAAGAGCGGCAAGTCGATCGTGAAGATCCGCTTCACCGAGAAGCAGCCGCAGACCAGCTGGAGCAAAGCCAATCCGGAAGAGTACGGCTTCTTCTCCAACGTGAACCCCCAGGTCGACCACCCCCGGTGGAGCCAGGCCACGGAAAGGCGCATCGGCGAGGGCGGCCTGTTCGCCAAGAAGCGGCCGACCCTGATGTTCAACGGCTACGAGGCGCAGGTGGGGCAGCTCTACGCGGGCATGGACCTGAAGAAGTTCTTCTGATGGCCTCCGCGCCCTCCCGGCCGCAGCATGGGGCCAGGACGAAAAACGGGTGGATGCACCCGGCCGCGAAGCCGGCGCTTTTCCTGGCCTGCCTGCTGCCGTTCATCGGCCTCTTCCACGGCGCTTATACCGACACGCTCGGCCCCAACCCGGCCGAAGCGTTGATCCGCGGCACCGGCGACTGGACGCTGCGCTTGCTGTGCGCCACCCTGTGCGTCACGCCGCTGCGGCAAATCACGGGCCAGGCCGCGCTCGCGCGGTTCCGCCGCATGCTGGGCCTGTTCACCTTCTTCTACGCGGTGCTGCATTTCCTGTCGTACGCATGGCTCGACATGGGCCTGGACCTGCAGGCCATCGCAGCCGACATCCCGAAGCGCCCCTTCGCCCTGGTGGGTTTCCTCGCCCTGGTGCTGATGGCGCCGCTGGCGGCCACCTCCTTCAACCGCGCCATCAAAGCCCTGGGCGCCAAGCGCTGGCAAGCGCTGCACAAGGCCGTCTACGCGGTCGCCTTGCTGGGCCTGCTGCACTTCTTCTGGATGCGGGCGGCGAAGAACAACCTGGCCGAGGTGGGGGTGTATGCCGTTCTGATCGGCCTGCTCTTGGGATGGCGGCTCTGGCGTTGGTCAAGCGACCGGCGTCGCCAGTCCGCTTGAAAAGCCATTTGTGCCGGGCAGTTTCAGCGGGCCGCCGCGACGCTCCGCCTGAACTCGGCGTCGTCCAACAGTTGGCCCACCAGTTTCCGGTAGAGCGCGCTGTAGTTGTTGATCGCCGCGGGAATGGCGATGGCACCGACGAAGGAAGACTCCCATTTGTCTTGGGCCACGAACTCCTTGTCAAACAGCACCTTGCCCGAACCGGTGACCAGGAACCGCGCCGCCAGACGGCCCGTCCCGCCTGATGTGGCCGAATCGAGTTGGCTGTCCAACAGCTTCCCGCTGATGACGATCTTGGATGCCGCGTCGTACAGGCCCGCGGCCTTCAACTCGGTGGCCAAGGTTTCTTTCAGGTAGGCCGCGAACGAGCCCGAGGTGGGCGCGGTGAGCGTGTTGCTCCGGATGTCGATGGCCTTGTCCATGCCAGCGTCCTTGCCCGGCGCGAGTTCGAACTGCCCGACATTGGACGGCGGGAGGCCGGATGCCTTGGCCTTCTGGACGTTCTCGGCGCTGGCGACGGGTGCGCCGAGCTGGATCTGGGCGCAACCCACGAGCAACGCCGATCCGAGCAGGCAAAGATAGACGGGCAAGCGGCTCCAGGCGGCTTTTTTCGAAAAGCGATTCATGTTCTTGCTCTCATTTCTGGAAAGAAGGGTCTTGCGACAGGTCATTAAGGCCATTGCTCACGATTTGCCGGGTCATCGTCCGGACAGCCGCTTCCATGCTGTCCATCTTGGTGGCGTTCGGGGGGGCGGAAGCAGCGCCGACTGTCGTGTGCAAGGCATGGCGGGCTGCCTTCACGATCGGCTCGGCCCGTCCTTCTGGAAAATACTTGACCGTGCAGACATAACCGTCCGTCACCGTGGTGCCGGCCAGTCCGAAGGTGAGCCCGGTGACGAAGCCTTTGGAAAAAGCGTCGTCGGTGACGGGCACGTTGTTCAAAGAAATGCTCAGGAGCCCGGCACCCGGCACCGGTGCTTCCACGAGCTGGGAGAAAAGGCCGCTCGTGCGGACCTGCTCCACCACTTGCGCTTTCAGGTAGGCGGTCGCCTGCGTATTGAGCACGCCTTTGGTCTGGAACTCGAAAATCAACTGCGCGGGCCTCGGCGCCGCGGGCTTCTGGTATTTCTCCGCCTGTACTTCTTTCAGATTGCCGTCCAGATAAGGCACAGCGCAACCCGCCAACGCCAACGAACCCAGCAGCACCCCCACCAAAGCGAGCCCACGGACCCGCTGCCAGGGCCGCTCCGCCCCCCACCCCTCATTCCCTTGTTTCAATGGAATCCCCTTTTTGGATGCATCGCGCCATTCATCGATAAATGGCAAAAAATTATATAAATTGTTTTCTTCGGCTATGGTTCCAAGCCCGGCGTGTAGCGCAAGCTTCACGGTCGGAAACCCCCACTTGACAGCATCGGCGACGCGCGGACGAACACGGGCCATCCCTGGCATGTCGCCCCTAAGATGCCGGGTTCAATCACCGGGGACTTCCATGCACTTTCCGCGAATCTTCACATCATCTCTGCTTCCCGCCGTCATCGCCTGGTGCGCGCTGCTTGGCCTGGCGCCGCCGGCGGGCGCCCAGGCACAAGCCTGGCCCCAGAAGCCGCTCCACTGGGTGGTCGCCTTCCCGCCCGGCGGCGGCTCGGACTTCCTGGCGCGGCAGCTGGCGCCGCAGATGGGCAAACAGCTGGGCCAGCCCGTCGTCATCGACAACCGCCCCGGCGCGGCCGGCATGATCGGCACCGACTTCGCCGCCAAATCGCCCGCCGACGGCTACACCCTGCTGACGGGCGACAACGGCGCCATGGTGTTCCACACCGCGATGTACAAGAAGGTGCCCTACAGCCCGCAGGACTTCGCGCCGGTCGGCTTCATGGCGCGCTTCCCGCTGATCCTGGCGGTCAATCCCGGATCCGGGTTCGGCGACGCCCAGCAATTGATCGACGCGCTGAAGAAGAACCCCGGCAAGTACAGCTACGCCTCGCCGGGCATCGGCAGTCCGCACCACCTGGCGATGGAGCTGTTCAAGAGCCGCACGAACACTTTTGTCGTGCACGTCCCTTACCGCGGCACGGCGCTGGCGGTGCAGGACGTGATCGGCGGCCAGGTGCCGATGATGGTGCTGGACACCGCCGCCGGCCTGCCGCAGATCAAGGGCGGCAAGGTCAAGGCGCTGGCGGTGATGTCGAAGAAACGCATCCCGTCCCTGCCGGACGTGCCGACGCTGGACGAACTGGCCGCATCGAACAACCTCAAGGGCTTCGAAGTCTTCGCCTGGCAGGGACTCTTCGTGCCGAAGGGAACCCCGGGCGACATCGTCGCCAGGCTCACCTCGGAGATGAACAGGGCGATCAACGTGCCCGAAGTGCGCGCCCGGCTGGAGGAGTTCGGCCTGGAAGTGGTGCCGTCCGACGGGCCGGCGCTGGATTCTTTCATCCGGGCCGAGACGAAGGCCTGGCACGCGCTCATCAAGGAGAGGAAACTGTCGGCCGACTGACCCGGCCGCCGCCGGCCAGCGGTGCGAGGCCGGCCACGGCGCAGCGCCGCGGCCGGCCCTCCCGTCAGGCCGGGGCGCGGCGCCTTCCGCAGGTCAGACCAGCACCCGCTCGATGCCGCCGGCGTTCGCTTTGGCGACGTAGTCCGGCATCCAGTCCTGCCCCAGGATCTGGTTGGCCATCTCGACCACGATGTAGTCGGCTTCCAGCAGACCGGTCTTCAGGTCTTCCTGGTAGCGGTTCAGGCCCATCAGGCAGCTCGGGCAGGAGGTGAGGATCTTCACGTTCTGGCCCGGCTGCACGGCGCCCGATTGGCGCAGCGCGGCCTCGCCCTTGCGGATTTCTTCTTCCTTGCGGAAGCGGACCTGGGTCGACACGTCGGGGCGCGAAGCCGCCAGGCCGCCACTTTCGCCGCAGCAGCGCTTGCTCTCGACCACTTTGTCGCCCATCAGGCCCTTGACCGTCTTCATCGGCTCCTGCAGCTTCATCGGCGTGTGGCAGGGGTCGTGGTACAGGTAGCCGCCCGCGCCCTGGCCGGGGTCCAGCGTGATGCCCTTCTCCAGCAGGTATTCGTGGATGTCGACGATGCGGCAGCCGGGGAAGATCTTGTCGAACTGGTAGCCCTGCAGCTGGTCGTAGCAGGTGCCGCAACTGACGACCACCGTCTTGATGTCGAGGTAGTTCAGCGTGTTGGCCACGCGGTGGAACAGCACCCGGTTGTCGGTGATGATCTTGTCGGCCTTGTCGAACTGGCCGCTGCCCTTCTGCGGGTAGCCGCAGCACAGGTAGCCCGGCGGCAACACGGTCTGCACGCCGGCGTGCCAGAGCATGGCCTGGGTGGCCAGGCCCACTTGGGAGAACAGCCGCTCCGAGCCGCAACCGGGGAAGTAGAACACCGCCTCGGTGTCGCCGCTGGTTGCCTGCGGGTCGCGGATGATGGGCACGTAGTCCGGGTTCTCGATGTCCAGCAGCGCCCGCGCGGTTTTCTTCGGCAGGCCGCCCGGCATCTTCTTGTTGATGAAGTGGATGACCTGCTCCTTGACCGGCGCCGGGCCATGGGTGGCCGGCGGCGCCTGCGTCTGCTTGCGGGCCAGCAGCTTCATCACGTCGTTGCCCAGGCGCTGGGCCTTGAAACTCAGGTCGGTCAGCGCGTGGCCGACCCGGATGGCGCGCGGGCTGGTGGTGCCGATGAACCACGACTGGAACTCGGCCGCCGGGCGGAAGCTCTTCTGGCCCATCTTGCGCAGCAGGTTGCGCATGTTCATCGACACGTCGCCGAAGTCGAT
>CBIHOD010000103.1:0-12352 GCA_966211815.1 uncultured Burkholderiales bacterium
AGAGCGCGCAGCGCAAGGTCGAGGCGCGCAACTTCGACATCCGCAAGCAGCTGCTCGAATACGACGACGTGTCCAACGACCAGCGCAAGGTCATCTACCAGCAGCGCAACGAGATCCTGGAGGCCGAGGACCTGGCCGAGCAGATCGCCGGCCTGCGCGCCAGCTCGATGGAGGACGTCGTGCGCGCCTACGTGCCCGCCGAGAGCGTCGAGGAACAGTGGAACCTCCCCGAGCTGGAGAAGGTGCTGCGCGAAGAATGGCACCTCGACATGGACCTTCGCGCCGAGGTGGAGAAGAGCGACTCCATCACCGACGAGGAGATCGCCGAGAAGGTCGTGCAGGCCGCGCACGCCAGCTTCCAGGCCAAGGTCGACCTGGTTGGGCAGGAGCAGTTCAACCCCTTCATGCGCATGATCCTGCTCCAGTCGATCGACACCCACTGGCGCGAGCACCTGGCCGCGCTCGACTACCTGCGCCAGGGCATCCACCTGCGGGGCTATGCCCAGAAGAACCCGAAACAGGAATACAAGCGCGAGGCCTTCGAGCTGTTCAAGCAATTGCTCGACGTGGTGAAGATGGAAGTCACCGGCACCCTGATGCGCGTGCGCGTGCAGTCGCAGGACGAAGTCGCCCAGGCCGCCCAGGAGATGGAGGCGCGCGCCGAGCAGATCAGCAACGTCACCTACACCCACCCGGCGGAAGACGGTTCGGTGGTGCAGGAAGTCGACCCGTCGTCGCTCGCCGAAGAAGTGCCGAGGGTCGGCCGCAACGATCCTTGCCCCTGCGGCAGCGGCAAGAAATACAAGCAGTGCCACGGCAAGCTGGCGTGAACGGGCCGCGGCGCCCGCACGGAACCGAAGAGCCCCGAGCGGGCTCTTCTTCTTGGGCGGCCGCTTTCCTGGCCGCAAGCGCCGGCCCGCCGCCGCGCGCCGCGCCGCGTGCGTCCCTTGCCCGCCCGTTCGGCTGACAATCCGTCGGTCGACCTCCACCGGCCCGCCGGCCACCCACCCATCCGCGGAGACTTTCCCAATGCCCGTCAACCTTCAAGCGCCCCAGCCCCAAGACCTTTTCCCCGTGCCCGGCGTCAAGCTCGGCGTGGCGATGGCCGGCGTGCGCAAAGCCAACAAGCGCGACCTGCTGGTGATGAGCCTGGCGGCCGGCAGCCAGGTGGCGGGCGTCTTCACGCAGAACCGCTTCTGCGCGGCGCCGGTGCAGGTCTGCCGCCAGCACCTGGCCAGCGGTTCCGCCAGCCGCGCGGTGCTGGTCAACACCGGCAACGCCAACGCGGGCACCGGCGACGACGGCCTGGCGCGCGCGCGCGCCACCTGCGCCGCCCTGGCGGGGCACCTGGGCATCGCCGCCGAGCAGGTGCTGCCGTTCTCGACCGGCGTCATCATGGAGACGCTGCCGGTCGACCGCATCGAAGCGGGCCTGCCCGCCGCCCTGGCCGATCTTCGAGAGGACAACTGGGCGCTGGCCGCCGAGGCCATCATGACCACCGACACCCTGCCCAAGGCGGTGTCGCGCCGCGTGCAGCTGGGCGGCAAGGCGGTGACGCTGACCGGCATCAGCAAGGGTGCGGGCATGATCCGCCCCAACATGGCGACGATGCTCGGCTTCATCGCCACCGACGCCGCGATCGACGTCTCGCTCATGCAGCGGCTGGTCGGCGAGGCCGCCGACCTGAGCTTCAACCGCATCACCATCGACGGCGACACCTCGACCAACGATTCGCTGATCCTCATCGCCACCGGCCAGGCGGGCAACGAGCCGGTCGCCTCCATGGACACCGCCGACGCCCGCGCGCTGCGCGACGCGCTCGTCGAGGTGGCCCAAATCCTCGCGCAAGCCATCGTGCGCGACGGCGAAGGCGCCACCAAGTTCATCACCGTGCAGGTGCAGGGGGGCCGCGACGCCCAGGAGTGCCGCCATGTCGCCTACGCGATCGCGCATTCGCCGCTGGTCAAGACCGCCTTCTACGCCAGCGACCCCAACCTCGGCCGCATCCTGGCCGCGGTGGGCTACGCCGGCATCGCCGACCTCGACCAGACCCGGATCGACCTCTTCCTCGACGATGTGCACGTCGCCAGGAACGGCGGCCGCCACCCCGACTACCGCGAAGAGCACGGCCAGGCCGTGATGAAGAAGAGCGAGATCACGGTGCGCGTCGACCTGCACCGCGGCGCGGCGGAGACCACGGTGTGGACTTGCGATTTCAGCGTCGACTACGTCAAGATCAACGCCGACTACCGCAGCTGACGGCCGGGCGGGCCGGTGGCTCGATGTCCGCCGCGGCGGGCGCCGTCCTCAGCGGGACGCGGGCGCCCGGCGTGTCCCGCACGCGTCCCAGAGCAGCAGCGCCGCGCCGGCGGCCGCCAGCAGGTGCTTCAACGGGTGGCCGCCCGTCCAATGCAGGGTTTGCATCACGGCATGGTCGCCCGATTCCAGCGCCTTGGCCGCGGCATACAGCGCCAGCGCCGCCCAGGCGGCCCGCATGCCCAGCGCCCGGGGGTGCAAAGCGGGCCGGCGCGACAGCAGCGGGATCAACGCCATCGGCAGGAACTGCACGAAGAGGTAGGCCCGCAAGTCGCCGCCTTCCAGTGGGCCGTTCGGCGCCACCGTCCACCACCACCAGGCCACGCCGGCGGTGCCGGCCAGCAGCGCCGCGGCCAGGCTCCAGCTGTTGCCCCAGCGCGGGTCCACCCGCTCGGCGAGCAGGGCGCAACTGAGGGTCGCGCAGGCCCAGGCGATGGGCAGCCTGTCCCACACGAGCGAGGCGTTGTCCGGTGACCAGTGGTAGTAGGACGATCCCAGCGCCGTGCAGGCGATGGCGGCCGCGAAGAACAGCCAGGCGGCGTGTCCGGGGCCTGCCCCGGTGCCACCCGCCCTGCCGGGGGTGGTGGCGCGGCGAAGTCGGAACAATGCGACGAAGCCGGCGATCCCCACCACCGCGAAGGGCAGGTTGCTCAGCACGTTCATCGCGTTGGGCACGCCTTGCCAGGCGTGATGGTCGGCAAAGTCGTGGTAGCCCGCCCATTGTTCGATCGGCCCATGGAACAGCAGGGCCGCCGCGGCGAGCAGCGGCAGCCAGGCCCAAGACCAGAAGGTCGGTGGTGCCGGGGGCGTCGGTCGCCGGCCGGCGATGGCCGGACGGTTGTCGGGTGGGGCGGATTGTTCTGGGCTGACGGGTGACATGGCGGCCTTCCTGTGAAGAGAAGGGCCGCATGTTCCTCGCCGAAGCGCCGCGATTCAAGCGCCGCGCTGGGCGTATCGCACCGGTGCACGCGCGGTACCGGGAAGCGGTGCGCAATCGAAAACGGGCGGAGTGCCCCGCCCGTTGCGACCATCGGCGGCGCCGGGCCGCCAGTCGGTCAGCGGCTTTGCCGGCCGGCCTGGCCGCGGCGCTGCTTTTGCGAGGCCAGGCCCAGCGCCGCCAATGCCGCGACGAAGGCCGCCAGCGCGCCGGGCTCGGGGATCAGGCGCACGTTGTCCAGGGACCCGCCCAGCGAGTCGCTGGTGCCCACCGCGCGGAAGCTCAGCACGTCGTTGCCGGTGCCGAAGACCCCGAAGCTGTAAGTCTTCCAGGCATGGCCGCTCAGGCCGATGCCGCTGGCGGTGATCGGCGTCACGCTCAGCAGCACGTTGTTCCACAGCACGTCGATGCCGTTGGAGGCGGCGTCCACGCCGGCGCGGCCGGAATAGTCGAACGACAGGGTGTAGTAGGCGCCGACCGTGGTCAGGATGCTCTGCGCCATGCCGCTGTTGCCGTAGGAGTCGAGTTCGACGTAGTTGCTGCCTTGAGACGCGTTGCCTGCAACTGCATTGCGGACCTCAATGCCGTTACCGAAAGTGGTCGCCCAGCCGTCGATGGCGCTGTAGACGCCCCAGGTGCCGGGCGCCTGGGTTTGCACGCCCGGGGCGGTGCCGATGTCTTCGAAACCGCCGTTGCGCACCAGGTTGGCGGACGCGGTGGTGTGGGCGGCCAGGGCGGTGAACGCCAAGGCAAGGGCGGACAAGGTTTTCTTCTTCATTCTGGAACTCCAGGCGACTCGCCGGCGCGTTGATGCAAAGAACTCGGATTTTCGAAGCGGCCTTCGCGTTGGTGCTCCCTCACATCGAAAAGCGATGGGGGAAAACGTGAAGTCTTAAGCGGGAAACCGATCTATCGCGTCGGTGATCAAGCCGTCCAGCCCCAGCGATTGCAGCCGGGCGGCCACGCCGGGGTCGTTCACCGTGTAGGCCAGCGCGCGCAGCCCGGCGTCGCGCAGGCGGTCCATTACGGCCGGGTCGAACAAAGGGTGGTGGGCGACGACGGCGGCGCAGCCGAGCCGCTGCGCGGTGTCCAGCCAGCCGTCGGGAAGGCGGTCCAGCAGCAGGGCGCGCGGCAGACTCGGGGCGCTGCGCTGGGCCGCCGCCAGGGCCTCCGGCTTGAAGGAGCTGAGCAGGGGCGGCGGTGAATGGTTCTGCCACAGCTTGTCGGCCGCCAGGGCGACGACCTCGCCGGTGCGGGTCTCCTGGCCCGGCGTCGGCTTGATCTCGATGTTCAGCGCATGCCCGCCGCCCAGGCAGAAATGCGCGATGGTCTGCAGGCTGGGTAGCGGCTCGCCGGCGTAGCCGGGGCTGTGCCAGCGGCCGGCGTCCAGCTGCGACAGCTCGCACCACGACCGTTCCCCGGCGATGCCCGGCACGCCCGCGGTGCGCTGTAGGTCGGCGTCGTGCAGCAGGAAGGGCACCTCGTCGCGGCTGAGCTTCACGTCGCACTCGAAGGCGCGGTAGCCGTGGCGCGCGCCGAGCTGGAAGGCGGCCAGCGTGTTCTCCGGCGCGAGCTTGCCGGCGCCGCGGTGGGCGATCCAGAAGGGATAGGGCCAGGGTTGCATCGCGTCGCCTCCGTCCTGCTCGTGCCGCTACCGCGCCTCAGACGCGCTTGAGGCTGTCCGGGTCGAACCAGTGCAACTGCGCGGCCGGGGCGGCGATGTGCCGCTGCTCGCCGATCCGCGGCGGCGGCTCGGTGCCGCCGATGCGCACCGTGAACGGTTGGCCCCCGACCACGCCGTGCACCAGCCGCTCGGCGCCGAGCATCTCCAGGTGCTCGACCTGGAACGGCCAGCCGCCGCGGGGCGGCCCATCGCGAGCCATCAGCACGGCGTGCTCGGGCCGCAGGCCGAGGATGACGTCCCCGGGCTTGGGCGCGGCTTTCGGCAGGGTCAGCGACTGGTCGCCGCAGCGCAGCAGCTGGCCCTGCGCCTGGCCGCGCAGCAGGTTCATCGGCGGCGAGCCCATGAAGCCGGCGACGAAGGCGGTGGCGGGCCGCTGGTAGACCTCGTCGGGCGTGCCGAACTGCTCCATGCGGCCGGCGTTCATCACGATCATGCGCTGGGCCAGCGTCATCGCCTCGACCTGGTCGTGGGTCACGAAGAGCGAGGTCACGCCGAGTTCGCCGTGCAGCTTGCGGATCTCCAGCCGGGTCTGGGCGCGCAGCTTGGCGTCCAGGTTGGACAGGGGCTCGTCGAAGAGGAAGACCCTCGGCTGACGCACGATGGCCCGCCCCATGGCCACGCGCTGGCGCTGGCCGCCGGACAGCTCGCGCGGCTTGCGGCGCAGGTAGGGCTCCAGTTCGAGGATGGCGGCCGCCTTGTCGACGCGCTGCTTGATCTGCCCGGCCGGCAATTTGGCGATCTTCAGACCGTAGGCCATGTTGTCGAACACGGTCATGTGCGGGTAGAGCGCGTAGTTCTGGAAGACCATCGCGATGTCGCGGTCGCTCGGCTCGACGTCGTTGACCACGCGCCCGCCGATGGCGATCTCGCCCTCGGTGATTTCCTCCAGACCCGCCACCATGCGCAGCAGCGTGGACTTGCCGCAACCCGACGGGCCGACGATGACGATGAATTCGCCGTCCGCGATCTCGGCGCTCAGGCCGTGAAGGGCGGTGACGGCCCGGCTGCCGTGGCCGTAGCGCTTGACGATGTTGCTCAGTGAGATCGAAGCCATGTTGTTCCCGGTTCGCCGGTCGCTGCCGCTGCCCGCGCTTTGCCTTCCCGCTTCATTTCTCGGTGTCCACCAGGCCCTTGACCAGCCATTTCTGCATCAGCAGCACGACGACGGCCGGGGGCAGCATGGCCAGCACGGCGGTGGCCATCACCAGGTTCCATTGGTTCTGCGCGTCGCCGCCGGCGATCATGCGCTTGATGCCGATCACCACCGGGTACATGCTTTCGTCGGTGGTGACCAATAGCGGCCACAGGTACTGGTTCCAGCCGTAGATGAACTGGATGACGAAAAGCGCGGCGATGCTGGTGGCCGAAAGCGGCACCAGGATGTCGATGAAGAAGCGCATCGGCCCGGCGCCGTCGATACGCGCGGCCTCCAGCAGCTCGTCGGGCACGGTCAGGAAGAACTGCCGGAACAGGAAGGTGGCGGTGGCCGAGGCGATCAGCGGGATGGTCAGCCCGGCGAAAGAGTTCAGCATCCCCAGGTCGGCGACCACTTGGTAGGTGGGCGCGATGCGCACCTCCACCGGCAGCATCAGCGTGATGAAGATGGCCCAGAAGAAGAGCATCCGGAAGGGGAAGCGGAAATAGACGATGGCGAAGGCCGAAAGCAGCGAGATCGCGATCTTGCCGGCGGTGATGATGATCGCGCTGACCAGGCTCACCGCCATCATGCGCCCCACCGCCGCGGTGGACCCGACGCCCCCGCCGCCGCCTTGCAGCGCGGCGAGGTAGTTCTCGACCAGGTGCCCGCCGGGCAGCATCGGCATCGGCCGCTGCACCACGTCGGCGGCGGTGTGGGTCGAGGCGACGAAGGCGATGTAGACCGGCAGCGCGACCACCAGCACGCCGGCCAGCACGATGAGGTGGGCCAGGATGCCCAGGGTGGGCCGGCGCTCAACCATGGCAGTTCCCCGGGGGCAGGGCCATCAATAGCTCACTTTCTTCTCGATGTACCTGAACTGCACGACGGTGAGCACCACCACCACCGCCATCAGCACCACCGACTGCGCTGCCGACCCGCCCAGGTCCATGGCCTTGAAGCCGTCGTGGTAGACCTTGTAGACCAGGATGGAGGTGTCCTGGCCCGGGCCGCCCTGGGTCACCGCGTCGATGATGGCGAAGGTCTCGAAGAAGGCGTAGACGACGTTGATCACCAGCAGGAAGAAGGTCGTCGGCGACAGCAGCGGGAACTGGATCGTCCAGAAGCGCCGCCAGGGGCCCGCGCCGTCGATCGCCGCCGCCTCGATCAGCGACTTCGGGATGCTGGCCAGCCCGGCCAGGAAGAAAATGAAGTTGTAGGAGATCTGCTTCCACACCGCGGCCATCACCACCAGGGCCATGGCCTGCCGGCCGTCGAGCAGGTGGTTCCAGTCCAGCCCGATGGATTGCAGCGCGTAGGCCACCACGCCGACGCTGGGCGAAAACATGAACATCCACAGCGCCCCCGCGACCGCCGGGGCCACCGCGTAGGGCCAGATCAGCAGCGTCTTGTAGACGCGGGCGCCGTGGGTGATCCGGTCGGCGAAAACCGCCAGCAGCAGCGCCAGGCTGATGCCGGCCGCCGCCACCAGCGCCGAGAAGACGGCGGTGGTCCTGAACGACGCCAGGTAGTTCGGGTCGCGCAGCAGGTTCCGGAAGTTTTCCAGCCCCACCCAGCTCACCGAGGTGCCGAAGGCGTCGGACTGCTGCAGCGATTGCAGCAGCGCCTGCGCCGCGGGCCAGAAGAAGAACACGCCGATGACGGCCGCCTGCGGCGCCAGCAAGGCGGCCGGCAGCCACGGCGAGCGGAAGACCACGCGTTTGTCAGCGGGCATGGCGCTCGCCCGGGCGGGCCGTCGCGGCGGTAGGCGCCCCGGCGGCCGGCGCGTGGGTCGCCGAAGCGCGACGGCTGGGGGCTGCCGTCACGGCTGGTTCGCCTTCTCGAAGCGCTCCAGCAACTCGTTGCCGCGCGCCACGATGGCGTTCAGCGCCTGTTCCGGCGTCTTCTGCGCGTTCCACACCTGTTCGAGCTCTTCGTCCTCGATGGTGCGGATCTGCACGTAGTTGCCCAGCCGGATGCCGCGCGACTTGTCGGTGGTCTTGCGGATCATCTGCGTCACGGCGACGTCGGTGCCGGGCTTTTCCTTGTAGAAGCCCGACTGCTCGGTCAACTCGTAGGCCGCGGTGGTGATCGGCAGGTAGCCGGTGCGCTTATGGCTGGCCGACTGCACTTCGGGGCTCGACAGGTATTTGAAGAACGCCGCCACCGCCTTGTACTCGGCGGGCTTCTTGTTCGCCATGACCCACAGGCTGGCGCCGCCGATCACGGTGTTCTGCGGCGCGCCGGGCACGTCGTGGTAGTGGGGCAGCGGGAACACGGCATAGCCGAACTTGGCGTTCTTGGCCACGTTGCCGTAAAAGCCCGAGGACGTGCTGATCATCGCGCACTCGCCCGAGACGAAGCTCGCTTCCGGCACGTTGCCGCGTCCCTTGTAGACGAACAGGCCCTGCTTGGCCATGTTGGCCAGGTTCTGGATGTGGCGCACGTGCAGCGGCGTGTTGATCAGCAGCCGGGCATCCAGGCCGGCGAGGCCGTTGCGCTTGCTGGCGAACTCGACGTTGTGCCAGGCCGAGAAGCTCTCCAGCTGCGTCCAACCCTGCCAGGCGGTGGTGAACGGGCATTTGTGGCCCGAAACGCGCAGCCGCGCGGCGGCCAGGGCCACTTCCGCCCAGGTGGTGGGCGGCCGGTCGGGGTTCATGCCGGCGGCGCGGTAGGCGTCCTTGTTGACGTAGAACACCGTGGTCGAGCTGTTGAAGGGGAAGCTCAGCATCTGGCCGTTGGGCGCGGTGTAGTAGCTCGCCACCGCGGGCACGTAGGCCGACGGGTTGAAAGGCACGCCGGCGTTCTTCATCACCTGCCACACCGGGACGATGGCGCCCTTGCTGGCCATCATCGTGGCGGTGCCCACCTCGAACACCTGAAGGATGTGGGGCGCGTTGCCGGCGCGGAAGGCGGCGATGGCCGCGGTCATCGACTCGTCGTAGCTGCCCTTGAACACCGGCACGACGCGGTACTGCTTCTGGCTGGCGTTGAAGTCCTTGGCCAGGTCGTTCACCCATTCGCCGTTGACGGCGACCATGGAATGCCACCACTGGATCTCCACGGGCGCGTCCTGGGCCCGCGCCGGGCCGAAACCGCACAGGGCCAGCGCGCAGGCCGCGATTACCGATCGTTTCAAGGCCATGTTCTCTCCTGGTTCAGGTGGGCGCCGCCCGAGGGGCGGCGACCGGAGTTTGCAGGTCGGGCGTGACATCTCCGCGACGCGGCCGCCCGCGTCATGCCCCATTGACGCCTCGCCGGGGCCCGCCATCAATCGGGATAAGCCCGCAAAACCGCCGCGGATGCGCAAAACCTTGCAAAAGCTTGCAGGTGGGCGGTGCGGTACGATTCATCCTCAAGTGCAGTCCGGGGCGCCCGCCCGCCTCCTCCCCCATGAACGCACCCGCCACCCTGACCCAGATGACGGCAGCCGCCGAGGCCGCCCAAGGCGCGCCGCGCCTGCGCGAGATCCCCTACAACTACACCTCGTTCTCCGACCGGGAAATCGTGATCCGGTTGCTCGGCTCCCGGGCCTGGGAGCTGCTCAACCGGCTGCGCCAGGAGCGCCAGACCGGCCGCTCCGCCCGCATGCTCTATGAGGTGCTCGGCGACATCTGGGTGGTGCAACGCAACCCGTACCTGCAGGACGACCTGCTGGACAACCCCAAGCGCCGCAAGCTGCTGGTCGACGCCCTGAACCACCGCCTGGGCGAAGTGCAGCGCCGCCGCACGCCGGGGGCCGACAACGAGCGCGACCGCCACGTGGGCGAGCTGCTGGAAGCCGCCGGCAAGGCCGTCGCCGGCTTTTCCGCCTTCTTCGAGCAGGCCGCCAAGCTGCGCCACCGCGCCCAGAAGGCGCTGGGCCGAGTGACCGCCAAGGACAACATCAAGTTCGACGGCCTGTCGCGCGTGGCCCACGTCACCGACGCCACCGACTGGCGCGTCGAGTACCCCTTCGTCGTGCTCACGCCCGACACCGAGGCGGAGATGGCCGGCATGGTGGCCGCCTGCGTCGAACTCGGCCTGACCATCATCCCGCGCGGCGGCGGCACCGGTTACACCGGCGGCGCCGTGCCGCTGACCTGGAACAGCGCGGTCATCAACACCGAGAAGCTGGAGGCGATGACCGAGGTCGAGTTCGTCGCGCTGCCCGGCGTCGACGAACCCGTGGCCACGGTCTGGACCGAGGCCGGCGTCGTCACCCAGCGCGTGGCGGACGCCGCCGAGCGCGCCGGCCAGGTGTTCGCGGTCGACCCCACCTCGGCCGAGGCCTCGTGCATCGGCGGCAACATCGCGATGAACGCCGGCGGCAAGAAGGCCGTGCTCTGGGGCACCGCGCTGGACAACCTGGCGTCGTGGCGCATGGTCACGCCGGAAGCGAAATGGCTCGAAGTGGTGAGGCTGAACCACAACCTGGGCAAGATCCACGACGTGGAGGTGGCCAGCTTCGAGCTGAAATACTTCGACGCCACCGGCAAGAAGCTCGAGCGCACCGAGCGCCTCGACATCCCCGGCGGCGTCTTCCGCAAGGAAGGCCTCGGCAAGGACGTCACCGACAAGTTCCTCGCCGGCCTGCCCGGCATCCAGAAGGAAGGCTGCGACGGCCTGATCACCAGCGCCCGCTGGATCGTCCACAGGATGCCGGCCCACACCCGCACGGTCTGCCTGGAGTTCTTCGGCAACGCCAAGGACGCCGTGCCCAGCATCGTCGACATCAAGGACTACATGTTCTCGCTGGCCAAGGCCGGCGGCGCCGAGATGCCGGACGGCAGCCGCTCCAGCGTGGTGCTGGCCGGCCTGGAACACCTCGACGACCGCTACCTGAAGGCCGTCGGCTACGCCACCAAGAGCAAACGCGGCGGATTGCCCAAGATGGTGCTGGTGGGCGACATCAGCGGCGACGACCCTGACGCCGTGGCCCGCGTCACCAGCGAAGTGGTGCGCCTGGCCAACGGCCGCGCGGGCGAAGGCTTCGTCGCGGTGAGCCCCGACGCGCGCAAGAAATTCTGGCTCGACCGCAAGCGCACCGCGGCCATCAGCAAGCACACCAACGCCTTCAAGGTGAACGAGGACGTGGTCATCCCGCTGCCGCGCATGGGCGAGTACACCGAGGGCATCGAGCGCATCAACGTCGAGCTGAGCCTGCGCAACAAGCTGGCCCTGGTCGACGCGCTGGAGGCCTTCTTCCTGACCGGCAACCTTCCCCTGGGCAAGACCGACGACGCGGGCGACATCCCGTCGGCCGAGCTGCTGGAGGACCGCGTCCAGCAGGCGCTGGCCCTGCTGCGCGACGTGCGCGGGCTGTGGCAGGGCTGGCTCGCCGACCTGGACACGCCGGCCGCCGTCCGCCGGGCGCGCCAGGCCGAGCCGGGCGCGGCGGCGATCTCGCACCCCGAGCTGGCCGAGGCGCGCGCGCGCGCGGACGCCGACGACCGCAGCTATTTCGCCCAGCTGCAGGACCACAGCCAGCGCGCATCTTGGAAGACGCAGATCCGCCAGCCGCTGCAGGGCATCTTCGCCGGCTCGGCCCTCAAACCCATCGTCGAAGCCTGCCAGAAGATCCACGGCCAAGTGCTCAAGGGCCGCGTCTGGGTGGCGCTGCACATGCACGCCGGCGACGGCAACGTGCACACCAACATCCCGGTCAACTCCGACAACTACGAGATGCTGCAGACCGCCCACGAGGCGGTGGGCCGCATCATGGCGCTGGCGCGCCGGCTCGACGGCGTGATCTCGGGCGAGCACGGCATCGGCATCACCAAGCTTGAGTTCCTGCGCGACGACGAGATCGCGCAATTCGCCGACTACAAGAAGCGCGTCGACCCCGAGGGCCGTTTCAACAAGGGCAAGCTGCTGCGCGACGTGAGCGGCCTGGGCGACGACGTGCGCGCCGCCGACCTCGCGCATGCCTACACGCCCAGCTTCGGGCTGATGGGCCACGAGTCGCTGATCATGCAGCAGAGCGACATCGGCGCCATCAGCGACAGCATCAAGGACTGCCTGCGCTGCGGCAAGTGCAAGCCGGTGTGCGCCACCCACGTGCCGCGCGCCAACCTGCTGTACAGCCCGCGCAACAAGATCCTGGCCACCTCGCTGCTGGTCGAGGCCTTCCTCTACGAGGAACAGACCCGCCGCGGCGTCAGCATCAAGCACTGGCAGGAGTTCGAGGACGTGGCCGACCACTGCACGGTGTGCCACAAGTGCGTCACGCCCTGCCCGGTGAACATCGACTTCGGCGACGTGTCGATGAACATGCGCAACCTGCTGCGCAAGATGGGCC
>CBIHOD010000104.1:0-12319 GCA_966211815.1 uncultured Burkholderiales bacterium
GCGAACTGGTATTCGTTGTAGAGGATCTCGATGTGCAGCGGCATGGTGTTGGTCTGCCCGCGGATGTGGCCCGACACCACGCTGACCGCGCCGAACTCGCCCATGGCGCGGGCGTTGCACAGGATCACGCCGTACAGCAGCGCCCACTTCACATTGGGCAGCGTCACCCGCCAGAAGATCTGCCAGCCGCCGGCGCCCAGCACCCGGGCGGCCTCCTCCTGCTCGACGCCCTGGGCCTGCATCAGCGGGATCAGCTCGCGCGCGACGAAGGGGAAGGTGACGAAGACGGTGGCCAGCACGATGCCGGGCACCGCGAAGATGACCTTCATGTCGTGGTCGCGCAGCCATTCGCCGAACCAGCCCTGCAGGCCGAAGACCAGCACGTAGATCAAGCCGGCGATCACCGGGCTCACGGAGAACGGCAGGTCGATCAGCGTGAGCAGCAGGTTCTTGCCGCGGAAGTCGAACTTGGCGATCGCCCAGGCCGCGGCGACGCCGAACACCAGGTTCAGCGGCAGCGAGACGGCCGCGGCGATCAGCGTCAGCTTGACCGCGTCCAGGGCGTCGGGCTCGACCACGGCGGCCAGGTAGACGTCGACGCCCTTCTTGAAGGCCTCGGTGAACACGGTGACCAGCGGCACGAAGAGGAACACCGTCAGGAAAAGCATCGCGGTGGCGATCAGGGCCCACTTCACCCAGGTGGGTTCGGTGGTGGCCGAGCGCACCGGGCGGGGCGACAGCGCCCGCGCCGGGTGCCGCGCGGGGGAGGGGGCGGTGGTGGCGGTTGTGGTTGTTGTCACGGCGGAACCCATGGCGTCGTCGTTCACAGGCCGCCCTGGCGCTTGCGCGACCAGGCTTGCAGCGCGTTGACGGTCAGGAGCAGCGCGAAGGCCAGCACCAGCATCACCACCGAGATGGCGGTGGCGCCGGCGTAGTCGTATTGCTCCAGCTTGGTGATGATCAGGAGCGGCGTGATCTCGCTGACCATCGGCATGTTGCCGGCGATGAAGATCACCGAGCCGTACTCGCCCAGCGCGCGCGCGAAGGCCAGCGCGAAGCCGGTGAGCAGCGCCGGCGTCACGATCGGGAAGATCACCTGGGTGAAGGTCTGCCAGCGGCTGGCGCCGAGCGTGGCGGCGGCTTCCTCCAGCTCGCGGTTCAGGTCTTCGAGCACCGGCTGCACGGTGCGCACGACGAAAGGCAGGCCGATGAAGACCAGCGCGACGAAGACGCCCAGCGGGGTGAAACTGACCTTGAACGGCAGCCATTGGCCGAGCCAGCCGTTCTGCGCGTAGATCGCGGTGAGCGCGATGCCGGCCACCGCGGTGGGCAGGGCGAACGGCAGGTCGACCAGCGCGTCGACCACGCGCTTACCGAAGAACTGGTAGCGCACCAGCACCCAGGCGACGAGCAGGCCGAAGGCGGCGTTGAGCAGGGCCGCGGCGAAGGACGCGCCGAAGGTCAGCCGGTAGGAGGCCAGCACGCGCGGCGAGGTGACCGTTTCCCAGAACGCAGGCCAAGTCAGGGTGAAGGTCTTGAGGAATGCGGCCGACAGCGGGATGAGCACGATGAAGCTCAGGTACAGCAGCGCGAAACCCAGGGCCAGGTCAAAGCCGGGCAGCACGCTGTGCCGCTTCAGGAGCGCGCGACGGAGGAACATGGCGGGGGCCTCGGGGATGGATCGGTCGATCGGTCAGGCGGGCGCCGCCGGCGCGGGAGCCGGCGGGCCGCGGCGGGTGGGCGGTCGTCTCGCGGGGTCAGCGCTTCTTGCCGGCCAGGATGATCTGGTCGTACAAGGCGCCGTCGTCGAAGTGGTCTTTCTGGGCCTTCTTCCAGCCGCCGAACACTTCGTCCACCGTGAACGTGCTGATCTTCGGGAAGTCCTTGGCGTACTTGGCCAGCACTTTGGCCGAGCGCGGGCGCAGGTGGTGCTTGGCGGCGACCTCCTGGCCTTCGTCGGACCAGAGGTATTTCAGGTAGGCCTCGGCCTGCTTGCGGGTGCCGCGCTTGTCGACCACGCGGTCGACGACGCTGACCGGGTTCTCGGCCAGGATGGTCCAGCCAGGGTAGACGACCTCATAGTCGTTGCCGAACTCCTTCTTGATGAGCGGCACTTCGCTTTCGAAGGTGACCAGCGCGTCGCCCAGGTTGCGCTGGGCGAAGGTGGTGGTGGCCGCGCGGCCGCCGCCGTCCAGCACCGGCACGTTGGCGAAGATGCGCCCCACCAGCGCCTGCGCGGCGGACGGGTTCACGCCCTTCTTCAGCGCGGCGCCCCAGGCGGCCAGGTAGGTGTAGCGGCCATTGCCCGAGGTCTTGGGGTTGGGGATGATCACCGAGACGCCGGCGCGGCCGAGGTCGTCCCAGTCGCGGATCTGCTTGGGATTGCCTTTGCGCACGAGGATGACCGAGGCGGACGTGGTGGGCGCGCTGTTGTCCGGCAGGCGGCTGGCCCAGTTCTCGGGGATGAGCTTGCCGCGTTCGAACAGGATGTCGATGTCGTTGGCCTGGTTCATCGTGATGACGTCGGCCTCCAGGCCGTCGGCCACGCTGCGCGCCTGCTTGCTGGAGCCGCCGTGGGACTGGTTCAGCGTCAGGGTTTCGCCGGCGGTTTTCTTCCAGTGGGCGGCGAAGACGGCGTTGTAGTCCTTGTAGAACTCGCGGGAAACGTCATAGCTGACGTTCAACAGGCTGTTGGCCTGTTGCGCCCGGGCCGGGCCAGCGACCCACAGGCAGCTGGCGACGGCCGCGGCCAGCAGCAACCATCGGCGGCGTTGGTGGGGGGAAAGGTGGGCAGCGGTGGGCGGAAGCGAAGGCATGGTGGCGAAAACCGCCTCTCGGCGGCCGATTCGATAAGAGCCGAGATGCTAAAGACCCGGGTGCCAAATGCAAGGATCAAATAAGCCGGTGCTTATTTGTTATTCGAATATGCAGATGCGGACAGCGCCGGATCAGGCGGCGCGATGCCCGGAATCAAACGGGTTGGCCGGAGCACCCGAAACTGTTTGTTCACACTGGCCGGTCCGTGGACCAGCACCACGTCGCTTTTCGCCACTCCGAATTCGGCTGCCAGGAAATCCGAAAGGCGTCGCGTGGCTTTGCCGCCCTCGGCGACCGCCGCCACATGCACCGCCAGCCGGGCGCCGCCGGGCAGCGCCATCACCCGGCCGATGGCGTCGCGCTTGGCGCCGGGCTTGCCGAGCACGTCGATGACCAGGACGCTGCCGCCATCTTCCCAACGGAAGAACGGCGCCCCCCCGCCGTCACCGCGCGCGGCGCCGGCCATCCGTCATTCCTGCCAGAAGTTGTCGACGTTCACCACCTTGCATTCCGCCGCTTCGGGCGGACGGCGACCGTCGCACTCGCCCAGCGCTTCGCTCAAGGCCCGGGTGACCGAAGGCGTCCCGGCGCGCCAAGCCCAGGCGGAGCCGCCGTTGGCCACGAAGACTTTGTGGGTGGCTTTCGGCCAGTAGCCCTGGCGGAACTCGGCGACGGCGGCGGCATCGGCCAAGCGGGCGGAGACTTCCGCCTCGGACGGCGGCGGACCCATGCGCGGCGCGCTCGCGGCGGGTTCACTGGCCTGGGCGCCCGACGCCTCCGCGGCGGCGGGGGCCGCGACCGCCACCCTGGACCGGCCCACCACCGGTTCGGAGCGGAAGAAACTGTTCCAGACGAAACCCGCCGCGGCCAGCAAAAGCAGGAGGCCGAACAGCGCCATCAGCCCGTTGGAGAGGGTGAAGCGGTCGGCCAGGTGGTCCGGCACGCGGACACCGAGCAGGCGCAGCCCGTCGTGGCCGGGCACCGGCGGCTTGCCGTCGGCGCTGCTGCGGGCGGCGCCCCGGCCCCGCGTGGCGCGCGCCGCGTCGCGCTCTTCCTGTTGCGCCGCCAGCGCGCGTTGCAGGTCGCAGCTGCAGGCGCGGCACAGCACGCGCATCGGCTGCCGCTCCCGGCAATTGGGGCAAGTCACGAGCAGGGCGGATTCCGGGATGCCCGCGGCAGGCGGCGGCAAGGCGTCCGCCATGGACATGCCGTCGATCGGTGGGATGTCGTGCACCGTGGGCCGGGCGGGCGGCGGGGGCGCCACCGGCCTGGCCGCGGCGGCGAAGACCGGCGAAGCCTCGCTGATCGGCGGCTGCGCCGACGCCGCGCTGCCGTAGACCGCCGACAGGTCGGTCGGCGGACGCGACGGGAGGGCGTCGTCGATCCAGCTGCCTGGCCCGGAGGGCAGCGGCGGCAAGGTCGAAGACAAGGCGTCGGCGGGGAAAGAGCCCGGTGGATGAAGATGGCCGCCGCCCCCGCCCTCGCCGCCGGGCTTGGTCGCCGGGGGCGTCCGGGCGGACAGCTGGGCGGTGTCCAGCCTCAACGGCGGCAGGTCGGGCAGGCCGTCGGGCAGCGGTGCGGGCAAAGGTTCCAGCGCCTGACTCAACGCCTGCCATCCGCTGTCGGTCACGGCCAAGCCTTCCTGGGGGGGCGGCGCACTGTCTTTCGGCGGCGGCGGGACGGCCAGGTCGAGGAAGCTCAACGGCGCCATCGGCGGCGGCGCCTCGACCGCCTCGATCTGCACGCGGGCGCCCAACGCTTCCAGCGCCTCGCGGGCGGTTTCGGCCTCGATGAAGTCCAGCTCGTCCGACACCACCACGCGTTTGCCGCTGAAGAGTTCGGCCGGGGCGCGCCGCAAGTGGCGGGCCAGCGCCTCGCGCACGCCCTCTTCGTCGAAGCCGGGGAGCACCTTGCCGAAAAACAGCAGGCGGTGCCGCAACGGCGTTTCTGCGCCGGCGGGCGGCGGGGCGGTCTCTGAATCCATTGCGGGCGGGTCGGTGCGGTGGGGGGATGGTCGGCCGGCCGAGATGTTGCCATGCCTGGACCCCGCCCGGCGCGCAAAATGCACCCGCGCCGAACGGCGCGGCGGACCGCGGGCAAAACGGCACGTGAAGCCGGCCCGTCCGCCGCGGGCCGGCGGCGGGATCAGAAGCTGTGAATGAATTCGACGCGCCCGAGCGGTCCGCCAAAACAGGGCCGATCAAGCCTGTCCTGAGCCTGGTCGAAGGGGCGCAAAGCACAGCCGTGGCCCGGGCCATGGCGGGCATTTGCAACGCGGATGGGGCCTGTTTTGGCGGACCGAGCGGGTGTGCCGGATTTGTTCACAGCTTCTCAGATGTGCAGCGCGTGCCCCAATGCCTTCAGCGCCGCTTCCTGCACCGCCTCGCCCAGGGACGGGTGGGCATGGATGGTGGCGGCCACATCCTCCAGCCGGGCGCCCATCTCGATCGACTGCGAGAACGCCGCGGCGAGTTCGGAAACGCCCGCGCCCACCGCCTGCCAGCCGACGATGACGTGGCTGCCGGCCCGCGCCACCACCCGCACGAAGCCGTCGGTCGACTCCAGCGTCATCGAACGGCCGTTGGCCGCGAATGGGAAGAGGCCGGTGACGAGTTCGCCCGCCCCCGCCTGGCCCGGCGCGATCCCCACCGAGACGATTTCCGGGTCGGTGAAGCAAATGGCCGGCATCGCCAAGGGGTCGAAGCGCCGCTGGCGGCCGGCGACCGCTTCGGCCACCAGTTCGCCCTGCGCCATGCCGCGGTGGGCGAGCATCGGCTCGCCGGTCAGGTCGCCGATGGCCCAGACGTCGCGCATCGAGGTCATGCACCGGTCGTCGACCTTGACGCAGCGGCCGTCCATGTCGAGGCCCAGCGACTCCAGGCCGTAGCCGTCGAGCCGCGCCTTGCGGCCGACCGCCACCAGCACCTTCTCGGCCGGCAGGGCGAACTCGTCGCCCAGGTCGGCGCGCACCGACACCTCGCGGGCCGCCGCGTCGTAGCCGGCCACGCTGCAACCCAGCCGCAGCGCCACGCCCAGCCGCTTGAGCGAGGCCATCACCGGCTTGGCGAGTTCTTCGTCGTAGGCCGGCAGGATGCGGCCGGCGCTTTCGACGACCGTCACTTTCACGCCGAGCTTGGCGTAAGCCATCCCCAGTTCCAGGCCGATGTAGCCGGCACCCACGACCACCAGCGTCCGCGGCAGCGCGGCGGGGCTGAGCGCCTGCTCCGAAGACCAGACATGATCGGAGAACGGCATGAACGGCAGCTCCACCGGGACGGAACCGGCGGCCAGCGCCAGGTGCTCGCATTCGACGCGAAGCGGCCCGCCGCCGTCGGCCGCGGCCACTTCGACCGTCTTGCCGTCGAGGATGGTGGCCCAGCCGCGCACGACTTCGGCGCCGTTCTTCTTCAAGAGGGCGCCGACGCCGCCGGTCAGCCTCTTGACGATGCCGTCCTTCCACTGGATGGTCTTCTCGATCTCGATGCGCGGTTGGTCCACGGAAATGCCGAGCGCCGAGCCCGACGCCCAATGCGCGGCCCTGCCGAATTCCTCCGCCGCGTGGATCAGGGCCTTGGAGGGGATGCAGCCGATGTTCAGGCAGGTGCCGCCGAGCTGGTGGCCCTCCACCAGCAGGGTGGGCACTTTCAATTGGCCGGCCCGTATCGCGGCCACATAGCCGGCGGGCCCGCCGCCCAGGACCAGCAGTTTTGTCTTCTTGGTTTGCATGGTGGCTTCTTCTTATTCGAGGAACAGCAGGGCCGGGGTTTCCAGGTAGCCGCGGATGGCCTGGATGAATTCCGCCGCGTCCATGCCGTCGACCACGCGGTGGTCGAAGGAAGAGGACAGGTTCATGACCTGCCGCACGACGATGGCGCCTTGGCGCACCACCGGCCGCTCGACCATCTTGTTGACGCCGATGATCGCCACCTCGGGGTGGTTGATGACCGGCGTGCTGGCCAGGCCGCCCAGGGCGCCGAGGCTGGAGAGGGTGATGGTGGAACCGCTCAGCTCCTCGCGCGAACCCTTGCCGCCGCGCGCCGCCTCGGCCAGCCGGCCGATCTCGGCGGCGCATTGCCACAGGTCCAGCGCTTCGGAGTGGCGCACCACCGGCACCATCAACCCGGCGTCGGTCTGGGTGGCGATGCCCAGGTGCACCGCGCCGTAGCGCGTGACCACGCCGGCCTCGTCGTCGAAGCGGGCGTTCATCTGCGGGAACTGCCTCACCGCCAGCGCCACCGCGCGGGCCAGCAGCGGCAGCAGCGTGAGCTTGCCGCGCGCTTTGGCGTATTTCGCGTTGATGCGGGCGCGGGTGCTTTCCAGCTCGGTGACGTCGACTTCCTCCACGTAGCTGAAGTGCGGGATGCGCCGCTTGGCGTCCTGCATCTTCTGCGCGATCTTGCGGCGCAGGCCGATGACGGGGACGGCCTCTTCGGCGGTGTCCTTGCGGTAACGCGGCCCGGCCTGCGCGGCGGCGGCGCCTCCCGCCTGGTAGGCGTCCAAGTCCTCGTGCAGGACCCGGCCCGCCGGGCCACTGCCTTTCACGAAGCGCAGCTCGATGCCGCGGTCCAGCGCCGCCTGTCGCACCGCGGGCGAGGCCAGCGGCTTGGCGCCGGCGGCCAGGGGCGGGGCGCCGTCGGCCTGCCGGCGCGGATCGGCGGCCGGCTGGGTGAAGGGCGACGCGGGTTCGGGCGCCGGTTTCGACACCGCCGGCGCCGGGGCCGGCCTCGGCGCGGCGGCCTCGGGCTTGGCCGCCGCTGCGGCGGGGGCGGCGGACGGCGAGTCCTTGGCATTGCCCTCGCCTTCCACCTCCAACCTCACCAGCTCGGCGCCCACCGCCACCACGCTGCCGACGGCGCCGCCGAGCGAGACCACCACGCCGGATTTCGGCGAAGGGACCTCGACCGTGGCCTTGTCCGTCATCACGTCGGCCAGGGTCTGGTCTTCCTTGACGGTGTCGCCCACCTTGACGTGCCAGGCCACGAGCTCGACCTCGGCGATGCCTTCGCCGATGTCCGGCGTCTTGATGATGTAGTGGCCCATGTCAGGCTCCCCCCACCACTTTGCGCAGGGCCGCGCCGACGCGGTCCGGGCCGGGGAAGTAGTCCCACTCCTGGGCATGCGGATAGGGCGTGTCCCAGCCGGTGACGCGCTCGATGGGCGCCTCCAGGTGGAAGAAGCAGTGCTCCTGCACCAGCGACACCAGCTCGGCGCCGAAGCCGCTGGTGCGCGTGGCTTCGTGCACGACGACGCAGCGGCCGGTCTTTTTGACCGATCCGACGATCGTTTCGAGGTCCAGCGGCCACAGCGAGCGCAGGTCGATGACCTCGGCGTCGACGCCGGCCTCCTCGGCGGCCGCCTGGGCCACCCACACCATCGTGCCGTAGGCGAGCACCGTGACGGCCGCGCCGGGGCGCGCCACCTTGGCCTTGTCGAGCGGCACGGTGTAGTAGCCCTCGGGCACTTCGCCCAGCGCATGCTTGGACCAGGGCGTGACGGGCCTGTCGTGGTGGCCGTCGAAGGGGCCGTTGTAGAGCCGCTTGGGCTCCAGGAAGATCACCGGGTCGTTGTTCTCGATCGACGAGATCAACAGCCCCTTGGCGTCGTAGGGATTGCTCGGCATCACGGTGCGCAGGCCGCAGACGTGGGTGAAGAAGGCCTCCGGGCTCTGGCTGTGCGTCTGGCCGCCGAAGATGCCGCCGCCGCAGGGCATGCGGATGGTGATCGGCGCGGAGAAGTCGCCGGCCGAGCGGTGGCGCAGCCGCGCCGCCTCGGAGACGATCTGGTCGCAGGCCGGGTAGAAGTAGTCGGCGAACTGGATCTCGACGACGGGCCGCAGGCCGTAGGCGCCCATGCCGACCGCGGTGCCGACGATGCCGGCCTCCGAGATCGGCGCGTCGAAGCAGCGCGGCTTGCCGTACTTGGCCTGCAGGCCCTCGGTGACGCGGAACACGCCGCCGAAGTAGCCCACGTCCTGGCCGTAGACGACGACGTTGTCGTCGCGGCCCATCATCACGTCCAGCGCCGAGCGAAGCGCCTGGATCATCGTCATCGGCGAGGTGCCCGCCGTCGCCTTTTCCTGGCTGGCGGCGCCTTGCGCGGCCAGCCCGTTTTCCTTGAGGTGTGCGGTGGCCATGGCTCAAACCCCCAGTTGCTGGCGTTGCATGCGCAGGTGCTCCGGCATGCGTTCGTAGACGTCCTCGAACATCGTCGCGGGGCTGGGGCGCCTGCCGTCCAGCAGCGTGCCGTGGGCCTCGGCCTCTTTCTGGGCCGCGACGACTTCGGCGTCGAGTTCGGCCTGCAGGGCCGCGTGGCGGTCGTCGGACCACTCGCCGGCGCGCACCAGGTGCGCCTTCAACCGGGCGATGGGGTCGCCCAGCGGGAAGCGCTCCCAATCGTCGGCGGGGCGGTACTTGGAGGGGTCGTCGGAAGTGGAGTGCGGGCCGGCGCGATAGGTCACCCATTCGATCAGCGTCGGGCCGAGGTTGGCGCGGGCGCGGTCGGCGGCCCACTTCGAGGCGGCGTACACCGCGAGGTAGTCGTTGCCGTCCACCCGCAGCGAGGCGATGCCGCTGCCCACGCCGCGCGCGGCGAAGGTGCTGGCCTCGCCACCGGCGATGGCCTGGAAGGTGGAGATGGCCCACTGGTTGTTGACCACGTTGAGGATGACCGGCGCGCGGTAGACGTGGGCGAAGGTGAGCGCGTTGTGGAAATCGGCCTCGGCGGTGGAGCCGTCGCCGATCCAGCCCGACGCGATCCTGGTGTCGCCCTTGATCGCCGAGGCCATGGCCCAGCCGACCGCCTGCACGAACTGCGTCGCCAGGTTGCCCGAGATGGTGAAGAAGCCGGCCTTCTTGTACGAGTACATCACCGGCAGCTGGCGGCCCTTGAGCGGGTCTTTCTCGTTGCTCATGAGCTGGCAGACCATCTCCCACATCGGCACGCGGTCGCCGGCCAGCAGCAGGCTCTGCTGGCGGTAGGTGGGGAAGGCCATGTCGCCGTCGCGCAGGGCCACCGAGTGCGCCGAGCCGATCGCCTCTTCCCCCAGGCTCTGCATGTAGAAAGACAGTTTCTTCTGGCGCTGCGCCAGCAGCATGCGCGCGTCGAAGGTCCGGGTGCGCATCATGGCGCGCAGGCCGGCGCGCAGGGCGTCGGCGCCGAGCCTGGGGTCCCAGGGGCCGACGGCCGCGCCGTCCTGGTCGAGCACGCGGATGGTGCCGGTGGCCAGGTCGGCCGTGTCGGCGGCCGAGGTGTCGATGGGGGGGCGGCGCACCTCGCCGGCCGGCGAGATGTTGAGGAAGGAAAAATCGGTCGCGCAGCCGGGGCGACCCGTGGGCTCCGGCACGTGCAGCCGGAGCGGGGCATCAGCGTTCATGGTCAAACTCTCCGCGCCGGTGGTACCGGCGATGGGTGGGATCGATGGCTGCCGATGGGTAAACCGGGCCACCACGTTTGGGTCTGGCGGGGTCGGCGCGGGTAGCGCCGGGTCGAAGCTTAGCCGATGCGGTGCCTTTTGCGGCCCGTCACTGTCGTGGGGCGCCCGCCCTGGCCAACACCGCGGCGGTGGCCGCCTTCGCTTCGGCAAACAGCCGATCGTTCAGCTTCTCGTCGGTCAAGTTCTTGCGGAATTGATTGCAGGTTTGCGCGGCCTGCGCATCATCCGCGGACGCCAGCATCATCAGCGGCGTGACGATGGCTTGCGAATTCGCCGCCACGATCAGGGGCGCGAATTCCACGCCGCGGGCCTCGATCTGCTCGACCGACCGTCGCACGCCGACCAGCGCCTCCTGATGGCGCGCCTTCCACGCCTGCGTTTCGCGGGCCCAGGCTTCCTTGGAACCCGGGTCGCGCTGGGAACAAACGGTGGACTGGAGGTTGACCAGGTTTTCGATGAAAGCCGAGGGCATGTGGATCTCGGCCGGGTTGCCCTGAACCTGGGCCTGGGCGAACGACCCGGAAACGGCCAAGGCCGCGCTGAAAACGAATTTCAAAGACCTCATCTCAATCTCCTCCTTGGAGATTTGATTCCCCCGCAAGGCCGGACGACTCTACGGGCGGGAATTCGACGCCCGCACGACCTTCAGCCGCGCGAGCATCCAAACCTTGCTGTCCACCGCGCCCTGGCCGGCGCAGCGCACCTGGTAGGCCTTGCCGCTGGCGCTGCTGGTGGACGCCGCCAGCTCGATGAAGTCTTCGGCGCGCTTGACCGCGTCCTTGCCCTCCAGGTATTCGAGCTTGCGCAGCAGGTGGTCCCTGGCCTCGGCCGCGGTGTGCCAGCTGCCGTTGCGGTTGAATTCGCAACCCGACGCGGCGAGCGACGACAGCAGCGCGTCGATCTCGGCGCGGGCCGCGGCGGGCGCCGGGGCGGCGGCGGCGAAAAAAGAGACGGCGGCCAGGAGCGGCGGGATGAAGATCAGTCGAATGTTCATGGCTTGTCGGCGTTGGGATGGGTCAAGCCGCGCCCTTCGGTGCGGCCCTCCGGATGGCGGGCTTCTTGGCGGCCGGTTTTTTCTTCGGTTTCGAATTCTCCGCGGCGCCGAGCGCTTCGCGCGCCCAGGCGACCAGCGACTCGCGGTCTTCGATGACATCGGCCGGCACTTCGAAATAACGCGTCACCTGCACCCGCCGGATCCGGGTGTCGTAGGCGAAGCACTGGCTGCCACGGGCCTGGTAGGCCGGCCGGGTGCGGTCGTTGACGACGAAATACAGCGCGGTGCCGATGACCATGCCGAACTGCGTGCCGTGCACCGAGAAGCCGACGCCGCCGAACAGCCGCGCACAGGTCAGGCCCGGCAGGTCGCCGAGCTGCTCGACGATGAATTCAACGAACTGGGGGGAGGTGCTCGACATGGCGGAGTGGCGGCCATCAAGAAGAGGAACCGCACGATAACGCCGCACGCCCCGGGGTCCAGCGAGCGGCCGCGCCCGTTCGAGCGCGGCCCATGCCCTTATGGCCGCAAAGGGTTCCGGAACTTCATGGGGAGCGGCGCGGTCGCACACTGGAGGCCGTGCCGAAAGGCGGGCCGTTCGTCTGAGTCCAGGGTCTGTCAACACCAAGAGGAAGCCACCCGTGAAATGCCCCACCTGCCCCGATTCCACTTTGCTGATGTCCGAACGGCAAGGCGTCGAGATCGACTACTGCCCCCAATGCCGCGGCGTGTGGCTGGACCGCGGCGAGCTCGACAAACTGTTGCAGTTGGCGGCCGGCAGCCCGCCGCCGGTCCACGAGGCGCCGCGCCACTTTCCTGCCCAGCCCCGAGCGCATGACGCCAGCCAACGCAGCTTCGACCAGCGCGGCTTCGACGATTCGGATTTCGGCAAGCAGCACCGGCACGGCGGCTACCGCAAGAAATCCTGGCTCAGCGATTTCTTCGATTGAGGTTGGGTCTAGCAAGGCCGGGGTGGGTGGGACAGTGGGACCGCGCTGCGCTGGAGGAGGGAGGCCCTGCTCCGTTCATGTCCCCCGCGGGGCTTCGCCCCGCTCCTCCTTAACCTCACTGCGCAG
>CBIHOD010000105.1:0-11859 GCA_966211815.1 uncultured Burkholderiales bacterium
AGCCGTAGCGCAGCACGACGTTGGCGAACACCAGCAGGGCCATCGCCCCCAGGCAAGCCGCCATCAGCAGTTCGCCGAAGCGCTGCCACGGCGGCGCGGGTTTCCCCGGCGCGTTCTCATGAGGGGTGGCGCTCATTTCGCATCCTTCCAGGCGACGGCATGGCCGCGCGCCGCGTCGGTTCGAACAAGGTCTTTCATGCCACCTCCTTTTGCAGCCATCCACAAACCTCTTCCGACAATTCGGCGATCGGCCGAACCGCGGCGACCGCGAGCACGCCGTCCTCCCCGACCGGCGTTTCCAGGGTCGCGAACTGGCTGTCCACCAGGCTGGGCGGGAAGAGGTGCACGCCCGCACGCGCCGCCACCCGGGCATGGGCCTCGGAACGGCCGATCTCCATGAACACGAACTTCAAACCCGGCGCGGCGGCGCGCAGGCGGTCGCGATAAGACCGCTTCAGCGCCGAGCAGGTCAGCAGCATGCCGCCGGGATGGGCCGCCAATTGACCGGCCAGGGCATCGAGCCAGCCGATGCGGTCGGCGTCGGTCAATGCGACGCCCCGCCGCATCTTGTCCTGGTTGTCCGCCGGATGGAAATCGTCGCCTTCAATCAGCGGCAACTGGACCTTCGCGGCGACTGCCTGGGCCAGGCTGGATTTGCCGCAACCGGCCACGCCCATGAAAACAACGGAAGCGTTCATGGCTGGTTGTCCCAATGAGGTTGTATGAAGTCGACCGACTGGACAGCGATATCATGACCAGATGACCCTTCAAAGATCGAACTCTGCATACCGCCGATCCTCATTTCTCTAGGGGAAACCAGAAACCGAGACAAGAGATGGGCCATACAGGTAACAGATAGTGTGTTGGATAGCGCTATCCTATCGAAGACATTTTGCTTTGCCAGCCCGTGTTAACCCTGCCCTTCCTTCTGGCATCCTGACCTCTCGCACTTTCTGGAATTCAGGCCCTCATGACCCAACCCTCCTCCCGCTCCCGGTCCACCGGACGCGTCACCCTGGCGGATGTCGCGCAAGCCGCCGGCGTCAGCCCCATCACCGTGTCGCGCGCGCTGCGTGGGGAACGCAGCGTGGCGGCCGAGTTGGTGGAACGCGTGCGGGCCGCGGCCGGCGCGCTGGGCTACGTGCCCGACCCGGCCGCCCGCGCCCTCGCCTCGGCCCGCAGCACGCACGTGGCGGTGCTGATCCCGCTTTTGTCCAACAACCTGTTCGTCGACTTGCTGGAAGCGGTGCACCGCACTTTGCTGCCCCAGGGCTACCAGACGCTGATCGGCGTGACCCATTACAGCCCCGAGGAAGAGGAGCAATTGCTGCAGAGCTACCTCGCCCACCGGCCGGCGGGCCTGCTGGTCACCGGCTTCGACCGCAGCGAGACCAGCCGACAGCTCATCCTCAGGAGCGGCGTGCCCTGCGTGCATGTGATGGAGACCACCCAGGCGCCCGGCGTCCATTCCGTGGGCTTCTCGCAATCCGCCGCGGGCCAGGCGATCACCCAGCACCTGCTGGACCGCGGCCGCCGCCGCATCGCCTTCGTCGCGGCCCAGCTCGACCCGCGCGTGATGCAGCGGGCCGAGGGCTACCGCCGGTGCCTGCGGGCCGCCGGGCTCTACGACGCGCGGCTGGAGTTCCTGAACCCCCAGCGCTCTTCCATCGCGCTGGGCGCGGCGATGGTGCAGGAAGTTCGCCGCCAGCGGCCCGACGTGGACGCGATCTTCTTCTGCAACGACGACCTGGCGCAGGGGGGCCTGCTCGGGGCCTTGCGCATCGGTCTGAAAGTGCCGCAAGAGGTGGCCGTGGCGGGCTTCAACGACCTGACCGGCAGCGACCAGATGCTGCCCGCGCTCACCACCGTGCGCACGCCCCGCACCGAGATCGGCACCCGCGCGGCGCAGATGCTGCTGGCGCTGATGCGCAAGGAGCCGGTGGACGAGCCCGGCGTCGACCTCGGCTACGAGCTGGTCGTCCGGGAAAGCACCTGACGCGCCGGGCCCGCGCGGGCCCGGCCGCCGGCGCGGTGCAGGCACAATCTCCCGCTCCATCGTCGACGCCGCGCGTGCCCACACCCATGCCCACCATCCTCGTGCTCAACGGCCCCAACCTCAACCTGCTCGGCCAACGCGAGCCCGCGGTGTACGGCGCGGCGACCCTCGCCGACGTGGAGGCGCTCTGCCAGGCCGCCGCGGCCAAGCACGGCCACCAGTGCGACTTCCGGCAGTCCAACCACGAAGGCGTGCTAATCGACGCGATCCACGAAGCCGGCCGGGCCCACCAGGCCGGCTCGCTCGTGGGCGTGGTGTTCAACGCCGGCGCCTACACCCACACCTCGATCGCCCTGCACGACGCCATCAAGGGCGCGGCGGTGCCGGTGGTGGAGGTGCACATCAGCAACGTGCACGCTCGCGAATCCTTCCGCCACCACTCGATGCTTTCGCCGGTGGCGGCCGGCATCGTCGTCGGCTTCGGCGTGCAGGGCTACGCGCTGGCGATCGACGGGCTGGTGGGGCGAGGCAAGGCCTGAGGGCCCGGGCGGGCCCGCCTTTCCAAGGCCGAGGCTGGGGCCGCGGAAGCGGTCGCCGCTCGCCCATCGAGACGCTTCGCCGGGAACCAAGGCCCAGCGGCCCCGCCGGCAGCGCGCGGCGCCGGGCTCAGGACGCGTCGAACCCCGTCGCCACGTCGCCGCATTGCGCACGGTGGCGCAGCGCATGGTCCATCAGCACCAGCGCCAGCATGGCTTCGGCGATCGGCGTGGCGCGGATGCCGACGCAAGGGTCGTGGCGGCCGAAGGTCTCGACCGTCGCGGGGTTGCCTCGCATGTCGATCGACTGGCGCGGCGTGCGGATCGAACTGGTCGGCTTGACGGCGATGCTCACCGTGATGTCCTGGCCGGTTGAGATGCCGCCCAGCACGCCGCCGGCGTGGTTGGTGGCGAAGCCGTCGCGGTGGATCTCGTCGCCGTGCATGCTGCCGCGGTGGGCGACACTGGCGAAACCGGCGCCGATCTCCACGCCCTTGACGGCGTTGATGCCCATCATCGCGTGGGCGATGTCGGCGTCGAGCTTGTCGAACAGCGGTTCGCCCAGTCCCACCGGCACGCCGTGGGCCGCCACCGAGATGCGCGCGCCGCAGCTGTCGCCGTCCTTGCGCAGCGCGTCCATGTAGTCCTCCAGCCGCTGGATGTCGCTGGCGTTGGCGGCGAAGAATGGGTTGTGGGGCACGTGTTCCATCGACTCGAAGGGGATCTCGATCTCGCCGAGGTGGGTCATGTGGCCCGAAAAGGTGGTGCCGAACTTCTCGCGCAGCCATTTGCGGGCCACGGCGCCGGCCGCCACCATCGGCGCCGTGAGGCGGGCCGACGAGCGCCCGCCGCCGCGCGGGTCGCGCAGGCCGTATTTGCGCCAGTAGGTGTAGTCGGCGTGGCCGGGGCGGAAGGTCTGCAGGATGTTGCCGTAGTCCTTGCTGCGCTGGTCGACGTTCTTGATCAGCAGGCAGATCGGGGTGCCGGTGGTCCGGCCTTCGTAGACGCCCGACAGGATCTCCACCGCGTCGGGCTCGTTGCGCTGGGTGACGTGGCGCGAGGTGCCGGGCCGGCGGCGGTCGAGTTCGGGCTGGATGTCGGCTTCAGAAAGCGCCATGCCCGGCGGGCAGCCGTCGATCACGCAGCCAATGGCCGGGCCGTGGCTTTCGCCGAAATTGGTGACGCGGAACAACTCGCCGAGGGTGCTGCCAGACATGGGCGGGCGCCTTTTTGAATGGAATTCAGGAAGGGGAGCCCGTGATTTTACGGCGCGGCCCCGCCGCGCCCGCTTGTGCTCAGCCGGCGGCCTGTTGCGCCTGGGGGCGCGGCTCGTCCAGCGGCCAGTCGCGGATGTAGGCCTTGAGCATGCGGTTCTCGAAATCCTGGCTGTCGACGACGGCGCGGGCGACGTCGTAGAAGGAAATCACGCCCATCAGCATGCGCTGGCTCATCACCGGCATGTAGCGGGCGTGGCGCTCCAGCATCATGCGGCGCACTTCGTCCATCTCGGTGTCGGGGGTGCAGGTCAGGGGATGGTCGTCCATCACGCTGCGGACCAGGGTCGGGCCGACGGTGCCGCCGTTCTTCACGACCGCGTTGATGACCTCGCGGAAAGTGAGCATGCCCACCAGGTCGCCGTGTTCCATGATGACCAGCGAACCGATGTCGCGCTCGGCCATGGTCTTCAGCGCCAGCGCCAGCGGCATGTCGGGCTGGGCGGTGTAGAGCGTGTTGCCTTTGAACTGGAGGATGTCGCTGACTTTCATGGGGCTCTCCTTCGCGCGGATGGTCGGTCGGTCATCGTTCGGCACGCACGACAGGCGCAGAACTCGTGCGGATCAATATAGCCCACAATGCGCGCCGGCGGCACTGGGTGTTTGCGCCGGTTTCGCCTTGTTTCGCCGGGCTCCGCCAGGGGGCCGACGCACCGCCCTCCCCTTTCCCGAGCCGACACGCCATGACCCATCCCGAACTCGCCGTCCGCCATTGGCAGGTGCACGGGCAGGACGCCTTCGCCGACACCGGCGGCCCGTCCTGGCCGCCTGCCGGCCCTTGCGTGGTGATGGTCCATGGTGCACTGCACGATCGCAGCGTCTGGTCCCAACAGGCCGCATGGCTTGTCGAAGACGGCATCGCCGCGGTGGCGCCCGACCTGCCCGGCCACGGCCGAAGCGCGGGCCGGGCACTGGCCGATGTGCACGCTTGCGCCGACTGGCTCCTGGCGTTGCTGACCGAGGCGGGCGTGCGCCGCGCGGTGCTGGCGGGGCACAGCATGGGTGCGCTGGTCGCGTTGGAAGCGGCCGCAAAGGCGGCGGGAAGCGCCGGCGCCGTCCAAGTGGAAGCGATGGTGCTGCTCGGCGTCGCCGCGCCGATGCGCGTCGCGCCCGCGATGCTCGACGCCGCACGCGAACAACCGCTCGACGCCATCGACAAAATGGCCGCCTACTCGCACGCCCGCGAGGCCGTCCAGGCGCGGGAAGCCGACCGGCGGCTGATGTTGCGCGAGCAGCGCCGGTACGCCGACGCCGGCCTGGGCAACTTGCTGCTGAACGACCTGGCGATGTGCGACGCCTACGCGGGCGCGGTCGAGGCGGCCTCGGCGCTCGACTGCCCCGCCACCTTGATCAGCGGCGTCAGCGACCGCATGACCCCGGCCGCCGCGACCGCCGGGCTGGCGGCGGCGTTGAAGAAGGTGGCGCGCGTCGAACTGTCCACCGGCCACAACCTGATGGCGGAAGACCCGGCGGGCGTGCGCCTCGCTTTCCAGCAGGCCTGCGCCCACCTGAAGGCGCCGGCGCGCTGACGCCAAGCCGGCAGGTGCTCAGGTTTTGTCGAGCAAATCCTTGAGCGTCAGCTCTTCGAAACCGGCGCGGTCCCAGAAGCCCCGCAGGGCGCTGGTCGGTTGCAGCAGCAAGGCGCTGAGCAGCGGCGCGGCGGGGGTGGAGTCGGATTCGCACAGCAGCACGTGGCGCACGCTGCCGGCTTCGTCCAGGCGCCCCACCCAGTCCAGGCCGACCAGCACTTCCAGCACCGGCTCGACCTGGAGCGGGTCGGTGCGGATGGAGGTGGCGAGTTGCTCCACGCTCAGGCCGTGCCGCAGGCTGGACCGCGCCTGCGCCAGCAGCCGCAGCAAGGACAGGGCCAGGGCGAACCGGTGGCCCGGCACTTCCAGCTGGCGCACCACGCGCATCTGCAGGCTGGGTGCATAGGCCGCGATCACGGCGCCCAGGAGCACGATCACCCAGCCCAGGTAGATCCAGATGAAGAAGATCGGCAGGCTCGCCAGGGCGCCGTAGATCACCGAGTAGCTGGGCACGGTGCGCAGGTACCATCCGAGCGCCTTCTTCGCGATCTCGAAGCCGGCGGACACGAAAAGCCCACCCGCCACCGCATGGCGCCACCGCACATGGGTGTTGGGCACATAGCGGAACAGCCCGGCCGCGCCCAGCGCGAGCAACAAGAACTCGAGCACGTTGAGCAGGAATTCGACGCCGCCCGGCAAGGCGCCGACGATGCCTTTGGAGGCCGTCAACGCGTAGGACGTCAGGGACAGGCTCACGCCCAGCAGCAACGGGCCGAGCGTGGCGGCCGACCAGTAGACGAGGATGCGCTGGGCGATCGGGCGCGGCGTGCGCACCCGCCAGATGCCGTTGAGCGTGCGGTCGATGGTGAGCATCAGCGCCAGGGCCGTCGCCACCAGCGCCGCCAACCCTGCCGTGCCCAGGCGGTTGGACTTGTTCGCGAACTGGGTCAGCGCGCCCAGCACCGGCTTGGCGATGGAGTCGGGCACCAGGCTTTGCAGGAAGTACTTCTGCAGCGCCCCCTGGAAGCCGGCGAACATCGGGAAGGCGGAGAACACCGCCAGCATCACCGTGACCAGGGGCACCAGCGAGATCAGCGTGGTGAAGGTGAGGCTGCTGGCGGTCACGCCCAGGCGGTCTTCCCGGAAGCGGTGTCGCAAGGTGCGCAGCGTGTCGCGCCAGGGCCAGTCCTGCAGGGTCGCCAAAGTCTCGTTGACGAACTCCGCGAAACGGTCTTGCCAGCGGCCGGCCTGGCGCGGCGGGGCGCCGGGTGAAGAATGTGAATCCATCGGTGGCTATGATGCCATCGATGAATCCGTCGACCCGGCCCTCGCCCCGCCCCGCCGCCGCCAGCGCGGCCCCGCAGCCCGCGCCCGCCAAGGCCGTCGCCTGGACGCGGGCGGTCGCGGTGGGCAGCGTGCTGGGGCTCATCGCGCTCGGCCTGGCCTGGGAGCTCTTCCTCGCGCCCACCGGCAACCGCACGCTCGCGTTGAAGGTGCTGCCGCTGGCTTTCCCGTTGGCCGGGCTGCTGAAGAACCGGATGTACACCTACCGCTGGGTGAGCCTCTTTGTCTGGCTGTATTTCATCGAAGGCGTGGTGCGGGCCACGGGCGACCGGGGGCCCGGCGCCTGGCTGGCCGGCCTGGAGATCCTGCTGTGCATGGCGCTGTTCGCGGCCTGCGCCGCCCATGTCCGCTGGCGGCTCAAGCCCGCGCGGGTTTGAACAAGCGCCGCGCCCCGTCCAGCGCGAAGCCCGCCGCCTCTTTTTCCGCGGAACCGTGATGCTGCCGGGTAGCGCCGCCGAGTCCCACGGCCTTTGGGCCGCATCGGCGCCGCCCGCACCGCCCACGCCGCCCTTGATCGCCCCCGCCGCCGCCGACGTGGCCGTGGTGGGCGCGGGCTACACCGGCCTGTCGGCCGCCCTGCATTTGGCGCGGGCCGGCGCGTCGGTGGCCGTGCTGGAAGCCGGCGACGTCGGACAGGGGGCATCCGGACGCAACGTTGGCCTGGTCAACGCCGGCCTGTGGCTGAAGCCGTCCGCGGTGCAGGCCGCGCTCGGACCCTCGGCCGGGGCCGCGCTGCTGAAGCTGCTGGGCGAGGGCCCAACCCTGGTGTACGACCTGGCGCGACGGCATGCCATCGACTGCGAGGCGGTGCGCACGGGCACCCTGCACTGCGCGGCGGGCCGCGCCGGCGAACTCGACATCGGAGAACGGGCGGCCCAATGGCAGGCGCTCGGGGCGCCCGTGGGCCTGCTGGATGCGCGCGAGACGGCGCGCCTGACCGGCACGCACGCCTACGCCGGCTCGCTGCTGGACCTGCGCGCCGGCACCGTCCAACCCCTGGCCTATGCGCGCGGCCTGGCGGCGGCGGTGCTTTCGCAGGGCGGTCGCATCCATTCGCACAGTGCGGTCCGCGCCGTCGACGACCTGCGCGACCGGTGGCGCCTGCACACGGCCTCGGGCGGGAGCGTCGAATCGAAATGGGTGATCGTCGCGACGAACGCCTTCACCGCGCCGCGGGGCCCCTGGCAGGCGCTGCGTTCCGAAATCGTCCGGCTGCCCTACTTCAACATGGCCACGGCACCACTTCCCGAACCAATGCGCCGGTCGATCCTGCCTGGGCGGCAAGGCGCCTGGGACACACGCCGCGTGCTGTCGTCGTTCCGGCTCGACCAGGCGGGCCGCCTGGTGTTCGGCAGCGTCGGCGCGCTGCGCGGCCCGGGCCGGGGGATCCACCGCGACTGGGGCCGCCGGGCCCTGGCACGGCTGTTCCCCCACCTCGGCAAAGACATCCGCTTCGAACACGCCTGGTACGGCTGGATCGGCATGACCCCCGATGCGCTGCCGCGTTTCCACCGCTTGGCCCGGGACACCTATTCCATCAGCGGCTACAACGGCCGGGGCATCGCGCCAGGGACGGTCTTCGGCCGCGAGCTGGCCAGGCTGGTCCTTGGGCGATGCGCGGAAGGCGACATGCCGCTGCCCCTCACCGAACCCACCGCCATCGTCTTGCGCCGCACCCGGGAAACCGGCTACGAGGTCGGCGCGCAGGTCGCGCACGCCGCCGGGGCGCGGTGGTGAAACCGGCCCGCCGGCGGCACTGGAGTTCGGGCGCCCTGCCACCCGCACCGCGATGCTCGAAAATCCGGGGACTCGCGCTCCCCGCGCACTTTCTCCCTTGAAAGGCACGACCCCATGATCGATCGCGACGCCTTCCTCGGCCGGCTGGCCCAGGCCATCGGGCCAACCCACGTGCTCGCCGCAGGCGACTTGGCCGCCTACGAGCAGGACTGGCGCAAACGCTACCGCGGCCGCGCCCTGGCCGTGGCGCGGCCGGGGAATGCGGGCGAAGTGGCCCAGGTCGTGAGGCTGTGCGCCGAGGCGGGCGTCAGCCTCGTCCCGCAAGGCGGCAACACCGGCCTGGTCGGCGGATCGGTGCCGGACGACGAGGGCCGCCAGGTGCTGTTGAACCTGGGCCGCATGAACCGCGTGCGGGATGTCGACCCCGCCAACCTCACCCTCACCGCCGAAGCCGGATGCGTGCTGCGGCATGTGCAGGAGGCGGCAGCCGCGCAAGGCTTGCTGTTCCCGCTGAGCATGGCCTCGGAAGGTAGCTGCACCATCGGCGGCAACCTGGCGAGCAACGCCGGCGGCACGCAGGTGCTTCGCTACGGCAACGCGCGCGAGCTGTGCCTCGGGCTGGAAGTGGTGACGGCGCAAGGCGACGTCTGGAACGGCCTGGGCGGCTTGCGCAAGGACAACACCGGCTACGACCTGCGTGACCTGTTCATCGGCAGCGAAGGCACGCTCGGCGTGATCACCGCCGCCACGCTCAAATTGCACCCGCAGCCCGCCGTGCGCTGCACCGCCCTGGTGGCGGTGCCCGACCTGCCAGCCGCCGTGGCCCTGCTGCAGCGGGCGCGGTCGACGCTGGCCAGCGGGCTCACGGGCTTCGAGGTGATGAACGGACAGTCGCTGGCCCTGGTGGCGGCGCATTTCCCCACCCTGCCCCAGGCCCTGCCGCCCTCGCCGTGGAAGGTGCTCATCGAGCTGTCGGACCATGAAGGCCAGGCGCACGCGCGCGGCCTTTTCGAAAGCCTGCTGGAGCAGGCGCTGGAGGAAGGCACGGCCACCGACGCGGCGATCGCTGAAAGCCTCGACCAGTCGCACAAGCTCTGGCACTTGCGCGAAAGCATCCCGCTGGCCCAGGCGCAAGAAGGCCTGAACATCAAACACGACATTTCGCTGCCGATCTCGCACGTGCCCGGCTTCGTCGCGTCCACCGATGCCGCCTTGCAACGGCACTTCGCCGGCGTCCGCCTGGTCAATTTCGGCCACCTCGGGGACGGCAACCTTCACTACAACGTGCAGGCGCCACCGGGGACCGACGCCGCGGCCTTCCTGCAGCGGCAGGAGCCCCAGGTGAACCGCATCGTCTACGACGCCGTCGTCGAACACGGCGGATCGATCTCGGCCGAGCACGGCATCGGCCAGTTGAAGCTGGACGAGCTGGCGCGCCGCAAATCGCCGGTGGCGCTGGAGATGATGCGGGCCGTCAAGAAAGCGCTGGACCCGCGCGGGACGATGAATCCCGGGCGGGTCCTGGTATTGCCTTGACTGGGGGGCGGCCACCGGTGGGCAGCTCCGGCATGTCAGGTGGGACGACCGAAAGGCGATCGGGGGAAAGCGCGTTTCACGCCATCCCCGACCACCTCGCCCTCGCCATCAGTGCTTGATCAGGTCGCCTGAGCCGGCCGCCGCTTCCGGCTTGGACGGCGACGCGGCGGTCGAAGCAGCCTCTTTGTCGTCCGCCTTGGCGGGCTCGTCGTCGGGCAAAGCCTGAGGCACCGATTCGAGCGCCACCGCGAGGACCTGGTCGAACCACTTCACCGGGACGATCTCGAGCTGGTTCTTCACGTTCTCGGGGATGTCCTGCAGGTCCTTGACGTTCTCTTCCGGGATGACGACCGTCTTGATGCCGCCGCGGTGGGCCGCGAGCAGCTTCTCCTTCAGGCCGCCGATCGCGGTGATCTCGCCGCGCAGGGTGATCTCGCCGGTCATCGCCACGTCGGCGCGCACCGCGATGCCGGTCAAGGCCGAGACGAAGGCGGTGGCCATGGCCGCGCCGGCGCTCGGGCCGTCCTTCGGGGTGGCGCCGTCGGGCACGTGGATGTGGATGTCGCGCTTCTCGAAGAGCTCGTCCTTGATGCCCAGCCGGCGCGACCGGCTGCGCACGACGGTGCGGGCCGCCTCGACGGATTCCTTCATCACGTCGCCGAGCGAACCGGTGCGGGAAATCACGCCCTTGCCGGGCATGACGGCCGCTTCCACGGTCAGCAGGTCGCCGCCGACTTCGGTCCACGCCAAGCCGACCACCTGGCCCACCTGGTTCTGCTTCTCGGCCTGGCCGTAGTCGTACTTGCGCACGCCGAGGAATTCGTTCAGGTTGGCGTCGGTGACGGTGACTTTCTCGGTGTACTGCTTGAGCTGCACGCCCTTGACGACCTTGCGGCAGATCTTCGACACCTCGCGCTCGAGCGAGCGCACGCCGGCCTCGCGGGTGTAGTAGCGGATGATGGCGCGCACCGCGGCTTCGGTGACTTCCATCTCCTCGTCCTTCACGCCGTTGTTCTTGGCCTGCTTGGGCAGCAGGTAGCGCTGGGCGATGCTGACCTTCTCGTCCTCGGTGTAGCCCGACAGGCGGATCACTTCCATCCGGTCGAGCAGCGCCGGCGGGATGTTCATCGAGTTCGACGTGGCGATGAACATCGTGTCGGACAGGTCGAAGTCGACCTCGACGTAGTGGTCGCTGAAGGTGTGGTTCTGCTCGGGGTCGAGCACTTCCAGCAGCGCGCTGGAGGGGTCGCCGCGGAAGTCCATGCCCAGCTTGTCGATCTCGTCGAGCAGGAACAGCGGGTTGCGCACGCCGACCTTGGTCAGGCTCTGCAGCACCTTGCCCGGCATCGAGCCGATGTAGGTGCGGCGGTGGCCGCGGATCTCGGCCTCGTCGCGCACGCCGCCCAGCGCCATGCGCACGAACTTGCGGCCCGTCGCCCGCGCAACCGATTGGCCGAGCGAGGTCTTGCCGACACCCGGAGGTCCGACCAGGCACAGGATCGGCGCCTTCACCTTGTCGACGCGCTGCTGCACCGCGAGGTACTCGAGGATGCGTTCCTTGACCTTCTCCAGGCCGTAGTGGTCCTCGTTGAGGACCTCCTCGGCCAGCGGCAGGTCGTGCTTGATCTTGCTCTTCTTGCTCCAGGGCAGGCCGACCAGCGTGTCGATGAAGTTGCGCACGACGGTGGCCTCGGCCGACATCGGCGACATCAGCTTCAGCTTCTTCAGTTCGGCGTCGGCCTTCTTGCGTGCCTCCTTGGGCATGCGGGCGGCCTTGATCTTCTTCTCGAGCTCTTCGAGATCGGCACCTTCCTCGCCGTCGCCGAGTTCCTTCTGGATGGCCTTGACCTGTTCGTTCAGGTAGTACTCGCGCTGGCTCTTCTCCATCTGGCGCTTGACGCGGCCGC
>CBIHOD010000106.1:0-11392 GCA_966211815.1 uncultured Burkholderiales bacterium
GCCGCCCTCGTCGAGCAAAGCGCCGCCGCCGCCTCCAGCATGAAGGAGCAGGCCACCCGGCTGGCCGAGGTCGTCGGCACTTTCAAGCTGGCTTGAGCACCTGTTCACCCGATTCGGGCTTCAGTCGCACCGGCAGTTGCCGATAAATGCGTGAGGGGCCGCCCGCCCGGTGGGGCGGCCTAGGAAACCACGCCACACCCTGCAGCCGCAGCAACCCGAGAGGATGACGACCATGGACATGATCAGCGACGCCAAACAAGTGGCCAAACACGAAGCGGCGAGGGCCGCTGCCGTGGCCGGCGGCGAGTTCCTGACCTTCCGCCTGGGCGCCGAGGAATACGGCATCGACATCCTGAAGGTCCAGGAGATCCGCTCCTACGAGCAGCCCACCCGCATCGCCAACGCCCCCGAGTTCGTCAAGGGCGTGGTCAATCTGCGCGGCGTCATCGTCCCCATCGTCGACCTGCGCCTGAAGCTCGCCTGCGAAACCGCCGACTACAACAGCTTCACCGTCGTCATCGTGCTCAACGTCAAGGGCCGCGTCGTCGGCGCCGTCGTCGACTCGGTTTCCGACGTCATCGAACTCGGCAAGGACACCGTCAAGCCCGCACCCGAGATGAACACCACCGTCGACACCAGCTTCATCACCGGCATCGGCAGCGTGCAGGGCCGCATGCTCATCCTCATGGACATCGAAGCCCTGATGAGCAGCACCGACATGGGCTTGATCAACGCCGACGAATAGCAGGTTTTTGGGTGTTTTTTTGACGATTCGTTGGGCTTCCATCAAAGCAGTTGGATATCTCTCTATTGACTGAATCATCTGCTTGCATTTGAATACCGGACGAATCAGCCGTCCATGACCTGGGCGGACCACCCCCTGCCCCGCCCGACCGGCCCGGCAGCCCCTTGCCCCCTCTGTGCGGAGACCCGTCGATGAACGTCTTGAGATCCCTCGGCTACCCGGTCGTCGCTGCCGCCGTCTTGGCTTCAAGCGCCTGCAGCCCGGTGCCCGACGCCGTGAAAATCGGCGTCGCCCAACCCCTGACCGGGCCGCTCGCGCCCCAGGGCGTGGATCTTCTGAACGGCGTGCAGCTCGCGGTCGACGAAATCAACGCGCAGGGTTTGAAGATCAAGGGCAAGACCGTCAAGCTCGAAATCATCAAGGGCGACGACAAGTCCAACGTCGAGGAGGGCAAGAAAGTCGCCCAGGCCCTGGTGGACGCCGGCGTCACCGCGGTGGTCGGCCACCTCAATTCGGGCGTCAGCATCCCCGCGGCGCCGATCTACGCGGCCAAGGGCATCCCCCAACTGGCCATCTCGACCAAGCCCGAATACACCCAGCTCGGCCTGCCCACCACCTTCAGGCTGGTGGGCAACGACAACATGCAGTCCAAGGCGCTGGGCACTTATGCCGCCACGCAGGTCGACGGCAAAGTCTTCGCCCTGGTCGACGACAGCACGCCCTACGGCAAGGGCCTGGCCGACCTGGCGGCCGTCGAGCTGAAGAAGCACGGCAAGGACGTCGTCATCCGCAAGTCGCTGGACGACAAGGGCACGGACTTCAAGCAACTCGTCGCGGAGCTCAAGGAAGCCAAGGTCGACACCTACGTGACCACCCAGGCCGACTTCCAAGTGGCGGCGCTGGCCGAGCAGCTCGCGCAAGCCGGCGTTTCCGACATCCAGATCATCGGCGGCGACACGATCAAGACGGACAAGCTGCCGTCCATGAAAACATCGGTGCGGGCCATCTATTGCACTTCGCCGATCGTCGAAGCCCGGGAATTCCGTTCCGCCCGCGAGTTCCTGCCCAAATTTGCCGCCGCCTTCAAGACCGAGCCGATCTACGGCGCCCACTACAGCTACGACGCGGTGCACGTGCTGGTGGCCGCGATGCGGCGCATCGAATCGGTGGACCCGAAGAAGCTGACCGAGGAGCTCAAGCGCATCGACGCCTTGGCGCCGGTGACCAACAACATGCGCTTTCGGCCCGACGGCGAGCAGTTCTACCCGGTGGTCAGCGTCTACAAGGTGGTGCGCGGCCGCTGGGAGCCCGTCACCCGCAGCGACACCTGGTGACTGCCCCCCGCGCCGGCGAAAAGAGCCCCACCCCGCGTGGGGCTCTTTTTTTTTCCGGCAGGCACCCTGACGGCGCATCCCCGCACCAGGAAACGCAAAGGAGGCACCGCCGCGGTGCCCCCGCGCGAACCCTGGCGGATCGGCCCGCAGAAAGCCCTGGAAACGGGACTTTTTCCAAGGATGGCTCCCGGGGCAGGTCCACAAAATTCCCGCGACGCGGTGAAAGTTTTCGATGCACCGGCCGATAACTCCGTGAACCTCGTGGACAGCGAAGGCTTCCGCCGGCGAAGCGCCTCGGGCCAGGCCCCAGGCTGACAACCGGACACTGCATTTGGAGCGAACCCATGTTTTCCCTTCGAAACTTCAGCATCCGATTCCGCTTCTACATCGTGATGGGGACGGTCACACTGTCCCTGGTGGTGCTGGGTGTCTGGGGCTGGGTCTCCGGCCAGAGCACCAACCGCAGCGCGGCGACGCTGTTCGACAGCGCGAACGCCGCGGCCAACGACCTGGCCGACCTCCGGGAATCGATGAGCCAGGTGCGGCGCTGGGAGATCGAAGCCATGGCCGTCGGCACGCAGGACTCCAACGACGTGCAGCGCCTGATCTCCAACTGGCAGAAGCAGCTCGAACACACCAAGGCCACCGGCGAGAAGATCATGCAGGCCAACGAGGGCAACGCCGAGATCGCCGCCCTGGTGGCCAACCAGGACAAGCTGCTGACGACCTACGCGTCGGTGCTGCTGCCGATCCTGCGGCAGATACAGGAAGCCAAGATCGACGGCGTGGTGGGCCTGGCCTACGCCCGCCAGCAGGAAGGCACCATCGCCGAACTGAAGAAGAACACCGACGCGCTGCTCGCCGCCCAGCAGTCCGCCATCGCCCAGCTGCGCGACCAGATGGCGGAAGAGGCCACCTTCGCATCGATCCAGCGTTTCGTGCTGGTCGCGTTGACGCTGGCGGTGCTGGCGCCGCTGATGTGGTTGACGCTGCAATCGGTCTGCCAGCCGCTGGACCGCGCCGTGTCGGTCGCGCGCCGGATCGCCACCGGCGACCTCAGCCAGAACATCGTCGCCTCGGGCGAGGACGAGACCGCCAACCTCCTCAAGGCCCTGCAGGCCATGCAGGCATCGCTGAGCAAGGTGGTGGGCGAGGTGCGCAACTCCGCCGACTCCATCAAGCTGGCCAGCACCGAAGTGGCCAACGGCAACCAGGACCTCAGCCAGCGCACCGAGCAAACCGCCAGCAACCTGCAGCGCACCGCCTCGTCGATGTCGGCGTTGACCGGGACCGTGCAGCACTCCGCGGCCTCCGCCAAGCAGGCGGACCAGCTCGCGTCGTCCGCGGCCGAGGTGGCCGCGCTCGGTGGCTCAGTCGTCTCCCAAGTGGTCAGCACCATGGATGAAATCAATCAAAGCTCCAAGAAGATCGCCGACATCATCTCCGTCATCGACGGCATCGCCTTCCAGACCAACATCCTGGCGCTGAACGCCGCGGTGGAAGCGGCGCGGGCGGGCGAACAGGGCCGGGGCTTCGCGGTCGTCGCGGGCGAGGTGCGCAACCTGGCCAGCCGCTCGGCCGAGGCCGCCAAAGAGATCAAGAGCCTGATCGGCGCCAGTGTCGACCGGGTCGAGGCGGGCTCCAAGCTCGTGACCGCCGCCGGCAAGACCATGAGCGACATCGTCGGCTCGGTGCAGCGCGTCACCGACATCATCGGCGCCATCACGCAGGCCGCGGCCGAGCAGAGCAACGGCATCGGCGAAGTGAACTCGACGGTCGGCGAACTCGACCAGATGACCCAGCAGAACGCCGCGCTGGTCGAACAAAGCGCCGCAGCCGCCGAAAGCCTGAAGCAACAGGCGCTGAACCTTTCCAAGGTGGTCGGCACATTCCGCCTGGCGTCCTGATGCCCGCCTGATGCCGGCGGCGCCCCAGCCGCCTTCATCCCCCCTCGCCTTCCTCGAACGGCCCGCCGGCTCCCCGGCGGGCCGTTAGCGTTTTTGCGGCGCCGATGGCGCGGTCGTCGACGGTTTCCGCCGCCTGGGTTGTGGCCCCGCGGAAACAGCCATGAATTTTTCACATAAAACTGTAGATAAAATCAAACACGGAATTTCGAACTAATAGAAAAACGATTTACCGCGAGTTCTTAATTACATATCCGGTACATCAGGATTTTTCACAGCACCCACCCACACGAAGGAAGGGGCTGCCGGAGGAGGCGAGGAGGTTGCATGAAGGCATGCGACGGATCGCGATCCCCCCGAGCCAGCCGCCTGCCGCACGGGCAACAGGAGATCGTCGACATGAACGCGTCGTTGGACCAATTCAGCATCCGCACCCGCTTCTACATCGTGATGGTGGCCGTGGTCGCCTCGCTCTTGGCGCTGGGTGGTTGGGGCCTGGTCTCCAGCCAGATGGCCAACCGCAACGCCTCGACGCTTTTCGGGCAGGCGCACGAGGCGTCCGCCGACCTGGCCAACCTGCGTGAAGCGATCAGCCGCATGCGCAACTGGGAGCTGGGCATCATGGCCATCGGCGCGTCCAATTCCGTGGAAGTGCAGCGCCTGATCGGCGTCTGGAAGGAAGAGCTCAAGAACATCAAGGCGGTCAGTGAAAAGCTGGCCGCGGCCAACGCCGGGCACAGCGGGATCAACGAACTGCTGAAGAAGCAGGAAGGGTTCCTGCAGACTTACGAGTCCCTGCTCGAGCCGGTCCTGAAACAGGTGGAGGGCGCCCAGATCGACGGCGCCGTCGCCATGGCCTACGCTTCCAAGGCCGACGACACCCTGGCGGCGCTGAAGAAGAACACCGAGGACATCAAGGCCGCGCAGGAGGAGATCGTTTCCGCCGCGAACGAGAAGATGGCGTCGCAGGCCACCGCCGCGTCGCTGCAGCGGCTCGCCCTCGTGGCCCTGACGCTGTGCCTTTTCATCCCGCTGATGTGGCTGACGCTGCGGTCGGTGTGCCAGCCGCTGGACCGCGCCGTCGCCGTGGCCAGCCGCATCGCCCAGGGCGACCTGAATTCGCCGATCCACGCGCCCGGGCGCGACGAGACGGCCCAGTTGATGCAGGCCCTCAAGACGATGCAGGCTTCGCTGCGGGCGGTGGTGGGCAATGTGCGCGACTCCGCCGATTCCATCAACGTCGCCAGCCGCGAGGTCGCCATCGGCAACCAGGACCTCAGCCGGCGCACCGAGCTGACGGCCACCAACCTGCAGCAGACCGTCTCGTCGATGACGCTGCTCACGCGCAACGTGCAGCAGTCGGCCGAGTCCGGCGGCCAGGCCAACCGGCTCGCCTCCAAGGCGGCGGAGGTCGCCGCCCGCGGCGCGACGGTGGTCTCCAAGGTGGTGTCGACGATGGACGAGATCAACGCCAGCTCCCAGAAGATCGCCGACATCACCGGCGTGATCGACAGCATCGCCTTCCAGACCAACATCCTGGCGCTCAACGCCGCGGTCGAGGCCGCCCAGGCCGGCGAACAGGGTCGCGGCTTCGCCGTCGTCGCCGGCGAGGTGCGCAGCCTGGCCAGCCGCTCGGCCCAGGCCGCCAAGGAAATCAAGGAACTGATCGCCGACAGCGTGGACCGCGTGCAGGCCGGCGCCGGCCTGGTCGCCCAGGCGGGCCAGAACATGCAGGAAATCGTCGTCTCGGTCCAGCAGGTCTCCGACATCATCGGGGAGGTCACCATGGCGGCTTCGGAGCAGAGCGAAGGCATCGGCCGCATCAACGCCGCCGTGGGCGAACTCGAGCAGATGACGCAGCAGAACGCGGCACTGGTGGAGCAAAGCGCCGCGGCATCGGAAAGCCTGAAGGAACAAGCGGCCAAGCTGTCGCAAGTGGTCGCGACGTTCCACCTCGACGCCGAAGGCTGAGCCGGGCATCCGCCGCCCCTTCGCCCTGAGCCTGTCCACGGGCCAGGCACCTCCCGTTTTTCGAGGCCTGGATCCCATGGCAAGGCTTCGACAAGCTCAGGCCGAACGGTTGTGAGCGGCGATCCCCTCTGTTCCGTTCACCCTGAGCCTGTCGAAGGGCCCGGGCCACTACGGTTTGTCGAAGCCTCGAAGTCCCGCAAAGAGGGCTTCGACGAGCCAAGCCGCAATGGAATGGGATTGCGGCGCCCTGCCCGGCCGCCTCAGGCGCCCGCCCGACGCAGCGTGTCCATCACCGTGTGGCGCAGCACGCCGCGCAGGCCCCACCAACCGGCGGCCCAGGCCAGCAAGCCGCCGGCCGCGGCGCCGGCCAGCGGCACCCAGGGAGCGGCCGTCCAGGTGAATTCGAAGACGAAGCGCGCCAGGGCCCATCCGACCGTCATCGCCGCCAGCGCGGCGAGCACGCCGGCCAACGCGCCGACACCGACCAGCTCGGCGCGCTGCACCTGCCGCAGCAGGGGGCCGCTGGCCCCCAGCGCCCGCATGACCGCGAACTCGTGCGACCGCGCCTCGCGCGTGGCGGTGATCGCCGAGAACAGCACCGCCAAGCCCGCCGCGAGGGTGAAGCCGAAGAGGAACTCCACCGCGCTGATCACCTGGCCGAGCACGCGCTGCACCTGGGCGATGGAAGCCGAGACGTCCACCGTGGTGATGTTGGGGAAGGCGCGGCTCAGCGCGTTGTCGAAGCCGGCCGGAGTCTGGCCATTGGATTCGGGCGCGCGGAAAGCGGCGATGAAAGTGGACGGCAGGTCCGGCATGGCGGCGCGCGGGAAAAGCACGAAGAAGTTCGCGCGCATCGAGCCCCAGTCGACTTTGCGCAGGCTGGTGATGCGGGCCTCCACCGGCTGGCCGGCGATGTCGAAGGTCAGGCGGTCGCCGAGCTTCAGGCCGAGGGTTTCGGCCAGGCCGTCCTCGACGCTCAGGCCGTCGGCCTCTTCCGGCGTCCAACGGCCGCCGCTCACCTGGTTGTGGCCCGGCAGCCCGGCGCTGTGGCTGAGGTTGAACTCGCGCTCGACCAGGCGCTGGGCGCGGTCCTCGGTGTAATCGCCGGCTCCGACGGTCTTGCCGTTCACCGCCACCAACCGTCCGCGGATCATCGGGTACCAGTCGTATTTCCCGACGCCCGCGCCGGCGAGTTGGCGCTGGAAGGCTTCGCCCTGGTCGGGCTGGATGTTGATGACGAAACGGTTGGGCGCGTCCGGCGGCGTGGCCTGGCGCCAGCTGCTGACGAGGTCGGTGCGCAGCAGCACGAGCAGCATCAGGGCCAGCAGGCCGATGCTCAGGGCCGAGACCTGCAGCACCGCGAAACCCGGCCGGGCGCCCACCTGCCGCGTGGCCAGCACCAGCCAGCGCGGGGCTCGGGCCTCCGGCACGGCGCGCCGCAGCGCCTGCACCGCGGCCCAGGCCATCAGCGCGAAGACGGCGGTGGCCGCGGCGAAGCCGCCGACCGTCATCAGGCCCAGCTTCAGGTCGCCCGACACCGCCAGCAGCAGCACCGCGAAGCCGCTCAGGCCGGTGAGCAGAACCGCCACCGACGAAGCTTTGGGCGGGCCCACTTCGCGACGGATGACCCGCAGCGCCGGCACCCGCGCCAGCTGCAGCACCGGCGGCAGGCCGAAGCTCAGCAGCAGCGTCACCCCGATGCCCAGGCCCCAAACCGCCGGCCGCCACGACGGGGACGGCAGGCTGCTCTCCACCAGGCCCGCCAGCAGCAGCACGAAGACGTGGTGCACCGCCCAGCCCAGCAGCACGCCCAGCACGCTGCCCGCCAGGCCGACGGCGGCGAACTCGATCCAGTACTGCGCGGCGATGCGCCGCTGCGACTGGCCGAGCACGCGCAGCATCGCGCAGTCGTCGAGCCGGCGGTTGGCGAAGTCGCGCGAGGCGATGGCCACCGCCACGGCGGCGAGCAAGGCGGCCAGCAGGGCCACCAGGTTGAGGAACTTCCCGGCGCGGTCGAGCGTCTGCCGCATCTCGGGGCGGCCGGACTCCATCGATTCCACCCGCAGGCCGCGCAGTTTCTGCGATTTGATCTGCGCTTCGACCCAGGCCACGTAGGCGGCCACGTCGGCGTCCTTGTCGGCCGGGGACGCGACCGCCAGCCGGTAGGTGACGCGGCTGGCCGGCTGGATGAGCTGGGTGGCCGGCAGGTCCACCTCGTGCAGCATCACCCGCGGCGAGAAACTCATGAAGCCGGCGCCGCGGTCGGGCTCGACGATGATGACCTTGTCGATCTTCAGCGACGCGTCGCCGAGCAGGAGCGGGTCGCCGACTTTCAGCCCGAGGGCGTCCAGCACGCCGGCCTCGACCCAGACCGTGCCGGGGCGCGGCCCTTCGGCGACGGCCTGCTCGTCGCTGCCCGGCCCGGCGCCCACGCGCAGCCGGCCGCGCAGCGGATAGGCGTCGCCCACCGCCTTGACCGCCACCAGCCGGGCCGCGCCGCCCTGGGCTTCGTTCGCGCGCGCCATGCTCGGGAACGACGCGGTGCGCGCCAGTTTCAGGCCCATGGCGCCGGCGCGCTCGGCGAAACCGACGGGCGGCGGCTTGTCGCCCACCAGCACCGCGTCGCCGCCCAGCAGCTGGCGGGCATCCCGGGACAGGCCGAGGTTCAGCCGGTCGGCGAAGAAGCCGACCGCGGTGAGCGCCCCCACCGCGAGCACGACAGCGACAACCAGCAGGCGCAACTCGCCCGCGCGCAGGTCGCGCGACAACTGGCGCCATGACAGCCGCCAGACCGAAGGCGGGTCCAGGGAAAGCCGGGCTTCGAGGGGGGCGGTGGCGCTGCTGTGTTGGTGCATCGGCAAACCTTACACCACGCCCCGCGCGCGCGGAGGGGCAGCCGGGATTCCCATGCCGGACGCGGAGGGATTGCCGGCCGCCGGTTCGAATCCTGCGTGCAAATCGAGAGAACAACCGCGCGCCGCCGCGCTGATCCAATCCTTCCATGGACACCCGACCGCCTACCGACCGCCGCGCGCAGCCCGCGCTGTTCTTCTCGCACGGCTCGCCGATGATCGCGCTGGAACCCGGCCCCGCCGGACGCTTCATGCAGCTGCTCGGCGAACGATTGAGGCGGCAGTTCGGCGCACCGCGCGCCGTGCTGGCGGTGTCGGCCCACACCCTGGCGCACCAGCCGGCCCTGCTGGCCGCGCCGCGGCACCGGGCGGTCCATGATTTCGGCCGTTTCGACGACCGGTTGTTCGCGATGCGTTACGACGCGCCCGGCGCGCCCTCGCTCGCGCCCGCGGTCACCACCCGGCTGCAGCGGGCCGGCCTGCCCGCGGTGACGGTGGACCAGGGCGGCCTGGACCACGGCATCTGGACGGTGATGCGCTACCTCTTCCCGGACGCCGACGTGCCCATCCTGCCGCTGGCCTGGGTGCCCACCCAGTCGCCGCGGCGGCAGTTCGAGCTCGGCCAGGCCCTGGCGCCGTTGCTGGACGACGGCGTGATGCTGCTGGCCACGGGCAGCATCACGCACAACCTGCGGCGCGTCTTCGCCCCCGGCGGCGGCGCATCGGCGGAAGACGTCGAAATCCCGGAGAGCCGGGCGTTCAGGCAGTGGATGTTCGACAAGGCCAAAGCGCAGGACTGGCAGTCGCTGTGGGCGGTGCGCGAGCAGGCGCCGCATTTCCACGACATGCACCCCACCGACGAGCACTTGCTGCCCTGGTTCATCGCCGCCGGCGCGGGCGGCACGCGGCACGGCCCGCAACGGTTGCACGAGGGCGTGACCTACCGCTGCCTGGGCATGGACGCCTATGCCTTCGGCCCGCACGCCCAGGCCCTGGTCGAACCGGCGCAGGCGCACGCAGCGCAGCCTGTCCCGGCGCTCTGACGGCGGCCGTTGCCCGGCCCGCCCGGCCAGTTCGCCCCGCATCGAGTGAGCGGCCGGCTGCGGTTTCGGGTGCAGCTGCGGATTAGCATCGCGGCTTTCCCCGCCCATCGCCATGCCGACCTCGCCCACGCACACCGCGCAGACCCCCGCCCCACCCTCCCCCGCCCCGGCGGCCGCCGGTCCGCTGGACGCCCGGCAGCGCTTTCTCGCGTTCTGGCGGGACCAGGCCACCGGGCGACCGCCCGCCGGCGGCGCCTGGCAAAGCCTGGTGCTGTCGAAATACCGCGGCGGCGAACCCAACCTGCGCCAATTGATCGTCAAACCGGTGCAGCTGCGCGGCGAGCCGCATTTGTCGTTCGTGTGGCGGCACGCCACGCGCGACGTCACCAAGAACCTGCCGCCCGACGAAGGCGCCTCGGCAGTGGAGAAGCTGCTGGCGCACGACTTCCAGCACGCCCACCTGCGCACCGAGGACGAAACCCACCAGCTGTCCATCAGCAAGAAAGGCAAAAGCCACTGGGCGCGCCGGGCTGGCGCGGGCCACGACGACGACGGCACCGGGGGCTCGGCCGGAGACGGCGACCCGATTGACGCCCACGACCGCGCCAAACGCCGCTACCTGGAACTCGACCGCCCCTGGCTGACGGCGCTGGGCGTGACCGACGACCAGCGGCGGCTGGTGCCGGCGATGTCGCGCAAATGGAAGCAGATCAACAAATTCGTCGAAGTCTTCTCGCACGCCTTCGACAACTCGCCGCTGGCCGGGCGCGGCCGGCTGGAGGTGGTGGATTTCGGCGCCGGCAAGGGCTACCTCACCTTCGCGCTGCACGACTTCCTGCGCAACCAGCGCGGGCTGGACGCGCGCGTGACCGGCGTCGAACTGCGCGGCGACCTGGTCCGACTGTGCAACGAGGCCATCGAGCGCTGCGCGCTGCAGGGCCTGGCCTTCTCCGAAGGGGACGTGCGCAGCCGGCCTCCCCAGGCGGTGGACGTGATGATCGCGCTGCACGCCTGCGACATCGCCACCGATTACGCCATCCACACCGGCATCCGCGCCGGCGCCGCGGTGATCATGTGCTCGCCCTGCTGCCACAAGCAGGTGAGGCCGCAGCTGCTCAGCCCGCACCCGCTGCGGCCGATCCTGCAGCACGGCATCCACCTCGGCCAGGAGGCCGAGATGCTCACCGACGGCCTGCGCGCGCTGCTGCTGGAAGCCAGCGGCTACGCCACCCAGGTGTTCGAATTCGTCTCGCTGGAGCACACCAGCAAGAACAAGATGATCCTGGCGGTCAAGCGCGCGTCGCCGCCCTCGCCCGCGCAGACGGAGGAGGTCTGGCGCCAGGTCGCCGAGATCAAGGCGTTCTACGGCATCCGGGAGCAATGCCTGGAGACGCTGTTGAAAGAACAAGCGCCGGTGGGCGCCATTTCCTCTGCCTAGAAGCGGGGTGGGGCGCCGGGGCGTGGACCCCGCAAGCCGGGGGAGGCCCCACACCCACGGAAAAGGCGGGTTTTTAGGGGGGGGGAAAGACAGTTTAGGCGGGTC
>CBIHOD010000107.1:0-11188 GCA_966211815.1 uncultured Burkholderiales bacterium
CCACCGTTCGGGCTGAGCTTGTCGAAGCCCTTGCGCGAGCCGCGGACTTCAATGGTGAGGGCGGCAGGGCCCTTCGACAAGCTCAGGGTGAGCGGAATCGGGATGAGGGCACGGGGCTGAACGGCGTGAAAGCTGGCTCCGACCCCAGCATCTCACTGCCGCGAATCCTCGAACCGCGACGACATGCTGCGTTTGCTGTTCAGCCCCAGGCGCTTGAGCCGGTAGTACAAGGTGTTCAGCGGCATGCCCAGCTCGTCGGAAGCCAGGGTCACGTTGCCGTTGGTGCGCGCCAGCGTGGAGATCAACAGGCCGCGTTCGCAGGCGTCCAGGGCACTGCGCAAGGAGGTTTTCTCGGGTGATTTCTTCTCTCCCTGGCTAGACATCGACAAGGCGTGGCGCGTGGCGGCCGTTTTGAGTTCGCGGATGTTGCCCGGCCAGGAGTGGGCCATCAGCCAGCTCAGGGTTTTGGAATCGACCGACTGCGGGGTCAGGTGGAAGCGCGCGCAGGATTCCATGACGAAGCGCTGGAACAGCACCTGGAGGCGGTCGGGTTGCGAGCGGATGGGCGGCAGGCTGATCTCGATCACGCTGATGCGGAAGTAAAGGTCTTCCCGGAACAGGCCTTTCTCCACCAGCGTCGGCAAATGGGCTTTGGTCGAGGCGATGAGCCGGAAGTCGGAATGCCTGAATTTGGAAGAGCCGACGCGCTCGGCGCCTTTGTCTTGCAACACCCGCAGCAGCTTGGCCTGCAGCCACAGAGGGCAGCTGTCGACCTCGTCGAGGTAGAGCACGCCCTTGTCGGCGTCGGCGATTTTCCCGGGCTTGGCGCGAAGCGCGCCCGTGAAGGCGCCGGCTTCGAAACCGAACAATTCCGCCTCGGCCAGCGTTTCGGGGATGGCGGCGCAATTCACGGCGACGAACTGGCCCGTGCTGCCGGACTGCTCGTAAATGAAGCGCGCCATGGAATCTTTCCCCGAGCCGGTTTCGCCGCACAGCAGCAAGTCCACCGGGTATTTGGCCAGGCGACGGGCGGTCACATAGGCTTCGTCGCTGGTATCGATTCCTTCATGGGACGGAGCGGACGGCGCAGGCGCGGGCGGTGAAAAACCGGAAGCGGGGCCGGTGGAAGAACAGGCGGAGCCTGGGCCGCGGCTTTTGGCGCTGGCGCGTTTGCCGGCCAAGTCCCGCAGCATTTCCAATGCTTGGTGGGAATCATTCGGCCTGGCATGGGTGCGCAGCGGGTTCAGCGCGGCTGGCCAGGTGTCTTGAGGCTCGGAAAGGTCCTGCAGCAGGACCACGCGGTCGCTCAAGGTCATCGGCCAATGGCCCATGTCCATCAGCAAATCGGCCGCTTGCCCGTCGGAGCAGTCGAGCAAGAGCCAGGCATCGGGATGGGCGGTCAGCCAACGTTGCGCGTTTTCCGGATCGAGGCTTTGGCTGACGCAGAACAGCTGTTCAGACGCCCTGCGCAGCGACGCCCGGGTCGCATGGTTGTCTGAACATATTCCAAATCGAACTGAATTCGAAAACATGATGCACCCTACGACGGTATGGGAAATGGCATCCAGATTGGATTCATGCCATTACCCATCATTAGAAATTATCAATCAAATTCAAATACCAACAATCCGGAAACAAAATGAAATTTACTATTTAATTTTTATTAAATGCAATTGAAATTTATTTGAAATTTTCAAATAATGAAATATCGAATATATCGATCACGGCTGATCGATTTTATTATTGAAGAAGCATTGTTTCAAAATTGCGTCGGGAGTATTGACGAAAGAGAAACAAAAGCTTAGTCAGGCAATGTGCTTCGTAATGTTACCCAAGAGCACAAAAGAAATATTTTGTTTCGACTTGGTGGTACGGATGGTGCCGCAGTGCACCATTTTGCGGCGAAGCGACCCTCGGTCGCTCTCTACGTGATATTGCGTATTGACTTGCAACATAATCATGTGGATGAATATTCTTCAAATGGAAGAAACGCTTTTCGTGTACGTGACAACTCACCAGAAATTTTTTGTCAAATATTCCGACACACCTTGAACCAAATATTCTGATAGATCCGCACCTCTATGCATAGAGCATGCCATTGAAAACGAGTTGTACGGTTTGTCCGGGCTTTTCAGTCTGGATTGCGGCATTGCATACAAAGATGTATGCGCGGTGCAGGAAAAGATCGATCCTTTGCCATGAAGTATCAGTTTGGGCAATTCATGGGGGGCCGCAGGACGGTTTCCCGTCTCGACTGAAGTCGAATTGGCGGGTTTCCGTCTCTTCCGTAGGGGATTGAACGTGAACGCTCCGGGTCAAACAGACGGCACCGTTCGAGTCGTGTGAAGTCACTTGAAGACCTAATCACAAGCCCCTTCCAGAGGGATAGACGGTGCAATTGGCCGGAATCATGCAGGTTTAGCGTCCCCCATGAGGGTCATGGTGGCTGGGTCGATGTGTTGTTAGGCGGGGCTTGCGCATGACACTGTATGCCTATACAGTACCACCAACACATGGAGGTACCCGATGAACACATCGTCCCGTTACGTTCAGCTCTATCAACCCAAACCCGATCGGCTGCCCAACTGGCTGCGCAAGCTGTGGTTTTGGTTCTGATCCTGGCCGGGACCGCTGCGTCGGCCATCCCGGTCCCAACGAGGTCGGGTCGTGAACAAGAAACCAACCACTGAAATCCTGCTGCGAGCCACCGATGACGCGCAGTCTGAGCTGCCTTTGGTGGTCGAGGGCGTGCAGCGTTATGTCTGGGAAGGCAAATTCGGCTCGATGCTGATCGAGATTGAAGACGACCGGGTCTTCGTCAACGGTCAACAGGTGGAACTCATGCCGCCATCCGCCTCGGATTGAAGGCAGCCAGGCCGGCGGGGATCGGAACAACCCGCGCCAACCTAGCCTGCTCGCCCGGGCCGCTCATCGAGGCGGTTACCGGGTGCCCCGGATGAATGGTTCCGTCGACACGTCGGCCGCCCGTGGCCAGGAAATCTTTTCGCATTACATGGACTCATTGGAATTTCATTCCAAATCAGTGCCACTGCGAGCCGGAAATCGCAAAATTTTTCCATCCGGGCTGTCCACAATGTGCGCGGCATGAAGAACAACATTTATCTCGACGCCAACGCCACCACCCCCGTCCTGCCACAAGCCCGCGCCGCCGCACTGGCGGCCATGGCCGACGATTTCGGAAACCCCAGCAGCACCCACGCCACCGGGCTGCGGGCGCGCGCACTGCTCGATGAAGCGCGCGCCAGCGCCCGCCGTGTGCTGCAAGTGCCCGCCGGTCGACTGCTGTTCAACAGCGGCGCCACCGAAGGCATCCAGACCGCCGCGCTGTCCGCGCTGATCCATTGGCGCGACCGCGGCCGCGCGGGCGCGCCGGTGCCGCCGCGGCTGCTTTTCGGCGCCACCGAGCACAAAGCCGTGCCCGAAGCGCTGGCGCACTGGAACGCCCTGCTCGGCCTGGACTTCGACATCCAGGCGATTCCGGTGGGACAGGACGGCCGCCATGACTTGGACTGGCTGAGCCGCCACGCGTCCGAGGCCGCCCTCGTCTGCACCATGGCCGCCAACAACGAGACCGGCGTGGTCACCGACCTGGACGGCGTGGCCGGTGCGCTCGAAGGCAGCCCCGCGCTGTGGCTGGTGGACGGCGTGCAGGCTCTGGGCAAAATCGACATGAAGCTGGGTAGCCGCCGCATCGACTACGCACCGTTCTCCGGACACAAGTTGTATGCGCCCAAAGGCATCGGCCTGCTGTACGTGCGCGAGGGCGCGCCGTTCTCGCCGCTCTTGGCCGGCGGGGGCCAGGAGGGCGCTTCGCGCTCGGGCACCGAGAACATGGCCGGCATCGCCGCCCTCGGCGCGGTGCTCGCGGCGCTGGAACAAGGCGGCACCTTCGCGTCGAACGCCGAATTGGGCGCCCGGCGCGAGCGGCTCGCCCAGGCGCTGCGCCGCGCCTTCCCCGGTGTGGTGTTCAATGCGCCGTTCGACTGCAGCCTGGCCACCACGTTGAATTTCTCCGTGCCCGGCGTCGGATCGCGCCTGCTGCTGGACCTGTTCGACGCCGCCGGCCTTCGCCTGAGCGGCGGTTCCGCCTGCGGCGCGGCGCGTGCCCGGCCCAGCTATGTGCTGCAGGCCATGGGCCTGCCGGCGTGGCGGACCGAATCGGCGGTGCGGTTGTCGATCGGCGCGGCGGACGACCCGGCCGACATCGACGAGGCGTGCGCGCGCCTGCAGGCCTGCGGTGAGGCGCTGCGCGCCAGCGGGCAAGGCCTGCAAGCGGCGTCCGACCGGCCGGTCGCCGTCGCCACGGTGACCCGCTTCGCCGCCGACGGCGCCTGCTGCTACGTCGTGGCCGACCCGGACAGCCGCCGCTGCGTGGTGGTGGACCCGCAGCCGTCCCAGGACGAGGCCCTCTCGCAATGGCTGCGCCGCCGCGGTTGCGAAGTCGCTGCCGTGCTGGGCACCGCCGACCACCACACCGCCGCCCTGCCCTTGCTCCAGGCGGCCATGCGCGAAGGGCACGGCGTTCCCATGGGACGAGCCGACACGCTGGGATGGCCCGCAGGCACCGACCACATCGACCTGGGCGCCCACCACCGCCTGACGCGCCTGGCCCTTCTCCCCGGTGCCCGATCGACGAACGCCGCCTACCTGCTCCGCGGTCCCGAAGGTTTGGAGACGGTGCTGGTGGGCGACGCGCTGGAGCGCGAAGACGGCGCGGCGCACCAGGCTTTGGCGGGCATCCTCAAGCCAGGCACGCCGCTGCTGCTCGGCCACGACGGCGGCGGCGATTGCTTCGTCACCACGCTGGCCGCGCGGCGCGCGACGCTGACATCGCGCGGCGCCAGCCCCGACCGGCAAATCGCCGAGGACATCGAAATGCCCTCGGCTCGCCTGCAAGAGGCGCTGCGGGCCGAGACAGCCCACCGGCCGGTGCTGGTCGACGTGCGAGAAACCCATGAAGCCCTTCTCGGCGCCGCCATGCTGCCGGCATCCGAGCGGGTGCCGTTGTCCGAACTCGCCAACGCCCTGACCAGATGGGTCGCCCTGCCCGCCGACACCCCGGTGGTCTTCTTCTGCCGCACCGGCAACCGCAGCGCCCAGGCGGCGCGGGCGCTGCGGCGGATGGGGCGTGCGCAGGCGTGGAGCCTGGCGGGCGGGTTGGCCCTGTGGGGCGAAACCGCGCCAAGCGACGCGTCGAGGAAGCCGGGAACTTCCTGAACCCAGGATGGAACCGGTGGCGCCGCAAGGTCCGGCCAAGGCCCATGCCCGCCATCGAGTTGCTTCGGTCTTCAATCGGGCCGATGCCCCAGACGCTGGAACCATGCCTGGTACTTCGCGGGCGATCGGATGGTAGCGATGCATGCCGTCGGCTTGGGCGTGCGGATCCCCGCCGCATCGCCTGCCCAGCCGTGCGTCAGCGGAGGGTGGGCTCCGCGGCCATTCGCGTTCAACGCGTGGGGCTTGGAGCCCTGGGCAAGACGTTGAAGCGCCCAACGGCCGGGGGCAGCAGCGGCCGACGCGCTTTTCGCCAAGCCCCCTTCAGATTGCACCGATTGCGCGACAAATGAAAAAGCACTTAGCGCCGAAACGCTAAGTGCTTGCTCATTTCTTAATTTTGGTGGGCCCTGAGTGACTCGAACACTCGACCTACGGATTAAGAGTCCGCTGCTCTACCAACTGAGCTAAGAGCCCTGAAACTTGACCGACGAACTGAACAACCTTGGTGGGTCGTGCGCGACTCGAACGCGCGACCAACGGATTAAAAGTCCGCTGCTCTACCGACTGAGCTAACGACCCATTTGCCTGAATACTTCTAACGAGTCGTTCGATTTCTGCCTTGCGACTTACCGTCTACAACTCTTCGTCAGCGAGCCTAAGAGTATAAACCGGTTTTTGCATCGAATGGAAGTCCTCGCGCTACTTTGTTTGAAGCAAGCCAGATCGAACCGCTTCCTGCGCGGCCACCATACCGAATGCGGCCGTGACCATCACGCTGGAGCCGTAGCCGTGGCAGTTCAAACTGCCGTCCGTGGGGGCGGCCGTCCCGGTCTCGCCACTGGGCATTCCGCAAACTTCCCAAGGCTGCCGCACCGCCTCGCGGGAAAACACGCAGCGCAGGCCGAGCAAGGGCGGCGTCTTCGCCGGTTTTGCGCCGCTGGACGACGACGTCTGCGGCGCCGCGCCCTTCAAATGCCGGCGCACGCGCTGCCGCAGCGACGCCAACAAGGGGTCGTGCGTGACTTCACTCAAGTCGGCGGTTTCGACGCCGCTGGCCAGCTGCTTGCCGCCCGCGGCGCCCACCATCACCAGGGCGGGCGCAGCGTCCTTGCCTGCCTTTTTTTCGTCCAGGGCCCAGGTGGCCAGGGCCAGTTTGGCGGCCACTTGGTCGCAGGCGTCGATGACCACGTCGACCGGCGCCGGCAGCAAGGCCGGCCAATTGCCGGCGTCGGCGAACTCTTCGACGCCGCGCACGACGCAACCCGGATGGATGTCGGCGATGCGCTCTTGCAGCGCCTGCACTTTGGACTGGCCGACCGTGCGGCCCAGGGCCTGAACCTGGCGGTTGATGTTGGACTCGGCGACGTGGTCCAGGTCGATCAGCGTCAGCGAAGCCACGCCGCTGCGCGCGAGGGCCTCGACGGCCCAAGAGCCGACGCCGCCCAAGCCGACAACAGCGACACGCAACTGCCGCAGCCGCTCATAAGCCGCGTCGCCGTAGAGCCTGCGCAGGCCGCCGAAGCGGCGTTCGAGGTCGGGGTCGGCGACGGCGGGGAGCGCGTCCCCGCCCGTCGTGGCGGCGTCAACCATCGGCGCGGCGCCCGTCGTCCGCGCCTTACTTGAGGGACAGCATCCGCTCCTTGGCCGCTTGCGCCGCTTCGGAAGCCGGATAGGCCTTGATCAAGTCGTCGAGCGTCTTGCGCGCGGCCTTGGTGTCTTTCAACTCGGCCTGGCAATTGGCGATCGACAGCAGCGCCTCGGGGATCCTCGGGCTGTCGGGGGACGACGCGATCAGGCCGCGGAACGCGGCGATCGCGTCTTTGTAGTCGCGCTTGCCGTAGTGGGCGTTGCCCAGCCAGAACTGCGCGGTGGGACCGTAGCCGCTGGCCGGGTAGCGGCGCAGGAAGGCCGAGAAGCCTTGCGCGGCGCCGGCGAAATCGGCCTTGCGGACGGATTCCATCGCGGCTTCGAACAGGCGCTTCTCGTCGGGCTCGACGAGGAATTCCTTGCCGTCCACGGTCACCTTCTGCGGCTCGATGCGGCGCATGCGCTCGTCCACACCCTGCTCCACGTCGCGCGTCTTGCGCTGCAGTTCGGAGACTTCACGGGCGAGCTGCTCGTCCTGGCCGCGCAGGCGGGCCATTTCGGCGCGCAACTGTTCGAGCTGGGTGTTCAGGTCGAGCAGGCTGCGGCGCAGCTGGTTGACCTGTTCGACGAGCTCGGCCTGCTGCTGGCGCTGCTGCGCGTTCTGCTCGTCGACGCGCTTGCGCAGGTCGAGGATGGCCTGGCGCGCCTCGTCGTCGCTGAACAGCGCCGCCTGGGCGCCGCCGATGGGAGCGGCCAGGACCGCAGCCAGCAGCGCGGCGCCCAGCCAGGCGCCGCGGCGCCCGCCGCGTTCCGGCCGCGGCGCCGTGGGGAAGCGGTTCGCCGGGGCGTCCATCGTCGTGGCCATCAGCGGGGCTTCAGTTCGGCGCGGCGGTTCTGCGCCCAGGCGGACTCGTCGCTGCCGGTGACGGCGGGGCGCTCTTTGCCGAAGCTGACGGCTTCGACCTGCCGGTCGGACGCGCCGAGCAGCACCAGGGCGCGCTGCACCGCTTCGGCCCGCTTCTGGCCCAGGGCCAAGTTGTACTCGCGGCCGCCGCGCTCGTCGGTGTGGCCTTCGATCGAGATGCGCCGGCTGCGGTCGCTGTTGAGCAGCTTGGCGTTGCCTTCCACGACGCCGCGGTATTCGTCCTTGACGACGAAGCTGTCGAAGTCGAAGTACACGACGCGCTTCAGGCTGGCGTCGTCGGCCTGCTGCGAGGACTTGGTCAGGTCGACGCTGGTCACGTTGCTGGCCGCACCGCTGCCGGAAGTGCCGCCGGAGGTGCCGCCGTCGCCGACGTTCTTCTGCTGGGCGGTCGAGACGTCGGCCTTCTTGCCGTCCAGGTCGACGCTGGAGGCGCAGCCCGCCAGGAAAGCCGTGCCGACAGCCACTGCCAATACGGTGCGAATCAGGTTCATCGTAGTCATCCTTGTCAAAACTAAATCAGGGTCGGACTGAAGAGGAGCGGCCGACCTCGCGGAAACAGGCCGCAATGTTAATCGCCCCGGCGGGAACGGCCCGGCGCCCCCGCGGGGTTTCCAAACGCCGGCTCAGCGGCCGTAGGGCCCCCAGACCGGCTCGCGCAGGTCGGCGGCCGAAGGCGGCAGGCGGGCTTTGATGCGTCCGTCGACCGTGGTCGTCATCAGCACGTCGCGGCCCTGGGAACGCGTGGCGTAGATGATCTGCCGGCCGTTGGGCGAGAAGCTCGGCCGCTCGTCGTCGTTGCCTTCGGTCAAGGCTTTGACGGCACCGCTGGAAAGGTCCATCACATGCAGCCGGAAGGCGCCGCCGATGCGCGAGATGTAGGCCAGGTTGCGGCCGTCGGGGCTGAGCGACGGGCTGATGTTGTAGTTGCCGCTGAAGGTGACGCGCTCGGCGTTGCCGCCGCCGGCGGCCGAGGTGCGGTAGATCTGCGGGCTGCCGCCGCGGTCGCTGACGAAATAGAGCATCTTGCCGTCGGCGGAGAACACCGCCTCGGTGTCGATCGCGCTGCTGCTGGTGAGGCGGCGCTGCACTTCGCCCTGTCGGTTGAGCAGGAAGATCTGCGAGCCGCCGTCCCGTGAGAGCGTGACCGCGAGCGCCTGCCCGTCGGGCGACCAGGTGGGCGCGCTGTTGGTCCCGCGGAAATTCGCGAGGTCGCGGCGCCTGCCGGAAGCCACTTCCTGCACCACGACCACGGCCTTCTGCTTTTCGAACGACACATAGGCCAACTCGCGGCCGTCGGGCGACCACGACGGCGAGATGATGGGCTCGGCGCTGTTGAGGGCGACCTGCTCGCCTTCGCCGTCGGCGTCGGCCACCCGCAGGGCGTATTGGCGGCCCGACTTGGTGACGTAGGCGATGCGGGTGGAAAACACGCCTTTCTCGCCCGTGAGCTTTTCATAGACGTAGTCGGCGATGCGGTGCGCCGCCAGGCGCAGGTCGGCGGCGGCCACCACGTGGCTCATGCCGCCGAGGTCGGCGCCGCGCACCACGTCCCAGACCTTGAAGCGCACGTCGAAGCGGCCGTCGGCCAGCCGGGACACCGAGCCGCCCACCAGGGCGTCGACGGTGCGGCCGCGCCATTCGGCCATTTCGGGCAGGGACCGCTCGTCGAGGCTGGCGTTGTTGTCCAGGCCGCGGAACAGGCCGCTGCGTTCCAGGTCGGCCCGCACGATGGCGGAGACGGCTTGGCTGGAACGGTCTTCGTCGCGGAATTTCGCGACGGCGATCGGCACCTGCGTGGCGCCGACGCCCGAGATCTCGACGCGGAACTGGGCCCGGGCGCAAGCCGCCCAGCCGGCCCCGGCGAGCGCCAGGCCGGCAGCGGCCCAGCGGCGCCGCGACATTGAAATGGGGTTCATGGGATTCATCATCGGTGGCGGTTTCCGCGGCCCGGCAGGGCCGCGCGGATGAAAACAGGGGACTGCGAATGATAGGGGTGCACCCTGCGCGGCCGGACGCCGCGGCAGGCCCCTTCGAGGGACCCAGGCGGGATAGGTTCCCTGACCCGTCGGCCGGCCCCGAACGCTCGCGCGGGCCGCGCCCGCCCAGCGGCCCGATCACATCAGGACGATGTCGTAGGCCTCGGGCGAGCCGGTCGCTTCGGCCTGCAGCGAGATCGGCTTGCCGATGAAGTCGCTCAAGGCGGCCAGGTGGGCGTTCTCCTCGTCGAGCAGCATCTCGACCACCGACGCGCTGGCGACGACGCGGAACTCCTTGGGGTTGAACTGCCGCGCCTCGCGCAGGATCTCGCGCAGGATGTCGTAGCAGACGCTGCGCGCGGTCTTCACCTGCCCCTTGCCCTGGCAGGTGGGGCACGGTTCGCACAGCATGTGGGCGAGCGACTCCCGGGTGCGCTTGCGCGTCATCTCGATCAGCCCGAGCTGGGTGAAGCCGCTGAGCGTGATCTTGGTGCGGTCGCGCGCCAGCTGTTTGCGCAGCTCGGACAGTACCGCGGCCTGGTGCTCCTCGCGCGTCATGTCGATGAAATCGATGATGATGATGCCGCCAAGGTTGCGCAGGCGCAGCTGCCGCGCGATGGCTTGCGTGGCCTCCAGGTTGGTCTTGAAGATGGTGTCGTCGAAGTTGCGCGCGCCGACGAACCCCCCGGTGTTCACGTCGACCGTCGTCAAGGCCTCGGTCTGGTCGATGATCAGGTAGCCGCCCGACTTCAGGTCGACCCGCCGCGCCAGCGCGCGCGCGATCTCCTCGTCGATGCCGTAGAGGTCGAAGATCGGCCGCTCGCCCTTGTAATGCTCCAGCTTGCCCACCGCGGTGGGCGTGAATTCCTGGCCGAAGGCCTGCAACGTGTCGAACTGCAGCTTCGAATCGATGCGGATGGATTGCGTGCCGTCGTGCACCAGGTCGCGCAGCACGCGCTGGGTGAGGCTCAGGTCCTGGTGCAGCAGCGAGCCCGGCGGCATCTTGAAGCTGCGGTCGCGGATGGCGGCCCAGGTCTTGCGCAAGTAGGCGATGTCCTCCGAAAGGTCTTCGTCGCTCGCCTCTTCGGCGTTGGTGCGCAGGATGAAGCCGCCCGGCGCAGAGCCGTCGGCCGTCTTGGACAGCTCGCGCATGCGCACGCGCAGCTGCTCGCGCATCTCGGGCGAGCCGATCTTCTGGGAGATGCCGATGTGGTCGTCCTGCGGCAGGTAGACGAGCAGCCGCCCGGCGATGCTGACCTGGGCCGACAGCCGCGCGCCCTTGGTGCCGATCGGGTCCTTGATGACCTGCACCATCAGCGTCTGGCCTTCGAACACCAGGCGCTCGATCGGCGTCGGCGGCGTCTGGGCGCCGCCGGGCTCGCGGCGCGCCGGGCCGCCGGGGTGGACGTCGGCCACGTGCAGGAAGGCGGCGCGCTCCAGGCCGATGTCGATGAAGGCCGAC
>CBIHOD010000108.1:0-11153 GCA_966211815.1 uncultured Burkholderiales bacterium
CCGCGCACCTCCCGAGCTTCGGCAACCGAAGCGCCGCGTGCCCTTCGACAGGCTCAGGGTGAACGGGGGGGCCTTGTCGAAGGGCTCGCGTCACCCCTTCAGTTAGGCGCGCCGCCCTGCGCCGCTTGGCGCTGGACCGCCGCCTCCGCGCAGAACCCGCTCAATTTCGCCAGCGCTGCCTGCACCGCCTGGTTCGCCGCGGCGACGCCGCCGCGCGCGTCGTCGCTGGGCGCGGGCGCTGTCTCGTCGAACACCCGCGAGGCCACCACGCGGCGGGTGGCGGTGTGGGTCAGCGTCGCCCTCAGGGTAAAGCGCACGCGGCTGCCCGCCGCCTCGCCGTCGAATTCATGTTGCAGGCGCACGATGTCGGTGTCCAGGCGCAGGTCGGTGAGGGCCGCGCTCGGCGCGGTGAGCACCGCGCGGAAGGCGTCCGGCCGGGCCTGCAGGCTGGCGACGACCAGCGGTGTCAGCATGCGGGCCGGCGAGTCGACCCATTCGCTCTGCGTGTAGGTGGCGCGGCTGTGCGGTTCGCGCCGGTAGACGATGCGGGCGCTGTCGTAGCCGGCGGCGGCATGGGTGGGCTGCACGATCAGCGTGGCCTCGCCGCGGCCAGGCCCGGCCGCGACCGGCGCCGCGGGGCCGCCGTCCAGCGCGTAGAAGGTGGGCGCCGCCGGCTTGGCCGGTATCCAGGAACTGCAGGCGGTGGACAGCAGCGCGGCCAGCATGCCGACGGCGGCGGCGGCCCGCGCCAGGCGGCGGGTGGGGGTGGCCGGTGGGGTGGTCATGGTTTTTCGCCTCATGGTGCGCGGTCCTTGGGCGGCGCCGTCTCGCCGGGGCCGGGTTGCACCGAGCCGCGGCCGAACACCAGGCTGCTCGGGTTGCGCTCGGTCTGCTCGGTCAGCCGCCGCAACGAGCCCGACAGCGAGCCCAGTTCGCCGAGCAGCCGCTCCAGCTCGGGCAGGGTGTCGGTGGTGAAGCGCTGCAGGTCGCCGCCGACGCGGGTGACGGTGTCGCCGGCCTGCTTGGCCGCCTTCGAGGTGTCGTTGCCCATCTTCTCGACGGCGTCGGCGCTGCGGTCGATCTGGTCGAGCAGCGGCCCGACGCGCGAGGCCAGCTGCGCGCTGGCGCGCTCGCCGTTCTCGAAGGTGCGCGCGGCGCTGGCCAGGGCCTTGTCGATCGAGTCCTTGCGCTGGGCCAGGGTGCGCGCCAGCGCGCTGATGTCGGACAGCGCGGAGGTGACGGCGGCGCGGTTCTCCTCGCTCAGCATCGCGTCGATGTTGCTGGAAGTCTTGTCCAGCTTGGCCAGCACCGTGGTCAGCACGTTCTCCAGCCGGGCGGCGAGCGAAGGCTTGCTGCGGATGACGGGGTAGGGCGCGTCCGCGGTGCCTTCCAGCAGCGGCGCCCCGGGCGAGCCGCCGCTGAGCTCGACGTAGGCGATGCCGGTCAGGCCCTGCGTGCGCAGGACCGCCTGGGTGTCGGCCTTGATCGGCGTGCCCTGCTTGATGGCCAGGCGGATCTCCACGCGGGCCGGGTTGTGCGGGTCCAGGCGGATGGCGTCGACCTGGCCGACGTCCACGCCGCTGAACTTCACCGGCGCGTTCAGGTTCAGGCCCGACACCGATTCGTCCATGACCGACACGTAGTGGCCGACCCGGGCCTGGAAGGCGCCGCCGGAGGCCAGCCACAGCGCCGCCGCGACGAGGCCGGCCGCCAGCACCAGCACGAAGGCGCCGACCAGGGTGAAGTTGACTTTGGTTTCGATGGTGGGGCCCTCAGGTGGTCGCCGCCGCGGCGGATGGCTCCGGGCGCCGCGCCGACGCGGCGCGTCCGCGCGGGCCGTCGAAGAAGGCGCGGATGGCGGGTTGGCCCATCGCCGACAGCTCCGCCATCGAGCCCACGCCCTGCACCTTGCCGTCGCCCAGCACGGCCACGCGGTCGGCCACCCGCCAGAGCGAGTCCAGGTCGTGGGTGATCATCACGATCGTCAGGCCGAGCAGGTCGCGCAGCTCGCGCACCAGCTCGTCCACCTCGGCGGCGCTGACCGGGTCCAGGCCGGCGGTGGGCTCGTCGAGGAAGAGCAATTCCGGGTCCAGCGCCAGCGCGCGCGCCAGCGCGGCGCGCTTGACCATGCCGCCGCTGAGCTCGGCGGGGTATTGGTCGCCGACCTCGGGCGCCAGGCCGGTCAAGGCCAGCTTGGATGCGGCCAGCTCGTCGATCATCCGGTCGCCCAGCCGCGTGTGCTCGCGCAGCGGCAGGCCGATGTTCTCGGCCACGGTGAGCGAGCCCAGCAGGCCGCCGTGCTGGAACATCACGCCCCAGCGGCGGCGCAGGTCCAGCGCGTCGCCGCCGCCGATGCCGTTCAGCTCGGTGCCCAGCACGCGGATGGAGCCGCCGCTGGGCCGCTGCAGCAGGATCATCTCCCGCAGCAGGGTCGACTTGCCCGAACCGCTGCCGCCGATCAAGGCGAAGATCTCGGCGCGGCGCACCTCCAGGTTCAGGCCGGCGTGCACCACGTGCGCGCCGAAGCGGGTGGAAAGGCCGTCGATGCGGATGGCGACGTCCTTGTCGTCGGCGCTTGCGGGGCGGCGCTGTCCCTCTTCCATGTCAGATCCCCAGCGTGCTGAAAGCCACCGAGAACAGCGCGTCCGCGACGATGACCGCGAAGATGGACTGCACGACGCTGCGGGTGGTGTGGCGCCCGACGGCGTCGGCGCCGCCGCGCGTCTGGAAGCCCTGGAAGCAGCCGATCATCGCGATCAGCGCGGCGAACACCGGCGCCTTGGCCAGGCCGACGAAATAGGTGGTGGTGCTCACCGCCTTGACGAAGCGGTCCGCGAACTCCGCATAGCCCACGCCGAGCTGGGTGCTGGCCATCACCATGCCGCCGGCCACGCCCATCGCGTCGGCGAAGAAGGTCAGCAGCGGCATCGCGACCACCAGCGCGACCAGCTTGGGGCACACCAGCACCTCCATCGGCGCCAGGCCCATGGTGCGCAGCGCGTCGATCTCCTCGGTCACGCTCATCGTGCCGATCTGCGCGGCGTAGGCCGAGCCGGAGCGGCCGGCGACGATGATGGCCGTGATCAACGGCGCGAACTCGCGCAGCATCGACACGCCCACCAGGTCGACCACGAAGATGTTGGCGCCGTAGCGGCGCAGCTGGTCGGCGCCCTGGTAGGCCACCACCACGCCGAGCAGGAAGGACAACAGCCCCACGATGGGCAGCGCGTCCCAGCCCGCCAGCCGGATGTTGAAAAGAACCGGCCGCCAGCGCAGCCGCTTCGGATGCGCCACGCAACCGGCCATCGCCACCGCGGTCTCTCCGACGAAGGCGAGCATCGCCCCGCCACGGCCGAGGGCCGCCACGGTGGCGCGGCCCAGCCCGTCCAGCGCGCCCACCAGCCCGCCTGGGTCGGCGGGAGGCCGGCTGCGGGCGGCGGCCTGCCGCTGCTGTTCATGCCGCCGCTCTTCGACGGTTTCGAGCAGCTTCGACCAGGCCGGCTTCAACCCCGACCAGGTCATGGCGATGCCGTCGCGCGCCAGGCGCCGGCGCAGGTCCTGCAGCAGCCAGGCGCCGGCCGTGTCCAGCGCCTGCAAGCCGCTGGCGTCCACAGCCACCTCGCCCTCGGCCCGCGGCAGCCGCAGCCCGCGCAGCCGGGTTTCCATGTCGCCCAGTCCGAAGGCCGTCCAGGCGCCCGAAAGCGCCAGGCACTGGGGGCTGGGCTGGGCGAGGGCGGCGGGTGCGGGCGGCGTCATGGCCCGCATAAGTTACGGGGCGCGCCTGGCCCCGTCTGTCAGACAAGGGCGGGCGGGGATGTACGAACAACCCGTTCCTTGGGCTGTGCCTGGCCCCTGTCCCGCGCGGGCCACCCCGCGCACCCGTCACCCCTTCTCGTCCCAGTGGAACCGGTGCAGCACCCGGTGCACCACCGGCGTGAACACCAGCGCCGCGGTGACGATGAACACCAGCCCGGCGTACAGCGCGTACAGCCCGGCGAACAACTTGCCGGCGGGCGTGGCGGGCGGGTTCACCGGCCCCATGCCGCCCAGCAGCATCGCCGAGTTCAGGAAGCCGTCGAGCCAGCCCAGGCCTTCGAAACGGGCGTAGCCGAGCATGCCCACGCTCAGCGAAACCGCCAGCAGACCTAGCGCGGTGAGCAGGTGCAAGGCCATGCGGCGGATGAAAGGCCTGCGCGGCAGGGGGCGGGCGTGTCTGGATTCGTACATCGGCTTCCCTTCTCGACGCCGCCGGACCCGGTGGCCCGCTCAGGCGATCCCCAGCATCGACCGCCCCACCGACTCGGCCACCTCGATGCCGTCGACTCCCGCCGACATGATCCCGCCCGCATAGCCCGCGCCTTCGCCCGCGGGGTACAGGCCGGCGGTGTTCAGGCTCTGGTGGTCGCGCCCGCGGGTGATGCGCAGCGGCGAGGAGGTGCGCGTCTCCACGCCGGTCAGCACCGCGTCGGGCATCGAGAAGCCCTTGATCTGCCGCTCGAACGCGGGCAACGCCTCGCGGATCGCGGCGATGGCGTACGGCGGCAGGCTTTCGAAACCGGGCTGGCCGAGGTCGGTCAGGTGCACGCCCGGCTTGTAAGACGGCAGCACCGCGCCGAAGGCGGTGGAGGCGCGGCCCGCGAGGAAGTCGCCCACGAGCTGGCCCGGCGCCTCGTAGGTGCCGCCGCCGAGCACGTAGGCCCGCGACTCCCAGATGCGCTGGAAGGCCATGCCGTCCAGCGGGTTGACGGGGCCGTCCTTCTTGCCGTCCTGCCGGTAGTCCCGCGGGTCGATGCCGACCACGATGCCCGCGTTGGCGTTGCGCTCGGCGCGGGAGTATTGGCTCATGCCGTTGGTCACCACGCGCTCGGGTTCGCTGGTGGCCGCCACCACCGTGCCGCCGGGGCACATGCAGAAGCTGTAGACGGAGCGGCCGTTGCCCGCGTGGTGCACCAGCTTGTAATCGGCCGCGCCGAGGATGGGGTGGCCGGCGTGCGGGCCGTAGCGCGCCTTGTCGATCAAGCCCTGCGGATGCTCGATCCGGAAGCCCACCGAGAACGGCTTGGCTTCCATGAACACGCCGCGGCCGTGCAGCATCTCGAAGGTGTCGCGCGCGCTGTGGCCCAGGGCGAGCACCACGTGCGTCGCGGCGATCTCTTCGCCCGAGGCGAGCCGCACGCCGCGCAGCCGGCGACCGGTTTTGTCTTCGTGCACCAGCAGGTCGGCCACCCGCTGCCCGAAACGGATCTCGCCGCCGAGGGCTTCGATGTCGGCCCGCATCTTCTCCACCATGCTCACCAGGCGGAAGGTGCCGATGTGGGGCTTGCTGACGAAGAGGATTTCTTCGGGCGCGCCGGCTTTCACGAACTCGGCGAGCACCTTGCGCGTGAGGTGGCGCGGGTCGCTGATCTGGCTCCAGAGCTTGCCGTCCGAGAAGGTGCCGGCGCCGCCCTCGCCGAACTGCACGTTGGACTCGGGGTGCAGCACCTTCTTGCGCCAAAGGTCCCAGGTGTCCTTGGTGCGCTGGCGCACTTCCTTGCCGCGTTCCAGCACGATGGGCTTCAAGCCCATCTGCGCCAGGATCAGCGCCGCGAAGATGCCGCAGGGGCCGAAGCCCACCACCACCGGGCGCCGGCGCGCGGGCGCGGCGGCGTAGAAGTCCGCCGGCGCCTGGCCGGCGAAGCGGTAGCGGGTGTCGGGCGAGGGCTTCACGTGGTTGTCGCCCGATAAAGCCTGGAGCACGGCCGCTTCGCCTTCGACTTCGCAGTCGACGGTGTAGGTCAGCACCGGCGCGGTCTTCTTGCGGGCGTCCACGCCGCGCTTGAAGACGGTGTGCGATTTCAGCGCCGCGTCCGCCACCTTCAAGCGGGCCAGGATGGCCTGGCGCAGCGCGCCTTCGGCGTGGTTCAGGGGCAGGCGCAGTTCGGTGATTCGGAGCATGGGCTTGGCTGGGGAAGCTGGCGTCGCGGCGCCCGCGGTGGGCGGGCCGATGGGAGGACGGTATTTTCCGCCACCGGCGCATCCCCGGCGCGCGGTCCCTTCCCCATGTGAAGTTAGGGGTGCGCGGCCCCTACCTTGCAGGATTGCTGCCGGCCGTGCCGCGTCCACATACTGGGCTTCGATCCACAACCGCGAACCACCCAGGAGACCACGCCATGGCCAAGAAGAAATCCGACCTCACCGCCGCCGGCGGCGACGCTTCGCTGCCCATCCCGGGCGACGCCTTGCTCGCCCGCGCCGACGTGCCCGACAACGACCGGCCGCCGGCCGAGCTGAACGCGCTGCGCAACTTCCTCGTGGTCGACCAGCTGCCCGGCACCGCCGGCGGCAAGGGCGCGGCGCTGTCGGCGCTGTCCCTGCAGGGGGCCCAGGCGATCGGCAACCCCGGCGCTGTGCTGGGGCACCTCGGCCAGTCGCTGCAGGCCATCGATCTGCCGAAAGCCTCGCGCGCCACGCCACGGGATTCCGAGCCCTACCTGCCGAAGTGGAGCGGCGTGTCGTTCGCGCCGCGCAGCGGCGCCACATCCTCGGGCCGGCTGCTGCGCCGGCGCAGCGGCGCCAAGGTGAAGCCGGAATACGTCTTCCCGCCCGACGGCCGCCAGGTCTACTACCCGAACAGCTACCCCTGGCGCATCGTCGGCCGCATCTTCGTCTGGGCCAACGCGTCGTCGCCGAACTGGAGCTGGTCGGGCTCGGCCTCGCTCGTCAGCCGCAACGCCATCCTGACCGCCAGCCACGTCGTGCCGTGGAACAGCGGCTCCAACTGGAAGGCGCTGTTCGTGCCGGCCTACTACGACGGCGCCTCGCTCTACGGCGCCAACGCGGCCTCCTGGATCACCTCGGCCCGCGGCTACAAGGACCACGGCCAGGGCGACGACATGGCGGTGATGAAGCTCGCCCAGCCGCTGGGCGACTGGCTCGGCTACTTCGGCTACAAGACCTACAACGACGACTGGGAAGACGGCGCCTACTGGACGCTGGCCGGCTACCCCGGCGACGTGGCCGGCGCCCAGCGGCCGTCGGCCTTCTATTGGTTCCCGATCACCGACGACGACAACGACGGCGCCGGCGTCGAGTTGGAATACAAGGCCGACACCAACGACGGCAACAGCGGCGGCCCGGTCTTCGGCTGGTGGGACGGCAAGCCCTACGTGATCGGCACCCACTCCGGCGGGGAAGACAACTTCGGCGAGCCGAAGCAGAACGTGGCGGCCGGTGGCAGCGCGTTGTCGTCGCTGATCGCCTGGGCGAGGAGCAATTGGTGAGGGATTGATCCACCCCTTTCCGGCGCATTTGCATTCCGCTTGGGCTCTCGCACTACCGTTCGGACTGCTCATCCCCGTTCGGACTGCCCATCCCCGTTCGGGCTGCCCATCCCCGTTCGGGCTGAGCCTGTCGAAGCCTTCTTTGCGACCTGCAGGACCTTCGAGAACTGCAGTGACGAGGGCCCTTCGACAGGCTCAGGGCGAACGGGCCAAGAGGGGGCCGGTCAGCCCTTCTTCACCTTCACCGGCCGTTTCCACCCCGCCAGCGACACCTGTTGCGAGCGCGTGAGCGTGAGCTGCCCGGCCGGCGCGTTCTTGCCGATGGTGGAACCGGCGCCGATGGTGGCGCCGTCGCCGATCGTGACCGGCGCCACCAGCACGCTGTTGCTGCCCACGTGCACGTCGTTGCCGATCACGGTGCGGTGCTTGTTGGCGCCGTCGTAGTTGGCGGTGATGCTGCCGGCGCCGTAGTTCACCCGCTCGCCCACGGTGGCGTCGCCCAGGTAGGCCAGGTGGTTGGCCTTGGCGCCGTCGGCGAGCGTCGAGTTCTTCACCTCCACGAAGTTGCCGATGTGCACCTCGCGCCCCAGTTCGGCGCCGGGCCGCAGCCGCGCGAAGGGGCCGATCAGGCTGCCGGCGCCGACGGTGGCGCCCAGGGTGTCGCCGTCGATGTGGGTGAAGGGGTGGATAACGGCGCCGGCGTCGATGCGCGCGTTGCGCACCACGCAGTTCGCGCCGACGCGCACCCCGTCGCCGAGCTGGACCTCGCCTTCGAAAACGCAGTTGACATCGATCTCCACATCGCCGCCGCAGGTGAGCCGGCCCCGCACGTCCAGCCGCGCCGGGTCGGCCAGGCGCACGCCTTGCTCCATCAATCTTTCGGCCACGCGGCGCTGGTGGCGGCGTTCGAGGTCGGCCAGTTGCGACGGGCTGTTGACGCCGAGCACCTCGGTCTCGTCGCGGGCCTGGGCCGACACCACGTCCATCCCTTCGGCCACCGCCGCGGCGACCACGTCGGTCAGGTAGTACTCGCCCTGGGCGTTGTCGTTCTTCAGCCCAGCCAGCCAGCGCTTGAGGGCGGCGGTGGGCGCGGCCATCACGCCGGTGTAAACCTCGCGGATCAGGCGCTGCTCATGGCTCGCGTCTTTGTGCTCGACGATGCCGGCGATCTGGCCATCGCCGCCCTGGCGCACGATGCGCCCATAGCCGGTGGGGTCTTCCAAGACCACCGTAAGCAGGGCCAGCCTCGCGCCGCCGCAGGCCTGGACCAGCGCGGCCATCGTGCTTTCCTCGATCAAGGGGACGTCGCCGTTGAGGATCAGCGTGGTGCCGTCGCCTTCACCCAGCGCGGGCACGGCCTGCTGGACGGCGTGCCCGGTCCCCAGTTGCGGCATCTGGCGGACGAAACGCAAACCCTTGCCCTGGACCTGGGTTTCGACCTCGGCCGCGCCGTGGCCCGTGATGGCGATGGTGCGATCCGCGCCGAGCGCTGCAGCGGTGTCGAGAACATGCTGCAATAGGCTCTTGCCGGCCAGCCTGTGCAAGACCTTCGGTTTCGCCGACTTCATGCGGGTGCCTTTGCCCGCGGCCATGATCACGATATCGAGCGCCATGATGAACACATCCTTCAAGTGGGCCGCTTCGGTGCGGCGGGTGATTATCGGTGTCCTGGCCGCGGCGCCGCTGCTGTTGTCGGGCTGCAGCGCCCTGCGGTTGGCCTACAACCAGGCCGACAACGTGGCCTATTGGTGGCTCGACGCGTACGTGGATTTCGACGACGCGCAATCGGTGCGGATGCGCCAGGACGTGGCGGCCTGGTTCGACTGGCACCGCCGCAACCAGCTGCCCGATTACGTCCAGTTGCTCACCCGCGTGCGGGCCGAGGTGGCTGAGCCGGTGACACCCGCCCAGGTCTGCCAGTGGAACGACGAAGGCACCCGCAGGCTGGACCTGGCGCTGGAGCAGGCCGTGCCCGCGCTGGCCCAGCTGGCCCTGAGCCTGCAGCCGGACCAGCTCGACCACATCGAGCGCCACTACGCCAAGACCAACGCCGAGGCGGTCAAGGACCACCTGCCGCCATCGCCGGCGGACCGCTTGAAAGTGGCCGTCAAGCGCGCCGAGGACCGCGCCAAGATGCTCTACGGCCGCCTCAACGACGCGCAGCGCGAACGCCTGGCGCGCGGCGTGGCCGGCACGCCGATCGACGCGGCCGCCTGGATCGACGAGAGGAAGGCCCGCCAGCAGGACATCCTGCGCCTGCTGCGCCGCCTGCAGCCCCTGGGCGCGGCGGCGAAGACGCCGGCCGACAGGGCGTCCGCGCAAGAAGAGGCGCGGGCGGGCATTCGCACCGTCATCGCCAACTGGCACCGCTCCCCGCGCGAGCGCTACCGGGCCTTGCAGCCGCGCGCGCTGGAATACAACTGCGCGCTGGCCGCGGACGTGCACAACCTGAGCACGCCGGCGCAGCGCCAACTGGCGGCTGAGAAGATCAAAGGCTGGGAAGACGACCTGCGCGCCCTGATCGCGCAGTGAAGCGCCGGGCAGGCCGGCGGTGGCTTGCGCGGGGTGGAGGGGCGCCGAGGCCCGCGGGCCCCCCCAACGTCACTCCGGCAGCGGCACCTGCACCACGCGCGAGCTGGACGTGGCCTTGGGGAAGTCGGTCAGCGCGGCGTTGTACATCGCCGGCAGCCAGGTGCTGCTGGCCGCGGCGAAGCCGAAGTTGCTGGCGCGGGCTTCATAGAGCACCTTGCCGCTGGCGCGGTCGCGCAGCAGCACGGCCACTTCGCGGTCGACCTGCTGGTTGTTCAGCGAGGTGTCCCAGGCCGGCACCCAGTAGAAGCCGGCGCGCGGGCTGCGGTAGCGGTAATGGTGGGACAGCGCGGGGTGCCAGTAGAAGGGGTCGTCGAAAGGCGAACGCTGCGCGGCCGAGATGCGCGCGCCGATCTGGACCAGCACGTCCGGCGCCTGTCCCGCCGCCGCGGGCTTGAAGCCGGCGCGCTCGATCGCGCCGCGGGCGGCGTCTTCCAGCGCGCGCTGGTTGTTGGACAGCGTTTCCTGCGACGGCAGGCGGTCGAAGGCGTAGGTGCCGGGTTTGCGGTCGGCCGGCCAGCTGCCGTAGGTGCTGACTTCGCTGCGCAGCGTGTTGAAAGACGCGCAACCGGCGGCGAGCACGGCGCCGGCGGCGAGGAGGAGGGTCGGCAGCCACCGGTGCAGGGAACGGCTCCGTGGCGGCGTGGCGGTGCGGGGGTGGGATCGGGCGGTGCGCATGGTCGTCTGTCCATCCATCAAATCAAGAAGCGGGTTCGGGCGGCATCCCGGCCTGGAAAGGCATCGCCCGCGGGGCCAGCACGGGTTGCAGGGGCAATCGGCTCGCCTGCGGCCCGCAATCGTCGTCCTCGTCGAAAGCCTTGTCGCCGTCGGGGTCGGCCAACCCGGTGGCTTGGAGCGTGGCGAACGGGAACAGGTTCCTGTCCATCATGTGGGACGGCACGATGTTGCCCATGGCCTTGAAGAGGTTGTCCACCCGGCCGGGGAATTGACGTTCCCACTCGCGCAGCATTTTCTTGGTCTGCACGCGCTGCAGGTTCTCCTGGCTGCCGCACAGCGTGCACGGGATGATGGGGAAGCCCCGGTGCTCGGCCCAGCGCTCCAGGTCGGTCTCGGCCACGTAGGCCAGCGGGCGGATCACGACGTTCCTGCCGTCGTCGCTGACGAGCTTGGGCGGCATGCCCTTCATCTTGGCGCCGAAGAACATGTTCATGAAGAGCGTCTGCACGATGTCGTCGCGGTGGTGGCCCAGGGCCACCTTGGTCGCGCCGAGTTCGCCCGCCACGCGGTAGAGGATGCCCCGGCGCAGGCGCGAGCACAGGCTGCACATCGTCTTGCCTTCGG
>CBIHOD010000109.1:0-11099 GCA_966211815.1 uncultured Burkholderiales bacterium
CGAGCTTCATGCCGATGGTGATGAAGAACAGGCCGAGCAGCACGTCGTGGAAGGGCCGGATGTCGGTTTCCACCTGGTGCTTGTATTCGGTCTCGGCCACCAGCATGCCGGCGACGAAGGCGCCCAGCGCCAGGGACAGCCCGGCGTGCTCCGTCATCCAGGCCAGGCCCAGCGTGATGAGCAGCAGGTTGAGGACGAAGAGCTCCTCGCTCTTGCGGCGGGCCACGAGGGTCAGCCACCAGCGCATCACCTTCTGCCCGCCCACCAGCAGCACGGCGAGCAGCCCGCCGGCCTTCAGGCCCGCCCAGGCCAGCGAGGCGGCCAGGTCCGAGGCGCTGGAGTTGAGCGCCGGGATCAGCACCAGCAGCGGCACCACCGCCAAGTCCTGGAACAGCAGCACGCCCATCACCCGCTTGCCGTGCTCGCTTTCCAGCTCCAGCCGCTCGGCCATCATCTTCACGACGATGGCCGTGCTGGACATCGCCATCGCGCCGGCCAGCGCCAGCGAACCTTGCCAGGAAAGCTCCCAGGGCCGGTCGGTGAACGAGAACGCCCAGGACAGCAGATGGTGCCCGGCCACCGTGCCCAGGATGGTGAGCAGCACTTGCGCCAGCCCGAGGCCGAACACCAGCTTGCGCATGCTGCGCAGTTTGGGCAGGTTGAATTCCAGGCCGATCACGAACATCAGGAAGACCACGCCGAATTCACCGAGGTATTCCACGCCCGCCGAGTCCTTGGCCAGGGCCAGCGCGTTGGGGCCGATCACCACCCCCACGGCCAGGTAGCCGAGCATCGGCGGCAGCTTGGCCAGCCGGCACAGCACCACGCCGGCGACCGCGGCGACGAGGTAGAGCAGGACGAGTTCGAGGGTGGTGGCCATGGATCGGGCGGTGCAAGTAACGGGCCAGCGCGGGCGGGCCGGGCCGCGCCTGCGGGATCGGGGGGCGGTGCCTACAATCGGCCGATCCTAAACGACGCCCCCGCGCGCCCCGCCCCGCCTCGCCGGCTTCGGGCCGGGCCGCGCCCGGCGGTCGCCGTCCACCGATCCCGCACCACCGGAAAGCCACCGCCACGTGACCGCCGCCCCGCCTTTCGACCCCGAGCGCGCCTTGCGATTGGCACGCGACACCTTCGACATCGAAGCCCAGGCCCTGCTCGGCCTGAAAGCGCGGCAGGGCGCGCATTTCACCGCCGTGGTGCGCCTGATGCTGGAGTGCCGGGGCCGGGTCGTCGTGATGGGCATGGGCAAGAGCGGCCACGTCGGCCGCAAGATCGCCGCCACGCTGGCGTCGACCGGCACGCCGGCGATGTTCGTGCACCCGGCCGAAGCCAGCCACGGCGACCTCGGCATGGTCACGGGCGGGGACATCGTGCTGGCCATCTCCAATTCCGGCCAGAGCGACGAGCTGATGGCGGTGCTGCCCATCCTCAAGCGCATGCAGGTGGCGGTGGTGGCGATGACGGGCCGGCCCGAGTCCGAGCTGGCGCTGCACGCCGACTGGGTGCTGTCCAGCGCCGTCGACCAGGAAGCCTGCCCGCTGAACCTGGCGCCCACCGCCAGCACCACCGCGCAGATGGCGCTGGGCGACGCGCTGGCCGTGGCGCTGCTGGACGCCCGCGGCTTCAAGGCCGAGGACTTCGCGCGCTCGCACCCCGGCGGCAGCCTGGGGCGCAAGCTGCTCACCCACGTGCGCGACGTGATGCGCTCGGGCGACGCGGTGCCGCGCGTGGGGCCGGGCACGCCGCTGATCGAAATGATGCGCGAGATGACGCGCAAGGGCCTGGGCGCCACCGCCGTCGCCGACGAGGCCGGCAAGGTGCTGGGCATCTTCACCGACGGCGACCTGCGCCGGTTGGTCGAGCAGGGCCAGGACCTGCGCCCGCTCACCGCCGCGCAGGTCATGCACGCCGGGCCGCGCCTGGTGCGCGAGGATGCGCTCGCGGTCGACGCCGCCGCCGCGATGGAGCAGCACCGCATCACCAGCGTGCTGGTGGTCGACGCGCAGGAACGCCTGGTGGGCGCCCTCAATTCCAACGACCTGATGCGGGCCAAGGTGATCTGACGATGGGCGACGCGACGACGACACCGCCGGCCCTGTCCTTCCCGCCCGAGCTGCTGCTGCGCGCCCAGGGCGCCGGCCTGGGCCTGCGCGCGGCGATCTTCGACGTCGACGGCGTGCTCACCGACGGCCGCCTCTACATCGGCGAGCACGGCGAATCCTTCAAAGCCTTCAACAGCCTGGACGGCCACGGCCTGAAGCTGCTGGCCCAGGGCGGCATCGAGCCGCTGGTGGTCACCGGGCGCGACTCGCCGGCGGTGCGCCGCCGCGTCGCCGACCTTGGCCTGAAGCACGCCGTCTACGGCGCCGGCGACAAGCTGGCCGCCGCGGAGCCGCTGCTGGCGCGGCTCGGCCTGGGCTGGCACGAGGTGGCCGCCATCGGCGACGACTGGCCCGACCTGCCGCTGCTGGCCCGCGCCGCCTTCGCCTGCGCGCCGGCCAACGCCCACATCGAGGTGCGCGCGCGGGCCCACCACGTCACCGTGGCCGCCGGCGGCCACGGCGCGGCGCGCGAGTTCTGCGACCTGCTGCTCACCGCCGCCGGCCGTTACGCCGCGCTGCTGCACGGCCACCTCGTCACGCTCGACTCGGGGCGTCCCTGATGGCGACGGCGGCCACTGCGCGACCCGCCGGCAAGGCGCCCGCCTCCGGGGGCGGCGCGCCGCAGCGACCACCGCGTCCGCAGCCGTCCAGGACGCCCTGGCGGCGGCGCGTGCAGGAAACCGTCTCCACCTACCTGCCGCTCCTGCTGATGGGCTTCCTGGCGATGAGCACCTGGTGGCTGGTCGAGAACACGCCGCTGCCCACGCCCGATGCCCCGCCCCGGCCGCCGCGCCACGAGCCCGACTACACGATGGACCGCTTCACGCTGCAGCGCTTCGCCCCCAGCGGCCCGCTGCGCGCCCAGGTCGACGGCGACGAACTGCGCCACTACCCCGACAACGACACCGTGGAGATCGACAACGTCCGCATGCGCTCGATCGGCGAGAACGGCGCCGTCACCCACGCCACCGCGCTGCGCGCGCTGAGCAACGGCGACGGCTCGGAGGTGCAGTTGACCGGCACCGCGCGCGTCCACCGCGAGGCCACCGCCGGCGAGGAGGCGGTGACCTTCACCAGCGAGTTCCTGCACGCTTTCCTCAACACCGAGCAGGTGCGTTCGCACCTGCCGATGACGCTGGAGCGCGGCGGCACGCGGCTGACCGGCGACAGCTTCCAATACGACAACCTGAACCGCGTGGTGGTTGTCAACGGCCATGTGGCCGCCACCTTCCCGCCGTCGCCGCCGCCCGCGCCCAGGGCGTCCGCGGCGCCTTCGCGCCAACCTGGAGGACGGCCGTGAGCCCGCCCCGGCCGCTGCTGTTCATCACCGGCGCCTCCAGCGGCATCGGCCAGGCGTTGGCGCTGCGCTACCACCAGGCCGGCTACCGCCTGGCCCTGGTGGCCCGCCGCGGCGCCGAGGTCACCGAATGGGCGCGCGCCCGAGGCTGGGCCGAAGACCGCTTCGCCGTCTACCCCGCCGACGTGCGCGACGTGGCCGCTATCACCGCCGCCGGCCGCGCCTGCATCCAGGCCCAGGGGCTGCCCGACGTCGTGATCGCCAATGCCGGCATCAGCGTGGGCATGGACACCGCCGAATACGGCGACCTGGAGGTCATGCGCGCCACCTTCGAGACCAACAACCTCGGCATGGCCGCGACCTTCCAGCCCTTCGTCCGCGCGATGAACGAGCGCCGCGGCGGCACGCTGGTGGGCATCGCCAGCGTGGCCGGCATCCGCGGCCTGCCGGGCCACGGCGCCTATTGCGGCAGCAAGGCGGCCGTCATCGGTTATTGCGAAAGCCTGCGCGGCGAATGCCGCCCGCACGGCGTGAAGGTGGTGACCGTCGTGCCCGGCTACATCGCCACGCCGCTGACGAGCCGCAACAGCTACGGCATGCCTTTCCTGATGCCGGCCGACCGGTTCGCCGACCGCGCCTTCCGCGCGATCGAACGCGGCGACGGCTACCGCGTCATCCCTTGGCAGATGGGCGTGGTGGCCAAGCTGATGCGCCTGCTGCCCAATCCCCTGTTCGACCGGTTGCTGGTCGGGCGGGCGCGCAAGAAGCGGCAGGGGGAGTAAAGGGGGGCGGGCAGCCCGAGGCCGATGCCCCCGGCGACCCTCTTTCCCGTAGGAGCGGCCTCAGCCGCGATGCGTCGCACCGCCATCGCGGCTGAAGCCGCTCCTACAAAAGAAGAGAGCACCGCCATCGCGGCTGAAGCCGCTCCTACGGAAGCCCTTTATTGACCGCGCCGGTCCGTCGATACTGCCGATGCCGGGCCCGTCTCGACCTGCCCGGCACGGGCGTGCGTGTCAAACCAGCGACGCTTCCAGCTCGCCCGCCGCCGTCACCGGCTGCGCGATGCGCATCGCCAGATGGGCCAGCGCCTCTTCCACCTGGTCGACCAGGATCAGGCACAGGTCGCCCGGCTGCAGCTTCTGCAGCGCGGTGTCGATCGCCAGGAACTCGCCCTTGACGCTCTGGACGTGCCGCGTGCGGCTGGCGCCCCTCAAGCCCTGGCGCAGCAGCTTCAGCACTTCGCCGTCGGCGCGTCCGCGCTGGCAGGCGTCCTCGTAGAGCAGCACGTCGTCGAAGGCTTCGCCGAGGATGGCGGTCTGCTCGCGGATGTCCTCGTCGCGGCGGTCGCCGGCGCCGCTGATGACCACGCTGCGGCGCTTGGCCGGCATGGCGTCGACGGCGGCCACGAGCGCGCGCATCGCGTCGGGGTTGTGGCCGTAGTCGGCGATCACGGTGGCGCCCTGGTAGTCCATCACGTTGAAGCGGCCGGGCGCGGTGGTGGTGTCGTTGACGAAGCTGGCCAGGCCGCGGCGCACGTCGTCCCAGCGCAGGCCGACCGCCCAGGCGGCGGCGACCGCGGCCATGACGTTCTCGACCTGGAAGGGGATGCTGCCGTTGCGGGTGAGCGGGATGTCGCGCAGCGGCAGCCGCTCGCGCCAGGCGCCTTCGGCCACGACGACGGCGTCGCCGTCGACGTAGACCACGCGGTGGCCCTGGGCGCGGTGGGCGGCCATCACCGGGTGGTGGCGGTCGGCCGCGAAGTAGATCACCTTGCCGGGGCAGACGTCGGCCATCGCGGCCACATGGGCGTCGGCGGCGTTGAGCACGGCGTAGCCGTCGGCGGCCACGTTCTGCACGATCACGCGCTTGACCAGGGCGAGGTCTTCCACGGTGTGGATGTAATTCATGCCGAGGTGGTCGCCCTCGCCGAGGTTGGTGACCACGGCGACCTGGCAGCGGTCGTAGCCCAGGCCTTCGCGCAGGATGCCGCCGCGGGCGGTCTCGAAGACGGCGGCGTCGACGTCGGGGTGCATGAGCACGTTGCGCGCGCTCTTGGGGCCGCTGCAGTCGCCGCTGTCGATCTGGCGGCCATTGACGTAGACGCCGTCGGTCAGCGTCATGCCCACGCCCAGGCCGCTGGTGGCCAGCAGGTGGCTGGCCAGCCGGGTGGTGGTGGTCTTGCCGTTCGTGCCGGTGACGGCGACGATCGGGATGCGGCCGTCGTTGCCCTGGCCGTTGGCGGCGGGCCCGTGCGCCGGGCCGAACAAATTGGAGATGATGGCCTCGCCCACCGCGCGGCCCTTGCCGTAGGACGGCGACAGGTGCATGCGCAGGCCCGGCGCGGCGTTGACCTCGACCACGCCGCCGCCTTGGTCCTCCAGCGGCTTGAGCACGGTTTCGCAGACGACGTCGACGCCGCAGATGTGCAGGCCCACCATCTGCGCCGCGGCGACGGCGCGCGCGGCCATCTCGGGGTGCACGTCGTCGGTGACGTCGGAAGCGGTGCCGCCGGTGCTGAGGTTGGCGTTGTTGCGCAGCACCACGCGCTGGCCCTTCTCGGGCACGCTGTCGGCGTCCAGGCCCTGCAGCGCCAGGCGCGCCAGCGCGATGTCGTCGAAGCGGATCTTGGTCAGCGAGGTGGCGTGGCCGTCCCCGCGGCGCGGGTCGGCGTTCACGCGTTCGACCAGCTGGCGCACGCTGAGCTGGCCGTCGCCGATGACGTGGGGCGGGTCGCGGCGCGACGCGGCGACGACGCGGTCGCCGACCACGAGCAGGCGGAAGTCGTGGCCCGGCAGGAAGCGCTCGACCATCACCTCGCCGAACTCGGCGGCGGTGCGGTAGGCGGCCTCCATCTGGCTGCGCTCGCTGATGTTGACGGTGACGCCCTTGCCCTGGTTGCCGTCCTGCGGCTTGACCACGACCGGCATGCCGATCTCCTGCGCCACGGCCCAGGCGTCTTCCACGCTGCTGACCGGCCGGCCCCAGGGCACCGGCACGCCGGCGGCGCGCAGCAGGGTCTTGGTGAGGTCCTTGTCCTGCGCGATGGATTCGGCCACCGCGCTGGTGGCGTCGACCTCGGCGGCCTGGATGCGGCGCTGCTTGGAGCCCCAGCCGAACTGCACCATGCTGCCCTGCGTCAGGCGGCGGTAAGGGATGCCGCGGGCCACCGCGGCGTCGACGATGGAGCCGGTGCTCGGGCCGAGGCGGGTGTCTTCGTCCAGCTCGCGCAACCGGGCGATGGCGGCGTCGACGTCGAACGGGTGGCCGGCGGCGGCGGCTTCGATCAGCTGCTGGGCCAGGCTGACGGCCAGGCGGCCGACCGGCTCTTCGGAATATTCGACCACCACCTGGTAGGTGTCGGCGTCGCCGGTGGCGGCGGTGCGGCTGAAGGTCACGGGGCAGCCGGCCTGGGCTTGCAGCGCCAGCGCGGCGCTTTCCAGCACATGGGCGAACGACACCGGGCCGGGCGCGCCGCTGGCGCGCAGCGCGCCGATGGACGGGAACAGCGCCCGCAGCGCGGCCTCGAAGCCGGGGCGCGTGGCGATGGAGCGCTCGTCCGCCGCGCAGACGACGATGCTTTCAATGGCGGTGTGCCGGCTCCAGATGTTGGGGCCGCGAAGTGCACGGATGCGGGTGAGTTCCATCGTCAGTCTGGCTTTCTGCTGGTGGGGGCGTGCGGTTTCAACGCGCGGTGTCCGGGTTCGGATGACTGTTTTTTCCGCCGGCCGGTCAATTGCGCGCCGGTGTGCTGTTTTTGGCATTCGACGGCTTGCCGGCCAGGCCGAGTTCGGCCAGCGGGTCGGGCGGGTTGGCGCTGAAGGTGTCGATGCCCGCCACGATCAGGTCGGCCGACAGGCCCAGGGCCCAGGCCGCCGCCGCGGCGGCCAGCAGGGACTCGGCGTCCGCGGCGCCCGGCTTCGGCTGGCCGGCGTGGCGCGCCAGGCCGGGCAACAGGGCCTCGTCCTGGCCGTCGGCCAGCACCATGTGCTCGCCCCGCCAGAACACGGTGCGCCCGCCGCCGGCGCGGTGGGCTTGCAGCGCGGGCAGGTCCTCGCCCTGGCCATAGAGCGTCACGGCGCCGTCGCACAGGCGGGCCAGGTCGGCCACGCGCGCGTCCGAGCCGTTGAGCACCGCGGTTCCTTCGGGCAGGACGACGTCCACCTGGGTGCGCAGCACCTTGACCAGCTGGTCGGTGTCGCTCACGTCGAAGTGGGCCAGCGCGGCCCGGTCGGCCTCGGGCAGGTCGAGGTCCGTCACCACGCCGACCTGGCAACGGTCGTAGGCCAGGCCGTCGCGCAGGATGGATTCGGCGCCGTTCTCGAACACCGCGGCGTCGACCGAGCGGTTGATCAGCAGCCGCCGCCCGGCTTCGAAATGCGCGCAGGGGCCGCGTTCGACGCGGCGGCGGTTCAGGAAGAGGCCGTCGCGGCTGGCCAGGCCGACGTGCCGGCCCGCCAGGTGCAGCAGCCAGGCCACCAGGCCGGCGACCACGTGGGTGTCGCGCGAGCCGGCCACGCCGACGAGCGGGATGCGGCCCGGGAATTCGCCATTGTCGGTGAGCGTCGGCGCGAAGAGGTGGTCGACGATGGCGCGGCCGACCGGGCGCGGGGTGCCCTCGGCGGGCTTGAGGTGCATCAGCAGGCCCGGCCCGGCGTTGACTTCCACGACTGCGCCGCCTTGCTCGTGCAGCGGGCGGGAGATGTCTTGCGCCACCAGGTCGATGCCGGCGATGTCCAGGCCCACCATGCGCGCCGCCAGCGTCGCGGTGTGGGCCACCTCGGGGTGGACGTCGTCGGTGCAGTCGATGGCCAGGTTGCCGTTGCGCTGGACCACCACCTCGCGGCCGGCCGCCGGCACCGATTCGGGCGTCAGGCCCTGGCGCTGCAGGTTGAGCATGACGGCGCCGTCCTCCTCGGGGCGGATGACGCTGAGCGGGAAGTCTTCGGCGTCGCCGCGGCGCGGGTCGGTGTTGGCCTGCGCGTCGATCAGCTGCCGCACGGTGGACGTGCCGTCGGCGACCACGGAGACGGTGTCGCCCCGGGCCGCCGCCACCACCTGGTTGCCCACCACCAGCAGGCGGTGCTCGTGGCCGCGGATGAAGGTCTCGACCATCACCTCGCTGCCTTCGGCGTCGGCCACCGCGTAGGCGGCTTTCACTTCGTCTTCCTTGGAGAGGTCCAGGCTGACGCCCCGGCCGTGGTTGCCGTCGGTGGGCTTGACCACCACCGGCAGGCCCACGTCCTGGGCGGCTTCCCAGGCGGCTTCGGGGGAGTCGACCACCACGCCTTCGGGCACCGGCACGCCGCAGGCCTTCAGCAGGCTCTTGGTCAGGTCCTTCTCGCGCGCGATGCCTTCGGCGATGGCGCTGGTCAGGTCGGTCTCGGCCGTCCAGATGCGGCGCTGCCGAGCGCCGTGGCCGAGCTGCACCAGGTTGCCGCCGTTGAGGCGCATGTGAGGGATGCGGCGGTCGGTCGCGGCCGAGACGATGCAGGCGGTGCTGGGGCCGAGGTAGCAGGCGTCCACCCGCTCGCGGATGCGCTCGACCGCCGCCGCGGTCGGGAAGCCGTCCCCGTTGATCGCAGACATCAGCAGCCGGTGACCTTCCTGCAGGGCCTGGCGGGCCACTTGTTCGTCGCGCGCGCGGAACACCATGCGGTAGACCCCGGCCTTGGAAGTGCTGCGCGTCTGACCGAAACCGGTCGGCATGTCGGCCAGGTTCAGCAATTCGATGACGACGTGTTCCAGGATGTGTCCGGCCCAGGTGCCTTCCACCAGGCGCTGCATGAAGCCGCCTTTCTCGCCGACGCCGCAATGGTGCTCGCCCAGCGCCGGCAGCATCGCCAGCAGGCGGTCGGTCAGGCCGGGGATCTTGTTGGACGGGAAGTCTTCCAGCGGGCCCAGATCGAGCCACACCTCCAGCACCGGGCGGTAGGTCCAGATGTTCGGGCCGCGCAGGTAGTTGATGCGGAGAAGCTGGATGTCTTCGAATTTTTGCATTTTGATAGTTTGCGCAAACTTATCGATTCTGCTCGATTGAATCGTTGCGGGAAGATGGGCTATTCAGGGAATGAAGAGCCCCAGGCGGCGTCAACCTGGTGGCGGGGTGTCTCGTTTCGGTCAGAATCCCCTGTTCGGTCGGGGCTTGATCATCTGGCTTCTTCAGGCCTCCAACGGCCGTCAATTTGTGTTGTTCCCTGGCAACCCATGCAATCACTTCATCCCGTTCCTGCTTCTCAGCCGCCTGGCGACCTCGAACGGGCGGCGTTGTCCGTGCAACTGGGCCGCGACGAAAACGTTTTGGCGGCGGTGTCGGTTGACTTGGACCCGCAATTGACATTCCGCGATTCGCAGCTGGTGCTCACATCCCAAAGGCTGATGGCCCGCCAGCCTGGGAAAGATTGGGAATCCTGGCCGCTGGCGCCCGGCCTGGCCCTGAAGCTGCACGACCACGGCGGCATCGGGACGCTGGAGTTGTTCAGCCCGCATGCCCGGCTGTCGCGCTGGTTTTTCACGTTGTCCCGCAATGTGGCGGCGTTGCGGCTGGTGGCCCAGTTCGAACAGGCCTTGCTGCGGCGGCAGCAAGGGACCGAAGGCGCCATGCCCGCCGAGACGGCGGCCGACGACGCCCTGCTGTGCCCCAGCTGCCAGGCCACGCTGCCGCCGGACAGCGAGGAGTGCCCGGTCTGCCACCGCGAGCTGCACACGCCGCCTTCGACCTGGGTGCTGCTGCGGCTGTGGCGCTTCGCCAAGCCCTACCGCGGGCAGCTGCTGGCCGGCTTCGCGCTGGCACTGGCTTCCACGGCGGCCACGCTGGTGCCGCCCTACCTGACGATCCCGTTGATGGACGACGTGCTCATCCCCTACCAGAACGGGCAGAAGATCGACCCGGCGGTGGTCGCCTGGCTGCTGCTGGGCCTCTTGGGCTCGGCGCTGCTGGCCTGGGGGCTGGGCTGGGCGCGCACCTACCTGCTGTCGCTGGTGTCCGAGCGCATCGGCGCGGACCTGCGAACCGCCACCTTCGACCACCTGCTGCAGCTGTCGCTCGACTACTTCGGCGGCAAGCGCACCGGCGACCTGATGTCGCGCATCGGTTCGGAGACCGACCGCATCTGCGTCTTCCTTTCGCTGCACGCGCTTGATTTCGCCACCGACGTCATCATGATCTCGATGACCGCGGCGATCCTGGTCTCGATCAATCCCTGGCTCGCGCTGGCCACGCTGCTGCCGCTGCCGGCGATCGCTTGGATGATCCACCAGGTGCGCGACCGGCTGCGCACCGGCTTCGAGAAGATCGACCGCGTCTGGGGCGACGTCACCAACGTCCTGGCCGACACCATTCCCGGCATCCGCGTCGTCAAGGCCTTCGCGCAGGAGCGCCGCGAAGCCGAGCGCTTCCGCGAGGCCAACCGCGTGAACCTGGCGGTGAACGACAAGCTGAACAAGACCTGGTCGCTGTTCACGCCGACGGTCTCGCTGCTCACCGAGATCGGCCTGCTCGTGGTCTGGGCCTTCGGCATCTGGCTGGTCTCGCGCGACCAGATCACGGTGGGCGTGCTCACCGCCTTCATCGCCTACATCGGCCGCTTCTACGGCAGGCTCGACTCGATGAGCCGCATCGTCTCGGTGACGCAGAAGGCCGCGGCCGGCGCCAAGCGCATCTTCGACATCCTCGACCACGTCTCCAACGTGCCCGAGCCCAC
>CBIHOD010000110.1:0-10288 GCA_966211815.1 uncultured Burkholderiales bacterium
CGGCCGCGGCGGGCGGCGCCGGATTCGCCGGCGCAGGGCCCACGGCCGGCGCCGCCACGGCCGCGCCGGCGGCGAGCGTCAGCGCCCAGCCCAGTTGCAGCCGGAAGGTCGCCCCGGCCGGCCGGACCGGCGTGCGGCGTTGCAGGGTTTGCGTGGCCATGGTGTGTTCCGTCCTTTCGATGGGGGCCGAGTGTTCGTGGCGTGCCGGGCGCTGGGTCGCCGGTGGGGCCGTTAACGCGGGCTCAGCCCGTCGGCCAGCGACAGCCGGTAGGCGCGCCGGGCCGGCAGCAGGCTGGCCAGCACGCCGGTGGCCAGCACGCCGCCCAGCCAATACCACTGCGCCGGCGTCGGCACCGCCAGCCGCAGCGAGATGCCGAATTGCGCCTGGAGCCAAGGGCCCGCGCCGACCACCAGCGAGGCCGCCAACAGCAGCCCGGCGGCGATGCCGAGCAGGGTCACCAGGCCGCCTTCGAGGGCGAGCAGGGCGACGAGGTCGCCCGGCCCGGCGCCGACGGCGCGCAGCACCGCCAGCTCGCGTCGCCGTTCGTTCAGACCCGCCAGAACCACCGCCACCAGACCTAGCAGGCTGACGACGCCGACCATCGCGGACATGCCAAGCAAGGCCCGCTCGCCGACGCCGACGACGGCCCAGAGCTCGTCCAGCGCCACGCCGGGCAGCACCGCCATCAGCGGCTCGCCCTCGAAATCGGCCACGAAGCGCTGCACGTTGAACACCGCCGCCCGGCTCTTCAGGCCCACCAGCGCTGCGGTGACGCGCTTGGGCGAGAGGTCGAACTTGCGGGCTTGGTCGGCCGGTATGGCCATGCCGGGCATCGGCGCGCCGCCGGCCCAGTCGAGGTGGATGGCTTCCATCGCTTGCAGGCTGATGTGCACGGTGCGGTCCACCGGGGTGCCGGTGCGCGCCAGGATGCCGGCCACGGTGAAGGGCTTGTCGGCGTGCTCGGCCCCCGGCAGGCCCCCCGCGCCGTGGCGCAGGGTGATCTTGTCGCCCAGGCCGTAGCCGAGCTGCGCGGCGACGTCGGCGCCGAGCACGGTGTCGTAGAGGTGGTCGAGCCCGTCCTGCAAAGGACGGCCCTGCGCGACGGCCAGCGGCTGCCGCTCGCCGTGGCGGAAGTGCTCGAAGTAGCCGGGCGTGGTGCCCAGCACCGCGTAGCCGCGGTGCGAATCGCCCAGGGACAGCGGCACCAGCCAGCGCACCGCGCGGTGCGCGGCGATGGCCTGCAGGCTGTCCATGCCGATGGTCTGGGTGGCGCTGCCCACGTGGAAGACGCTGTAGAGCATCAGCGGCACGGCGCCGGTGCGGGCGCCGACGACCAGGTCGGTGCCGCTGACGGCCTGGGAAAAACTGTCGCGCGCGTCGGCGCGCAGCCGCTCCAACACCATCAGCAAGGCGGTGGACAGCGCGATGCAGGCCACCACCCAGGCCAGCGTGCCGCGCCGGTGCCAGGCGCTGCGGCCGGCCAGGCCGGCGAGGGTGGTGAAGGCGGCGGCGCCGCGGCCGTGTTCCATCGGGCCCCCTTCTCAATCCGCCGCGCCGCCGGACCCGGCCACGGGCGCGGCCCGGTTGAGCCGCGGCAGCGACAACCGGGTGTCGAAGCCTTCGGCCAGGCGCTCGTCGTGGCTGACGAAGACCAGCGTGCTGCCATGGGCGCGGCATTCGCCCATGAGCAGGGCCATGAAATCGTCGCGCCGCTGCGCGTCGAGCGCCGAGGTGGGCTCGTCGGCGATCACAAGTTCGGGCTGGCCGATGAGGGCGCGCGCGGCGGCCACCCGCTGCTGCTGCCCCACCGAGAGCCGGCCCGCGGGTTGCGACCACAGCGGCCGCGCCAGGCCCATGCGCGCCAGCAGCGATTGGGCCGCGGCGGTGGCGCCGCCGGCGTGCAGGGCCTGCGCGCGCCGGCGCCGCTCTTGCGAGAAACGGCAGGCCAGCAGCACGTTGTCCTGCACGCTGAGGAAGGGCAGCAGGTTGAACTGCTGGAACACATAGCCCACGTGTCGGGCGCGGGCCGCGTCGCGCGCGGGGCCGGAGAGCGAGCCCCAGTCGCGCCCCATCAACTTGACTTGGCCCTGCCGCGGCAGCAGCACGCCGGCCAGCAGGCCGAGCAGGGTGCTCTTGCCGCAGCCGCTCGGCCCGTGCAGGAAGACCGACTCGCCGGCGGCGACCGCCAGGTGTTCGATGTCGAGCGTGGCCTGACGCGCGCCGGGCCATCGGTAGATGAGGCGCTCGATCTCGATCATGCAAGCGGCCCCGCGAGCCTTCAACGCTTGGCGAGCCGCACTTCCGTGCCGGCGCCCCGTTTGACCGTTTCCTTGGACTGGCCCTGCGGCGTGGCCAGCTGGACGTCGATGCGCTGCATGCCGGGGAAGGCCTGCAGCAGCGGCGCGAGGTCGATGCGCGCGGCCCGGGCCGCGTCGCGGCATTCGAAGGCGATGTCGGCGTCCAGGTCGCCGTGGCCGTCCTTGGCCGCCGCGCCGGCCTGGGCGCCGATCCCGAGGACCGGCGCCTCCAGCGTCGCGCCGGCCAACCTGCAGCCGGCGGCCGCGTCGATGCGGAACAGGCGGCCGGCGTCGCGCAGCCGGGCGACGGCGTCGTCGACGCGGCGCTGCTCGGCCGGCGTGCGCGGCGCGCGTTCGAAGCCGACCAGGTTGTCCAGCGGCGATTCCATCGCGATGGAAATGCGGTTGCCGTCGATGGCGATGTCGAGCTTGACCACGCCGTGCTCGTGCGCCTTGCCGCCGGCCGCCTGCGCGGTCCAGGGCACCAGGGCCAGCAGGCCCGCGGCCAGCCAGGCGCGTCGTCGGTTCCGGTTCGTCGTCTTCATCGTCTTCATCGCCCCAGGGTGGGTCGGCTCGCCGGGCGCGCTCAAGGCTTGGCGGCCAGGGCGTCGTGCAGCTGCCTGAGGTTGTGCGCGTAGAGCTTGAGGTAGGTGTCGGCCTCGGTGCCCGGCATGGACAACGCGTCCGAGTACAAAGTTCCGCCCACGGTGGCGCCGGTCTCGCGCGCGATGCGGTCGATCAGCCGGCGGTCCGAGATGTTCTCGGCGAACAAGGCGCGCGCCTGCCGCGCCTTGATCTGCCGGATCGCCGCCGCCACGGTGCGGGCGGAGGCGTCGCCGCTGGTGTTCCAGCCCTGCGGTGCGATGAAGGCGATGCCGTAGGCGTCGCCGAGGTAGGCGAAGGCGTCGTGCGCGGTGATGACGCGGCGCTGCGCTTCGGGAATGGTGGCGAATCGCCCGCGCGCAAGCTCGTCCAGCGCGCGCAATTCCGCGGCGTAGGCGCCGGCCCGCGCCTGGATCGCCTGGGCCTGCGCGGGCCGCGCCGCGGCCAGCGCGGCGGCGATGTTCTTCACGTAGGACTGCGCGTGCGCCAGGCTCTGCCAGGCGTGGGGGTCGGCGGTGCCGCGCACCAGCCGCGGCTGGATGCCGGCGGTGGCCACCACCACCGGGCCCTGGTAGCCCGATGTCTTGATCAGCCGGTCGATCCAGCCTTCGAAGCGCAGGCCGTTGATGACGACGAGGTCGGCCGACTTCAGCCGCTGCGCGTCGGCGGGCGTGGGTTCGAAGGCGTGGGCGTCGGCGTTGGGGGGCACCAGGCTGGTGACCTCGGCCGCGTCGCCGGCGAGTTGGCGCGCCATGTCGGCCAGCAGGGAGAAACTGGCCACCACGCGCAGTGGTTTTGCGGCGCCTTCGGCCGCGAAGGCGGCCGGGCTGGCCAGGGCGACGGTGGCGGCCAGGCCGAACGCGCGAAAGGTGAAGGAGCGGCGGAGGAGGGTCACGAGAAGGTTCCAGAAGGTTTCGGGAAGGCGCCCGCGTTCACGCCACGCGGTGGGCGCGTTGCGCGAGCGCCCGGCTGAGCCAGCTGTCGCGCCGGCCCACCAGCAACGAGGCCACGTAGCAGCCGCCGGCCAGCAACACGATGCTCGGCCCCGAAGGCAGGTCGAAGTGGTAGGACAGCAGCAGCCCACCCCAGGCGCTGAGCATCGAGATCAGCGCGGAGACCGCCGACAGCGGCGCCAGCCCCACCACCCAGAAGCGGGCCGCGGTGGCCGGCAGCATCATCAACCCCACCGCCATCAACGTGCCCAGCGCCTGGAAGCCGGCGACGAGGTTGGCCACCACCAGCACCAGGAAGCCCAGGTGCACCGCCGCGCCCGGCCCGCCGGCGTTGCGCAGGAAGCCGGGGTCGAAGCACTCGACCACCAGCGGCCGGTACATCGCCGCCAGCGCCAGCAAGCTGAAGGAAGACACGCCGGCCACCAGGTAGAGCGAGGCGTCGTCCACCGCCAGGATGCTGCCGAACAGCACGTGCATCAGGTCGACCGGGCTGCCATGGGTGGAGATGATCATCACGCCGGCCGCCAGCGCGATCAGGTAGAAGGCGGCGAAGCTGGCGTCCTCGCGCTGCGAGGTCACGCGCGTCACCCAGCCGGCCAGCAGCGCCACCAGCAGCGCGGCGACGAAACCGCCGCCGCCCATCGCCGTGAGCGAGAAGCCGGCCACCGCGAAGCCCACCGCGGCGCCGGGCAGCAGGGCGTGGGCCATCGCGTCGCCCATCAGGCTCATGCGGCGCAGCACCAGCAGCGTGCCCATCGGCGCGCTGCCCAGGCTCAGCGCCAGCGTGGCCACCAGCGCGCGGCGCATGAAGCCGAACTCGGCGAAGGGCTGGAGGAACCAGTCGCTCGGGCTCATGGCCGCGCTTGCCCGGCTTCCCCGTCCACGCGACGGTTGTAGGCGAGGAAGACGTCGTCCCTGACCCAGCCCATCGATTCATAAAGGGCCTGGGCTCGGGTGTTGGTCCGGGCGGTGGTGAGGTCCATGCGGCGCTTGCCTTGCGCGGCCGCGTGCAGGCGCGCCGCTTCGAGCAGCGCCTTGCCGGCGCCCAGGCGCCGCGCTCCGGGCGTGACGAAAAGGTCGTACAGCGCGTAGATGGGCCCGGCCTCGACCGAGCAGAAGGTGGGGTAGAGCTGGCAGAAGCCCAGCAGCTTGAGGGGATCGGCGGCGTCCACCGCCAGCAGGATCTCCGACTCGCGCTTTTCCAGCCGCTCCCGGATGAAACGCGTGGCCAGCGGAAGGTCGGGCGTCTGCTCGTAGAACTGCCGGTAGGCGTCGAACAGCGGCGCGATGAGGTCGGTGTCCTGGGGCTGGGCGGTGCGGATGCGCATGGTGGCGGTTCGTGTCTCGCTGAAGGTTGCGTGAAGAAGCGGGGAGGGGACGCCGGCGGCCCGGCGTCGGCGGGGCCGGGGTCGCCGTCAGGCGGCTTTGACGGGGGCTTCGCACCAGGGCGCGGTTTCGTCCCAGCGCAGGGAGATCATCCGCGCCCGGGCCAGGTGGGCCGGGCTCAGCGCCTCGCGCGTGGCTCCCCAGGCCACGCATTCGCGGGCCAGCAACAGGCTGTCGGGGAAGAATTCGCGCACCTGGTCGAGGTCGTGCAGCACCGCGACCACCGTGCGGCCCTGCGCGTGCCAGCGCCGCACCACGGCCAGCAGGTCGGCGCAGGTGCGCTCGTCGATGGCGTTGAAGGGTTCGTCGAGCAGGATGACGGGCGCGTCCTGCAGCAGCAGCCGCGCGAACAGCAGCCGCTGGAACTGGCCCACCGACATGTCGCCGACCCAGCGCGACTCGAAGCCCTGCAAACCGACGGCCGCCAGCGCCTGCAGCGCCTGGTCGACCTGGCCGCGCCGCGCGCCGGACCACCAGGGCAGCCGGTGCCAGTGGCCGAGCATCGCCACGTCGAGCACTTTGAGCGGGAAGCCTCGGTCCACCTGCGACTGCTGCGGCAGGTAGGCCAGCCGCCCCTGCAGGTCGGGCGCCAGCTCGACGCGGCCGCCGGCGGCGGGCAACCGGCCGGCGATCGCTTCGAGCAGGCTGCTCTTGCCGGCACCGTTGGGGCCCACCACGGCGGTGAGCGAGCCGCGTTCGAAGCGACCGCTGACGTGGTGCACCGCGGGGTGGCGGCTGTGCGTGACCGTCAGGTCGTGCAACGCGATCGCGGTGGCGGTGTGGTCCATGGCGCCGTCGTTCCCTTCTCTTGTCAGTCGCCCGACATGACCGCCCAGGCCACCGCGGCCCAGAGCAGCGCGACCAGCGCCAGCGCGCCGAGCAGGCGCTGCACGCCGCCGGCCATCAGCAAGCTGCGGGCGGGACCGGGCGCCGCGCCGGGGGCGTGGCCGCCGTGGGCCGGGCCATGTGAATGCGCATGCCCGTGTGGATGGGCGTGCGCATGGCCATGTCCGCCATGGCCATGCGGGTGGCCATGCCCGTGTGCGTGTCCGGCGGCGTCCCCAGGCGGTTGCAAAGGCGCCGTCATGCCGCCACTCCCGCCACGCAACTGGCGCAGCGACCGTGCAAGGTCAGGTCGTGGCTCAGGACTTCATAACCGCGCGGCGCCAGCTTCTCGATGCCGCCCGGGCAGGCGTGCAGGGGAAAGACCTGCTCGCAGGACAGGCAATGGAAATGGTGGTGGTGGGGGTGGTGGGGCGGGTGGCCGCCGTCGTGGTCTTCATGCCCGGGGTGGTGGGCGTGGGCGGGCGAGGCCGCGGTCCCGTGTGCGCCGCCGCCCTGCGGCTGTTGGGACAGCCCGGCCGATTCGAACCGCGGTGCCTGGCCCGGCAGCTGAACGCGCACCACCTGGCCGTCTTCCTGGAGCGATTTGAGTTGCCGGTAGACCGTCGACAGGTTGATGCGCGGCACCGCCCGCTGGGCCAATTCCCAGATCTCCTGCGGGCTGAGCGACCGGCCGCTGTCGGCGATGGCCTGCATCACGGCGTGTTGTTGACGGGTTTGGCGTTCCATGGCGGGAGTCGACTGCGGCGCAGTCGACCGTCTTTTTGCGAATGCAAATGCGTTTGCAATAAGACTGTAGCAGATGCCTGCACATTCCGCAGCCCAAGGAGTCCAGCGACGTCCCCAGGCCGCTTCAGCCCGATTGGCGAGCGCGGCGTCGGGACGCGCGTCGGCGCCCCGCCTGCCAGTGGCGGTTCAGAGGGCCGACGTGGGCGGAATGAAAGCCTTCTCAAGCACGGTGCGGCGCGCCGGGCCCACGGTGTCCTTCTTCTCGATGAAAGGCTTGAGGCTGTCGATCACCGATTGGGCCTTGAGCAGCGGGCCCGCGGAAGCCGGGTAAGGCTCGCGGTACATCGTCACCCTCGCGTTGGCGCTGTAAGTGGTGATGGTGTAGCCGGGGGTGTAGATATAGATCGGCGCGCCGCCGCCCTTGACGGGCAACAGCACAGGCGCGTCGGCGTCCTGCCCGCCGGCCCAGCCCGCCGTCCTCATGCCGTGGCCGGCGTCGGCGGATTTGTCGGTGCGGACCACGGCGAAGGCGGAATAACCTTTCTCCAGCGTCAACTCGGCGCAGCGGTAGATCCAGTAATTCCAGACGGTGTCGCCGCTGGTGTTGCCGTTGCCATTGAAGGACACGGTGTAGACGTTCTCCGCGAGCTTGGTTTCCGAATAACCGCCGGCGAGGCCCTTCGGGCCGTAGGGCGTGGTGCAGGCGGCAAGGGCGAGGCAGACGGCGGCGATGAAGGCGCTTCTCATTTTTCGGTTTTCCTTGAGGCGTGGTGTGTGGAAGGGCCGGCCCCGGAGACCGGCCCGCACGGGCTTTGTAGCGCGGATGGCCCGGCGCGTTCAATGGGGACTGCCGGGCGGTGGCGCGGGCCGCGCCGTCACAGGGGCGCCGGCAGCGACCCGGGCAACAGGATGCGCCGGTCCACCCGGCGGATGTCGGTGTGCCCGCAGAAAGCCATGGTGATGTCGAGTTCCTTGTGGATGATCTCCAGGCACCGGGTCACGCCGGCTTCGCCCATGGCGCCCAGGCCGTACAGGAAGGGCCGGCCGACCATCGTGCCGCGGGCGCCCAGCGCCCAGGCCTTGAGCACGTCCTGGCCGCTGCGGATGCCGCCGTCCATCCAGACCTCGATCTTCGATCCCACCGCGTCGGCGATGGCGGGCAGGGCCGAGATCGAGGAGGGCGCGCCGTCGAGCTGGCGGCCGCCGTGGTTGGAGACGACCAGCGCGTCGGCGCCGCTCTCAGCGGCGAGCCGGGCGTCTTCCAGGTCCATGACGCCCTTGAGCACCAGCTTGCCGCCCCAGCGCTTCTTGATCCACTCGACATCGTCCCAGTCCAGGCGCGGGTCGAACTGCTCTTTCGTCCAGGCGGACAGCGAACTCATGTCGCTCACGCCCTTGGCGTGTCCGATCAGGTTGCCGAAACCATGGCGCCGGGTGCGCGCCATGCCCCAGCACCAGCGCGGTTTGGTCATCAGGTTGAGGAGGTTGGCCAGCGTCGGCTTCGGGGGCGCGGTCAGGCCGTTCTTCAGGTCCTTGTGGCGCTGGCCGATGACCTGCAAGTCCAGCGTCAGCACCAGCACCGGGCAGCCGGCCGCCTTCGCGCGGTCCATCAGGCGCTCCATGAAGTCGCGGTCGCGCATCCAGTAGAGCTGGAACCAGAACGGCGCCCGGGTGGCCTCGGCGATGTCCTCGATCGAGCAGATGCTCATCGTCGACAGCGTGAAAGGCACGCCGAAGGCCTTGGCGGCCCGCGCCGCGAGGATCTCGCCGTCGGCATGCTGCATGCCCGTCAAGCCGGTGGGCGCCAGCGCCACCGGCATGGCCGCGTCGCTGCCTGCCATGCGCACCCGGGTGCTGCGGTTTTCCATGTTCACCGCCACGCGCTGGCGCAGCTTGATCTTCTGGAAGTCCGCCTCGTTGGCGCGGTAGGTGCCTTCCGTCCAGGAGCCGGAGTCGGCGTAGTCGTAGAACATGCGCGGCACGCGCTTTCGCGCCAGGACGCGCAGGTCTTCGATGTGGGTGATCGTCGGCATGGGGTCGTCTTTTCTCCGGGGCGTGGGCGGCCGGGGGCGCCAGGTGCCTGGGCGGATGGCGCGCCGGGCAGGTGGGATGGTAAGGACGGGGCGGGCCGTGCGTCTGAAAAAATTTCAGCCGCCGCTTGAAATCGGGGCGGTCGCCCGGCCGCTGCCGCTGCGTCGCGCGCGTGCCCCGGCCGGGTGGCGGCGGACGGGTCCACGGCGGGCCCCCGGGCCTGCCGGAAAAAGGTACAAAGACGGATGGACCGGTTCGACCGACCACCTTCCACCCCAGGAGAAACCATGACTTCAAGCGACAAGGCCGCCGCGCGATTGTGGGTGTCGATCGGCCTGGCGTCGATGTTGCTGTGCGCCGGGGCCGCGCGGGCGGAGGGCGGCAAGCTGCTCTTGACCGGCGGCGTCAGCGGCGTCGACGGCGCCGCCGGTGGCGGCCTCACGCCCTGGGCCGTCACCGGCAGCTATGCCACCGAAGGCCAGTGGGGCGCCACCGCCTTCGCCACCGGCGTGCGCACGCGGGATTACGGCTTGCAGGTGGCCGGCGCCGCGGTCGCCTGGGGCGAACGGGTCGAGCTTTCGCTGGCCCACCAGGACTTCGACACCCGCGGCAACCTGGCGCCGCTGGGCCTGCCCGGGCTGCACTTGCGCCAGGACATCGCCGGCGTGAAAGTCCGCGTCGCCGGCGACGCGGTGCTGGACAGCGACCGCTGGGCCCCGCAGCTTGCCGTCGGCGCGCAGTTCAAGAAAACCCATGCCGGCGGCCTCGGCCCGACGCTGGCCGGCCCGCTCGGCGCCAAGGACGGCGGCACCGACGTCTACGTCAGCGCGACCAAACTCTTCCTCTCGCAAGGCCTGCTCGTCAACGCCACGCTTCGCGCCACGAAGGCCAACCAGAACGGACTGCTCGGTTTCGGCGGCGCACGCGGCGACGGCTACAAGCTGCAGCCCGAGCTGTCGGCGGCCTACCTGTTGAACCGCAGGCTCGCGGTGGGCTTGGAGTACCGGTCCAAGCCCGACAACCTGAAAGACTCGGCGCTCGGCGCCGGCGCGCTGAAGGAAGACGACTGGTTCGACCTCTTCGTCGCCTGGGCGCCGGTCAAGAACTTCTCGCTGACGCTGGCCTACGTCGACCTCGGCAGGATCGCGCCGGCGGTTCAACCCAGGCGGCAGACGGGCGCCTACCTGTCGGCGCAGCTCGCCTTTTGACGGTTGCCGGCGTCCCTCGCTAGGGCCTGTTAACACGCAAAGGAAGCCCACGTGACTCCACAGAAGAAGCCCGTCATCAAGGCGCAAAGCACGGCTGTGGCCTGTGCCACAGCGAGCATTTGCAACGCGGAGGGCGGGCTTGTGTGGCGATCACCCGAAGGGGCGGTGGGGGGGGGGGGGCCGGGGGGGGGGTGGGCCGCCGGGGTTGGGGCGGCGGCCCCGCCGCCCCCCGGGCCC
>CBIHOD010000111.1:0-10067 GCA_966211815.1 uncultured Burkholderiales bacterium
TCGGCGGCGCGCGCGGCCGCACCGACGTGCCGAAGATCGTCGACTGGTACATGGAAGGCAAGATCAACATCGACGACCTGATCACCCACCGGCTCGCGCTCGACGACATCAACGAAGGCTTCTCGCTGATGAAGCGCGGCGAGTCGATCCGCTCGGTGGTGCTTTACTGATGGGCGCCGCCGGCGCGCCCACGCTGCTGTCCGAGCACGCCTGCTTCGGGGGCTGGCAGCGTTTCTACAGCCACGATTCCTCCGAGACCGGGCTGCCGATGAAGTTCGGCGTCTACGAGCCGCCGCAGGCGTCGCAGGGGCCGGTGCCGGCGCTGTTCTTCCTGGCGGGTTTGACCTGCACCGAGGAAACCTTCGCGATCAAGGCCGGCGCGCAGCGCGCCGCCGCCGAACTGGGCATCATGGTCGTCACGCCCGACACCAGCCCGCGCGGCACCGGGGTGGAAGGCGCCGACGCGTCCTGGGACTTCGGCCACGGCGCCGGCTTCTACCTCGACGCCACGCAGGCGCCCTGGGCGCGGCACTGGCGCATGGGCAGCTACGTCGCTCGCGAGTTGCGCGAACTCGTGCTGGCGAATTTCCCCGCGCGGCCCGACCGGTTGGGGCTCATGGGCCACTCGATGGGCGGGCACGGCGCCCTGGTGCTGGCGTTGCGGAACCCCGGCCTCTTCCAAAGCGTCTCGGCCCTGGCGCCGATCGCCGCGCCGACGCGGTGCCCCTGGGGCGAGAAAGCCTTCGGCGGCTACCTCGGCCCGGAACGCGCCGCCTGGGCCGGGTTCGACGCCACGGAACTCGTCAAAGCCGGCGCCCGCCCGCCTTCGCCGCTGCTGGTGGACCAAGGCCTGGCCGACAAATTCCTCGCCGAGCAACTGAACCCGCACCTGTTCGAAGAAGCCTGCGCCCAGGCGGGCGTGGCACTGCGGCTGCGCCGGCACGCGGGTTACGACCACGGCTACTACTTCATCGCCAGCTTCATTGAAGACCACCTCCGGCACCACGGCGCTTGCTGGGCGTCAACCGGAGGCTGAGAAGAAAAGGCCGGCGCGGCGCGAGGACCCGGCAGGGAAGGGCACGTGCCGGCCGTGCGTGGGAAGTTGCGGTCCTAGCCCTTGGAGGCGCCATGGGCTCGTTTCGCGCCGACGCATGCCCTTCCTTGCCGGGCCTTGCCGCTACCGGGTCTCGCCCGCCCGACTTCGGGCGGGGCTTCACCGCAAGTGCCGCTCACCAGTCGGAAGTGCCCAGCGACACGCCGTCGAAGTAGTGCAACTTGTCGCCGACCTGCAGCGTGCGGAACAGGCCTAGGTTCAGGTATGAGTCACCAACGCCCGGGGGCTTCAATGGGTTGACCGGTTTCAGGGTGCGAGAGGCTGAATCCACTTCGAAACGCTGCATGCTGAATTCGTAGGCGGGAGCGCCGTAGTTCACGACCGGCAGCACCACCCGCGTCCGGCCGCCCCGGGTGAACAGGTCGATGCCGTGACTGGACTGTTCCAGCGCCGAATAGGCGTAGCGGCCGCCGATCGTGGCCGTGCCCACCTGCGCTGGCTTGGCGGGGTCGGCGACGTCGAAGAGCGCCACTTTCACGCCCAGCACATCGCCGTTGGCGGCTGCGTCCCTCCCCACGCCCAGCAGCAACCCGCTTCCGGCCGGCCCGATGGGGAAGAGGTAGTCCGAAAAACCGGCGACCGTCAGCTCGCCCGTGGCATTGGGGTCGGCGGGGTCGGAGAGGTCCAGCACGTAGAGCGGGTCCGTGCGGCGGAAGGTCACCACATAACCCTTGTCGCCGATGAAACGCACCGCGTAGACCTGCTCGCCGGGCTTGCCGATCGCCGAGGGCCGCCGCGAATTGGGCAACTGCCCGACCACGCGCAAGGCCTTTGCGCCAGCGGTCTCGCGCAGCACGGTCAAGGTCGCGGGGGACGGCTTGGGCGCGCCCGGGTTGGCCGCGTCTTCCAACGCGCCCCAGCCGGATGGTCCGGTGAATGTCAGCACCCGCAAATCTCCGTTGTGCTCGCCCATCCGATAGGGGCGTTGCTGCGTGCTCCACCCCAAATGGCCAGGGACCTGGCCGGAACCGCGGTATTCGACAGAAGCCGGGCTGCCGCCGGTGCCACCGGTGCCACCGGACAAGGCGAACTTGTGGATGTCGGTCGTGGCGTCGGGAGGGAAGGTCAGCCGCGTCGTGCCGGGCCCCATGAATACGGGGGCCGGCATGACCCGTGCATTGGACGTGGCCAGGTAGAGCGCCGAACGCGACATGTAGATCGAGTCGGTGCCGCCGATGAAACAGCGGCTGCTGCGTTTCAGGTTGCCCGAGGACAAGTCGATGACGGTGATGCTCGTCACGTCGATGCCGTAGTTGGCGTTCTGGGGTTCGATGTAGCAGTCCGTCTCGGCGACCAGGGGCTGCGAGGCGCCGTCGGCGGATGTGATGGTCGGCAGCAGGTCGGATGGCTTGACGCGCGCGATCGCTGCGGCACGTTCCTCGGCGGGGGCGTTCCAGGGAAGGGCGTCGACCTGCAAAGCCGGCGTGAATTGCGTGACCAGGACCAGCGAATCGCCGACCATGCGGCTGCCCACGAGCTTGCCGTCGATTCGCAGCCTCTCGCCGAGCAGCGGTCGGCCCGCATCGGCGACTTCGACCACTTCCACCGCCACGGAGGGCTTGCTGAAGAACGGAGGGGTGGGCAACAGCGAGGCGCTGGCGCAGGACGCCGCAGGCGCGCACAAGTCCACCTGTGAGAAGCGCGATATCGAACCCAGCGCCGCGAGCCGCTTCGACGCGCCGTTCAGGTACATGCCCGTGTAAGACACCGAAGCATTGGGTTCCGTGCCGAGCTGCCAGCGGCTCGCCGATTCGGTGCCGCCATCCGCACGCAGGCGGTGGATCGCGATCCCTTTGGGCTGCCAATGGCCGCCGTTGATGCCGCCTTCCAGCAAGGTGTAAATGGCCGCCCCGTCGCTTTTGATCGAATCCTCTTCGTCGATGCCCTCTTCCTGGACGACGGTGCCCGAGCGCTCGACCGGCGGGGGCGCCGCCCCTGCGCTGAAGACGGCCCCGGCAGGCACAGGATTGCCGCTGGTGGAGAAATCGACGTCGTTTGATTTCGCCTGCTCGCGCAGCTTCTGACGCTCGTCGAGCTTGCCTTTCACATAGGCCATCAATTGCCCTGGCTGCGAGGCTTGCAGGTTCTCCTTGGGCGCCGGGCCCGGTGGAGGTGCCGGGGGGGAAGGCGAAGGCGCCGGGCCCTCGACGGGGGCCTGCGTGACCGCGGTGCCCGGCGGATCCGCGGCTGGTGCCGCCGTGCCATTCGGCCCGTCACTCCCCCCGCCGCCGCACGCCGACACGAGCAGTGCCGCCGTCAACGCCATGGCGCGCACTGTGAAGGGGACGAATGGCCGATCACTCGCAGCAATCGGGGGGCCGGCGATGGGAACCGAGTGGTCGGGCAGCATGAAACCTCCAAGAGTCAATCGTTGTGTGTGATAATATCCCACGCACAAGGCCTGACGTCAAGCGCCCATTCGATTTCTCGCCTTGGGCCACGCGCTCGCATTCACGGCCGCGATGGCGGGTGTGGATCGGGAAGTGGGCGCAAGCGGCGGGTTGGCCGCGATCCCCGGTGCTGCGTGGTTGCAGGCACCGTTCAATTGAGGGCGCGGTTTGATGGCGCGACCCATCCCTCGCAAGGGCGGCTCTCAGGGTGGCCCCTGTCAGGGCGTCGTGTCACGCCACAACTCCCGACGTCGGAGGGATGGTTGCTTGGAGGTGGACTTGGAACACTGCACGGCTTGCGCAACCGCAGCGTCAAAACCACCAAGGAACAATCGATGGCCCGCATGACCGACGGCGTTTTCCGCCCCGATGAGCCCGGACCCCACCCGCGCGAATGGTCTCTCGAACCGATGGAGGCCTTGCCTCCCCGGAACACTGGCCGGGACGCTGCCGGCGTCGACCCGCACGTGCCGGCCTGGGCCCCGATGGGCCCGGGCTGGCACGACTCATCCTGGCTGCTGCGCCGCGGCCTCGTGGTGACTGAACTGCGCTACGGCAGCCAGCTGGAGGCCATGCTCAAAGCACTTCAGACGCAAAGTCGGCCAGACGAGAGCGCTCTCCACGCGCCAGCGTGACATGCCCGGAATGCGGCCAGCCCTTGAATCGGTCCACCGCGTAAGTCAGGCCTGAGCTGCCTTCGGTGAGGTAGGGCGTGTCGATCTGCGCCAGGTTGCCCAGGCAGACGATCTTGGTGCCCGGGCCGGCGCGGGTGATCAGCGTCTTCATCTGCTTGGGCGTCAGGTTCTGCGCCTCGTCGATGATGACGAACTTGTTCAGGAAGGTGCGCCCGCGCATGAAGTTCAGGCTCTTGATCTTGATCTTGCTGCGCACCAGGTCGTTGGTGGCCGCGCGGCCCCATTCGCCCGCGCCGCTGTCGTTCTTGGCCAGCACTTCCAGGTTGTCGTCCAGCGCGCCCATCCAGGGGCCCATCTTCTCCTCCTCGGTGCCGGGCAGGAAACCGATGTCTTCGCCCACGGGCACAGTCACCCGGGTGACGATGATTTCGGAGTAGCGGCGGTCCTCCATCACCTGCGAGAGGCCGGCCGCCAGCGTCATCAGGGTCTTGCCCGTCCCGGCGGTGCCGGTGAGGGTGATGAAGTCGCACTCCGGGTCCATCAGCAAGTTCAGGCCGAAGTTCTGCTCCCGGTTGCGCGCCGTCACGCCCCACACCGCGTTCTTCTGGTGCGTGTATTCGCGCAGCGTGCGCAGCACCGCCGTCTTGCCGGTGATCTCGGTGACCTTGGCATGCAGCGGCGCGGCGCCCGGCGCTTCCAGATAGACGAACTGGTTGATCAAGAGGGACGGCACCAGAGGGCCGCTGATGCGGTAGTAGGTGTGCCCACCCTGCTGCCAGCTTTCCATGGTCTTGCCATGGCGCTCCCAGAAATCGGCGGGCAAAGGCAGCACGCCGGTGTAGAGCAGGTCGCCGTCGTCCAGGGTCTTGTCGTTGAAATAATCTTCGGCGGGCAAGCCCAGCGCGCGCGCCTTGATGCGCATGTTGATGTCTTTCGACACCAGGATGACGTCGCGCTCGGGCTGCTGCTCGCGCAGCGACTTCACGACGCCGAGGATCTGGTTGTCGGCCTTGCCTTGCGGCAGGCCGGCGGGCAGGGTGACGTTGACGAGGTGGGTCTGGAAGAACACCTTGCCCAGCGCTTCGCGGTGGCCGGTGCGGTTCAGCGGCAGCCCGTCGGTCATGCCGTCGGCGTTGCGCAAGCCCAGGTCGACCGCCAGCGCATCAAGGTCGCGGCTGACCTGGCGCGCATTGCGGGCGACTTCGGTCATGCCTTTCTTGTGGCCGTCCAGCTCTTCCAGCGTGATCATCGGCAGGTAGATGTCGTGTTCCTCGAAACGGAACAGGCTCATCGGGTCGTGCATCAGCACATTCGTGTCGAGCACGAACAACTTGGCCGGGCCGGTGTTTTTGGCCTTGCCGGGCTTGGCTTTCGCGACGGTTGCCGGGGCCTTGGCCGGCGCTTTGGCGGGGACAGCCGGCGGCGCCACCGCCACGGCGGGCGCGGGCTGGGCCGCGGCCTGTTGGCCCGGGTCATAGAGGTTCAGCTCGGAAGAGGGCTCATGGGCCTTGGGCGACGAGGCCTGGCTGGATGAGCGCTTGGCGGGCTTGGGCGCGGCTTGGGCGTCGAATTCAGCGGGGTTGAGGATGGCGGCTCGTTTGGCAGGCGGCTTGGGCAGTGGCATGGAGTGTCGATTCGCTGAAGGGGGCTTGAAAAAGACAAAAGCCGCACAGTGGCCTGGGCGGCTTCGGAAGGAGGGGGCGGACTGCACATCTCATGGGCAAGGCCATTATGCACAAGCCCGGTGGCGCCGCGGCGGGCGGAAAAAAGCCGGCTCGCGGCCGGCTTTTCTTTGTTTGCCCCAACCCGGGGCAATGGTCGGTCAAGCGGCCTTCTTGATGGCCTTGACCGCCTTGAGCACTTCCTCGACATGGCCGGCCACCTTGAGGCCGCGCCATTCGCCGACCAGGATGCCGTTGCCGTCGATCAGGAAGGTGCTGCGCTCGATGCCCTTGACCTTCTTGCCGTACATGATCTTGTTCTTGACGACGCCGAACATGTGGCAGAGCTTTTCCTCGGTGTCGGCGATGAGTTCGAAGGGGAGTTCCAGGTTCTGCTTGAACTTCTCGTGGGAAGCCATGTTGTCCCGCGAGACGCCGAAGACGACGGCGCCCGCCTTGACGAAGTCCTTGTGGTGGTCCCGGAACTGCATGGCCTCGGTGGTGCAGCCCGGGGTGTTGTCCTTGGGGTAAAAGTACAAGACGATGTTTTGGCCAGCGTATGCCTGGGGTGTGAACTTCACACCGCTGGTTGCAAGCGCTTCAAAGTCCGGAAGGGGTTTGTTGAGAGCTGGCGTCATGAAGTCTTCTATGCAGTTGGCGTCTGTTCGACGCGTAACCGTAGATTATAGGGGCTGTCGCGAGGTGGCTGCCCCCTTGGCGGCCGGCGCGGGGCGCGTCAAACGGTGTATCAAAGGGCGCGGTCGAAAAGCAGCGCCGCCACGACGCGCCGGCCCTCCGCCAGCAGCACGTTGTAGGTGCGGCAGGCGGCCGCGGTGTCCATGGTTTCCATCCCGATGCGGGCGCCCATGAGGGGCTTGAGCAGCGAGGGGTGGGCGAAACGGATCCGGCTGCCGCTGCCGAAAATCACCAGTTCGGGCGCCAGCTCCCCCAACCGGGCGAAATCCGATTCCTCCAGCGCATCGAAACCGCCGGCCGCCCATGGGAAGACGGGCCCCTGCCAAGGAACCACCAGGTTGTCACCGTGGGACTGGCCGTTCACGACCACGCCTTCCAGGCTGTGTCGGGCGATGGCGTTGCTGCCTTCGGTTCGTTCGGCTTGGAGTTTCAAGGCTTGCCGTTCCTGGGCTGTAGGTTGAAGGCGGAGGCGGGCCTGGCACCCGGCCTGAGCCTAAAATTATAGTTTTGTGCGGTGCACACCCGCCGCCCGGCGCAGGCAAGGCCCTCAGGAGAACGTGTTGAAACCCATCGTCAAATCCAGCAAGCTGGCCAACGTCTGCTACGACATCCGCGGCCCGGTGCTGGACAAGGCCCGGCAGATGGAGGAAGAGGGCCAGAAGATCATCAAGCTGAACATCGGCAACATCGCCGCCTTCGGCCTGATGCCGCCCGACGAGATCGTGCAGGACATGATCCGCAACCTGCCCGACACCGCGGGCTACACCGACAGCAAGGGGCTGTTCGCGCCGCGCAAGGCGGTGGTGCACTACACGCAGGAAAAGGGCATCCGCGGCGTCACCGTCGACGACGTCTACCTCGGCAACGGCGCTTCCGAACTCATCGTGATGAGCATGAACGCGCTGCTCAACGACGGCGACGAGGTGCTCATCCCCGCCCCGGACTACCCGCTCTACACCGCCGCGGTGGCGTTGTCGGGCGGCACGCCGGTGCACTACGTGTGCGACGAGCAGTCCGGCTGGCTGCCCGACATCGCCGACATCCGGCGCAAGGTCACGCCACGCACCAAGGCCATCGTCGTCATCAACCCCAACAACCCGACCGGCGCGCTCTACCCCGAGGCGCTGCTGCGCGAGATCGTCGAGGTGGCCCGCCAGCACCAGCTGATCGTCTTCGCCGACGAGATTTATGACAAGACGGTCTACGACGGCGAAGTGCACACCAGCATCGCCGCCCTGGCCGACGACGTGCTCTGCGTCACCTTCAACGGCCTGTCGAAGAACTACCGCTCCTGCGGCTACCGTGCGGGCTGGATGGTCGTGTCGGGCGAGAAACGCCACGCCGCCGACTACATCGTCGGGCTGAACATGCTGGCCTCGATGCGGCTTTGCTCGAACACGCCCGGCCAGCTGGCCATCCAGACCGCCCTGGGCGGCTACCAGAGCATCAAGGACCTGGTCGCCCCCGGCGGCCGGCTGTGCCGCCAGCGCGACCTGGCCCACGAGCTGCTGAGCCAGATCCCCGGTGTCAGCGTCGTCAAGCCCAAGGCGGCGCTCTACATGTTCCCCAAACTGGACCCGGCGATGTACCCGATCGCCGACGACCAGCAGTTCGCCTACGAGCTGCTGGCCGAAGAGAAGGTGCTGATCGTCCAGGGCACCGGCTTCAACTGGTCGGCGCCCGACCACTTCCGGCTCGTCTTCCTACCCAATTCGGACGACCTGGCCGAAGCCATCTCGCGCATCGCGCGCTTCCTCGACGGTTATCGCAAGCGCCACGCGCGCTGAGCCGCCGCCGCGGCGAGCCGCCACACCCTTCATTTCAGACCACGATGGAGCCCGGCAGGGCACGCAGCATGAAACCAATACAAGTAGGCCTCCTGGGCATCGGCACCGTCGGCAGCGGCACGTTCAACGTGCTCAAGCGCAACCAGGAAGTGATCGCGCGCCGCGCGGGCCGGGCCATCGAGATCGCCGCGGTCGCCGCCAGGAACCTGGACAAGGCGCGCGGTGTGGTGGGCGACGCCTGCCGCGTCACCGCCGACCCCATGGAGGTCGTGCGCGACCCGGGCATCGACATCGTCGTCGAGGTGATCGGCGGCACGACGCTCGCCAAGGACCTGGTCATCGAGGCCATCCGCCAGGGCAAGCACGTCGTCACGGCCAACAAGGCCCTGCTCGCGGTGCACGGCAACGAGATCTTCGCGCTGGCGCACGAGCGCGGCGTGATGGTGGCCTTCGAGGGCGCGGTGGCGGTGAGCATCCCCATCATCAAGGCCCTGCGCGAGGGCCTGACCGGCAACCGCATCGAATGGATCGCCGGCATCATCAACGGCACCACCAACTTCATCCTGAGCGAGATGCGTTCCAAGGGGCTGGACTTCGGCGTGGTGCTGAAGGAGGCGCAGCGCCTGGGCTACGCCGAGGCCGACCCGGCCTTCGACATCGAGGGCGTGGACGCCGCCCACAAAGCCACCATCATGTCGGCGATCGCCTTCGGCACGCCGGTGCAGTTCAAGGACGCCCACATCGAAGGCATCACGCAGCTGCAGGCGGCCGACATCCGCTACGCCGAGCAGCTCGGCTACCGCATCAAGCTGCTGGGCATCACCAAGCGCACGGCCGCCGGCATCGAGCTGCGCGTGCACCCCACGCTCATCCCGAGCGCCCGCCTGCTGGCCAACGTCGAGGGCTCGATGAACGGCATCATGGTGCAGAGCGACGCGGCCGGCACCACGATGTACTACGGCGCCGGCGCCGGCTCCGAGCAGACCGCCTCGGCCGTCATCGCCGACCTGGTCGACGTGACCCGCCTCATGACGGCCGACCCGGAGAACCGCGTGCCCCACCTGGCCTTCCAGCCCGACTGCGTCGAGGACATCCCCATCCTGCCGGCCGAGCAGGTCGTCACCTCCTTCTACCTGCGGCTGCAGGTGGCCGACCAGGCCGGCGTGCTGGCGCGCATCACGGGCATCCTGGCTGATCGCGGCATCTCGATCGACGCCCTGCTGCAGCGCGAGTCGGCCCAGGGCGAGACCCACACCGACGTCATCATCCTCACGCACAACACCATCGAGGGCGAGATGACGAAGGCGATCGCGCAGATGCAGGCGCTGCCGACGGTGCTGGCGCCGATCGTGCGCATCCGCAAGGAAGACCTCAACTGAACGCTCTGAAGGGAACGACGACGTGAAATACACCAGCACCCGCGGCGACCAGACGCAGCGCGGCTTCTGCGACATCCTGCTGGAAGGCCTGGCGCCCGACGGCGGCCTTTACCTGCCCACCCACTATCCCCAGGTGGACGCGGCGCTGCTCGCGTGCTGGCGCGGGCTGCCCTACGCCGACCTGGCGTTCGAGATCCTGTCGCTCTATGTCGACGACATCCCGGCAGACGACCTGCGCGCGCTGGCGCGCAAGACCTACACGGCCGACGTGTTCGGCACGGCCGAGGTCACGCCGCTCAAGCCGCTTGAAGCCGGCGTCTTCCTCCAGGCGCTGTCCAACGGCCCGACGCTGGCCTTCAAGGACATGGCGATGCAGCTGCTCGGCAACCTGTTCGAGTACGAGCT
>CBIHOD010000112.1:0-9681 GCA_966211815.1 uncultured Burkholderiales bacterium
CAGTGAAGTATCAGGGGGAGCGGGCGAAGCCCGCGGAGGACATGAACGGAGCCCCTGGCCGCTGTCCCTCGCGACGCCCCACTCTGCGCAAACCCAATAGCGCGGCCCTGCTCTCAAGTCCTGACGAACCTGTCCGATAACTAAGCTCCACCCCGAGATAAGAGAAAAAGCTGCGCAACATTCCCGCTAATTTCTCTTGACAAATTTCTCGGAAATTCCCTCTCAAGTTCTTTTCCAGCCGATCCGATAACGACTCCAACGGGGACGAGGAATCGAAACCGGGGTCCGGAATAGCCGGCTGATGCGAGGCTGGGGTGGTGGAGACAACACCCTCCTCCAAGCGTCGAACGACTTCCACCGGGCGCTGCCCGACTCGATCGGGACGTTGCAGAGAGCGGTAAACCCAAAGCGCCATCTGCAACGCCTCGGCGATGAGGGCGAAGCAGCCAGGCCGCAAAGCTGAAGTTGCTGTTGCCAAGCCGGCGCAGTGCCGGAAGTCTCATCCACCGAACGTAAAGGAAACCATCATGGGCGCTACCATCAACACCAACCTCTCGTCGATGACGGCTCAACGCAATTCGAGCAAGAGCCAGAACGACCTGTCCACCGCCATCAACCGCCTGTCTTCCGGCCTGCGCATCAACAGCGCCAAGGACGACGCCGCCGGCCTGGCGATCGCCGAGCGTTTCACCTCCCAGATCCGCGGCCTGAACCAAGCCGCCCGCAACGCCAACGACGGCATCTCCCTGGCGCAGACCGCTGAAGGCGCGCTCGGCTCCATCGGCACCAACCTGCAGCGCATCCGCGAGCTGGCCGTTCAGTCCGCCAACGCGACGAACTCCGCCTCCGACCGCGCCGCGCTGCAGCAGGAAGTCTCGCAACTCGTGGCCGAAATCGACCGCGTCGGTTCCCAGACCCAGTTCAACGGCCTGAACCTGCTGGACGGCAGCTTCAACTCGTCGCAGGCCTTCCAGGTCGGCGCCAACGCCAACCAGACCATCACGATCTCCGGCATCTCCAGCGCCCGCGCCAGCGCGCTCGGCCAGTCCTACGGCGTGAGCGCCACCGGCACCACGCTGACGGCCGCCACCGGCATCACCGCCGCCGGCCAGTTCCTGATCAACGGCACCGACATCTACTCCGGCGCATCCATCCCCGGCAGCGCCAAGGACATCGCCGCGGCGATCAACTCCAAGGGCATCAGCGGCGTGCAGGCCACCGCGCAGGCGACCTCCGCCGCCGGCACGACGACCGCCACCGGCGGCGCCACCGCCGGCACCGCGACGCTGACCATCAACGGCATCGCCATCGGCCTGAACGTCACCGCCGTGCTGGCCACCGACCGCGCCAACACCATCCAGGCGATCAACAACAACAGCGCCGCCACCGGCGTGACCGCCACCGACAACGGCGCGGGCATCACCCTGGCCGCCGCGGACGGCCGCAACATCACCTCGTCCGTGTCGCTCGGCACCGCCACCAACATCGCCAAGCAGGACTTGGGCCTGGGCACCGTCGCGGCCACCACCTACAGCAGCTACAACATCGCCTACACCGGCACCTCGCCGCTGGCGATCACGGGCTCGGTCAACGCCGCCGGCACCACGGGCTTCGCCAACGCCTCCACCGCCGCCTCGGCGACCGGCACGGCGCTGTCGGTGATCGACATCTCCACGGTCAACGGCGCCAACGCCGCGCTGGCCTCGGTCGACGCCGCGCTGACTTCGGTGAACAGCGAGCGCGCCAAGCTCGGCGCCATCCAGAACCGCTTCTCGTCGACGATCGACAACATCCAGACGACCAGCGAGAACCTCTCGGCTTCCCGCAGCCGCATCCAGGACGCCGACTTCGCCTCGGAGACCGCCGCGCTGTCCCGCGCCCAGGTCCTGCAGCAGGCCGGCACCGCGATGATCGCCCAGGCCAACCAGCTGCCGCAGCAAGTGCTGCAACTGCTGCGCTGAAAGAGCAACGACGGTCGCCCGACGCCCGGCCGCAAGGCCTGGCGGAAGGCTTCCCTTAGGGCCAGAGCCCCGGTTTCCGGGCTCTGGCTTTTTTCGTCATGGGGGTTTGAATTGGGCCGGTTTACGGCCGCTTATCGAAGCCTTGGAAATTCCCGGCGTTCTGACAATGGACACACCAATTCCGAAAGGAGCTGGGGTCCGGATCGACCGCCGTGTCGCTCTCGGCCCGCGATTGACAAAGGCGGGCGGGGGTTGCGCGGCGGATGGACGGCCGGGCGGTGACCTTGCGGATGCGTCGCATCGAATGCACGCATCCCCGAGGCCACAAGGCCGGCACTCGAGCCGGGTTTCATAGCCTCAATGGAGAAATTTCATGCCCCAGACCATCAACACCAACCTGTCGTCGTTGACTGCCCAAAGGAATTCCTCGAAGACGCAGAACGAGCTGTCCACCGCCATCAACCGCCTGTCTTCCGGCCTGCGCATCAACAGCGCCAAGGACGACGCCGCCGGCCTGGCGATCACCGAGCGCTTCACCGCGCAGATCCGCGGCCTGAACCAGGCGGCGCGCAACGCCAATGACGGCATCTCGCTGGCCCAGGTGGCCGAAGGCGCGCTCGGCTCCATCAGCTCCAACCTGCAGCGCATCCGCGAGCTGGCCGTGCAATCGGCCAACGCCACCAACTCCGCCTCCGACCGCGTGGCGCTGCAGCAGGAAGTGGCCCAGCTCATCGCCGAAGTCGACCGCGTGGGCGTGCAGACCCAATTCAACGGCCTGAACCTGCTCGACGGCAGCTTCAGCTCGTCGCAGGCCTTCCAGGTCGGCGCCAACGCCAACCAGACCATCACCATCGCCGGCATCGCCAGCGCCCGCGCCAGCGCGCTCGGCCAGTCCTACGGCGTGAGCGCCACCGGCACCACGCTGACGGCCGCCACCGGCATCACCGCCGCCGGCCAGTTCCTGATCAACGGCACCGACATCTACTCCGGCGCATCCATCCCCGGCAGCGCCAAGGACATCGCCGCGGCGATCAACTCCAAGGGCATCAGCGGCGTGCAGGCCACCGCGCAGGCGACCTCCGCCGCCGGCACGACGACCGCCACCGGCGGCGCCACCGCCGGCACCGCGACGCTGACCATCAACGGCATCGCCATCGGCCTGAACGTCACCGCCGTGCTGGCCACCGACCGCGCCAACACCATCCAGGCGATCAACAACAACAGCGCCGCCACCGGCGTGACCGCCACCGACAACGGCGCGGGCATCACCCTGGCCGCCGCGGACGGCCGCAACATCACCTCGTCCGTGTCGCTCGGCACCGCCACCAACATCGCCAAGCAGGACTTGGGCCTGGGCACCGTCGCGGCCACCACCTACAGCAGCTACAACATCGCCTACACCGGCACCTCGCCGCTGGCGATCACCGGCTCGGTCAACGCCGCCGGCACCACCGGCTTCGCCAACGTCTCCACGCCGGCGGCCGCCACCGGTGCCGCGTTGTCGGTGGTGGACATCTCCACCGTCAACGGCGCCAACACCGCGCTGGCCACGGTGGACGCGGCCCTGACGACGATCGCCGGCGAACGCGCCAAGCTCGGCGCGATCCAGAACCGCTTTTCGTCGACGATCGAGAACCTGCAGACCTCGGCCGAAAACCAGTCCGCCGCCCGCAGCCGCATCCAGGACGCCGACTTCGCGGCCGAAACCGCCGCGCTGTCCCGCGCCCAGGTGCTGCAGCAGGCCGGCACGGCGATGATCGCCCAGGCCAACCAGTTGCCGCAGCAGGTGCTGCAGCTGCTCAAGGGCTGATTGCCAAAGGCGCGGAAAAAGCGTAAACAGCGGAGGTCGACAGCCGTCGCCGCCCCCCACGCCAAGGCTGCTGAACGCAGCCTTGGCTGTTTGAGAGGCCGGAATGTTTCCGTTTGCAAAACCGCCGGCGGAAAGCTCAAGCCCCGCCGTCGCGTGCCGATAACCGAGCAAGACCTCAAAGTCAGGACAGACCATGGCCAGCACCAGCAGCACTTCCCTGTCGTCCCCCGGCATCGGCAGCGGCCTGGATGTCAGCAGCATCATCAGCGGCCTGATGGCCGTCGAGCAGCGGCCGCTGGCCAACCTGCAGAAGGCGGAAGCCAAGCTGCAGGCCAAGGTGTCGGGCCTGGGCCAGATCCAGAGCCTGGCCTCCGGCCTGAACGACGCGCTGCTGGCGATCACCAAGCCGGAGACCTTCACCCAGACGATGGCCAGCTCGTCGGACCCGAGCTCGGTCTTCCTCAGCTCGGCCGCCACCGCCTCGGCCGGCAACTATTCGGTCTCGGTGACGAGCCTGGCGGCCGCCCAGACGCTGGTCAGCCCGGTCGGCCAGTTCACGGCCGCCACCGACGTGGTCGGCACCGGCACCCTCACCATCCGGCTGGGCGACTGGAACAACACCGACCCGCCCACCACCTTCACGCCCAAGACCGGCAGCAGCGACATCGCGATCACGATCGACGCGTCCAGCCAGACCCTGGCCGGGGTGCGCGACAAGATCAACGCCGCCAACGCCGGCGTCACGGCTTCCATCGTTACCGACGCCAGCGGCGCGCGCCTGTCGATCCGCTCCAACGCCACCGGCGAAGTCAACGGTTTCCGCATCAACGTGGCCGAGACCGGCGCCCCCGGCCTGGCGCGGCTGCAGTACGACCCGCAGACCATCCCGGCGCCGGCGTCCAACATGACCTACGCGCAGGCCGCGGCCAACAGCGAAGGCACGATCAACGGCATCTCGGTGAGTTCGTCGACCGACACGCTGGCCGACGCGATCCCCGGCCTGACCTTCAAATTCGCCAAGAAGACCACTTCGCCGGTCACCGCCACGGTCAGCACCAACGTCGACGCGATCCGCGCCGCGATCAACAAATTCGTCTCGGCCTACAACGACTTTTCCAAGACGCTGGGCGCGGCGACCAGCTACGACGCCAGCACCAAGCAGGCCGGCCAGTTCCAGGGCGACGCGACCACCGTGGGCATGCTCAGCCAGGTGCGATCGCTGATCGCGCAGGGCACCACCGCCTCGACGACTTTCGGCAGCTTCAGCAGCATCGGCCTGGAACTGCAGAAGGACGGCACGCTCAAGGTCAACTCCAGCAAGCTCGAAGGCGCGCTGACCAAGCTGCCCGAGCTGTCCAAGGCCTTGACCTCGGCCGGCACCGGGGCGTCCAGCAGCATGGGGCTGGCCAAACGCATGGGCGCCTACACCGAAGGGCTGCTGTCGGCCAGCGGCGCGTTCCAGACGCGCACGAAGTCGCTGCAGGCCAGCATCGCGGCGAACAACAAGGACCAGGACCGCGTGAGCGACAAGCTGGCCGTGACCGAGCAGCGCCTGCGCGCCCAGTACACCGCCCTGGACGCGACGATGTCCAAGTACACGGCGCTGAACAAGTACGTGACGCAGCAGTTCGCGAACTACAACAGCAGCGGCGACAAATAACCCGCCGCACGCGGCCGCCCCCCCCCGGGCCGCATGACCGCCCCACCGCCGGCCCGGCGGCGGGCGCCCTTCCTTTTCCAGGCTTGACAGCCCCAATACCGCGTGCCGGCACGCTAGGCACAAACGGCCGCGCACGTGCGTCGTCGTTAACCCTCGTCCGCTCAAGTTTGCCCACGGGGGGCCGAAGTGCAATGCATGAGGGAATAAAAGGGCAATCACCATGCCTATGAACATCAACACCAATCTGGGCTCGCTGGCCGTGCAGGGGAAGATGTCCCGGCAGCAGGGCGACCTGTCGACCACGATCCAGCGGTTGTCGTCGGGCCTGCGCATCAACAGCGCCAAGGACGACGCGGCCGGCCTGGCCATCTCCGACCGCATGACCGCCAAGGTGCGCGGCATGACGCAGGCCGGGCGCAACCTGAACGACGGCATCTCGATGCTGCAGGTGGCCGAGGGCGGCCTGGCCGGCATCGCGTCCAACCTGCAGCGCGCCCGCGAGCTGGCGGTCCAGGCGGCCAACGGCTCGCTCTCCCAGGGCGACCGCGCGATGCTGCAGCAGGAAGTCTCGCAGCTCATCGCCGAAGTCGACCGCATCGGCACGTCCACGCAGTTCAACGGCATGAGCGTGTACAACCAGTCGACGTCCAGCGCCGTGGGCGACCCCAACCAGATCGCCGTGCTGCAAGGCCTGCAAGGCGGCTGGCTGGAGAACGCCGAGAAGATGATCACGCAGTACTACGGCCTGACCGCGGACAACGCCACGCTGTCGATCGAACTGACCACTTTCACCGACGGCGCCGGCGGCACCGCGGCGCGCGTGGTGTCGAGCGTGGGCGCCGCGCCCAGCAAAGGCACCAACCTGAAGCTGCAGATCGACATGGCCGACTTCACGCCGCCCAACCTGCCCAACGGCGGCACCGCGCCCTTCTACAACGACCGCATCATCGCCCACGAGATGGCGCACGCCGTGATGGCGCGCACCATGAATTGGGCCGACCTGCAGAACAACACCTGGTTCATCGAAGGCACCGCGGAATTCATCCACGGCGCCGACGAGCGCGTGGCCGCCGACCTGGCCGCGCCCGGCGGAAGCGCCGCGGCCCTCGTCACCGCGGTGACCAACGGTTGGCAGTCCACCAGCGCCGACTACTCCGGCGCCTACTCGGCGGTGCGTTACCTGCACTCGCAGATCAAGGCGGCCGGCGGCTCGGGCATCAAGGAAATCATGGACTACATGAGCGCCAACCAGACCGCCACGCTCGACCAGGCTTTCGCCAACGCGGTGGCGACACTGGGCGGCGGCGTGGCGGGCTACACCTCGGCCGCCAACTTCCTCACCGACTTCGGCACCAACGGCGCGGCCTTCATCGGCGCGATGAACCTCGGCAACGCCGACACCGGCGCGATCGGCGGCCTGGACGCCGACGGCGGCGCCGTCAAGACGGCCGTCAGCGTGGTCGACGACGTCGGCACCCTCAGCGGCACCAACGTCACCGCCGGGTTCAGCGAAACCTTCGAGGCCATCGCGACAGGCAACGGGGCGCGCACCCAGCTGGCCATGCAGGCCGGGGCCGACGCCCACCAGACCCTGGACGTCACCGTCGGCGCCGCCAACGCCACCGCGCTCGGCGTGAACACCGCCGACGTGGTCAACAACGCCACCCTGGCCATCCAGCAGATCGACCGCGCGCTGGACTACGTCAGCGGCGAGCGGACCAAGCTCGGCGCGCAGATGAACCGCATGGAAGCGTCGATCGGCAACCTCTCCGTCACGACCGAGAACCTCGTCGGCAGCCGCGCCCGGATCCAGGACGCCGATTTCGCCATCGAGACCGCCAACCTCGCCCGCCAGCAGGTGCTTCAGCAGGCCGCCACCGCGATCCTGGCGCAGACCAACGTCAGCGGCCGCGACGTGCTCGCGCTGCTGCGCTGACGGCGCACCGCCCTTCCCCTCCCCTGCCCTGCCCTGATCGGCGCGCGGGCCGCACCGCCGCCGCACCCCGGCCCGGTCCCCGGAAAAGGGGGCGTTTGCCGGCCCTGTCGGGCTTGCCCGCACTCCCGCCGCGCGCAGGCCCCGCGCCCCGGACGCAAGGGCGCGAAGTGGCCGGTTTATCCGCCTCATATCGGGTCAAGCCCCGGCGCCGCAACGCTAAAGATGTGCATTGCGGTTCCGATAAATAAGGTACCTCGCAGGAGACCGATCATGATGTTCACAGCCCCCACCCATGCCTTCGCATCCAACAACGGCCGCGCCATGCCCGGCGCCTACCGCCAGATCGGCGTGACCACCGCGGTGGACGGCGCCAGCCCCCACAAGCTCGTCAGCCTGCTGTTCGACGCCTTGATGAGCGACATCGCCAGCGCCCGCGGCGCGATGGCCCGCGGCGACATCGCCGAGAAGGGCCGCGCCATCGGGCACGCGGTGCGCATCCTGCAGGAAGGGCTGATCGCTCCCCTGGACATGCAGGCCGGCGGCGCCATTTCCGCCAACCTGCGCGACGTCTACGACTACGTCGTGACCAAGCTGACCGTCGCCAACCTGCGCAACGACCCCCAAGCCCTGGTCGAGTGCCAGGAACTCATCACCCCCATCCAGGAGGCATGGGCCCAGATCCAGTCCGCCGTGACCCCGCAAGCCGCCGCCGCCTGAGCCCGAACCTCCAAGCAACACGATGAAATACGCATACGAGTACCACCATTTCCCGGAGGCCATCATGACGGGCAACAACTTGCTGGGCTATTACGAAGCCATCGAAAAGGCCAGCACCGACATGCTGGAGGCCGCCCGCACCGGCAACTGGGACCACGTGGTCAAGCTGGAAGGCGCCTGCGCCCTGCTGATCTCCCAGCTCAAGCACGCCGCGGCCCAGCAGCCGCTCGGCGCCGAAGAAGCGCAACTGAAGTCGCGCATCATGCAGCGCATCCTGATCAACGACGCCGAGATCCGGCACCTGGCCGAGCCCTGGCTGGAAAGCCTGGACGACCTGCTCGCCGCCCGGCCCAAGACCATCCACTGACGCCGGGCGCGGCCGTCCGCCGCGCCAGGCCGACCGCCGCCGCGGAAAACCGTTCACCCGCAGAAACAGAGAAAAAGACACCGCGCCATGGACACCGCCCCCATGCCCCTGGACACCCTGGCCGCCGCGCACGGCGGCCTGGGCGACTTCCGGATCGACAAGCCCAGCGAGGTCGTCTCCATGCTGCGCAAGCTGCAGGAAGGCAACGTGGTGCTCAACGTGAATGCGCCGAACGGCTCCGCGATCACGGCCATGCTGTGGTCCATCGACAGCGACCGCCAGTCCATCAGCCTGAGCGTTGACGACAACGACCCCCAGCTCCAGGCCGTGCTCGACGGCAACGAGGCGGTGATCGTCGGCTACCTGGACAGCGTGAAGCTGCAGTTCGACCTGCAGAGCATGGTGCTCGTGCGCGGGCAGAACAGCTGCGCGCTGAGCTGCAACCTGCCGCGCGAGATGTTCCGCTTCCAGCGGCGCAGCGCCTACCGCGTGCGCCCGCTGCTGCGCAACTCGCCGATGGCCAAGCTGCGCCACCCGATGTTCGGCGACATGCACCTGTCGCTGCGCATCCTGGACGTCAGCCTGTCCGGCTGCGCCCTCTTCCTGCCCGACGACGTGCCCGCCCTCGACCCGGGGGTGCTGATGAACAGCGTGCACATCGACCTGGACGCCGACACCCACTTCAACGCCAACCTTCGCTTGCAGCACATCACCGCCCTCAACGCCGACGCGCAGGGCATGCGGCTGGGTTGCGAGCTGGTCAATTTGGCCCGCGACGCCGAGCGCGCGTTGCAGCGCTACATCGACCAGACGCAGAAACGGCGGCGGTTGATGTCGCTGGATTGACCCCACTGCGCCGCCGTTCGGTTCGGCGGCGTCTGCGAAGGCTGACCCCGCCGAAGCCGCGCGCGCCCGCGGCTCCGAACCGCCAACATCCGAGCCGATCTAAGGGCTCAGCTCCGAACGGCATGAGGGTGCACCTCTTGATCCGTTCACTCTGAGCCTGTCGAAGGGCCCACGTCACTTTAGGTTTGCGGAGCTTTTGTGGTCTGCGCAAAAGGCTTCGACAAGCTCAGCCCGAACGGTGGAGGCTCAGCCCGAAAGGCGGGAGGCTCAGCCAGAAAGGCGGGAGGCTCAGCCCGAACAATATGGGGGCACCTCTTGATCCGTTCACTCTGAGGTTCTATGGTTCAAGTCAAGCGGCGCTGTGGGTCGAAGCAATCGCCGGAC
>CBIHOD010000113.1:0-9548 GCA_966211815.1 uncultured Burkholderiales bacterium
CAGGGAAGTCGCGCCCAAGCCCAGGCTGTTGCCGCTGACGATTGCCACCATGATCTGAATCTCTCTTCGTTTGAATGTTTGATTTGGATTGCGCCCCAGCGCGCCGGCCGGAGTCCGGACGACCTGCCGGAAATTCCTAAGCAACCAATACATCCAAAGATTTCTGACTTTGTTTAACAACCCGCCTGAAAGTCTTTGTAAAAAACTCGGGCTTTCCCTCGAATCAACGACTTGCGTGGATGAGCTGAAGTGTTGGTTTCGGTTGATCGAGGCGAACCGCTGCCCGCTCCATCACCACTCATCCCATGCGCGGCCATGCCGGCGGCGCGTGAATCGCGGGTTGAACCGACGAGAGGTGGCCATGGGCGTTGCGGGACAGCAGCAGGCGGATGTCGCCTGCGCGGGTTGGTTGAAAGAACTTCGCCGCCTGTGCGGCCTGGGCGAAGCCGAGCAGGGCGTGGAGTGGCGCGGCGAGTCTTTCCGCTGGGTGCCGGCCACGCATGACTCGCCGGACCACGTCATGTTCTATGTCTGGGTGGGGCCGATGCCACCGGGCATCCAGCCCCAGGCGGTGCGCCGGTTGCTGTGGCTGCAGTTGCGGGTGGCCGGGCCGAGCACGCCGGTGTTCGGTTGCGAGCCGGTGTCGGGGCAGATGGTCATCGCGCAGGCCGTGCCCTGGGCGGAGGTGTCGCCGGTCCAGGCGCTGGGCTTGATGGCCTTGCTGGCCGACCTCGCCGGGCAGGGGAGGGAGGTGCTGCAGTCGCACGAGGAGTTCCCGGCCGCGCATGCGGGCGGCAACGGCGCGTCGCGTCAGCGCCCGTTGCCGCGCTGGTGGCAGCCGCAGCCGGCGGAAGCGAGCCTGGCGACGGATTGATCGCCATGCCGACGAACCCGATTTCCCCCGCATCGCCGCAATCCCTGTCGGCCCTGCTCCGGCCGATGGCTTCCCGCGTGATGGACGGGCTGGAGGCGAAATTCAAGGAGGCCCTGCCCGACGGCTGGGCCGCCATCGGCGCCACCGGCGCCCGGCCGCTGCGCAATGCGGCGGACAAGGTCCTGTCCGATGTGGCGGCGCGCGTGCTCGACGCTGTCTCGCTGCCCGCGACGTCCTCGGGAAGTCGGCTGGCCGGGCGCGACACGTCCCCCTCGTCGTCCGGCTCCAGCGACAGCCGCCGGCCCGGCGAAGGCGGTCACCGGGGCCTGCTGGAGAGGGTGTCCGATTCGGGGGCGGCGCGGCTGGCGGTGCAGGAAAGCGTCGCGGCGGCGCTGGAGGCCCAGCTCGGCCCGGGCCTGGCGGGCACGATTTCCAGGGGTGCCGGGCATGTGTTCTCCGGCGCGATGCGTTTCCTGGCCGCCCATGAGGCGCAGCGTCAGGAGGAGGCGCATCGGCCCGCCGCGTCGCAAGGCGGCGGCCGGCGCGACACCCCGCTGCCGGACCGCCCCGTCCCGCAGACGCCGGAAACCGGCGCGACCCCGCCGGCCGAGCTGGACGGGACCCCCCGCGAAGTGGGCACGCAAGGCCGGCGCGGCGAACTCCTGGCGCCGATGAGCCCGGCCGACATGGCGCGCGCCGGGCTCATCCGGCGCCAGGGCGGTCGGCCGGCGGCGACGCCCCAAGTGCCGGGCCAGGGCGGGCACCGGCCGCACGGCGAAGAGGCGGTGGATGCCTCCACGCAGACGCACACGCCCACGGAAGAGGCCCCTCTGCCCGGGCAGGAAACGCAGCCCGCGCGGCAAGGCAAGCCCGCCGACGGCGCCGACCCGGCCCCATTGGCGCTGCCTGATCCGGCGCGTGAAGGGGGCCGCCGCGGGGACGATGCGTCTCGCAACCCGGGAGGCGGCCATGGCCTGTCGGACCACGAAGCCTCCATGCAGCGGATGATGGAAAAGCAGCTGGAGCTGCAGATGCGCCAGGAAATCGCGCAGATGGAGCGCCACAGGCAGATGGACCAGTTCAAGCATTGGGGCAGCCTGACGCAGGAGGCCGGCCGCATCTCGGATTAGGGCCCGTCGACAGCCCTGGAATTTGAATTTCTCCCTCTCCCTCAGGGAGAGGGTTGGGGTGAGGGCGCGGTCACGGCATACGGACCCGTTCAAGCATTGGGGCAGCCCGGCGCAGGAGGCCGGCTTCGTTCGGATGAGGGGCCGTCGGCAGGCTTGGAGGTCACCCGCGCGGGTGGACGGCCGGCAATCCGTCATCTGTGTGGCCAAAGGCGCGTGTATCCGTGGGAGCGTGGCGCCAGATAGGTCAAGAGAACGCGCCAGGGACCCACCCCCTCACCCCCACCCTCTCCCCCGGGTACGGGGGAGAGGGAGTCGAATGAATCCCCACCTGCTGCCTGAGGAGAGAGAGTCGAATTTGGAATTCCCTCCTTTTCCCGAGGGACAGAGCGTCGAATTTGAATTTCTCCCTCTCCCTCAGGGAGAGGGGTGGGGGGTGAGGGCGCGGTCATGGCGTACCCGGCCTTGTCCGCCCGAAGGCCCCGATTGCGACGATTTCTCGCCGGCACCCGAACCGCGGCGCCCCGCGCAGCCACTCAAGTTCGGGCCCCGCTTCGAGCGCCTCTCGCCAGGCGCCGGCGGCAAGGGTTTCACGCGGCATCCCGCCGCGGCGCACGCAGAAGGAAAACCATGTCGATAGAAATGTCCACCATGAACAGCGGTGCCGCCGCCAGGGCGCCGCACGGCGTCCAGCAAGGCGGCGGCCTGGAAGGCCTGCAGGGCCAGGGCGTGGCCTCGTCGGAAGACGCTCAGCGCTTCGCGCAGGCGCTGTCGGCCCACAGGCAGCGGCAGGGCGCGCAGCCGCAGGCCGGCGGTGCCGCGGCGGTGGCGCCGGCGGGGCTGGACGGCAAGTCCATCGGCAGCCGCATGGTGGCCGGCCTGTCGGACATCGCCGGCCACCTCAAGGCCGACCACAAGGCGGTGTCTTCGATGATCGAGAAGGCCACGGTCGCCGGCGACGACGCGATGATGATGAAGGCGATGCTGGCCCTGGCCGACTACCAGCAGCGCGTGCAGATCGTCTCCAAGACCGTCTCCAAGGCCGCCAGCTCGCTCGACCAGCTGACCCGGCTGCAATGACGCGCGCCGCGCCGCGGCGACCCGCTTCCCACCACCCGACGCCTGGGGCCTGGACATGAAGACCACCGCCACCTCATTCCCATCCTTCTCCTCGACGGCGGCCCGGCGGCTTTCGATGCTGCTCGTGCTGGCCGCCTGCCTGCTGGCCGGCGCCTGCGTCAGCGAAGTGCCGCTGCAGACCGGCCTGGCCGAGACCGACGCCAACGAGATGATCACGCTGCTCAAGCGGCACGGCATCTCGGCGTCCAAGTCGCGGGCCAAGGACGGCGTGGCGCTCAGCGTGCGCGAAGGCCAGCTGGCGCGCGCCGCCGAGCTGCTGCAGGCCGCCGGCTTGCCCAAGCGCCAGTTGTCCGACCTCGGCCGCGTGTTCAAGAAGGAAGGGATGATCTCCACCCCGCTCGAAGAGCGCGCCCGCTACCTGCACGGCCTGTCGCAGGAGCTGGAGTACACCCTGTCGCAGATCGACGGCGTGGTGATGGCGCGGGTGCACATCGTGCTGCCCGAGCGCGTGGCGCCGGGCGAGCCGGTGCAGCCGTCGTCGGCCTCGGTCTTCCTCAAGCACCGGGACGGTTTCGACGAAGACCTCATCCTGCCGCGGGTGCGGCGCCTGGTGACCACGAGCATCCCGGGGCTGGTGGACGAGTCCGGCAACCGCAAGCTGTCGGTGGTGATGGTGCCGGCCCAGGCCATCGAGGCGCCCACGGTCGACTGGCAGCAGGTCGGCCCCTTCATGGTGGAGGCCGGCTCGGCCGAGCGGCTCAAGGCCTGGGCGCTGGCCGGCATGGCGGCGCTGGCGGTGCTGGGCGGCCTGGTGGTCTTCCTGGGCATCCATTTCCTGTTCGCGATGAAGAAGAAGCGCTTGTTGGCCAAGGCGCTGAAGCAACAGAAGGAAGCCGAGGCGGCCGCCCGCAAGACGAAAGAGGAAGGCGGCCGGCGCGACGGCAAGCCGCCCTCCGGCCGGGGGGACGGCGCGGCACCGGGCGTCGCGCCCGATTCCATCCTGGGTGCGGCTTGATGGCCCGCGACGACCGCCTGGGCGAGACGGCCCCGCCCTGGCAGGCGCTGCCCGCGGGGTTTGCCGCCTGGTGGTGGCGGCCGCGGGACGGCTCGGCGCCTGTGGCCGGCACGGTCCCGGCGCGCAGCCTGCTGGCCAGGCGCGCCGCGGCGGTCGCGCAGGGCGCCACGCAGGCGCGGAGCGGCTTCGGCGACGTGAAGGCCTGGCACTGGGCCGGCCTGGCGCTGTTGTCGCCGGCCGAGCGGCGGCGCTGCGCCGGCTCGTACGCCGCCCTGCTGATGCCCCAGGCGCCGATGCTCGCCGACCGGTTGGGCCGGCTCGACGCCGCGGACCGGCGCTGGGCTCTGGCCATCGGCAGCATCCAACCCTTGCCGCGCCGGCTGGACTGGGCCGCGCATGCCGCGCACGACGACGCGCTGCTGGCCTGGGCGGAGCTGGGCTTCTGGGTGCTCGATGAATTCCCCCGGCTCTGGGACAGGCTGCTTCACGACCTGGACGCCGAAGCGCGGCGCGAGGTGGCGGCCTTGATGGCGGCGGCACCGGCGCCGCGGACCGCCGGCGCCTGCCCGCCCCGGGGCACAGCCGGCAGGGTCTGGCGGTGCTGGTCGCTGGCGCAAGCGCGGACGATGCAGGGCAGCGATGCACGCTGCGACGACGAAGGACCACCCCATGCACCACACCCCCACCTCCACGCCGGGACAACACCCCTTCATCCGCTCGCGGCTGAGCCTGCCTGAGACGGCGCGGGCGGCCGCCTCGGCCGACGGGGTGATCCGCGCCGATGACCGGCGACGCTTGAACGACCTGCAACAGTCGATCGAGGGTTTGCTGCAGGACGCGCGGCGCGAAGCCGGCGCCATCGTCGAGGCGGCGCGGCTCCAGGCCGAGCAGCTGATCGGCCAGGCCCGGCAGGACCGCGAGTCGGCCGAGGAAGACACCCGCGCGCGCGCCGAGTCGCTGCTGGAGCAGATCAGCGGCGAATGGCGGCGCGTGGTCGAGTCCCTCGAACCCACGGCCGTCGCCGTGGCCCGGTTGGCCATCGAACGCGTCTGCGCCGGCGCGACGCTGGCCGACCGGGTGGACGCCGCCGCGCGCGCGGCCATCCGCGAGCTGCCGGAGAACCCCGTGCGGCTGCGCGTCCCGGTGGGGGCGGCCGCCGTCGTCGACCCGGCGCTCCGCGGTGCGGTGGAAGTGCTGGAGGACGCGTCGCTCGAACCGGGCAGCGTGCGGGCCGAAGGCGACAACGGCGCCTGCGACGCGAGCTTCGACGCGGCCCGGGCCACGGTCACGGACTTCCTCGGCCACTGGGCGGGCAAGGCCAGCCACCTGATGCGCAACAACCCGGCACCGCAGGCGTCGCCGCTGGAAACTGGGCAGTGACCCGCGGCGCCTCCGCGCCGTTCGACTCTTGGTCCGTTCGCTCCTATCGAAGGGCTCGGCCCTACGGGTGATGGGGAGGCATCTCTTGATGGGGGTGGCGAGGCTTCTCTTGGTGGGGGTAGGGCGTCCTTGATTGATCCGTTCGCCCTGAGCTTGTCGAAGGGCCCGGGTCGCTCCGGTTTGTCGAAGCCTGGGTGGTGCGCATAGAGGGCTTCGACAGGCTCAGCCCGAACGGGGCGGGGTCTCTGTTCGGGTGGAGCCTCCGTTGGGGTGGAGCCTCCGTTGGGGTGGAGTCCCCGTTGGGGTGGAGTCCCCGTTGGGGTGGAGCCTCCGTTGGGGTGGAGTCTCCGTTGGGTGTGGATTCCCCGTTCGCCCTGAGCCTGTCGAAGGGCCCCATGGCGAACAGGAGGCGATGGCGCAAACCAGGCACCTCCCATCCCCGCGAACCGCGGCCGCCCGGCCGCCACTCATGGTTCGGGTGCGGTGCGTTCCGGCGCCGGCCCGGTTTCCAGGACACGAGGAGAAGAACGCCATGCTGACACCAGGACAAAACTCGATGCGGGCCTACCAGAAGATGGAGCGCGTCACCGCCGACATCGAGAACCGCACCGAAGACGCCATGCGCCGCGGCATGGCCGGCGAAGACACCAACGGCGAGTTCCTCGAACTCGTGCGCCAGAAGAACATGGCCTACCAAGGCATGACGGCGATGCTCAAGCTCAACCACAAGCCGCTGCAGCGAATCCTCGACGAGTCGCGCTGACCTCGCGGCCGCCGGTCCGTCCGGCGCGCGATGGATGAATGGATCCCACCGATTGATCGAACCCCGGGCATGACCTCCACGCTTCCTCCCACCTTCCCGCCGCCGGCCGCCTTGCACGCCGCGGTGGCGGCCGCGTCCCAGGCCCTCCCCGTGGACGCCCGGCCCGACGCCGCCCCGTTCGACGTCAGCGGCACGCCGATGCGCGGCGGCTGGTTGATCCGCGGCTTGCTGATGCAGTCGCCGAGCCTGGCCGACCAGCGGCTGGCGCTGCGCATGGCCTACCAGGCGGCGCGCTGGACGGGTGCCGGCCTGGCGCTGTCCAGGCAAGGGCCGCAGCAGCAGCTGCTGTTGACGCAGTGGCATGCGCGGATGCCCGGCGCCGAGGCGATGCAGCAGCGCCTGGCCGAATTCACCCGCGGCCTGGAGATCTGGCGCGAAGCGCTGGCGCGCGCCCGCCAGCCGGCGATGGGCGCCGCCGCGGCGCGGCAGGCCGCGGGCGAGGGGCAGGAGCACCGCATCCGGCGACAGATCCTCGGCGGCGCGGCCGGCGGGCGGCACTGAGCCCGCGGCCTGCACGGCTCCCGACAACCCGACAGAAAGACAGAAAAGGCGAACCGCCATGCGACTGCTGGAACGTACGAACCTGGACGTCATCTACGAAGCCGAGCTGCATTACTTGCGCACCTTCCACCCGAAGGTGAAGCCGCCGCCGCTGCAAGCTTTCAGGGCGCGCTACGAAGACGCCCCGGGCGTGAGCTTCATGGACGGCGAGCGCTGCGTAGGCGGCATCGTCGTCAAGGACCGCCTGGCCCACATCGGCGTGCTGCCGGAATTCCAGGGCGGCTGGGCGCGGCTGTGGCCGGCTGCCTATGACTGGATGTTCGGGGTGAGCGACCCGGTCTACGCGCTGATGCAGCCGGCCAACCGCAAGGTGGTGGCGCTGGTGCGCCGCACCGGCGGCAAATTCGTCAAGAACGTGAAGGTGCCGCAGATGGGTTCGATGATGCTTTACGAGCTGCGGCGCAGCACCACGCCTTTCCCCAAGTCGGCGCAGGAACGCCGCCTCGCGCGGCTGGGGCAAGGGCCGCGGCCGCCCGCGCCCGCGCCGCAACCGGCCTGCGCGGCGTGAAGCCGGCGATGGACGCGGCGAGAACGGCGCCGATGCCCCACCAGGAGAACCCGATGCCCAAGCCCAACGCCGGCTCGCCGCGCCGATGCGCCGCCCGGTCCGCCTTGCTTTCCCTGTGGCTGGCCGCCTTCGTGGCGGGCTGCCTGGCGCCGCGCGCCGCGCCGGCCGCGCCGCCGCCGCAGTGGCGGGAATCGGGCGTGTTCGCCTACAACGCCAACGGCGCGCCGCTGCAGCGCGTGCTCGGCGACTTCGCGCAGAACTTCGGCGCCACGCTGGTGATGGCCGCGCCGCCTCGCGGCACCGTCAATGGCCGCATCCAGGGCGCCACGCCGGAGGAGTTCCTCGACCGGCTGGCGCTGTCCTACCAGTTCAACTGGTTCTTCTACAACAACCAGCTGCACATCGCGCCCGTTTCCGACCGCGTGACCGAGCGGGTGCGCGTGGGCGAGATGACGCCGTCCGACGTGAAGCAGGCGCTGCTCGGCGTCGGCCTGTTCGAGGCCAAGTTCGGCTGGGGCGAGCTGCAGGACGACGGCGCCGTGCTGGTGGCCGGGCCGAAGGAATACGTCAGGCTGGTTCGCGAAGCGGTGTCGTCGCAGACGGGGCCGGGCGCCGACGAGACGATGATCTTCCGGCTGCGCCACGCCTTCCTGGAGGACAGGCAGATCAACTTCCGCGACAAGTCGATCAAGGTGCCGGGCATCCTGACCATCCTGCGCAACCTGATGCGCGACTCGCGGCCGGGTTCGAGCACGCTCACCGACGGCGGCGGCACGTCGTCGCCTTCGGGCAAGACGGCGATGCAGGAGCGCGACGAGGCCCGCGGGCCGCAGGGCCAGATGGCGATGGACATGGGCGGCGGCCGCCGGGGCGGGCAACCCCAGCCACAGCGCGTGGACCCCGGCCCGGACCCGCGCAGGCACGTGGGCCCGTCGAAGGAGAACAACCAGCCGGTGATCGAAGGCGACGTGCGGACCAACAGCATCATCATCCGCGGCGACACCTCCAAGCGCGAGTACTACCGCAGCCTGATCGCCCAGCTCGACGTGCCCCAGCAGATGGTGGAGATCGAAGCGCTGATCATCGACATCCAGAAGTCCAAGATCAAGGAGCTGGGCATCGACTGGGCGCTGACCTTCGGCGGCGGCTCCGGCCGGTCCACCATCTCCACCAACAACATCGCGGGCCTGCCGGCGCGCGACGCCAGCACGCTGACGATCTCCAACCTGTCGCGCTTCCTGTCGCAGATCCGCGCGCTGGAGGGCGAAGGCTCGGCCTCCATCGTCGGCAAGCCGGCGGTGATGACGATGGAGAACATCGGCGCGGTGATCGACCTGAGCCGCACCGTCTACATCAAGCTCGTCGGCGAACGCGCGGTGGACGCGGTGCCCGTCACCGTGGGCACGCTGATGAAGGTGACGCCCAAGGTGGTGCGCGAGACCGGCGGCGCGCCGCAGGTGCAGCTGTTCATCGACATCGAGGACGGCTCGATGAGCGACGCGCAGTCGGCCACGACGCCAGTGGTCGAGCGCAGCGTGGTGGCCACGCAGATGGTGGTGGACGACCAGCAGTCGCTGGTCATCGGCGGCTACAACCTGCAGTCCTCCGCCACCGGACGCAACGGCGTGCCGGGCGTCTCGCGCGTGCCGCTGGTCGGTGGCCTGTTCCGCTCCGAATCCGACGTGTCCCAGGGCCGGGAAAGGATCTTCATCATCACGCCGCGCCTGGTCGACAACCGCAAGGCGCAAACCCGTGCGAAATACGTGGCCGAGAGCGTCGAGAAACCCCAGACAAAAATGGATGGGGCATTGAAGATGGATATATCCGGGCTGCGGTAGGAATATCTTCGATCAGGGTTTCGGGGCCGCCGGAAAAGGGGCCTCGATTTTTTCTTTTGCTTAAAAACGTAGCCCCTACCACCCGTTCGCACTGAGCTTGTCGAATTGCCGGTGGCGATATGCCGGGGCTTCGACAAGCTCAACCCGAACGGTGGAGGGGGCAGGAAATCGTTGCTCTACCACCGGTTCGCACTGAGCTTGTCGAAGTGCCGGTGGCGATATGCCGGGGCTTCGACGGGCTCAGCCCGAACGGTGGACGGGACGGGGAATCGTTGCTCCTACCGACCGTTCGCACTGAGCTTGTCGAAGTGCCGGTGGCGATATGCCGGGGCTTCGACGGGC
>CBIHOD010000114.1:0-9125 GCA_966211815.1 uncultured Burkholderiales bacterium
CTCTTTCCGTTCGGGCTGAGCCCTTCGACAAGCTCAGGACAGGCCTGTCGAAGCCCCTTTGGCGAACCGCCCCGGCTCCGACGAACTGAAGTGACTTGGGCCCTTCGATAGGCTCAGGGCGAACGGAGATGGAAGTTCACCCTGAGCCTGTCGAAGGGCCCTGTGCACCGCACGTTGTCGAAGCTCGAAGGCGGTGGCACGGTGTTTGCCCCGTTCCGGCATGCACCGCGACGCCTTCTCCCGACCCGCCGACTCGGGCGAAACCCCCACCCCACCCGACCGCTTCATCCAAGTCCGCGGCGCCCGCGAGCACAACCTGCAGGACGTCGACGTCGACATCCCGCGCGACGCGCTGGTGGTGTTCACCGGCGTGTCGGGCTCGGGCAAGTCGTCGCTGGCCTTCGGCACCTTGTACGCCGAGGCGCAGCGGCGCTACTTCGAATCGGTGGCGCCTTACGCGCGGCGCTTGATCCACCAAGTCGGCGTGCCCGACGTCGACGCCATCCACGGCCTGCCGCCGGCGGTGGCGCTGCAGCAGCAGCGTGGCGCGCCGAGCACCCGCTCGTCGGTGGGCAGCGTGACCACGTTGTCCAGCCTGTTGCGCCTGCTTTATTCGCGGGCCGGGCGGTATCCGCCGAAGCAGCCGATGCTCTATGCGGAGGACTTCTCGCCGAACACGCCGCAGGGCGCCTGCCCGCGCTGCCACGGGCTGGGCCATGTCTATGAGGTGACAGAGAAGACCCTGGTGCCCGACGACTCGCTGACCATCCGCGAGCGCGCCATCGCCGCCTGGCCGCCCGCCTGGCACGGCCAGAACCTGCGCGACATCCTCGTCACCCTCGGCCACGACGTCGACACGCCCTGGCGCGACCTGCCGCGCAAGGACCGCGACTGGATCCTCTTCACCGACGAGCAGCCCACCGTGCCCGTCTACGCCGGCTTCACGCCCGCCGAGACCCGGGCCGCGCTCAAGCGCAAGCTGGAGCCGAGCTACCAGGGCACCTTCACCGGCGCGCGCCGCTATGTGCTGCACACCTTCGCCACCACGCAAAGCGCGTTGATGAAGAAGCGGGTGTCGCGTTTCATGGTCGGCAGCGCCTGCCCGGCGTGCGACGGCAAGCGGCTCAAGCGCGAGGCGCTCGCCGTCACCTTCATGGGGATGGACATCGGCGAGGCCGCCCGCTTGCCGATCGACCGCCTGGCCGAGGTCTTGCAACCCGCCGCGCAGGGCCTGCCGGAGGCGGCCGCCCGGGAAGGCGGTACCCTCGGCCGAGCCGTTTCGCGCCAAGCGACTGCCCGGCGCGTGGCCGCCGGCGGCTCGGCCCACGCCGCCTCGCCCGATGTGCGCCGCACGCCCCACCTCTCCGAAGAAAAGCGCCTCGCCGCCCAGCGCCTGGCGCAGGACATGCTGGCGCGCATCGGCACGCTGCGGGAGCTCGGCCTGGGCTACCTGTCTCTGGACCGCGCCACGCCCACGCTGTCGCCCGGCGAGCTGCAGCGGCTGCGGCTGGCCACCCAGGTGCGCTCCAACCTCTTCGGCGTCGTCTACGTGCTCGACGAGCCGTCGGCGGGCCTGCACCCGGCCGACAGCGAGGCGCTGATGGCCTCGCTCGGGCAGCTGCGCCGCGCGGGCAATTCCATCTTCGTGATCGAGCACGACCTGGAAATGATGCGTCGCGCCGATTGGCTGGTGGACGTGGGCCCCGACGCCGGCGAACGCGGCGGCCGGGTGCTCTACAGCGGGCCGCCCGAGGGCTTGCGCGGCGTGGAAGCGTCACACACCGCGCGCCACTTGTTCGCGCCGGAAGGCGCCGCCGCCGCGCGCCCGCCGCGCGCGCCCACCGGCTGGCTGAAGCTGCGCGGCGTCACCCGCAACAACCTGCGCGGGCTGGATGCCGACATCCCGCTGGGCGTGTTCACCTCGGTGACCGGCGTGTCGGGCTCGGGCAAGTCCAGCCTGGTCAGCCAGGCCCTGGTCGAACTGGTGGGCGAGCACCTGGGGCATGAGGCCGCGCGCGAGGAAGGGGCCGACGGCGAGGCCGCGCCCCCCGTGCCGGCCGACGTGTCGGGCCGCATCGAATCCGGCATCGAAGCGGTGAAGCGCCTCGTGACGGTCGACCAAAAGCCCATCGGCCGCACACCGCGTTCCAACCTGGCCACCTACACCGGCCTGTTCGACGGCGTGCGCCGCCTCTTCGCCGCCAGCAAGGACGCCCGCGCGCGGCGCTTCGACGCCGGCCGCTTCTCGTTCAACCTCGCCAAAGGCCGCTGCGCCACCTGCGAAGGCGAAGGCTTCGTCAGCGTGGAACTGCTCTTCATGCCCAGCGTCTACGCCCCCTGCCCGGCCTGCCACGGCGCGCGCTACAACGCTGCGACGCTCAAGGTGAAGTGGCGCGGCAAGGACATCGCCGAGGTGCTGCGCCTGACGGTGGAAGAAGCGGTGGATTTCTTCGCCGACGAACCCGCCGTGCACCGCCCGCTGGCGTTGCTGCGCGACATCGGCCTGGGTTACCTGCGCCTGGGCCAGCCGGCCACCGAGCTGTCCGGCGGCGAGGCGCAGCGCATCAAGCTGGCCACCGAACTGCAGCGCGCCAACCAGCGCGGCGGCACCCTCTACGTGCTGGACGAACCCACCACCGGCCTGCACCCGGCCGACGTCGACCGGCTGATGTCGCAGCTACAGGGCCTGGTGGACGCCGGCCACACCGTGGTGGTTGTCGAGCACGAGATGCGCGTCGTCGCGCAAGGCGACTGGGTGATCGACGTTGGCCCCGGCGCCGGCGCGCAAGGCGGCCGCATCGTGGCCGGCGGCCCGCCTGCCGAGGTGGCTAGGAGCCGGCAGGGCGCCACGGCGGCTTACCTGGCGCGTGCGCTGGGCCGCTAACCTTTCTTTCTGCCCAAGAGGAGCCGAACATGAAACCCCGCATCACCCTGCTCACCCTGGCCGTCGACGACCTGGAACGCGCCGTGGCCTTCTATCGCGACGGGCTGGGCTGGCCGACGAAGGGCATCGTCGGCGCCGAGGTCGAGAACGGCGCCGTCGCTTTCTTCAAGCTCGAGTCAGGCCTGAAACTGGCGCTGTGGCCGCGCAAGAGCCTGGCGGCGGACAGCGGCCTGCCGATGTCGGCGCAGCTCCAGGCCCAGGCCCATGGCGTCCCGGCTTTCTCCGTCGCGCACAACGTGGCTTCGCAGGACGAGGTCGATGCGGTGATGAAGCTGGTGCACCGGGCGGGCGGGACGATCGTCAAGGCGGCGCACCCCACGTTCTACGGCGGTTACGCCGGCTACTTCCAGGACCCGGACGGACACCTGTGGGAGGTGGCGTTCAACCCGGGGTTCGATGCGCTCGGCTGACCCCTTCGACAGCCCAAGGCAGGCCCAAGGTGAACTCCCATCTCCGTTGCTTTGGAGACGCGCGGGAAGGCTTCGACAGGCCTGTCCTGAGCTTGTCGAAGGGCCCAGCCCGAACGGACAAAGTAGTTGACGGAAAGCGCAGGGCCTCGGCCCGGACGGATGGTGATCAGGGCCCCTGCAGCCGCTGCAGCAACTCCACCGTCGGATAACCATCCGCCGGCAAACCCACGCTGCGTTGGTAGCGCTTGAGCCCCTCGCGCGTGGCCGGGCCCATCATCCCGTCGGCCGCGCCGGCGTCGAAACCGCGCCCGTTCAAGGCGGTCTGCAACGCCGTCAACTGGCTGCGCGTGAGGGCCGGCAAATCGCGTGGCCAGGCAGCCTGCACGCCGGGGCCGCCGTCCAGCCGCTGCGCCAGCAGGCCGACGCCCAGCGCGTAGCTGGTCGAATTGTTGTAGCGCAGGATGGCGCGGAAGTTGGGGCCGACCAGGAAGGCCGGCCCGCGCGCGCCGGCCGGCAGCAAGAGCGTGCTTTCGGCGAACGGCGGCAGCGGCGCGCCGGGGCCGACGGCGGCGCGCACGCCCTCGGCGGCCCATTCGGCGGCGGGCCGCCTCTCGGTGTCGGCGCGGCCCACGTCGAAGCCCGGCGGCAGCGTGACTTCGACGCCCCAAGGCTGGCCGCCCAACCAGCCCGAGTGCGCGAGGAAGTTCGCGGTCGAGGCCATCACGTCGGCCATGCTGTTCCAGATGTCGCGCCGGCCGTCGCCGTCGGCGTCCACCGCGTGGGCGAGGAAGACCGAAGGCAGGAACTGCGTCTGGCCCATGGCGCCGGCCCAGGAGCCGACCATGTGCGCGCGGTCGATGTCGCCGTTGCGCACGATCTTCAGCGCCGCGACGAGCTGGGCGCGCGCCCAAGGCCCGCGCCGCCCCTCGAAGCCGAGCGTGGCCAACGCGTCGATGGCGGGGATGTCGCCGTAGTTGGCGCCGTAGTTGCTCTCCATGCCCCAGATCGCGGCGATGACGCTGGCCGGCACGCCGTGGCGCGCCGACGCGGCGTCGGCCTCGGCGCGGTATTGCCGCAGCTTCTCCAGGCCGCGGCCGACGCGGGCCGGGCTCACCGCGTTGTCGAGGTAGTCCCAGACGGCGCGGGTGAACTCGGGTTGCGCGCGGTCCAGTTCGACGACGCGGGGCAGGTAGCGCGCGCCGGCCAGGCAGGCGTCCAGCGTGGCGTCGTCGATGCCCGCGGCGCGGGCCTCGGCGCGGAACGCGGCGACCCATTCGGAAAAGCCCGCCGGGGTCGTCGCTTCCGGATTGGACGCCGGTGCGGGTGTCGCCCCTGGCGGCGCTTCCGCCGGTTGTCGGGTTGGCTGCTGCTGCTGCTGCGGCAAGGGCGCCGCCGGTGGCAGGGGACGCGGCGAGCCGCAACCGGCCAAAGCGGCGAGCAGCCAGGCCGCGCGCCATGGCCACAAGCGGGGGCGGATGAGGTGAAGGCGGGGCATGGAAAAAGTCTTGCTCATGGGCGTCTGGCGCATCGGGCGGCGATTGTCGCCGCTGGGTGGGACGAATTTCCGCGAGGCTGGCGGAGCTGCCCGGTGTGCCGGTGCATTGATGGAAACGTCGATCGGAGCAGCGCTAGGCCACGCAAGGCAAGGCGCTTACCCGACGCAGGCGGCTTGCTGCCGCATGGACACGCTTGGCGCCTGGCGTGCATTTGTCACATTAAACCCCTCATCCGCGCAACAAAAAGTAAACCCGATGATGCACCCTGGCGGCCTGCCGATGGGACGCGTCAACCGGCCGTGGCGGGTGCGTCCTGGGCGCTGCCGTTGACGCCCATGGGCCGCGTGCCGAAGTGGCTGCTCATCCAATCCCGACTTCCGCACTGCCGAGGTGCAACCGCGGCTGAGCCGCGTCGCCCGACGAACCGCGCTTTGCGCACATTGATTTACAAGCCGACACCAGGGCACGCACACGATGCCGGGCCGGCGCGAACCAGGCCGGCCGTGCGGCGGGAACAGGCGCCGTGGCGGCCGTCCACGCCCACGCCCCAACAACAAACAGGTCCGAGGGAACCGATGAACGCTGAAAACAAACACGACAAAAAAGCGCGTGGCGGCTGGCGCCATCGCGCTTCGATCTGCGCCGGTTATTCGCTGGCGGCGCTGCTGGCCGGTTGCGGCGGCGGCAATGGCGCCGGCGGCGCAGCCGATGTCTCGGCCAACCCGGCCGACGACGGCGGCGACTCGCGCGCCCGCGCGCTGGCGGTCGAGACGGGCACGGCGCTCACCCCGGTCGCGGCCACCGCCAGCGCCAGCGAGCGCGGCGATTTGTCGCCCGCGGCGGCGATCGACCGCAACGAAAGCACCCGCTGGAGCAGCGGTTTCACCGACAACCAGTTCCTGGTGCTCGATTTCGGCAAGGCCGTGTCGGTCAACCGCGTGCGAATCAACTGGGAGAACGCCCACGCCACGCAGTACCTGCTGCAGGTGTCGGCGGACGGTTCCAGCTGGACCACCATCAAGACGGTGGAGAACAGCCAGGGCGGCGTCGAGGACTGGTCGGGGCTGAACGGCCAGGGCCGGTATCTGCGCATGCAGGGCCTCAAGCGGTCCACTCAGTACGGCTATTCGATCTTTGAGATCCAGGCCTTCTCCGGCACGCAGGCCGACCCGGCGCCGACCACGCCCACCGACCCCACGCCCCCCGCCACGCCGGGGCTCCCCACCGCGCCCACCGTCGACCTCGGACAACCCGGCGTGGCGGTCAAGCCGGTGGCGGCGACGTCGTCGGCGGTCGAAAACCCCGGCCTGTCCGCCACGCGCGCGATCGACGGCGACGCCTCCACCCGCTGGGCCAGCGCGTTCGAAGACGGCGCCTGGATCCAGTTCGACTTCGGCGCCAAGACGCAAGTCGGCTACATGAAGCTGGTCTGGGAGAACGCCCACGGCAAGGAGTACGCGCTGCAGACTTCCGACGACGGCGCCACTTGGTCGCAGCTGCGCTACGTCAACCAGGGCAAGGGCGGCACCGAGGAGTTCTTCAATCTCGGCGCCGACGCGCGCTACATCCGCCTGCAAGGCGTGGCCCGGGCGACCCCATACGGCTATTCGCTGTTCGAGGTGCAATTCAAGACGCCGGGCAGCGACAACACCCTCGCGCCGATGGCCACCTCGCCGCTGGCCTTCCCGGCCAACGGCGGCGGCCTGTCGCCCCTGCCCACCACGCAGGAGCCGCTGGAGGCGCTGCAGTTCAAGCTGGCCGACGGCACCCTCGTCACCCGCTTCGGCGTGCGTGTGGCCGCCCGCCACGGCCGCGAGCGCGGCGAGGAGTGGAACGAAGTCGGTCAAGGCCCGAACGACACCGTCGACCCGGCCACCGGGCTGCCGGTCGACAAAGGACCCGGCAACTTCCTGACCTTCGTGCCCAACTACTTCAGGAACCGCACCTGGGGCTTCGAGATCATCGACAACAGCCGCGTGGCCGGCGTCGCCAAGCCGACGCTCAAGGTCAACCAGTACTTCCCGCAATCGCAGCTGCCCGGCGGCGTGGCCTGGTTCCGCGCCTTCGACCGGGTGGGCGTCACCGGCTACGGCTGGATGAACCCGGGCGAGCTGCTCGACGGCAGCCTCGCCTTGTGCCCGCCGGTGGCCTACCCGCCGAACGGCAAGCTGGCCAACCCGGCCAGCCTCTACAACAACGGCTGCAGCCTCACGGTCAAAGGCTACCCCGGCCACGGCGGCCTCGGCGCCGACGGCTTCCCCAACGGCACCAGCGTGCCCGGCCGCGCGCTGGTCGTGGGCGACGTGATCGAAGTCTCGCCGTCGTTCTTCTCCACCCGGGAAGTCATGAACGCCATCGGCGACACCGGCGGCATCCGCTACTACGCCAAGGAATGGGTCTACGTCGTCGGCTCGGGCCTGAAGCCCTGGTACGGCGTGCAGCCCCGGCTGAACTCGGTGCCGCTGCCGGCCGAGACGCTGCAGGGCGGCGAAGGCTCGGTGTCCTACGACTACGCCGACAACGGCAGCCTGATGTTCCAGCAGCCGCACAACCACACCGGCATGCAGAACATGCAGCGCTTCGTCGAGGGCCGCCGGCTGATCCACACCCACATGGCCACGGGCGACCACAACGAGCCCGGCAACGACCGCTACCAGGCCGCCGTCGGCCTGCAGGGGCCGCGCTTCAACCAGTCCAGCTGCGTCGGCTGCCACGTCAACAACGGCCGCAGCCCGGCGCCGGCGGCGACCAACCAGCGGCTGGACACGATGTCTGTGCACGTCGCCGCGCTCGACGAGCAGGGCCGGCAAAAGCCGCACCCGCGCTACGGCTCGACCGTGCAGATGAATGCACGTTCGGCCAGCGGCACGCCGCAGGACTGGGGCAACAGCGTGCGCGTGGCCGGCTTCGACACCCAATCGGTCAAACTGGCCGACGGCACGGCGGTGGAGCTGCGCAAGCCCCGGCTGGCCTTCGACGGCCCGGCGCCGGCCATCGTCTCGCTGCGCGCGGCCCAGCCGATGCTCGGCACCGGGCTGCTCGAAGCGGTGGCCGAGTCCGACATCCTGGCCCGCGCCCGCGCCACGCCCGACGAGGACGGCGTCAAAGGCGTTCCGAACTATGTCTTCGACCCCGAGACCGGCGCGGTGCGCCTGGGTCGCTTCGGCTGGAAGGCTTCCAAGGCCAGCCTTCGGCACCAGGCGGCGTCGGCGCTGTTGAACGACATGTCGGTCACCTCGCCCGCCTACCCGAGCCGCGACTGCCTGGCCGGCCCCGCTGCCTGTGCGGCGGGCAAGGCCGAGCGCGGGGTTTCCGACGCCGAGTTGCAGTCGATCGCCCGCTACCTGGCGCTGCTGGCGGTGCCGGCGCAGCGCAGCCTGGCCAGCGGCTTCCCCAAGGGCGTGGCGCCGCTGGCCGACCTGGACGTCGACCCCGCGCAAGTAGCCGCCGGCGCCAAGGTCTTCCAGAACCTGCGCTGCACCAGCTGCCACGCCGCCGAGATGAAGACCGGCGCCGGCCATCCGCTGGCCGAGTTGCGCGGCCAGACCATCAAGCCCTACACCGACCTGCTGCTGCACGACATGGGCGACGGCCTGGCCGACCGCTACGCCGAGGGCCAGGCCAGCGGGCGCCTCTGGCGCACCGCGCCGCTGTGGGGCATCGGCTACACCGACCGCGTGATGGGCAACGCCGGCAAAGCGGGGTACCTGCATGACGGCCGGGCCCGCAACCTCACCGAGGCGGTGCTGTGGCACGGCGGCGAAGCGGAGCGGTCTAAGCAGCGCTTCATCCAGCTGTCGGCGGCCGACCGGCAGGCGCTGCTGGCTTTCTTGCGGTCGTTGTGATGTGACCGCATGACCAGGATCCAGACCATCTGCCGCAGACGCCTGTCGCACGCCCGCCGCCGCGAGCCGAAGTTGTCGACCGGGGTGATGTTCTCCGCAGCACCACAACGTTCCGCTACGACGCCAGCCTCAGGATCCACGGCGTGGGTGAAAAAGGCTTCGGCAAGCTCAGCCCGGACAGGTCGAGAGGCGCGCCGGCTTCGACAGGCTCAGCCCGAACGGTGGAAAGAGGTTGCAGCTCCCGCCAGCCCGTTCACCCTGAGCTTGTCGAAGGGCCCGCGACGCCTCTGCTCTGTTCCTAGGTTGCGACGTCACGCACGAAGGCTTCGGCAGGCTCAGCCCGAGCGGTGGAAAGAGGTTGCAGCTCCCGCCAACCCCGTTCACCCTGAGCTTGTCGAAGGGCCCGCGACGCCTCTGCTCTGTTCCTAGG
>CBIHOD010000115.1:0-8640 GCA_966211815.1 uncultured Burkholderiales bacterium
GCGCTGCAGGAGCGGCTGTCGCCGGCCGAATACCGCCGCCACATGCTCGGCATCCAGATGATCTTCCAGGACCCCTACGCCAGCCTGAACCCGCGCCTGCGCGTCAAGCAGATCATCGGCGAGGCGCCGGTGGCGCACGGCCTGATCCAGGCCAACGAACAGGGCGACCGCGTGGCCGAACTGATGAAGAAGGTCGGCCTGGACCCGCAGTTCATGCGCCGTTTCCCCCACCAGTTCTCCGGCGGCCAGCGCGCCCGCATCGGCATCGCCCGGGCACTGGCGGTCAACCCGACCTTCCTCGTCTGCGACGAAGCGGTCGCGGCGCTCGACGTCTCGATCCAGGCCCAGGTGATCAACCTGTTCATGCAGCTGCGCCAGGACCTGAACCTGACCTACCTCTTCATCAGCCACGACCTGGGCGTGGTGCGCCACATCAGCGACCGCGTGGTCATCATGTACCTCGGCCGCGTCGTCGAGTCCGCACCCGCGGAAGAGGTCTTCAAGCAACCGCTGCACCCCTACACCCAGGCGCTGCTGGCCGAGGCGCCCGCGCTGGAAGTCAAGAAGAAGACCTATGTGGCGATCAAGGGCGAGATCCCCTCGCCTTTGAATCCGCCCAGCGGCTGCCACTTCCACCCCCGCTGCCCCCACGCGATGGAGCGCTGCAGCCAGGAAGCGCCTCAGCTCTCCAGGAAAGCCCCGGGCCATTGGGTCGCCTGCCACTGGGTCGACCAGCGCGCCGCCACCAGCGGGTGAAGGCGCCGCCCCGGAAGCGGCGAGTGCGGCGACCGCGCTCGCCGCCGGGCCACCGTTATTTGCCGAGTCGCCTCGATCGAATCGTTTCCTCTGGAGGCCCGCGAGGGCAGCCGCGGGATGTGTCCGTCCGCCGCCATGAAAGGTCCGCCATGCCCTTCCCCACCCGATTCCTCATCCGCGCGCTGCTGCCCCTGGCCGCGCTGTCCCTCGCCGCTTCGGCGCCCGCCGCGAGGGCGGCCGACAACGCCCTGGAGCGCATCAAGGCCACAGGCAACGTCAACATCGGCTTCCGGTCGGGCAACGCCATCCCGTTCTCTTACGTGCTGCCGCAGCAGAGCGACCCCACCGGCTACGCGATCGACATCTGCAACCGCGTGGTCGAGGAGCTGCGCAAGGAATTGAAGCTCTCCCAGTTGAAGACCACTTTCATTCCCGTCGACCCGAAGACGCGTTTCACCTCGCTGGACGAGGGCAAGACCGACATGGAATGCGCCAACACCACGGTGACGGCCGACCGGCGCAAAAAGGGCTACGCTTTCTCCATCCCTTACTTCATCACCGGTTCGAAAGTGCTGGTGCGCTCGGACATCCCGGCCAACCACATCCGCGAGCTGGCCGGCAGGACCGTGATCGTGGCCGAGGGCACCACCACCGCCACGATGGTGAAAGACCGCGACAACGCCAACGGCCTGGCGCTGAAGTTCCTCTACATGAAGAAGCGCGCGGAGGGCTTCGCGTGGATGGAAGAGGGCAAAGCCGACGCGATCGTCGAGGACACGACCGTGCTGTCGGCCTTCCGCTCCAACAGCAAGGACCCGAACAAGTACAAGGTGATCGGCGACTACCTCGCGGTCGAACCGTTCGCCATCATGTTCGCCGGCGAAAGCGCCGGCCTGAAAGTGGTGGCCGACAAGGTGGTGCGCGGCCTGATGCGCTCGGGCGAGCTCGCGAAGCTCCACACGCAGTGGTTCGAATCGCCGATCCCGCCGAAGAACGTGTCGATGGAGATCCCGCTGAGCTACCTGATGCGGGACATGATCAAGTACCCGAACGATCAGATCAACGCCTTCCCTTGAGCGGCCCGCCGCCCCGCGAGGCAGGTGGAGCCGACAGCTCCACCCCGCGACCGTTCGGGCTGCCCCCAACTGTTCGGGCTGCCACAACCGTTCGGGCTGAGCCCGTCGAAGCCCCCTTTGCGAACCCGTGGAGCTTCGACAAACCGAAGTGGACAGGGCCCTTCGACAAGCTCAGGGCGAACGGAAAGAGGAGCTCAGGGCGAACGGAAAGAGGAGCTCAGGGCGAATGGAAAGAGGAGCTCAGGGCGAATGGAAAGAGGAGCTCAGGGCGACCGGAGAGCGGAGCCCAGGTGAACGGGAAGAGGAGCCCAGGGTGATTGGAAAAGGGCTCAGGTGAACGGACGAGGAAATCAACCTCCACGCTTTCGCGTCACGATGCGTAGTCCAGCGGCAACGCGGTGGTGAACTTGATCTCTTCCATCGCGAAGCTGGAGCTGACGTCGAACAGCTCCACGCTCTTGATGAGGCGTTGGTAGACGGAATCGAAAGCGGCGATGTCCGGCACCACCACGCGCAGCAGGTAGTCGACCTCGCCACTCATCCGGTAGAACTCGACCACCTCCGGGATGGCGTCGACCGCGGCGCGGAAAGTGTCGAACCAGCGCTGGTTGTGCTGGTTGGTGCGCACGGCCATGAACACCGTCACCTTGAGGTTGACTTTTTTCGGGTCGACGAGCATCACCTGCTTGGTGATCACCCCGGCGTCCTTCATGCGCTGGATGCGCCGCCAGCAAGGCGTGGGGGACAGATTCACCGCCTCCGCGAGCTGGTTCAGGGGCAACTGGGCGTCTTGCTGAAGCAATTTCAATAATTCCCTGTCGATTGAATCCATTTTTTAAGTATAAATTTAATAGTAGGAAATTTTTCCAAAATTATAGCCATTAAAAGTAAATTAAGCAAACATCTGCCACCCGCACGCGAGGACACTGAAGCCTTCGGATCGGTCAATCGACGGTCCCTTTGAACAACCCTCACGGAGCGACACACATGAAGACCATTGGCCTGATCGGCGGCATGAGCTGGGAGTCCACCACCCTGTACTACCAGACCATCCAGCGCGAGGTCATCGCCCGCCGCGGCGGCTTGACTTCCGCCCCCCTGGCGCTGATCAGCCTGAACTTCGAAGACATCGCCACCCGCCAGAAAGCGCAGGACTGGGCCGGCATGGCCCAGATCCTGAGCGACGCCGCGCGCAAGCTGGAACAGGCCGGCGCGGGGTGCGTGATGATCGGGACCAACACCATGCACCGCGTGGCGCCTGAAGTGGAGGCCGCCGTCAAGGTTCCGCTGCTGCACATCGCCGACGTGACCGCCCGGGCCATCATCCGCGCCGGCGTCTCCAAGGTCGGCCTGCTGGGGACCCTGTTCACGATGGAGCAGCCTTTCTACAAGGACCGGCTGGCGCGTTACGGCATCGAATGCATCACCCCGGGCGAACACGAGCGCCGCGAAGTGCACCGAATCATCTTCGAGGAGCTGTGCAAGGGCCGGTTCGAGGACGATTCGCGCCGCGCGCTGCAGGAAATCATCGGCGGGCTGGTGCAGGAGGGTGCCCAGGGGGTGATCCTGGGCTGCACCGAACTGCCGCTGATCCTGCAACAGGCGCACTGCAGCGTGCCGTGCTTCGACACCACCGACCTGCACGCCCGGGCGGCGGTGGACTTCTGCCTGCAGGACACCCACGCCGCCGCCGCGGCCTGACCGCGACGGCCGGCCCGCGAGCGCGCGCGCTCCTCCCACCAATCGAGGCGGTACCGAGATGGAAGCAAAGTGGCTCGACGACTTCATCGCATTGGCCGAAGTGCAGAGCTTCACCCGCGCCGCGGAGGAGAGCCACTGCTCCCAGTCCGCGCTGTCGCGGCGCATCCAATCGCTGGAGCGGTGGATCGGCACCCAATTGATCGACCGCGACGCTTACCCGATGCGCCTGACCCCCGCGGGCCAGCGCTTCCTGGAGGTGTCAAAAGGCCTGAAAGGCACGATCGAAGCCGCGCGCCAGTTGGGCAGGGGCGCCGCCCGGGCCGACCAGGGGCAGCAGCTCACGATGGCGCTTTCGAGCGACATCAGCGCCGAGAAGACCGCCCAGGTGTTCTCGCGCATCACCGGGGCCATCCCCGGCCTGCGCGTCGCGCTGTCGCATTGCGCCGTGCCACAGGCGCTGTCCGGCCTGCTGGACGGCAAGGTCGACCTCTGCCTGGTCTCGCAGTTCGCCCGCATCCCCCACATCGTCGACGGCGCGTGCTTCGAGCAGCTCGCTGTCGGCCGCGACTGCCTCAAGCTTTTTTGCGGCGGCACGCCGCAGCAGGCCGCGCGCTTCCAGCCGCCGCTGCAGGGCCGCCGCCTGCCGCTGCTGGGTTACGACGTCTCCAGCTACCTGGCCCAGGTGTCGGCGCTGGCGCTGGCCGAACTGCGGCGGCACGTGCAGCTGGATTGCATCTGCGAAGCGCCGACACCGCAAAGCCTGCTGGCCATGGTCCGCAGCGGGCTGGGGCTGGCGTTGCTGCCGGAATCCCTTGCCGACGCCCCGCATGGCGCCGACACCGTGGCGTTGCGCGAAGTGGATGCCAGCTGCAGGGCGGAACTGTCGCTGATGCTGGTCAGGCCGGTGCGCGACCTGCGCCGTCCCGGCCAGCGCACGGCACAGAAGCTGTCGGACCGAATCTGGGACCTCTTCGCCTGAAGCGCCGCCGCTTGCACCTGGCCGGGTTCATCGTGAATTCGAAGCGCCCGGCCATGCCATGTGCGCATGCGGAATCCCCGGGCTGGCCACAAAGATTTCAGCCCCGCAGAGGCAGGCCTTTTTGAATCGCGACCGCAGCGTGGTTTTCCCATGACTTCCCCGCATCGCCGCTTGCGCGCCGCCGGGTGATCGGAAACAAAATTTTCGTTAAATTATCTTCCAACAATTGAAAGGCGCCGCTTTCATCACACGCAGCACACAGGTTTGATTTCATCGCTGTCGAAATAGGCCCTGCAACGGCCTCCTTATGGCAACTCAGAAATGAGTTGCCATTTTTTTATCCACGACCAATTGCTTGCGTCGGTGATGCTTGAACACCACAAGCTGTTGATTTTTAAAATGTATTAAAACAAATCAACGATGCGAATCATGCATTGCGATTCCCTAATAGACTTTCTTAATTCTTAATTTCTTTGGGTTTTTTCAAAAAACATCCAGGTTTCAATGCAAGTTTTACATGATGCCATGATTGCGTCGATATAAGTTTTGACACAGCATTTTTATGCTGCATGCCGGCTCACGCCAAAAAATTACCTGATTATTAATTCAGCATTATTCAAGGAGATTACTTTGCGCAAACTCATGTACCTGATGGGAGCCGCCGTCCCCCTGCTGGCCTCGGTCGGCGCCCAGGCGCAATCGGCGGTCACCCTCTATGGCGTGGTGGATGCCAACTATTCGCGCATGAAGGGCGGGACCAACACCCGCAACGGCATCGATTCGAGCGGCCTGCAGGGCAGCCGCTGGGGCATGCGTGGCTCCGAAGACCTCGGCAACGGGCTGAAGGCCAACTTCGTGCTGGAGTCGGGCTACTCCACAGACACCGGCATCAGCGGCCAAGGCAACCGGCTGTTCGGCCGCAACGCCTGGGTCGGCCTGGGCGGTGGCTTCGGCGAAGTGCGGCTGGGCCGCCAATGGACGCCGATCGGCGGCCTGACCGACGAATTCGGCACCAAGGACTCCGACATCATGGTGGTGGCCGGCACCCTGGGCGCCGGCGCCCTCTTCCGTTCGGACAACGCCGCCACCTACATCACGCCGAACCTGGGCGGCTTCACTGGACAGGTGCAATACGCCACGCAGTACAACGGCAGCGAAGTCGGCGGCGCGGACAAAAACTTCCGCCGCCAGTACGGCCTGAGCGGTTTCTACAAGGGCGGGCCGGTGCAAGCCGGTGTGGGCTACGTCGAGATCAAGGACAACGACCCGGCCCCGGGCAATCAGAAGGCCAAGGGCTTGCTGGCCTACGGCGCGTTCGACTTCGGCTTCGGCAGCTTGAAAGTCGCCTACAACAAGGACGACAAGGGCTTGGAGAAGGACCCCCAGACGCTGGGTGTGTCCTTCCACGTGCCGGTCGGCGCCTTGAACCTGGCCGCCGGCTACGGCAAGGCCAAGGACACCAAGGGCGCCGGCTCGGGCCCGTCGGACGACGCCGACATCTACACCGTCCAGGCGATCTACGACCTGTCCAAGCGCACCGCGCTGTACGCCTTCTTCACGCAGGTGGACAACGACGCCAACGCCCAGCTCGGCTACAACGGCCCGGCGGTGGACAAGAAATCCAACCTGCTGCAGATCGGCATGCGCCACCGCTTCTGAGCGGCCGCCCGCGCGTTGGTCGCTTCAAGCGCCCTTCGGGGCGCTTTTTCTTTTCACGGGAACGCAACCACGCAAACCCGTACTCGCTTTTTCACCTCGGCGGGGGCAAGAATGCGGCCATGAAGACACGCTTCCCGTCGCCCCGGCTTGTCGAGCCCTGGGCCGCCCGGTCTTTGACCCTGGCCTTGTGTTCGGCAGTGTTCATGGTGGGCTGCGCCACACCGCGCATCCAGCAGCCCGGCCCCGTCGGCGCTGTGTCCGGTGCCTCGCCCCAGCCGCCTGCCGCCCCGCCGGAGGCCGCCTCGGGCTGGACCGACAAGCCGGGCTGGAGCGCCAGGCGCTGGATGGTCGCCGCGGCCAACCCTTTGGCGACGCAGGCCGGCGCGCAGATGCTGCGCGCCGGCGGTTCGGCCGTCGACGCCGCCATCGCGGTGCAGATGATGCTGACGCTCGTGGAACCGCAGTCCAGCGGCATCGGCGGCGGCGCCTTGATGGTGCATTTCGACGGACAAAAAGTGCAGGCCTTCGACGGGCGCGAGACCGCGCCGATGGCGGTCGACGAGAACCTCTTCCTGCAGGCGGACGGCAAGCCCCTGCCCTTCATCGAAGCGGTGGTGGGCGGCCGCGCCGTCGGCACGCCGGGCGTGGTGCGCCTGCTGGCGCTGGCCCACGCCCAACATGGCCGGTTGCCTTGGGCCCGGCTGTTCGAGCCCGCGATCCGGCTGGCCGAGGAGGGGTTCCCCATCAGCCCGCGGCTGGCCACGCTGATCGCCGCCGACCGCCACCTGGCCCTGGACCCGCAGGCCCGCGCTTATTTTTTCGAGCCCGACGGCCGACCGAAAGCCGTCGGCACGGTGCTGAAGAATCCGCGACTGGCGGCCACGCTGCGCGGCATCGCGGAACACGGGCCCGGGGCTTTCTATGAAGGCGAGCTGGCGCGCGCCATGGTCGACAAAGTGACCGGCCACCCGCGCAACGCCGGCTGGCTCTCTATGGAGGACCTCGCCCGCTACCGGGCGAAGGAGCGCGAAGCGCTGTGCTTCGACTACCGCCAGTCGCGCATCTGCGGCGCGCCGCCGCCTTCGTCGGGCACGGTGGCGCTGGGCCAGATCCTCGGCCTGCTGGAGCCCATGGACCTGGCCGCGCACAAGCCGGTGCGCGGCGCCGATGGGCGCTGGACTTTGCAGCCCGCCGCCGTCCACGCCTACAGCGAAGCCGCCCGGCTGGCCTACGCCGACCGCGGGCTGTACCTGGCCGACCCGGATTTCATCGCGGTGCCGGTGCAAGGCTTGCTCGACCCGGCCTACCTGCGCCAGCGCCACGGCCTGATCGGCGAGCGCGCCATGGGCACCGCCGCCGCCGGCCGGCCGCCGGGCTTGCCGCCGCTGAGCCGCGCGCCTGACCAGAGCCCGGAGCGCCCGTCGACCTCGCACATCTCGGTGGTCGACGCCCAGGGCCATGCGCTGTCGATGACGACCACGATCGAGGACGCCTTCGGTTCGCGGCAGATGGTGGGCGGTTTCCTGCTGAACAACCAGCTCACCGATTTTTCCTTCGCCGCCCGCGACGACCAGGGCCGGCCGGTGGCCAACCGCGTGCAGGGCGGCAAGCGGCCGCGCTCGTCGATGTCGCCGCTGCTGGTGTTCGACCGCGCCTCGGGGCGGTTGACGATGACGCTGGGCTCGCCCGGCGGCTCGGCCATCATCAATTACGCCGGCAAGGCGCTGGTCGGCACGCTGGACTGGGGCCTGGACATCCAGGACGCCATCTCGCTGCCCAACTTCGGCAGCCGCAACGGCCCCACCGAACTGGAAGCGGGCCGCGCCGACCCGCAGCTCGCCCCGGCGCTGGCCGCGCGCGGCCACAACGTGAGGCTGATCGAGCAGACCTCGGGCCTGCAGGGCATCCAGCGCACCGGACAGGGCGGCTGGTTCGGTGGCGCGGACCCGCGGCGCGAAGGGGTCGCGATAGGGGAGTGATCGGCCGGGCCCGTCGGCACCCTTCGCGGGCGCTCCGGGCTCGGGCCGATTGGACCGCCCTTCCGTTCAACCCACCGACCAGAAATCCAGCACCGTCCGCTGCTCGCGCAGCGGCCCGAGCTGGGCGCTCACCTCTTTGTGGTGCGGGTGGTTCTGGTAGGCGTCGAGCGCTTCGGCGCTTTCGAAGGCCGACACGAGCGCCACGTCGACATTGGCCTCCAGGCCCCCGCCGCGCAGGCCGACTTCGAAGGCCAGCATGCCGGGCACCAGGGTGGCGCAGCTGTCGAGCAGCGACTTGAAAGTGGACGCGTCGGCGGGGTTCTTCAGCTTCCACATCACGATGTGCTTCAGCACGGGTTTCATCGTCATGCTCCTGGTCTTACTGTGTCAAAAAACTGCCCCTGCGCCGGCCCACCAAGCCGCGCTGGGATAGGCGCAGGCCGCCGCCCGGGGTGGCCCCCGGGCAAGGGCTGCAACGACGCCCAGCGCG
>CBIHOD010000116.1:0-8575 GCA_966211815.1 uncultured Burkholderiales bacterium
GATTACCGGGGGGGGGGCTCGCGCCGGGTGGGGGGGGGCCCCGCGCCCGGCCCCCCCCCCCCACGCCTGTCGCCCCAGCGACGTATTTCCGGCGGCCAAGCGCGCTGATGCAACGGGTGCGGGGGCGCCGCCGGGTTTTTGGGGGCGATGGGCGTTCAACCGGTTCGCAGCCAGCTGCTGCGATGTCTTGCGCGCAATTCATACAGATACGAAGGAAAGCAAAGAAATGACGATGAAAAAGCACTTCACGGCACTCGCGGTGCTTGGCGCATTCAGCGCGGCCGCCAGCGCCCAGTCCTCGGTGACCTTGTACGGCGTGGCCGACGCGGCGCTCGAACGCGTCAAGGGCGCCACCTCCCTCACCCGAGTGTCCTCGGGGCAGCAGTTCGGTTCCCGCTGGGGCTTGCGCGGCAAGGAAGACCTGGGCGGCGGCACCGCCGCCGTCTTCCAGCTGGAGTCGGGCTTCAACATCGACACCGGCACCAGCGGCCAGGGCGGCGCGCTGTTCGGCCGCCAGGCCTATGTCGGGCTGACCGGCGGCTTCGGCGGCTTCCGCCTGGGACGGCAGTATTCGCCGATGGACGACATCGCCGGCGTGATCGGCACCAAGGTGTACGACGTGATGAGCGTGGTGCCCATCATCGGCAACGGCGACTACAACCGCGTGAACAACGCCATCACCTACCTCACGCCTTCGCTGGGCGGCCTGACCGCGCAGCTGCAATACAGCCTGGGCGAAGAGCGCGTCAACACCAACACCAGCAAGGACTTCGGCAAGCAGTACAGCGGCCACCTGCTGTACGCGGGCGGCCCCGTCACCGCCGGCATCTCGCTGATGAAGGTCATCGACGCCGACGGCACGACCGCGGGCAAGCAGAAGAAGGACGCGGTGCTGGTCGTCGGCGCCTACGACTTCGGCGTCGTCAAGCTGTCGGCCTACTACGACGAGGAGGACAAGGCGGCCGAGAAGCTCAAGCTCTACGGCGGCGCGGCGGCCTTCAAGTTCGGCCCCGCCACGGTGGCGGTGGGCGCGGCGCAGGCCAAGAACGTCAACGGCTCCGCCGGCCCGGTCAGCGACGACGCGGTCGTCTACACGCTGCAGGCCAACTACGAGCTTTCCAAGCGCACCCAGCTGTACGCGCATTTCACCGGCGTGAAGAACGACGACGCGGCGGCGCTGGGCTTCAACAGCCCTCGCGCGGGCGAGAACTCCAACGGTGTGCAGGTGGGCATCCGCCACCGGTTCTGACCTGTCGGGGCGGCGCGCCTGCGTCGGCTCTCCGAAGGCCGGCACCGGCGCGCGTTTTTGTCCTGCCACTTTTTGTCCCGCCCCACCGTGAGGGTTTGTCCGCTTCGCGTTTCCCAGCATTCAGCCGGCGGGTGCGTGGACGAAATCGATGAGGGCGTCGAAACGAATGCCCAGTAACCTTTGGAGACAAACATGAGATTGAGTGCCGCGCTCGCATCCCTCCAACTTGCGCTGGGCTGCGTCCTGGCGCCGCCGGCCTTGGCGGCCGATTCATTCAACGTGCTGATCGGCGGAAGCGCCGGCGGCGGCTACGACCAGACCGGCCGCGCTTTCGGCAAGGGCCTGCAGGACGCCGGCGTGGCCGACAACGTGGCCTACGAGATCAAGGCCGGCGCGGGCGGCACCCTCGCGCTGGCGCAGTTCGTGTCGACCAGGAAGGGCGATCCGAACGCCTTGCTGGTGGCCGGCGCCGTGATGGTGGGCGCCACGCTGCAGAACGAGACGAAAAACACGCTCTCCGACGCGACGCCGATCGCGCGTCTGATCGCCGAGTACAACGTGTTCGTGGTGCCCGCGTCGTCGCCGATCAAGACGATGAAGGACGCGGTGGAGTTGCTCAAGAAAGACCCGTCCAGCGTGAAATGGGGCGGTGGCTCCAGCGGCTCGATCGACCACATCAGCGTCGCGTTGATCGCCCGGTCGGTGGGCGTGGATGTCGCCAAGGTCGCCTATGTCCCGTTCAAGAGCGGCACCGAGGTGGCCGAGGCCGTGAACAAAGGCCAGATCACGATCGGCACCAGCGGCTTCGCGGAATTCGAGTCCCTCGTGCAGTCGGGCCAGCTGCGGGCGATCGGCTTCACCGCGCCGACGCGCCAGAAAGGCGTGAACGTGCCCACGCTGATGGAGCAGGGCATCGACGTGGAGATCGGGAACTGGCGCGGGATCTACGCGGCGCCCGGCATCACGCCCGAACAGCGCAAGGCGCTGGTCGACGCCGTGACCAAGGCCATCCGCACGCCCGGCTGGGCCGAGACGGTTCAGAAGAACCGCTGGGGCCAATCGGTGCTGCTGGGCGACAAGTTCGCCGCCTTCGTCGACGAAGAGACGGTGCGCCTGCGGGCCTTGATGAGCAAACTGGGGCTTCTGAACAAGCCGCACTGACGGCCCGGGCTCGCTTCCGTCGTCGACAGGCACCCAGCACGCATTCCGGAAAGGACCCCCATGCGCAGACGCTCGTTCATGCACCGCTCCCTCTGCGCCGGCCTGGCGGCGGCCTCGCTAGTGCCGGCATGGCCCGCCCGGGCGGCCGCTTTCAACCAACTGCGCGTCTACATCCCCGCCAATGCCGGCGGCGGATGGGACGCCACCGGCCGTGCGCTGGGCAACGCTTTGCAAGGCGCCGACCAGGCATCCTCCGTGGCCTACATCAACAAGGGCGGCCAGGGCGGCCTCGTGGGCCTGCCGGAATTCGTCCAGCAGCACGCCGCCGACCCGCAGGCGCTGTTCGTCGGCGGCCTGGTGATGGTCGGTTCGATCGCCTTGAACAGGCCGGCGGTCGACCTGCGCCAGCTCACGCCGGTGGCCAGGCTGAGCACCGACCTGCTGGTGGTGGCCGTGCCGCGCAATTCTCCCCACAAGGATTGCGCCAGCCTGATGCGCGAGCTGGCGACGCGGACCGCGGCGGTGCCGATCACCGGCGGCGGCGCCGGCGGCGTGGACCACATGTGCACCGCCATGGTGGCGCGCGCCGCGGGGGCCGACCCGGCGCAGCTCAACTACCTGCCGCTGTCCAGCGGCGCCGACGCGTTGAAGGCGCTGGCCGACGGCCGGGCCCAGGCCGTCATCTCAGGCTACGGCGAGTTGAAGCAGGCGTTGCAGGACGGCCAGCTGCGGGCGCTGGGCATCACGTCGGTGAAGTCCAGTTTCGGCATCCCTTCGCTGCGCGAGCAGGGGGTGAACGTGGACCTGAGCAACTGGCGCGGCGTGTTCGCCGGCCGCGGCATCGCGCCGGCACAGGTCGAAGCCCTGCGCGAATCCGTTTTCAAGGCGACGCAGCATGCCTCCTGGAAAGAGGCGCTGGCGCGCAACGCCTGGCAACCCGCCTGGGCCACCGGCAAGGAGTTCCAGGAGGCGATCGACCTGGACATGGCGATGGCCCTCGCCCTGGTCAAGGTGCTGAAGCTGCGCAAGGACGGCGGCTGACGCGGCCCTGCGAAGCCGCGTTCAGCGCGCGGCGCCGGCGGCCAGTGCGCGCTCGCGCTGGCGCGCCAGCGATTCGGCGCCGTCCCCGGGCGCCTGCGTGTCCCAACCCTGCAGGTGGCGGGCCGCCACGCCGCCCAGGGCGGCGATCCACGCCGGCTGGTCGTTCAGGCAGGGGATGTATTCGAAATGCTTCCCCCCCGCCCCCAGGAAGGCGGCGCGGGCTTCCATGCCGATCTCTTCCAGCGTTTCGAGGCAGTCCGAGGTGAAGCCGGGGCAGGCCAGGTCCACGCGCTGGACGCCTTGCCGCGCCAGCCCGACCAGGGTCGGCTCGGTGTAGGGCTGCAACCACTTGGCTTTGCCGAAGCGGCTCTGGAACGTCACCAGCACCTGGCCCTCGCCGAGCCCGAGCGACTCGCCGAGCAGCCGCGCCGTCTTGAGGCATTCGCAGTGGTACGGGTCCCCCAGCAGCAGCGTGCGCTCGGGCACGCCGTGGAAGCTCAGCACCAGCTTCTCGCCGCGGCCGTTGGCTTGCCAGTGGCCGCGGATTCGCTGGGCCAGCGCGTCGATGTAGCCGGCGTCGTCGTGGTAGCGGTTGACGAAGCGCAGCTCCGGCAGCGCGCGGGTGCGGCGGCCCCAGGCGTAGACCGCGTCGCAGACGCTGGCCGTCGTGGTGCCCGAGTACTGCGGGTAGAGCGGCAGCACCAGCACCTGCCGCGCCCCGCCTTGCTTGAGTTCGTCGAGCGCCGAGGCGATCGACGGCTGGCCGTAGCGCATCGCGTGGCGCACCGCCACCCGGTGACCTCGCTCGCCGAGGTGGCCTTGCAGCAGTTTGGCCTGCTTTTCCGTCCAGACGCGCAGCGGCGAGCCTGCGGGCGTCCAGATGCTGGCGTATTTGCGCGCCGACTTGGCCGGCCGCACCCGCAGGATGACGCCGTGCAGGATCAGCAGCCACAGCAACCGCGGGATCTCGACCACCCGCGGGTCGCCGAGGAACTCGGCCAGGTAGCGCCTGAGTGCCGGGGCGGTGGGTTCGTCCGGCGTGCCCAGGTTGCAAAGCAGCACGGCGGTGCGGGGCCCCGCCGGCGCCTGGCCGTGGGTGTGGTTGGGCTCGGGTGCGAAACGCATGGTGGTCGGTGGCGGGTCGGTTGGATCGGGGCGGCGGGCGCATCGTCGCCGGCATGGCCGGCGCGCATCCGCGCGGGAGGGGCATCGATTGTCGGCGCGGCGGGCCGGCGCCGGGACGCTACGCCGGCCCCAGCCTGTCGCGCCAGGCCTCGATGTCGGCGTGCACCACCGCCAGGTCCAGCGGCTTGGTCCAGTAGCCGGCGAATCCGGCCGCTTGCGCGCGCGCGAGGTCGTCGGCGTAGGCGTCGGCGGAACACATGAAGGCGGGGGCCTGGGCCAGCCCGGGGATGGCGCGCAGCCGTGCCAGCAATTCGTGGCCGGTGGTGTCGGGCAGGTGGGCGTCCAGCACCAGCACCTGCGGCATCCAGTCGGCCAGGCAGGCCAGGGCCTCTTCCCCGGTCTCCGCGCACCGCAGGTCGATGTCGCCGCGCAGGCGCATCGCCTCTTCGAACAAGATGGCGTTCAGGCGGTTGTCCTCGACGTAGAGCATGCGCAGGGCGGGCGCATGCGCCGGGAGATTTTGGGTCATGGTCGTCGAAACCGGGCCAACGGTTGCATTGCCGCAGTGAGCGCTGCGAAGGGAACGGATGGAAACTTCCGCGCGACATCCGCGGCGCACTGTAACGGACAATGCATACACACTTCGCCGACGCGGCGAACGCGTCATCGATTGACAACAGATTTCCATGAACCCACCGAAAATTTCCGCCATCACCCTGGATTTGGACGACACCCTGTGGCCCGTTTGGCCGGCGATCGAACGGGCGGAGCACCATCTGCACGCCTGGCTCCGGGAGCACGCGCCGGAGATGGCCGCGGCGCTGGACGCGGCCGGCCTGCGCCGCCTGCGCGACGAGGTGGCGCGGGAACGCCCCGAATGGGCCCACGACCTGAGCGCGATCCGCCTGGAAAGCCTGCGTCGCGGGTTGGTGCAACACGGGCACAGCGCCGACCTGGCGCAACCCGCCTTCGAAGTCTTCCTGGCGGCGCGCCAGCGGGTGGATTTCTACCCGGACGCGCGCCCGGCCGTCCAGCGCCTGGCCTCGCGCTTCAAGCTGCTGGCCCTGACCAACGGCAACGCCGACCTGGGCCGGCTGGGCCTGTCGCACTGGTTCGCCGGCATCGTGAGCGCGCGCCAGGCCGGCATCGGCAAGCCGCACCCCTACATCTTCATGAGGGCCTGCACCGCGCTTGGCCTGCCGGCCAGGCAGGTGTTGCACGTCGGGGACGACCTGGACACGGACGTGGCCGGCGCACTGGCTTCGGGCATGCACGCCGCGTGGGTGTGCCGCCATGGCTCGGCCCATGCCCACCGGGCCAAGCCCGAGGGCGTGCACAAGGTGGCCGACCTGCACGCGCTGGCGGGTTGGCTGGGTTGCTGAGGCGGCGGCCCGGGCGAGGCAGGCCCTAGCCCGGATATTTCACCAAATCGCTTTCCCCTTCCACGCAACTCGGCATGAAGGCTCACTTTGTTGGCTTCGAGTCCCAAATCCAATTTGTACCGAGCGCTACACACCCGATTGAGCTGCGCTGCAGCACGCTGGCTGCGTTGCTCCTCCTCGCGGGCACGAGCCCGCAGCGTCGTCGCGCCTTGCCAGCGCGCCGCATCACAGCCCACTCGGGTGCGTCCCCGGTGATATCCGGGCTAGAGGTCGCGCGGCTGCGTGTCCGAGAACTTCAGCACTTCGAAATGCACGCACGGCGCGGTGATGTCGCTCGGCGGCGCTCCCAGGCCGATCACGCCGCTGCCGTGCAGCGTGCAGCCGCTGCGCCGCAGGTTGACCACTTCCTTGTCGTTGGCGAAACGCACGTAGGTGCCGTTGTAGCTGAGGTCGCTGAGCGAGAAGGTGCCGCCGTGCCAGTCGATGCGGGCGTGCGAGCGCGAGACGCGGCTGTCATCGATGCAATAAGTGGCCTGCGAACTGCGCCCCAGCACCACCGGCAGGCTCTGCGGTGAATAGACCCGGTTCAGGTCGAGCCAGGTGAGGCGGATGCCCTCCGGGTCGGGCGAAAGCATGATGTCGCCGTAGGCCGTGGCCGCCGAATCGCCGGGCCGCAACGTCTCCAGCAGGTACACGTGCACCGGCTCCACCCGGCCGCGCAGCTGCATGCGGTCGAGGCTGCGGAAGCGCGAGCGGGTGATGCCGGGCAGGTCTTCCACCACGACCGAGGTGGCGAGGGTTTCGTTGTCGCCGGCGTGGTCGAGCAAGCGGGCGGCGACGTTCACCGCGTCGCCGAAGCAATCCCCCGCCATCTCGACGACTTCGCCGCGCGCCAGGCCGACCTGCAGTTTCAAGGCCGGCAGCTTGGCGGCGGAAAAATCGGCGCCGCCGGGCAGCGTCATCGGACCGGAACCGTGGCCGTGCGCGGCGATGCGTTCGAGCGAGTCGTGCATGCCGTCGGCGGCCTGGATCGCCGAGGCGGAGTCGGAGAACATGGCCATCAGGCCGTCGCCCAGGGTCTTGACCACGGTGCCGCCGCAGTGGTTCACGACCCGGCAGGCCAGGGCGACGCTCTGCGTGACCACGGCCGTGGCATTGGCGTTGCCCATCAATTCATAGAGGGCGGTGCTGCCGCGCAGGTCGGCGAAAAGCACCGTGCGTTCGATCATCTCCGACATGGGGTCAGGTGCGGATTCATGGAGGAATGTGCGAAGTTTAACGATCCATCACCGGCCGTCGCGGCGGAAAAGCCATGAAAAAACCCCACCGCGGCGGCTTTGCCGGGATGGGGTCGGGGCCTTTCGGCGGTTTTATCCGGCCAATCAGAGATTGTCCAGACAGGTACGCAACTTGTGGCTCCGCCGCAAGCTGAGGCACGGCCGCCAAGGCGACCGCGGCCGCCTGCGGCGGCACCTACTTGGCCAATCAGAGATTGTCCAAGTAGGTCCTCAACTTGTGCCGCAATTTGCCAGGCGCTTGCTAAGCAATCGCCGCCGCCTTCGGCGGCCCTATCGGCCAATCAAAGATTGTCCAGATAGGTACGCAACTTGTCCGAGCGGCTGGGGTGTTTGAGTTTGCGGATCGCCTTGGCCTCGATCTGGCGGATGCGTTCGCGGGTCACGTCGAACTGCTTGCCCACTTCTTCCAGGGTGTGGTCGGTGGACATCTCAATGCCGAAGCGCATGCGCAGCACCTTGGCCTCGCGCGGGGTGAGGCTGTCGAGGATGTCCTTCACCACGTCGCGCAGGCCGGCCTGCATGGCGGCTTCGATCGGCGCGGTGTTGTTGGTGTCCTCGATGAAGTCGCCGAGGTGCGAATCGTCGTCGTCCCCGATCGGCGTTTCCATGGAGATCGGCTCCTTGGCGATCTTCATGATCTTGCGGATCTTGTCCTCGGGGATCTCCATCTTCTCGGCCAGCGTCGGCGCGTCGGGCTCGAAGCCGAACTCCTGCAAGTGCTGGCGGCTCAGGCGGTTCATCTTGTTGATCGTCTCGATCATGTGGACCGGGATGCGGATGGTGCGCGCCTGGTCGGCGATCGAGCGGGTGATGGCCTGGCGGATCCACCAGGTGGCGTAGGTCGAGAACTTGTAGCCGCGGCGGTATTCGAACTTGTCCACCGCCTTCATCAGGCCGATGTTGCCCTCCTGGATCAGGTCGAGGAACTGCAGGCCGCGGTTGGTGTACTTCTTGGCGATGGAGATCACCAGGCGCAGGTTGGCCTCGATCATTTCCTTCTTGGCGTCGCGGGAGGACTTCTCGCCCTCGTTCATGCGCTTGTTGATGCCTTTCAGGTCTTCCAGCGGCACCACGGCGCGCGCCTGCTGGTCGATCAGCTTCTTCTGCAGCTCCTGCACCGGCGGCAGGTTGCGCGCCAGCACGACGCTGTAGGGTTTGCCGGAAGCGGCTTCCTTCTCGGCCCATTTCAGGTTCAGCACGTTGGGCGGGAAGTTCTTGATGAAGTACTCCTGCGGCATGCCGCACTTGTCCACCAGGATCTTGCGCAGCTCGCGCTCGTAGCGGCGCACGTCGTCGACCTGCGAGCGCAGGATGCCGCA
>CBIHOD010000117.1:0-8479 GCA_966211815.1 uncultured Burkholderiales bacterium
CATCAAAGGGGTCAACCCCTTCCTGGTGGTCTACGTCCTCATCCTGGTGCTGTTCATCCTCTTCCCCCAAATCATCACCGCGCCGGCCGCCTGGTTGCGCTGACTTTCCCATCCCACCGAAACCAACAAGGAGACATACCGTGGTCATCACAAAAAACCGCCTCGCCATCGCCGCCGTCGCGCTGTCGTTCATCGCCGCGCCGCTGCCGTCGTTGGCCCAGGACATCAAGCCCAGGCTGATCCGCTTCGGCTACGGCCTGAACGAAGACTCCAACCAGGGCCGCGCGGTCAAGTTCTTCGCCGATGCGGTCGAGAAGAACTCGGGCGGCAAGATGCGGGTGCGCGCCGTGGGCGCCGCCGCACTCGGTTCGGACGTCCAGCAGCAGCAGGCCCTCGTCGGCGGCGCGCAGGAAATGATGGTGGGCTCCACGACGACGCTGGTCGGCATGGTGAAGGAGATGGGTTTGTGGGACGCGCCTTTCCTCTTCCAGACGACGGAGGAAGCCGACGCCGTCCTCGACGGCCCGGTCGGCCAGAAGGTGTTGAACAAGCTGCCCGAGAAAGGGCTGGTCGGCCTGGTGTACTGGGAAAACGGCTTCCGCAACACCACCAACAGCAAGAGGCCGATCAACACCCTGGAGGATTTCGAGGGCATCAAGCTGCGGGTGATGCAGAACCCGGTGTTCCTCGAGACCTTCAAGGCCCTGGGCACCAATCCCGTGCCGATGGCGTTCTCCGAACTCTTCGGCGCGCTGGAGACCAAGACGGTCGACGGCCAGGAGAACCCCTATACCAACATCCTGTCCAGCAAGTTCTACGAGGTGCAGAAATACGTCACCGCGACCAACCACGCCTACACCCCGTTCATCGTGCTGGTGAGCAAGAAGTATTGGGACGGCCTGTCCAAGGACGAGCAGAAGGTGCTGATGGACGCGGCCAAGGCCAGCCGCGCGTTCGAGCGCAAGGACACCCGCGAGGCGTCGGAGAAAGCCCTGGCCGAGCTGCGCGCCAAGGGCATGCAGTTCAGCAAGCTCGACGTCAAGGAACTGCGCCGCCTGCGCGACAAGCTGACACCGGTGAACGCCACGATCGCCGCCACCGTGGGCATCGACCTTTGGAACGAGGCGCAGGCGGAGCTGGCCAAGCTGCGCAAGTGAGCGCAGCGCAGCACTGCGCGGCGACCCGGACGTGCAGACAGACTGGTTCCGCGTCCATCGCAACGGCCGCGGGTGAGGCACCGGGAAGCTCGACCGCAACTGTCGCAAGGAGCATGCAGATTTTCTTTAAGTGAATATCAAATTCGACAGATCTCCTAGGGGTAAATCGCGAAGGTGGTTTGCTTGACGCGTATCGGCATGCCTCCAAGAATTCGCCGGTCGCTACGGCGGCATTTCCCGGGGCGCGCAGCCTCGTTCCCGCACCCAACCCGCCATCGCAACACACATCCAGGCAACGCCGCGGGGTGCATGCCGGCAGCCACGGAAACCCCATGCAACTCGACCAGAGATTCGAAGCGTCCAAGCAGCAAGACGGGAAGATATTCGCCACGCAGCCAGACGATGCTCGCACCCTACCGCCAGGCCCGCAGGTGCCGGCCGGCACCCCTGCTGCGCAAGCCGGCGGCGATCGGAAGCCGTCGCCTGTTCTGGTGGTTGGCGACAAGTTCGCCGCGTTCTCCGACGGAGCGTTGGTCTTCACGTTGCCCGAGCTGCTTCGCTGCCTGGAGCGAGGCGACCAGCCCATCACCGAAGTCGTCGTCGGCCAAGGCATCGGTCTGGCCGCATTGAACGGCTTGCGCAAGTCATTGCTGGACATCGGGGCGAGGGTTGGCCGCCAAGGCCCGCGGCCGGTCCTGCGCGAACATGTCTCCCACCGCATCGCGCACGATGAGGTTCACAAGCGCCGGCCCGAGAATGTGCTCATCTCCCGGCCGGTCCGCACGGGCGCGCACACCCATGCGGCCCAACTCATCCTTGACGACGGCGCGGACGACATCGCCGACCATGTGACCGGGATCCATGTGCCCGGCATGTGCATCGTGGAAGCGGCGCGGCAGGCCTGCCTGGCCGTGGCCGGCGCCTTGGCCGAGGAATCCGGTTACGAGATGGCCGAGTCCGTCTACACACTGAACACTTTGGAGGTGAACTTCAGCAAGTTCATCTACCCCTCGGAAGTCCGCATCGAGATCCATGCACCGCCGTGGCACGCCGTGGGCTGCGACGGTGTCTACCAGGGCGTGCTGGACATCGGGTTCATCCAATACAACTTGGTGGCGGCGAAGGTGAAGGTCGTGTCCACCCGCCACCCATCGCCCATGCTGGCCCGCCTGGAGCACGCGGGGAGCCGGCAGCATTTCAGGCGCTTGCTCCGGTCTATCTCCCTCCGGGCCGGTGAATCCCGGCTTTGAGCGCGTGGTCGAGCCGCGCCACGCAGGACATGGGTTTCCAACTCGTCATCTTCGATTGGGACGGCACGTTGTCCGATTCGAACGCGCGCCTCGCCGATTGCGCCCGGGCCGCCTGCTTGGACACGGGGATGGTCCCGCCTGCAGCCGGCGAACTCGGCGCCGTCCTCGGCCTTGACATCGCGGAAGCGACGGCCCGGCTCTACCCCGACGCGCCGCAACCGCGCCGGGAAGGCTTCATCCGGCGCTTCTGGCACCACCATGCCCAGCGCTCGGCGCATCCCTCTCTTTTCCCAGGGACTTTGGAGGCGCTGCGAACACTCCGGTCCCGCGGCGTGCTTCTGGCGCTGGCGACCAGCCTCCCGCGCGCGGCGCTGGAATCCGCGCTCGGGCGAACCGGCTTGTCAGACTCATTCCACGGCAGCAGAACCGCCGGGGAAACCGCGTCCAAGCCGGCACCCCAGATGCTGTTTGAATTGATGAAAGAGCTGAATAGCTCGCCTGACCGAACCTTGATGGTGGGCGACACCGTCCACGACCTGCGCATGGCCGCCAACGCGGGCGTGGCTTCGGTGGGGATTTGCCAAAGCCCGGTCAACCGCCGGGCGCTGCTCGCGTTCGATCCCTTGCACGTCGCGGCCGGGGCCGAGGAACTCCATCGCTGGTTGCTGGACCACGCGTGACGCCCACGTCGGCGCCTAACGCCGCTCAAACCGGCGAAAAATGCCCCGTCGGTTCCGCCATGACGACCCGGTTGCGCCCCATGCGCTTGGCTTCGTAAAGGGCGGCGTCGGCCCGGTCGAGCAGCGCGGCGGCGGATTCGCCGATCTTCAACTGCGCGATGCCCAGGCTGGCGGTGACCGCGCCGACCGCCTGGAAGGCCGAGCCGTTGAGTTCGCGCAGGATCTGCCGCGCCGTGGCCATCGCGCCGGCGATGTCGGTGGCCGGGCACAGCAGCGCGAACTCCTCGCCGCCGACGCGGCCGAAGACGTCGCTGCGGCGGATGCTGCGGCGCACGCGGTCGGCGGTCTCGCGCAGCACTTCGTCACCCACCGAGTGGCCGTATTCGTCGTTGACGCGCTTGAAGTGGTCCAGGTCGATCATCACCAGCGCCAGGTCTTCGCCGCGCAGCGCGGCTTGCTCGACGTGCGAGGCCAGCAGCTGGCCGAAATGGCGCTTGTTGGACGCGCCGGTCAGGCCGTCGAGCTCGGCCAGGCGCGCCAGCGTGCGGTTGGCGGCTTCCATCGGCCTGAGCACCGACTTGGAGACCATCCAGTTCACCACCGCCATCACCAGCAGCAGCATGCCGGTGGTGCCGGCAAGGAAAAGGATGAAGGCTTGGTCGCGCTCCTTCGTCTGCATCGCCACCGGCACCGAGACGATCTGGGCGCCGATCACCTCGCCGAGCTGCCAGCCGAAGCCGTGCTTGTCCCCGTAGATCGCGCGCATCGAGGCCGGCGCCGCGGCCGGCTCGCCGTGGCAGCGCAGGCATTTCGGGCTGTCGACCCGGATCGGGCGGGAGAAGTGCATCAGCCGCTGCGCGCCTTCGCCGGTCACGCTGTAGGCGTCGGCGGGGGCCTGCGGCCGCCGCAGGCCTTCGACGATGTCGACGGTCCAGCCCATGGCCTGGTTCTTGGTGTTGGTCGGGTTCAGCGCCACTTCGCGGTAGGAGTAGCCTGGCATGCGCTTGTGCAGCTCGGCCATCGTGGTGTTGGCCCCGAAGGACGGCACGGCCTCGGCGTGGAAAGCCGAACCGGCTTCTCCGCTGTTGGGGATCACCGCCTGCAAATGGTCGACGGTGTACTTGCGGATGGCCTCGGCGGTGCGCATCTGCAGTTGCGCGGATTCGCGGATGTCCTGCACCGATTTCCGGTCGAGGTAGACCCACAGGATGGCGCCGCTGACGACGATCGCGGCGGCGCCGATGCCGGCGAGCACCAGGTTCATTCGGGTCGAGGTTTTCAAGGACGTGCCATCGGGAAGGTGGTCGCGAGGAGCCCCGGTGTACGGCTTGGGAGGTCGCCGCCTGCTGGCGGTCCACCGCGCGCGGGGCGGGTGGCGGGCTTGAAATTCGTGCCGGAGTTTAAGCGCTGGATCGGCGCTGCCTTCGCGTGCGACGCATGCCGTGGGACAGGGGCGTTGGCCGGGCGCTACGCTGGGGTTTGCACCGGTTGGAAGGACGCGGAATGCACCTGCCCCGTGACGGGCCGCGGCGTCAACGGGCGCCGAAACCGGAACGGGCTGGGTCGCCGGAAGTGTTGCAATCGGCCGCCGTCCGGCTGCCGCACAACGTGGGCGCGGGACGCGCCGGCGCCGGGCGAACCTCGGGCTGGCGGGGCGGACGCACCCGGCCGTCCAGGATGGGTTGCGGGGGATAAGGTCGCCCATCAGGCCAGCCACCGGGCGGACGCGCCGCGCCTGGAACCACGATCACCAGCGGCGGCTCGGCGGCCCGGCGGCTGTCTGCGGCGCGCTCGCGGTCGGCACGGGCCAGCTCGGCGTCGCGCTGGGCCTGGTCCTGGGCAAGGCGGATGCGCTCCAGGGCGAGCGCGGTCTCCCGCTCGCGTTCGCGTTCGATCTGGCGCTGGACCCGTTCATTGACGGCCTGCGCGTCTTCCCGCGCCTCCTGCCGCGCCCGCTCGCGCCGCTTCTCGGCCAGTTCGGGGGGGTCTTCCTGCACCGCCCAGCTGCGCTCGGTCACCGCGCCTTCGCGCGGGAGTCGGTCGGTGAAAAGGATGCTGCCGTCCTTCTGGCGCTGCTGGTAGATGCGGCCCGTGGCGGCGGCGGCCTGCGGCACGGATGCGGATGCGGCCGGAGACGGAGAAGAAGATGGATCCTTCTGCGCCGGCGCCTGGGCCTGGGCGAAGCCGCAGCACGCGGCCACCAGGCCAAGGGCCGCCAGCGCCCGGGCGAAGGCTTGGCGGGAAATCCTTTTCTTTCGTGCTTGCATGGGCCGATGCTACCGCTGCGCCTCCTTGGATGCGCCCGCGCTCCACGCATCGCCCCGAGACCGCCGCGGCCATCGCGCCTTTTCCCCGCGCGTGGGCTTTCAGATCGACATCCGCGCCCTCGCCCCGTCGCGCGCCATGTCGGCGCCGCGGCCGCGCTGCACGACCTCGCCGCGCTCCATCACCAGGTACTGGTCGGCCAACTCGGCGGCGAAGTCGTAGTACTGCTCCACCAGCACGATGGCCATGGTCTTGCGGTCTGCCAGCATGCGGATGACGCGGCCGATGTCCTTGATGACGCTGGGCTGGATGCCCTCGGTGGGCTCGTCCAGGATCAACAGCCGCGGGCCGGCCGCCAGCGCCCGGGCGATGGCCAGCTGCTGCTGCTGGCCGCCGGACAGGTCGCCGCCGCGCCGGTGCTGCATCTGCCGCAGCACCGGGAACAGCTCGAACAGTTCTTGCGGGATGGGCGTGCCGCGGGGCTGGCAAGCCAAGCCCATGGCCAGGTTCTCCTGCACCGTCAGCCGGCCGAAGATCTCCCGGCCCTGCGGGACGTAGCCCATGCCGGTGCGGGCGCGCTCGTAGGGCGTCATGCGCGTCACGTCGCGCCCGTCGAGCAGCACGCGCCCGCTTTTCACCGGCACCACGCCCATCAGGCTTTTCAACAACGTGGTCTTGCCCACGCCGTTGCGGCCCAGCACCACGGTGACTTCGCCCACCCTGGCTTCAAAGGACAGGTTGCGCAGGATGTGGGATCCGCCGTAGTACTGGTTGACCTCCTGAACCTGCAGCAGGGCACCGCCCGTCGCGGCAACGAGGTTCGCGCCGGCTTCGACAGGCTCAGCCTGAACGGGTAGGTGAAGCTCGGGCGGACCCACCCCTTCCATTCGCACTGAGCTTGTCGAAGTGCCTGCACCGAGGCCCTCCCCGGCTTCGACAGGCTCAGCCTGAACGGGTAGGTGAAGCTCGGGCGGACCCACCCCTTCCATTCGCACTGAGCTTGTCGAAGTGCCTGCACCGAGGCCCTCCCCGGCTTCGACAGGCTCAGCCCGGACGGGTGGGTGAAGCTCGCGCGGACCCACCCTTTCCGTTCGCACTGAGCTTGTCGAAGTGCCTGCACCGAAGTCCGCGCCAGCTTGGACAGGCTCAGCCCGGACGGGTGGGTGAAGCTCGGGCGGACCCACCCTTTCCGTTCGCACTGAGCTTGTCGAAGTGCCTGCACCGAAGTCCGCGCCGGTTTGGACAGGCTCAGCCCGAACGGGGGTGGGTGAAAGGGTTTTTCCCCTCGCTTCATCGACCAAGATAGACCTCCACCACTTTCTCGTCCGCCTGCACCTCCGCCAGCGGCCCTTCGGCCAGGACGCTGCCTTCGTGCAGCACCGTGACCTTCTTGCCGGGCCGCCCTTGCCGCGTCAGCTCGCCGATGAATTTCATGTCGTGCTCCACCACCACGAGGGAATGCCGGCCCTCCAGGGAAAGGAAAAGCTCGGCGGTGCGCTCGGTCTCCTCGTCCGTCATGCCGGCCACCGGCTCGTCCAGCAGCAGCAGCTTGGGCTCCTGCATCAGCAGCATTCCGATTTCAAGCCATTGCTTCTGGCCGTGGGAGAGCAGCCCGGCGGCGCGGTGGGCGCTGTCCCGCAGGTGGATCAGGCCGAGCATGGCGTCGATGCGGTCGCGCTGGCCGCCGCCCAGTTTGAAGCCCATGGCCGCGCGCACGCCGCGGTCGGCCTTGAGCGCCAACTCCAGGTTCTCGAACACCGAGAGCTTCTCGAACACCGTGGGCTTCTGGAACTTGCGGCCTATGCCCATCGAGGCGATCTGGTTCTCGCGCAGCCTCAGCAGGTCGATCGTCGAGCCGAAGTGGGCGCGGCCTTCGTCGGGGCGCGTCTTGCCGGTGATCACGTCCATCATCGTCGTCTTGCCCGCGCCGTTGGGACCGATGATGCAGCGCAGTTCCCCCAGCCCGATGCCGAGCGACAATTTGTTCAGCGCCTTGAAACCGTCGAAGCTGACGGTGATGTCCTCCAGGTAGAGGATGGCGCCGTGGGCGGTGTCCAGCGCCCCGGGCTCCACCACGCGGCCGTAGCTGGCCTGGCGGCCGCCTGACGCCGCCGCGCCGCCCGCCCTCTTGCGCTCCATCTCGGCGCGCACGCGCGCGCCGGCTTCCAGCAGCTCGGGTGTCATGCGCCGCCCTCCCCCGTCCGCTTGCGGCGGCCGCCGGCCAGGACCCCGCGCAGCAGGCCCGCCAGGCCGTGCGGCAGGAACAGCGTCACCGCGACGAACAGGCCGCCCAGCACGTAGAGCCAGTACTCCGGCGCCGCCTGGGTGAACCAGCTCTTGGCGCCGTTGACGAAGAAGGCGCCGGCCACCGGTCCCCACAGCGTGCCGCGGCCGCCCACCGCCGCCCAGATCGCCATTTCGATGCTGGCCGCCGGCGACATCTCGCCGGGGTTGATGATGCCCACCTGGGGCACGTACAGGGCCCCCGCCACCGCGCACATCACCGCCGAGACCACCCAGATGGCCAGCTTGTAGCGCAGCGGGTCGTAGCCGGTGAACATGACGCGCGACTCGGCGTCGCGGATCGCCTGCAGCACCCGGCCGAATTTGCTGCCCACCAGCCAGCGCGAAAAAAGGAAGCAGCCGACCAGCGTCGCGCCGGTGAGCGCGAACAGCGACATGCGCATCGACGGCGTGGCGATCGGCAGCCCCAGGATGCGCTTGAAGTCGGTGAAACCGTTGTTGCCCCCGAAGCCGGTCTCGTTGCGGAAGAACAGCAGCATCGCCGCGAAGGTGAGCGCCTGCGTGATGATCGAGAAGTACACGCCCTTGATGCGCGATCGGAAGGCGAAGTAGCCAAAGGCCAGCGCCAGCAGTCCAGGCACCAGCACCACGAGCAGCAGCGTGGCGGTGAAACTGTCGCTCAGCGCCCAGTGCCAGGGCAGCGCCTTCCAATCGAGGAAGACCATGAAATCAGGCAGGTCCGACTGGTAGTTGCCGTCGCGGCCGATCTGGCGCATCAGGTACATGCCCATCGCGTAGCCGCCCAGCGCGAAGAACACGCCGTGGCCGAGCGACAGGATGCCGGTGTAGCCCCAGATCAGGTCCATCGCCAGCGCGCAGATGG
>CBIHOD010000118.1:0-8095 GCA_966211815.1 uncultured Burkholderiales bacterium
CCACGCTGGCGCTGCTCTCGGAGGGGGAGATGGAGCACTGGTCAGGTATCTACCTGCGGCAGACGCTCGGGCTCTCCGCGCTCCTGGGTGGCTCGGCGGTCGCGGTCTTCTACGGCTCTATGGCCGTCGGGAGCCACGGCCCCGCCCAGGTGCGAGGTGGGCGCCGCAACCCCCGAACACTGCCGGGCGCGCGGCACCATGCGGGCCGGGGGATGGCGCTCCCCCACGCCCCCCGCCCGCACGCTCTGGGCCCGGCCGGGGCCGCCCCACCCCGGCTCGGCGCCGCCGCGCCCGCCCGACGCCGAAACCGCCGCGGCCGGCGCCGGCTGACCGCCGCGCGGCCGCCCTTTCCCAACCCCGTCTCCCCGAACACCGTTCCCATCGAGGCCCCCATGTCCGAAATCAGCCGACTCTCCCTTTTTGGCAAGCTCAACCCATTGCTGTTCAAGTCGCTGGAAAGCGCCACCGTGTTCTGCAAGCTCCGCGGCAACCCCTATGTCGAGCTGGTGCACTGGCTGCACCAGTTGCTGCAGGAGAACGATTCCGACCTGCTGCGCATCCTTCGCCACTTCGAGGTCGACTCGGCGAAACTCGCCGCCGACGTCGTGCGCACGCTCGACGGCCTGCCGCGCGGCGCCACGTCGATCAGCGACTTCTCCGACCAGATCGAGACCGCGATCGAACGCGGCTGGGTCTACGCGACGCTGATGTTCAACGAGTCGCAGATCCGCAGCGCCTACTGGCTGTCCGGCATGGTGCGCACCCGCGCGCTGGCCAACGAGCTGCGCAGCATCTCCAAGGAGCTGGAGAAGGTCACCGAGCCGGCGCTGAGCGACGCCTTCCCCAAGCTGCTGCCGAACTCGCCCGAAGCCAAGCTGCAGGCGGCCGACGGCTCCGGCCTGGAGGGCGCCCCCGGCGACGCCAGCGGCGCGCTCGGCCCGGCCGGCCCCGGCCGCCAGGACGCGCTCAAGCGCTACACCGTGGACTGGACCGAACGCGCCCGCCTCGGCGAGCTCGACCCGGTGACCGGCCGCGACGAGGAGGTGCGCCAGATGATCGACATCCTGATGCGCCGCCGCCAGAACAACCCCATCCTGGTCGGCGAAGCCGGCGTCGGCAAGACCGCGGTGGTCGAAGGCCTGGCGCTGCGCATCGCGGCCGACGACGTTCCGCCGGCGCTGCGCGGCGTGGAGCTGCGCATGATGGACGTCGGCCTGCTGCAGGCCGGCGCCAGCATGAAGGGCGAGTTCGAGAACCGCCTGCGCTCGCTGATCGACGAGGTGCAGGCCAGCACCACGCCCATCATCCTGTTCATCGACGAAGTCCACACCCTTGTCGGCGCGGGCGGCCAGGCCGGCACCGGCGACGCGGCCAACCTGCTCAAGCCGGCGCTGGCGCGCGGCGTGCTGCGCACCATCGGTGCCACCACCTGGGCCGAGTACAAGAAATACATCGAGAAAGACCCGGCCTTGACGCGGCGCTTCCAGGTGGTGCAGATCCACGAGCCCGACGAGCCCAAGGCCGTCGACATGCTGCGCGGCGTGGCCGCCAAGCTCGAAGGCCACCACAAAGTGCGCATCGGCGACGACGCGGTGGCCGCGGCGGTCACGCTGTCGCACCGCTACATCCCCTCGCGCCAGCTGCCCGACAAGGCCGTCAGCCTGCTGGACACCGCCTGCTCGCGCGTGGCCATGGGCCTGCATGCCACGCCCGCCCGCCTGGAGGACGTGGTGCGGCGCCTGGAGGCGCTGAAGATCGAGCTCGAAGTCGTGCGCCGCGAGGCGTCGCTCGGCATCGACCACGCCAAGCGGCTGGATGAATTGCTGGCGTTGATCGAGCGCCTCGAGAAAGAACGTGGCGAACTCGAAGCGCGCTTCCAGCGCGAGAGCGAAGTGGTGCAGCGCATCGTCGGAGCGGAAGGGGCGCTCGCCGCGGCGGCCAAAGCCGCGGCCGAAGCCGAATGGGACGACACCGCGCCCGCGCGGCTGCAGGAGGCGCCCGGGGTGACGCCGGGCGACATCGCCGGTTCGGCCGTGGCGGACGTGTCGACCGAGCCCATGCCGCTGGCCGGCGCCGACGGGGCCCCGACGCTCGAACAGCTCAGCGGCATGCGCCGCGAACTGGCCGAGATCCAGGGCGACGACCCGCTGCTGCAGCCGGTGGTCGACGCCAGCGTGGTGGCCGCGGTGGTGGCCGAATGGACCGGCATCCCGGTCGGCCGCATGGTGCGCGACGAGGTCCAGTCGGTGCTCAGGCTGGCCGACACCCTGGAAAAGCGCGTCATCGGCCAGCGCCATGGCCTGGACGCGATCGCGCGCCGCATCCAGACCGCGCGCGCCCAGCTCGACAACCCGAGCAAGCCGATCGGCGTGTTCATGCTGGCCGGCCCGTCCGGCGTCGGCAAGACCGAGACCGCGCTGTCGCTGGCCGAAGCCCTCTACGGCGGCGAGCAGAACCTCATCACCATCAACATGAGCGAGTTCCAGGAGGCGCACACCGTCTCCACCCTCAAGGGTTCGCCGCCGGGCTACGTCGGCTACGGCGAAGGCGGCGTGCTGACCGAGGCGGTGCGCCGCCGGCCGTACAGCGTGGTACTGCTCGACGAGGTCGAGAAGGCCCACCCCGACGTGCACGAGATGTTCTTCCAGGTGTTCGACAAGGGCTGGATGGAAGACGGAGAAGGCCGCTACATCGACTTCAAGAACACCGTGATCATCCTCACGTCCAACGTCGGCTCCGACCTGATCGCCGGCATGTGCCGCGACCCGGAGCTCATCCCGCCGCCCGAGGCGCTGGCCAAGGCCCTGCGCCCCGCGTTGCTCGAGAAATTCCCGGCGGCGCTGCTGGGCCGCCTGGTGGTCGTGCCGTATTTCCCGATCTCCGACGCGATGCTCGACCAGATCATCCGGCTGCAGCTCAAGCGCATCCAGGACCGGGTGCACGACCGGCACGGCAGCGTGCTGAGCTACGACGACTCGGTCGTCGAGCTCATCCGCAACCGCTGCACCGAGGTGGAGTCGGGCGCGCGCATGGTCGACGCCATCCTCACCCAGAACCTGCTGCCGCGCCTGGCCACGCAGTTCCTGGAGTCGTCGATCGAATCCAGGACGATCGCGCGCATCCAGGTCGGCGCCGCCGACAACGATTTCGTCATCTCCTATTCCTGAGCCGGCCAAGGACGCCGCTCCCAGTTCCGGAAAAAAGCAGTCGAGGCAAGCGCCATGGGCACCACTCCAACCAACCCGTCGCCCGCCGTCCGCGGACACGGCCGGCGCCTGCTGCCGGCCGTTGCGCTCGCCGGCGCCGCCTCGCTGCTGCTGGCCGGCCAGGCGCTCGCCGTCGACTTCGGCGCCCTGGGCAAGGCGGCGGACGCCGTCAACAAAGGGTCGGACGCGGTTTCCAGCGGGCAGCGGGCCATCGAGACCGGCACCGAGGCCTACGACAAGGGCCGGCAGATGTGGGACAACCGCGGCAACCTGGTCCCCGGCGCGGCCACCTTGCGCGGCGCCCCGCCGAGCGGGCCGGCGCCGGTGTCCCGGGACGAAGGCGGCCCCACCCGGCTGATCGCCGTGCTCGGCGAAGGCATGGCCGGCACCTCCGGCCCCGCCAAGGCGGTGGTCGGCCTGCTCGACCGCGGCCCCTATTTCGTGCAAAGGCAAAGCGCTTTTTCGGCGCCGTCGCAGGGCCAGGTCCTGCTGACGCCGCGCAGCGATTCCACCACCCTCAACCTGGAACTCCCCGCCAACCCCACGGGCACCGTCTTCGACCTCGCCGCCGGCCGCAGCTCGGCGGCGGGCCGCGGCGTGCGCGTGTACGCGCTGTCGGTGCACGCCGACGTGCCGCTGCGGCGCGACCGCCGCGGCCTCGACCCGATCGAGCAGCACGCGCTGCTGCGCGCCAGCTCGGTCCACATGGAATGGCCGCGCAACCCGCAGGACATCCTCGAACCGGTGGGCGGCAAGCTGTTGGTCTACGCCACCGACGCCGGGGTCAGCTTCCCGTCGGGCTTCGGCGTGGACGGCAAGCTGTTCACCCGGGACGACCCGATGGTCAGCCTTCCGCGCGGCTACACCGTGGTCACGCTCGACCCGCGCGGCTTCGTGTTCGACCGCAGCCGGGAAGTGGTGATGCCCTTCCACCCGGTGATGCCGACCGGCGGCATCGACCTGTCCCGCCTGAGTTTCCCCGACGCCTTCCAGGCCTTTTGCAGCCTGATGAGCGAACGCTATCCCTACCGCGACGCGCGGCCGCTCGACTGGCTGAAGGTCCAGTCGGAATTCGCCGCCGCCGCCGCGCAGGCCGGCGACAGCAAGGACGCCGCCGCCTACGCCCGCATCTACGCCGACATCGGCCAGCGCCTGCGCGACGGCCAGTACCGCGTGCGCCTGGCCAACGGCGCCGACGCCCGCGGCCAGCCGCAGGCGGACCAGGGCCTGTCGCCGCAGCGCCTGCCGCGCGGCGATTTCTCTTTGCCCATGCCGCGGCTGTGGCTGGGCGCCGACGGCAGCGGTTGGGTGAGCGACGTGGCGCCGAACTCGGCCGCCGCGCTGGCCGGCCTGCGGCCGCTGGCCGAAGTGGTCGAGGTCGACGGCGACCGCCTGTCGCGCTACATCGACCGCACCGCGCCGCTGTCCAACCGCGCCACCGAGGCCGCGCGCCGCCTCGACGCCTCGACGCTGCAGCTTTCAGGGAAAGACAACCTGCCACTGCTGGTGCGCCAGGACGGCCGGGAACAGAAGCTGGAGCTGCGCCGCCCGCGCGACGCCGGCGGCCCGGCGGTGTCCGACGCGGCGGCCGCCGCCTTGCTGGAGAACAGCTTCGCCACCTTCCAGCTGCGGTCGGCCAAGGGCAACGATTTCGGCTACATCGCCTTCAATTCCTTCTCCGACGGCAGCGGCAAGCTCGACGCCTGGGAGCGCGCGCTGGGCAGCCTCGCCCGCGCCCGCGTGCCCGGCCTGGTGATCGACCTGCGCGGCGCTTCCGACGGCTCTTATCAGCTGGTGCCGCACTTCATCGCGTCCTTCTTCTCCTACGACAAGCCCCTGCGCCCGCAGGCCTACGCCCAGCGCCAGCTCGACGCGGCCTCCAAGGTGTGGCGCACGCGCGGCGGGCTGGGCCTGCCGCCGCTGCTTCCGCTGTACGGCGACGACGACAGCCGCTACGCCGGCCGCGTGGCGCTGCTCACCGGCCGCGACTGCAGCGGCGCCTGCGAGGTCTTCGCGGCCTGGCTGCAGCGCGCCGGCCGGGCGCACGTGGTGGCCACCGAGGCCACCGCCGGCGGTGTGGGGCACACCACGCGCATCGCCCTGCCCGGCGGCGTGGTCGTGCAAGTCCCCGTCGTTTCCGAGCTCGCCGCGTCGGGCGAAAGTTATGTCGACGGCAAGGGCATCGAGCCCAACCAGCGCGTCGCCGTCGACCGGGATTTCGCCGCCAGCGTGGCCAATGGCGGCGACCCGGTGCTCGATGCCGCCGTGCTCTGGCTCGATGCGAACCTACCGCCTCGTTGAGGGGTGGGCAGCCCGGGAGCGCCATCGGATAATCGCGTCCGCCAACCTCCGCGAGAGAGGTCAGGTCAAAAAATTTTTCAACAGAGGAAACCATGCAAAAAGCCGCCATCCACAACCGTCCCGCCCGCCTGTTCTTCGCCACCGTCCTGGTCGCGCTGACGGCGGCCTGCAGCACCGCGCCCAAGGTCGACGAATACGCCGGGCTGAAGATCAAGCAGGTCCCGCGCGGCGTCCAGATCACCGGCGACGACAAGGTGCTGTTCGACACCGGCAAGTCCGAAGTCAAGCCGGAAGGCCAGGCCTTCGCCGACCTGCTCGCCAAGGCGCTGAAGGAGCGCACCAAGGCCAACGTGCTGGTCGAAGGCCACACCGACAACGTCGGCGCCGCCGCCTACAACCAGACGCTGTCCGAGCAGCGCGCCGCCTCCATCCGCCAGGCGCTCATCAGCCGCGGCGTCGAAGCTTCGCGCATCCAGTCCGCCGGCCTGGGCCTGACCATGCCGGTCGCCGACAACGGCACGCCCGAAGGCCGCCAGGCCAACCGCCGCACCGACGTGATCGTGCTGGGCGAGACCGTCGAGAAGATGTTCCCCAAGAAGTAAACCGGTCGACCGTGGCTCGTCGGTCCATCCGATGAACCGGTCCGGGGCGGAAGCGGCGCGTCGGTCGCCGTTCCGCCCCGTTCGCCGTGTGGCGCAGGCCGGCCGCGCGGCAGCTTCCCGAGTGGTGCCAAGTTGAAATTCCCCCCATCCCCAAAGCCGGGTTCCCCGGCGCGACGCTTCCTGGCCGCCGCTTCGCTCGCGCTGGCCTGGGCGATGCCCGCGGCGGCCCAGGAACAGGCGGCCAACATGCGCGTCGGCCTGAACGGCCAGGCCCTTTTCGTCGCGGCGGATTTCCCGCCGCCCTTCGGCACGGTGGTCGTCCGCATGGCTGAGAAAGCGGGCAAGCTCACCGCCCTGCACATCACCAGTGAACAGGGCACCTCCGTGGCGCCGCCCCACCTGCTGGAAGGCTTGACGGCGTCCACCTATGTCGAAATGACCTGGTACCGCGGCGCCGAGGACAAGGTCCACGCGTCGATCCAGATCCCGTGCAAAGGCTGGACGGACAAACCCTCCGACACCCAGTCCTGCAAGAAAGCCTTCGTGCTGGTGGACGGCCGGCTCAGGCGCGTCATCGCCTACACCCCGCAGGACGGCGGCGTGTCCATCGCCTACACCGAGATCCCCTGACCCGGGACCCACCCGAATTTCCAGGAGCCGCCATGCCCCTCAAGAAACTCAACCAGCTGAGCGAATCCCACGGCGCCCTCAGGACGGGCAACGGCCTCGTGTCCGGCGTCGTCGCGCTGCTGCTTTCCATCCTGTGCTTCCTCGGCGTGCTGGCCTTCCATTTCCCCGAGTACCTCACCACGCCGCAACTGCGCAAGGCCTACGACGTGGACGCCATCCGCCAGCTGATGTACTGGTCCATGGTGCTGGCCGGCGGCCTGAGCCTGTTCAACATGGTGCTGGGCCGTTCGCGCTGGCTGGCCGCGTCGTCGTTCGCGCTCATCCTGCTGACGCTGGCGCTGGGCGGGCACGAGGTGCCGGTCAACGATTTCGCCGACAACACGCCCTACATCGGGCTGGACTGGTTCATCCTCGACCTGCTCGGTTCGGCCCTGATCTTCATCTTCATCGAGAAGCTCTTCGCGCTGCGCAAGGACCAGCCGGTGTTCAGGCCCGAGTGGCAGACCGACTTCCACCACTTCATCGTCAACCACATGGTGGTCGGCTTCGTGCTGCTGGCGACCAACCTGATGGTCCACAAGCTGTTCGGCTGGGCCGCCAAGGACGGCATCCAGGCCTGGGTGCAGGGCCTGCCGTTCGCGGTGGCGTTGTTCCTCATCATCCTGGTGGCCGACCTCGTGCAGTACTGGACCCACCGCGCCTACCACGAGGTGCCGCTGCTGTGGCGGCTGCACGCGGTGCACCACAGCACCAAGCACATGGACTGGCTGGCCGGCTCGCGCCAGCACATCGTCGAGCTGCTGATCACCCGCACCCTGGTGCTGGCGCCGATCTACGTGCTGGGCTTCTCCAAGGAAGTGATCGACGCCTACATCGTCGTCGTCGGCTTCCAGGCCGTCTTCAACCACGCCAATGTCAGCGTGCGCCTGGGGCCGCTGCGCTACCTCGTCGTCACGCCCAACTTCCACCACTGGCACCACTCCCAGGACGACGAGGCGATCGACAAGAACTACGCCGCGCACTTCGCCTTCCTCGACCACCTGTTCGGCACCGCGGTGCAGTCCGACCGGAAATGGCCCGACCGCTACGGCGTCGTCGGCGACTACGTGCCCGACGGCTTCCTCAAGCAGCTCAAGTTCCCCTTCGTCTGGCGCGGGTAGTCCAGTGAAACGGGGAAATCGGATGTGAGTGGGCGGCTGCAAGGGGCGCAATCAAGGCGCAAAGCGCGGCCGGGTTGGACACCCGGCGAGCATTTGCAACGCGGAGTGCGCCCCTTGCAGCCGCCTACCCTGCGGGCCGGGGGGGGGGGGGGGGGGGGCGCCCCGGGGGGGCCCCGGCCCCCCCCCACACCCCGGC
>CBIHOD010000119.1:0-8048 GCA_966211815.1 uncultured Burkholderiales bacterium
GCCCGCATCCCCTCGGGGGATCGGTCGGCGTACTCGCCGGCCGAGGGGCTGACATGACCATGTTGGAGTTCTCTTCCGGGCGGCGCACGCCGCTCATCCTGCAGACCGAAGCCGCCGAGTGCGGCCACGCTTGCGTCGCGATGGTGGCGGGCCACCACGGCCGCCGCATCGACCTGGCCTCGCTGCGCGCGCGCTGCGCGGTCTCGATGAAGGGCTCGACAATGGCCGAGCTGATGCGCCTCGCCGGCGCGCTCGACATGCAGGCCCGGCCGCTGCGCCTGGAACTGGCGCACCTGCCGCAGCTCAAGCTGCCGTGCGTCCTGCATTGGGGCTTCAACCATTTCGTCGTGCTGGCGCGCGCGCGCGCAGGCAGTGTGACGCTGCTCGACCCGGCCGTCGGCAGGCGCGAGGTGGCGATGGATGAGTTTTCTCGCCACTTCACCGGCGTCGCCCTCGAACTCGCGCCGACCCACGCCTTCAAGCCGGCCGACGAGCGCCGACGCGTGCCGCTTCGCATGCTGCTGGGGCGCATGCCGGCGCTGGCCGGCGGTTTCTCCCAGGTGATCGCGCTGGCGCTGATGCTGCAGGTCTTCGCGCTGTTGGCGCCGTTCTACCTGCAGTGGGTGGTCGACGAAGCCATCGTCTCGCAGGACCGCGACCTGCTGAGCGTGCTGGGCGTGGGCTTCCTGCTGCTGGCGGGGCTGCAGGTGGGGCTCACCGCGCTTCGCGCCTGGGTGTTGATGGTGCTGGGCGCCACGCTCAACCTGCAGCTGATGTCCAACCTGTTCCGTCATCTGATACGCCTGCCGATGGCGTGGTTCGACAAGCGCCACATCGGCGACGTGGTTTCGCGCTTCGACTCGCTCAACGCGATCCAGCGCACGCTGACCACCAGCTTCCTCGAGGCGCTGATCGACGGCGTGATGGCGATCGGCACGGTCGCGATGATGTTCGTCTACAGCCCCCGGCTGGCCTGCGTCGCGCTGGCGGCGGCGCTGCTCTACGCGGTGCTGAGGCTCGCGTTGTACCGCCCCTTCCGCGCCGCCAGCGAGGAACAGATCGTGCGTGGCGCCCGCCAGCAAAGCCACTTCCTCGAAACCGTGCGCGGCATGCAGGGCATCAAGCTCTCGGGTCGCGAGGAACAGCGCACCGTCGCCTGGCGCAACCTCGTCGTCGACCAGTTCAACGCCATGATCCGCACGCAGCGGCTGGGGGTGCTCTACCAAAGCCTCAACGGCCTGCTGTTCGGCGTCGAGAACGTGGTCACCGTTTGGATCGGCGCCCGGCTCGTGCTTGACGTCGGCGCAGGGGGGGGCGCGGGCAGCGGCTTCACCGTCGGCATGCTGTTCGCCTTCGTCGCGTACAAGACGCAGTTCGTCCAGCGCACCGCCGCGCTGGTCGAGAAGGGCATGGACATGCGCATGCTGAACCTGCACACCGAGCGCGTCTCCGACATCGCGCTGACGCCGCCCGAGCAGGACGACGCGCAGCCCGCGGTTCCCCCATCCGCCCCGGCGTTCGCCGCCCCGCCGCTGGCCGCCCCCGCCGTCGGCGTGCCGTTGCAGCTGCGAGGCGCGATCGAACTGAAGGACGTGAGGTTCCGCTATGCCGATGCCGACCCGATGCTGATCGACGGCGTCAGCCTGCGGGTGGAGGCCGGGGAATCGCTGGCCATCATCGGCCCCTCGGGCAGCGGCAAGACCACGCTCGTCAAATTGATGCTGGGGTTGCTGCAGCCGTTGTCGGGCAGCATCGAAGTCGACGGCGTGCCGCTGGCGCGCCTGGGCCTGTCGCGTTACCGCAGTGCGGTCGCCAGCGTGATGCAGGACGACCAGCTCTTCGCCGGCTCCATCGCCGAGAACATCGCGTTCTTCGACCCGCAACCCGACTTCGAGCGCATCGAGGCGTGCGCGCGCATGGCCGAGGTGCATGACGACATCGCGGGCATGCCGATGCAATACAACACGCTGGTCGGCGACATGGGCACGGTGTTCTCGGGCGGGCAGAAGCAGCGCATCCTGCTGGCGCGCGCGCTCTACAGGCAACCGCGCGTCCTGTTCCTCGACGAGGCCACCAGCCACCTCGACGTCGCGCGCGAGCGCTGCGTCAACGAGGCGGTGCGGCAGTTGGAGCTGACGCGTGTCATCGTGGCCCACCGTTCCGAGACCATCGCCAGCGCCGACCGCGTGGTGAAGCTGGTCGGCGGGCGCATCGTCAACGGCATGGCCGTGGCCCGCAAGGTGGCGGCCGCGGCGCAGGAGGGCGAGGCGCCGTCGGCGGTGCAGGCTTGAGGGCTCGGGGCGAACGGAGATTGAAGGGCGAACGCCTCGCCGATCCGTTCGGGCTGAGCCTGTCGAAGCCCTCGGCGCGAGCCTCCAGGGCTCCGGTGAACGGAAGTGGCAATGGCCCTTCGACGGGCTCAGGGCGAACGGAGATGGGCGTTCACCCTGTGCCCTTCGACAGGCTCATGACAGGCCCGTCGAAGGGCTCAGCCTGAACCGAGCGGGCCCGTCAAGACGACGCCGCCACCGTGTCCGCCGCCGTGGTGAACGCGTCCGCGAAGAACTCGGTGGCGGGCAGGCGGCACTGCTCGACCAGGTCGCGCTGCGCGGCGTGCACCATCACCGGCGCGCCGCAGGCGTAGACCTGGTGGCCCGACAGGTCGGGCAGGTCGTGCATGACGGCCTGGTGGACCAGGCCGGTCCGGCCCGTCCACCCGTCCGTGGCCAACGGTTCTGAAAGCACCGGCACGTAGCGCAGCCAAGGCGATTGCGCAGCCGCCTCTTGTGCCCAGTCGTGCAGGTAGAGGTCGGCCCGGCTGCGGCAGCCCCAGTAGAGCAGGGCGGGGCGGTTGGCGCCCAGGTGCCGCAGTTGTTCGACCAGGGCCTTGATCGGCGCGAAGCCGGTGCCCGAAGCCAGCAGCACCAGCGGCTTGCTGCTCTCCTCGCGCAGGAAGAAGCTGCCGAAGGGGCCTTCGATGCGCAGGATGTCCTTTTCCTTCATCGTCGAGAAGACGGCGTCGGTGAACTTGCCGCCCGGCATGTGCCGGATGTGCAGCTCGATGCCGGGCTGGCCGTTGCCCAGCACCTCGGCCTGGCGGTGAGGCGCGTTGGCCATCGAATAGCTGCGCTTGGCGCCGTCGCGCAGCAGCACGTCGATGTACTGGCCGGCCTTGTAGGCGAAGGCTTCGTTGGCCGGCATCTGCAGGCGCAACACGGCCACATCGGGCGCGGGCCTGTCCAGGCCACTCACGCGCGCGGGCATTTTTCGCGGCGGCACTTCGCCGGCGCCGACCACGGTGCGGGCTTCGATCACGACGTCGGTCTGCGCGGCGGCCCGGCAGGTCAGCGTCCAGCCGGCGTCTTCCTCCTCGGCGCTGAGCGCCTTGCTCTGGTGGGCGCCGTGGATCACGCGGCCGTCCACCAGGCGGCTCTTGCAGGAGCCGCAGGCGCCGTCCTTGCAGCCGTAGGGCAGGCCCACGCCTTGGCGGATGGCGGCCATGAGGATCGGCTCATCGCGCTCCACGGTGAATTGGCGGCCGCTGGGCTGGAGGGTGACGGTGAAAGTCATGGGGTCTACTCGGTCTCTTTCTGTCTCGGAAGGCGGGGGCGCCGGCGGGGGCGTTGCGGTGCCGGGCGCGGCCCGGGCCCTACACTCGGCGGCTGCCTGGATTTTCCCGCAGTTTTCGCATGAGGTTGGACGGATGGACCTGGAGGGCGGCTTGAGGCCGATCGGGCATTGAAGAAGCGTTGGACGGTGTTGATCGTCGGTTGCGGCGACGTCGGCATGCGCGTGCTCAAGTCGCTGCGCGGCCGCGCCCGCGTCCTCGCGCTGACCTCCAGCCCCGGCCGGCTTGACGCCCTGCGCGCCGCGGGCGCCGTCCCGCTGCTGGGCGACCTGGACGACGCCGCCACGCTCGGCCGGCTGGCCGGCCTGGCCGACGCCGCCCTGCACCTGGCGCCGCCGGCGCCGGCAGGCGTGGCCGACACGCGCACCGCCCACTTGCTGGCCGCCCTGGGACGGCGATCGGGGCGGCTGCGGCGCATCGTCTACGGCAGCACCACCGGGGTCTACGGCGATTGCGGCGGCGCGCGTTTCGGCGAAACCCGTCCCGTGAAGCCGGGCACCGACCGCGCCCGGCGGCGCGTCGACGCCGAGCGTCGGTTGCGGCGCTTCGGGCCCGCCCACGGCGTCACGGTGACGGTGCTGCGCATCCCCGGCATCTATGCCGCCGACCGCGAAGGCGGCCACCCGCGGGAGCGCCTGGCTCGTGGCACGCCGGTGCTGCTGCCCCAGGACGATGTGCACACCAACCACATCCACGCCGACGACTTGGCCCGCGCCTGCGTCGCCGCCTTGTTCCGCGGCGTGCCGCAGCGGGTGGTGCACGCCTGCGACGACACCGACATGGCCATGGGCGACTACTTCGACCTCGCCGCCGACCTGGCCGGCCTGCCCCGGCCGCCGCGGGTCTCGCGCCAAGAGGCGGCGGGCCTGCTTTCGCCGATGCAGATGAGTTTCATGGGCGAATCGCGGCGCCTGGACAACCGCCGCTTGAAGCGCGAGCTGCGGCTGCGGCTGCGCTACCCGACCGTGCGGGAAGGGCTGTCGAACGGGTGACGGGGGCGGCCCCTCAGCGCCGGCGCCGCGAGAACGGCGATTGGCCGCGCCAGTAGCGGATCATCAGGTAGCCGCCGAGCATGCCGCCCAGGTGGGCGAAATGCGCCACGCCCGATTGCGTGCCGGTGACGCCGAGGAACAGCTCCAGGCCGCCGTAGATGGCCACGAAGAGCTTGGCTTTCATCGGGATCGGCGGGAACAGGGGCACGATGGTGCGGTTGGGGTAGGTCATGCCGAACGCCAGCAGCAAGCCGAACAGGCCACCCGAAGCGCCGACGGTGTAACCCATCGAGCCCGACAGCGCCGCCATGCACAGCTGGGCCAGCGCGGCCGTCAGCACGCTGGCGCCGTAGAACTGCATGAAGCGCCTGGGGCCCCACAGCCGCTCCAGCTCGGAGCCGAACATCCACAGGCCGAGCATGTTGAAGAACAGGTGGCCGATGCCGCCGTGGAGGAAGGAATACGTCCCCACCTGCCACGGCAGGAAGCCGTGGCCCAGGGGCCACAGGGCGAACAAGCCCACCAGCAGGCCGCCGGCGAAGAATTGCAGGCAGAACAAGCCCACGTTGATCAGCAGGAGGGCTTGGGTGACGGGGGGCATCGGTGGCATTCGGCGGTCCGTGTGTCTGGAGTGAAGCCCGCATTTTCAACGCTGCGCGGGCCGGTGGGGCCTTGACCCCGGGAAGGCGCGGCAGGCCTCGGCCGAGCGGCGGGTTGTTGTACACTCTCGCGCTCAAGCGACACCTGCCTCGGTGGCGAAATTGGTAGACGCGCGGGACTCAAAATCCCGTTCCGCAAGGAGTGTCGGTTCGATTCCGACCCGAGGCACCACCCCCGCACTTTTTCCAGCAGCACACCCCCACTCGCCGTGGCCAAGCGTCCGACTTATGCCTCGCTCGAGGACGTGATTGGCAACACGCCGCTGGTGCGCCTGCAACGCGTGGTGGGCGAAGAGATCGCCGCCCGCGGCAATGTCGTCCTCGGCAAGCTCGAAGGCAACAACCCCGCCGGTTCCGTCAAGGACCGCCCGGCCATCAGCATGATCCGCCGCGCCGAGGAGCGCGGCCAGATCCGCCCCGGCGACACCCTCATCGAAGCCACCTCCGGCAACACCGGCATCGCGCTGGCCATGGCCGCCGCGGTGCGCGGCTACCGCATGGTGCTGGTGATGCCCGAAGACCTGTCGATCGAGCGGGCGCAGACGATGAAGGCTTTCGGCGCCGAGCTGATCCTCACGCCGCGCTCCGGCGGCATGGAATACGCCCGCGACCTGGCCACCAAGATGCAGGCCGACGGGGAAGGCGTGGTGCTCGACCAGTTCGCCAACGGCGACAACCCCCGCGTGCACTACGAGACCACCGGCCCCGAGATCTGGCGCGACACGCAGGGCCAGGTCACCCACTTCGTCAGCGCCATGGGCACCACCGGCACGATCACCGGCGTGTCGCGTTTCCTGAAGGAGCGGGACGCGGGCATCCGCATCATCGGCGCGCAGCCGGCCGAAGGCTCGCGCATCCCCGGCATCCGCAAATGGCCGGAAGCCTATCTGCCGACGATCTACGACCCCAGCGGCGTGGACGAGCTGGTTTCGGTGTCCCAGGCCGACGCCGAAGACCTCGCCCGGCGCCTCGCCCGCGAAGAGGGCCTGTTCGCCGGGATTTCCGCGGCCGGCGCCTGTTGGGTCGCGCTGCAGGTCGCCCGCCAGGTGGAGAATGCCACCATCGTGTTCATCGTCTGCGACCGGGGCGACCGCTACCTGTCCACCGGCGTCTTCCCCGCCTGAGGCGACCGGGGACGCGCCGATGAGGCGGTTGGGCGCAGGCGTCCGGCGTAACCCCCGTTCAGCGCAAACCGAGGATCAACAACGCCATGGACGTCCACAAAGAAATCGACACCCGCGGCCTGAACTGCCCGCTGCCCATCCTGCGGGCCAAGAAAGCCCTGTCCGACATGACCAGTGGCCAGGTGCTCAAGGTGGTCGCCACCGACCCCGGCTCGCTGCGCGACTTCCAGGCCTTCGCCCGGCAGACCGGCAACGAACTGCTGGAGCAAGGGCCGGCGAATGGGGAGTTCGTGCATTACCTGCGCCGGCGCTGAGGGGCGGTTGAGGGAGGAGCCACACTCCCGTCCGTTCACCCTGAGCCCTTCGACAGGCCCAGGACAGGCCTGTCGAAGGGCCCTTGCCGCCTGAGTTTGTCAAAGCTGCGGATGGCCGCATGGAGGGCTTCGACAAGCTCAGCCCGAACGGATATGGGCTCAGCTGCTTCCTCCGTTCGCCCTGAGCCCTTCGACAGGCTCAGGACAGGCCTGTCGAAGGGCCCTTGCCGCCTCAGTTCGTCGGCGCTGCAGATGCCCGCATGGAGGGCTTCGACGGATCTCAGCCCGAACGGAGTAGCGCTTGGACCTCGAACCCACCTCGCTCACACTCCGCTAAATCTCAGCCCGGAACGGGGCTCTAAAGCCGTCCTGCCAGAAGGCGATCAGCCCCCGCGCAGCCGCTTCAACTGGTCGCTCAACCGCCCGCAGGTCGCGCCGAAATCGGCGATGCGCTTCTTCTCCTGCTCGACCACCGCCGCCGGCGCGCGCGCGACGAAGCTTTCATTCGACAGCTTCGCCTGCGCCTTGGCGATCTCGCCTTCCAGGCGGGCGATCTCCTTGCCCAGGCGCCCGGCTTCCGCCTCCACGTCCACTTCGACGTGCAGGGCCAGCCGCGTGCCACCCTGCACCGCCACCGGCGCGTTGCGGGTGGCTTGCGCGAAGGCGGCTTCGTCGGTGAAGACCTGCACTTCGGCCAGTTTGGCCAAGGCCTTGAGCACCGGCGCGGCGGAGGCGACGAAGGCTTCGTCGCCGAAGGTCAGCAGGGGCACGCGCTCGGCGGGCGACAGGCCCATCTCGCCGCGCAGCGCGCGGCAGGTGCCCACCAGGGCCTTGAGCTGGGCGGCCCAGGCGTCGGCCTGCGGGTCGATGCGCTCGGGCCTGGCGATGGGGTAGGGCGCGGCCACGATGCCGAGCTTGTCGCCGGCCGGCTTGCGGCCGGCCACCGGCGCCACGCGTTCCCAAAGTTCGGCGGTGATGAAGGGGGTGATCGGGTGCAGCAGGCGCAGCACCGTCTCCAGCACGCGGATCAGCGTGCGCCGAGAGGCGCGCTTCTGGGCGTCGTCGCCGGTCTGGATCTGCACCTTGGCGATCTCGATGTACCAGTCGCAATACTCGTCCCAGACGAACTGGTAGATGCTGCCCGCCACGTTGTCGAGCCGGTAGTCGGCGAAGGCCTGGGCCACGGCCGCCTCCACGCGCTGCAGCTCGCCGGTGATCCAGCGGTCGGCGGGGGAGAACTTCAATTCGGCCGCCTCGTCCAGGCCGCAATCCTGGCCTTCGCAGTTCATCAGCACGAACTTGGTGGCGTTCCAGAGCTTGTTGCAGAAGTT
>CBIHOD010000120.1:0-7705 GCA_966211815.1 uncultured Burkholderiales bacterium
GCGCGGTGCCGGCGCCGCCGCGCACCAGGCCGACGCCGGCCCACAGGTTGGGCGACACCTCCAGGCCTTCGCGGACGTTGGCGCGGTTGAACTTGCCCTTGTGCAGCTCGGCCATGCGGCGCTGGCCCACCGAGTCCATCTGCGCGAAGCGCTTTTGGGCGGCGGCGACGATGTCTTCGTCGAGGTGGGACACCAGCCCGGCGGCGGCGCGCCAGGCTTCGTCCTCGGTCTCGCGCACGATCACGTGCAGGCGGATGCCGAAGGTCAGCGTCCGGCCGTGACGGGCGGCGCGGCGGCGGATGTCGGCCACTTTCTCGGCCACCGCGGCGGGCGGCTCGCCCCAGGTGAGGTAGGTGTCCAGCTGCTCGGCGGCCAGCTCGTGGGCCTCTTCCGACGAACCGCCGAAGAACACTGGCGGATAAGGCCGGTTCACCGGTGGGTAGAGCACCTTGCCGCCCTTGACCTGCAGGTGCTCGCCGTCGAAGTCGAAAGCTTCGTTGTTGTGGCTCTTGGCCAGCAGTTCGCGCCAGATGGTGAGGAATTCGCGCGACAGCTTGTAGCGCTCGGCGTGCGGCAGGAAGAGGCCGTCGCCTTGCAGCTCCTGCTCGTCGCCGCCGGTGACGAGGTTGACCAGCAAGCGCCCGCCGGAGATGCGGTCGAGCGTGGCCGCCATGCGCGCCGACTGCGACGGCTGCACCAGGCCCGGCCGCAGCGCCACCAGGAATTTCAGCTGGCGCGTCGCGTCGACCAGGGCCGAGGCCAGGACCCAGGAGTCTTCGCACGACCGGCCGGTGGGCAGCAGCACGCCTTCGTAGCCGAGGCTGTCGGCGGCGATGGCGACTTGCTTGAAATAGTCGAAGGTGGCGGCGCGCGCGCCGCGGCTGGTGCCCAGGTAGCGGGCGTCGCCGTGGGTGGGGATGAACCAGAAGATTTTCATGGGGCTGCTTGATGTCCTGCTGTTCTATGTAGCCACAGCCCCCTCACCCCAACCCTCGCCCCCGTTTCCGCGGGCGAGGGAGTTTCCCTTCTTCCCCCTCCCCCGCTTGCGGGAGAGGGTTGGGGTGAGGGCGTCTGCGAACCACTCAACTCACAACTTAGCCAGTGCCGCCTGCTGCGGCCGCCAGACGATGTCCGCCACCCGCACCGGCTTGGGGATCAGGCCGAGCCGGTGGAAAGCGTCGGCCACGCGCTGCTGGTCGGCGACGATGGCGGCGTCCAGCGGCCGGGTGGGCGACGGCGGACGGCGGTCGATGAACAGATGCACCGTGGCCAGCGACAGGCCGCTGAAGTCGGCGATCAACTGGGCCGATTCCTTGCGGTTGGCCTGGACCTGCGCGTCGGCCTGGGTCAGCGCGTCCAGCAGGCCGAGCACGGCTTGCGGATGGTCTTGCACGAGCGTGCGGGACGCGAGGTAGAAGGAGTTGTTGCCGGACAGCCCCTCACCGGTGGCCAGCGCGCGCGGTTTGACATCCAGCTCGGTGGCGGCGTAGAACGGGTCCCAGATGGCCCAGGCGTCGACGCTGCCGCGCTCGAAGGCGGCGCGGGCGTCGGACGGCGCCAGGTAGACCGGCTGGATGTCGGACCAGGCCAGCCCGGCCTTCTCGACCGCGCGCACCAGCAGGTAGTGGGCGCTGGAGCCTTTCTGCAACGCGACCTTGCGCCCCTTCAGGTCGGCAAGCGCCTTGAGCGGCGAGTCGCCCTTGACCAGGATGGCCGACGAACGCGGCTTCGGCGGTTCGGCTCCGACATAGAGCAGGTCCTTGCCGGCGGCCTGGGCGAACACCGGCGGCGAGTCGCCGGTGAGGCCGAACTCCAGGCTGCCCACCGCCAGCGCTTCGAGCAGCTGGGGGCCGGCGGGGAATTCGATCCACTGCACCTTGCTGTTCGGGAAGCGCTTTTCAAGCAAGCCCTGCTGTTTGAGGATGACGAGGTTGACCGCGCTTTTCTGGAAACCGATGCGCAGCTGCGGCGGGTCGGCGGCGGCGGGTTGGCGTCGGCCCGCCGTGGACTGGGCGAACGCGCCGGCGGCGGGCCAGCCCAGCCCGGCCGCGCCGAGGGCCGCGGCGGCGGCGAGGCGGCGCCGGAAGGTGTCGATGGAAGGCGTTTTCATGGCGGTCCGGGACAGGCGGGTCAGTTGCCGGCCGAGGCGACCGAGCGGACCGGCAAAGCGTCGGCCACGCGGATCGGCTTGGGGATGAGCTTGAGTTCGAAGAAGGTGTCGGCGAGCTTCTGCTGCTCGGCCGCGACGGCCGCGGTGACCGGGGCCACGCCGTACTGGTAACGGCGCAGGTTGACCTCGACGACATCCACGTCCAGGCCTTGTTGCGGCGCGATGATCTTGGCCGCTTGCGGGATGTTGGCCTTGAGCCAGCGGCCCTGTTCCTGGGTGTCGGCGAACAGCGCCGAAATCGCCTGCGGGTGCTTCTCGGTGAAGCCGCGCTCGGCCAGGTAATACGCGTAGTTGTTCACCACGCCCTTGCCGTCGGCCAGGATGCGCGCGCCGACCTGTTTCTCGCTGGCGGCCAGGAAGGGGTCCCAGATCGCCCAGGCGTCGACGGCGCCCTTCTCGAATGCGGCGCGCGCGTCGGCGGGCGGCAGGAAGACGGGTTGGACGTCGCTGTACTTCAGGCCGTGCTTCTCCAGCAGCTTGACCAGCAGGTAGTGCACGTTGGATCCCTTGTTGAGCGCCACCTTCTTGCCCTTCAGGTCGGCCACGGCCTTGATGGGCGAATCCTTGGGCACGACCAACGCCTCGGCCTCGGGCGCGGCCGGGTCGAAACCGATGTACACGAACTGGGCGCCGGCCGCCTGCGCGAAGATCGGCGGCGCTTCGCCGACGAAACCCACGTCCACCGAGCCGACGTTCAAGCCTTCCAGCAATTGCGGCCCGGCGGGGAACTCGACCCACTTCAGGCCGAAGCCCAGCGGCGCCAGGCGCTTTTCCAGCGTGCCCTGGCTCTTCTGCAGCACGAAGAGGCTGGCCGACTTCTGGTAGCCGATGCGCAGCTCTTTCTTGTCCTGCGCCTGCGCGGTGCCGGCCGTGCCGAACCAGGCGGCGGCGGTGACGGCCAGCAGCGCGGCGAGCGATCGGCGGCGGGTGCGGGAGACGGGGAAAGGCGTGGGCGACGACATGGGGGCGGTCCTTGAAAGGGCGGAGAAAGAAAGAGGTGCGGGGCCGGCGGCGGGTCAGGCGGCCAATTCGAGCGCCTGGGCCTGGCCGCGGGGCAGCGGCTGCGCGGTCAGCGGACTGAGCGCGCGGTCGAGCCGCTGCACCAGGCTGCCGTCGGGCAGGTAGGCGCCAGATTCGAGCCGGGTGAACTGGCTGTCGATGCCGAACACGCCGTCCAGGATGCCGCGGGCGCCCAGGGCCGACAGCACCGGCTTGAGCGCGTAGTCCAGCGCCAGCAGGTGGGCCAGGCTGCCGCCGGTGGCCAGGGGCAGCACGGTCTTGCCGCGCAGCGCGTCCTGGGGCAGCAGGTCGAGGAAAGCCTTGAGCAGGCCGCTGTAGGCGGCTTTGTAGATCGGCGTGGCGATGATCACGACGTCGGCCCGGGCCACCGATGCCGCAGCCTGGGCGATCCCTTCGGCCTGGGCCTGGGCCAGCAGCAGCGGCGAGGCGGGCAGGTCGCGCAGCGCGACCAGTTCGGTCTGGGTGGCGACTTCGTCAAGGCGGGCCAAAGCCCAGTTCAAGAGGGCGCCCGAACGCGAGGCGGTGGAGGGGCTGCCCGAGATGCCGACGATGTTCATGCGGTGGTCCTGTCGTTGAATGGGCATTCACGATAGGGACACCGCACCCCGGATCCAAGGAATCAAACCGGGTTTGCTTATTGCCTCATTGCATAGGGCCTCGGCACCGGCCCGGCCCGCGCCGGGCGCTCGCGGTTCCTCAGCGCGCGAGCATCGGGAAAAGCAGCTTCAGGCCGTCGGTCAGCAGCTCGACCGCCAGCGCCGCCAGGATCAGGCCCATCAGGCGCGTCATGATGTTGATGCCGGTGGTGCCCAGGGCCTTGGCGATCCGCCCCGACGCCGAGAACACCGCCAGCGTGGCCAGCCCGACGACCACGCCGTAGCCGACGAGCACGGCCAGCTGCCACCACTCGCGCGTCTTGTCGGCGTAGATCACCATGGTGGAGATCGTGGCCGGCCCGGTGAGCAGCGGGATGGTCAGCGGCACGACCGCGATGCTGGCGCCGGTGTCCACCTTGTGCGCGCCCTCGGTCACGTCTTCCTTGCGGCCTTCGGCCGGCTGGGCGTTGAGCATCTGCAGCGACGAGATCAGCAGCAAAGTGCCGCCGCCCACCTGGAAGGAAGGCAGCGAGATGCCGAAGAAGGTGATGATCTGCAAACCCGCCAGCGCGCTGATCGACACCACCAGGAAGGCGGTGAAGGCACTGACCTTGATCGTGCGCTTGCGCTGCTCGGCGCTGAAGTTCTGCGTGAAGTGGATGAAGAACGGCACCACGCCGATCGGGTTGACGATGGCCAGCAGGGCGATCAGGGGCTTGTAGATGTCCATCGGCCGATTGTGGTGCGGCCCCGGCCGATTTTTATCCGGCCAATCCCCGAAGAACTTGCAGGCCGTGCACCGCGCGCGGGCCGTACCAGCTCAAAGCTTCGCCATCCACGAGCCTCACCGTGGCCCGGGGGCACAGCGACTGCGCTTCAACCACGTGCTGGGGACCGAAGTCGTAGGGTTCCGAACTCAGCAGCACCTGCTGCACGTCGGCCAGCCAGGGCTCCCTGCCCGACACCGTCGGGTAGCGGGCGCTGCCGTGGCGGCCGCCTTCCACCTCGGGCCAGGTGAGCCAGTTGACCCGGGCCAGCATGCGGGAGATGTAGGTGTCGCGGGCGACCGTCATCCATGGTTCGCGCCAGATGAGGTAGAGCACGCGCGACGGTGGGCGGCCACGCGGCTGGGTCAGCGCCAGCTCGTCGGCGATGCGCCGCTTCCAGGCCGCCGCCTTCTCCTGCAGCGGCGGTTGCCAGGGCCCGTCGCCGGGGAAGCACGCCGCCAGCTGATCGATCAACGCCAGGTTGTCTTGCGGCGACAGCGGGTGGGTGGCCACCACATGAGGCACGAAGGTCCGCAGCGCCTCCACCGTGGGCCAGGTGTTTTCGTCGACGTTCACCAGCACGTGCGTGGGCGCCAGGCGGCGCAGCTTCCCCAGATTCACTGTTTTGGTGCCGCCGACCTTGGGGATGTGCGACACCTCCTCCGCCGGGTGCACGCAATACCCGGTGCGTGCCACGAGCCAGGGTTTCAAACCGAGGGCGACCAGCAATTCGGTCAGGCTGGGCACCAAACTGGCGATTCGCAGATTCATGGTGGGCACGGAGGCGGCGTCGTGGTGCGGACCGGGGAGTTTCATCCAGTTTCCGCAATCCACCCTAGCGTCGTCCAAGATAACCCTCATTTTTCGACTTTGAACGCTCGCAAAGCGAGCAACCACCGAGGGTTTCCTAGAAGGCCATGCCGGCAAAACAACACTTTCGCCGGAATGGCCTCGATATCTCTTTGCCCAGGCCCGAAAAATCAACTGATAATGAGAATTCTGTGTCTGGCAGCCGCGCCTTCTCTTGTGAATAGGTCAGATGGTCGAAGCTCCACGCATCTCTTGAATCAATAGGAAAGAAAGGTGCTCTGCATGGGCAACAAACTCTACGTGGGCAACCTGGCCTACGCCATTCGTGACGAAGACCTCCAGCAAAGCTTCGGGAATTTCGGCACCGTGACTTCGGCCAAGGTGATGATGGACCGCGAGACGGGCCGTTCCAAGGGCTTCGGTTTCGTGGAAATGAGCTCCGACGCAGAAGCACAGGCTGCGATCGCCGGCATGAACGGCAAGGACCTGGAAGGCCGCGCCGTGGTGGTGAACGAAGCCCGTCCCCGTGAAGAGCGTCCGGGCGGCGGCTTCGGCGGCGGCCGTTCCGGCGGCGGCGGTTACGGTGGCGGCGGCCGCTCCGGCGGTGGCGGCTATGGCGGCGGCGGTGGCGGCGGTTATGGCGGCGGTGGCCGCTCCGGCGGCGGCGGTTACGGCGGCGGCGGTGGTGGTGGTTATGGCGGCGGCGGCCGTTCCGGCGGCGGCGGTTATGGCGGCGGCGGCGGTGGCCGCGGCGGCTACTGAAAACCCCTCGATGGCCGGCAGGCCATCTCACGGATCGCACAGATCACACAGCGCAAGCCGCCCTCCTGGGTGGCGGCGCTGGATGAAAGAAAAAGCGGTGGAGCGAAAGCCCACCGCTTTTTCTTTGGCCCCGCCGCCCAAACGACGCCTGATGCGCCGTCGCATCGCGCGGGCCGCCGCCCCGCCCGCGTCAGAGGAAACGTTCCAGGATGCGCCGGGAGTTCCGGTCCAGGGCCAGGCGATCGGGGATGACGTAATGGACGCCCTGGCTGTCGGCGACCAGCAGGCGCTGGCCGGCCAGGCGGCGGATGTCTTCCTCGCCCTTGAGCACCAGCTGGGTGGCGCCGCGGTCGGTGTCGACTTCCCAGACGCTGGGCGTCGCATAAGTCGACACGCTCTTGATGCGGTGGATCACGGGCATGAATTCGCGCACCGCCAGCTCTTCCTCGATCAGGCCGCGCACCGGCTGGGGCAGCTGGTCGAGCCGGTCGATCCAGACGCATTCCTTGCCGTCGGGACCGACGAGCGACAAGCCTTCCCCCGGGGCCGCCAGCGGGAAAGCGCGCACCGGCACCACGCCGGGCACGGGGCGGCCGCGCGGATCGGTCCAGACCAGTCTGCCGAGGGCGTCGCGGCGCAGGTCCGGCGCGGCCCCGGCCGGATCCACGGGGCCCGTGGCGTCGTTGTCCAAGGTCGTCATCAAGCTTCTCCCGCGGGGTGCGCCGCATGGACCGGCGCCGCCACTTCCACCACCGTCTCGCCCTCTTCGGTGTCGACCTGCCGGGCCTGCGCCTCATACAGCCTGAAGTAGGCGCCTTGCCGGGCCATCAACTCGTCGTGCGGGCCGACTTCCACGACGCGGCCGCGGTCCATCACCACCAGCCGGTCGGCCTTGCGCAGCGTGGACAAGCGGTGGGCGATGGCGATCGTGGTGCGGCCCTTCACCAGGTTGTCCAGCGCCTTCTGGATCTCTTTCTCGGTCTCGGTGTCGACCGACGAGGTGGCCTCGTCGAGGATCAGGATGCGCGGGTCGATCAGCAAGGCGCGCGCGATCGAGATGCGCTGGCGCTCGCCGCCCGACAGGCCCTGGCCGCGCTCGCCCACGAGCGAGTCGTAGCCCTGGGGCAGCCGCAGGATGAACTCATGCGCGTGCGCGGCGCGCGCCGCGGCGACGATCTCGGCCCGCGACGCGCCGGGCTTGCCATAGGCGATGTTCTCGGCGATGGTGCCGAAGAACAGGAAGGGCTCCTGCAGCACCAGGCCGATGTGGCGGCGGTAGTCGGCCACCGTGACGCGGCGCAGGTCCACGCCGTCGACCTTGATGCTGCCCTCGGTCACGTCGTAGAAGCGGCAGATCAGGTTGACCAGCGTGCTCTTGCCCGAGCCGCTGTGGCCGACCAGGCCGATCATCTCGCCGGGGTGGATGTCCAGCGACAGCCCGCGGATCACCGAGCGGCTGCCGTAGCGGAAGCCGACGTCGCGCAGCTGCATGCCGCCCTGCAATCGTTCGATCCGCACCGGCTGGGTGGGCTCGGGCACGTTGGAGACGTGGTCGAGGATGTCGAAGATGCGCTTGGCGC
>CBIHOD010000121.1:0-7372 GCA_966211815.1 uncultured Burkholderiales bacterium
CGAAATCCCGACGCGGTCTGACAAGCCAAGGCTGTCCGCCAACAGGGCTTCGACAGGCTCAGCCCGAACGGAGGGAGAGGGCTTCGACAAGCCTGTCCTGAGCCTGCCGAAGGGCTCAGCCCGAACGGCGGGAAAGGGCTTCGACAGGCCTGTCCTGAGCCCGTCGAAGGCCTCAGCCCGAACGGACAGGGCACGCCAGCCCCTGCCGCATTCCCACCACCCCTTCAAACGACTGCTGAAAACCCAGCAGCTCCGGCACCGCGGCCGCCCACTCGCCATCCGCCCGATTGCCCGAGTTTCCATAGGTGGTCCACGGCCCTGGTCCACAGGGCGCGCAGTTGGCACGCAACCTGCACTGGGCATGCAAACCATCGACGCGACGACGAACCCGACACCGATCCAACCCCATGTGGCCCTACCTCCTCAAACGCCTGTTGGCCATGATCCCCACCCTGCTCGGCGTGCTGACGCTGACCTTCGCCGCCACGCAGTTCGTGCCCGGCGGGCCGGTGGACCACGCGATGGCGCAGCTCGACGGCGAAAGCGCCCGGTCCGGCGCGGAAGGCGGCGGCGGCAGTGGCGGCGGCTGGAGCTACAGCGGCCGCACCGGCATCGACGCCAAGCAGGTGGCCCAGCTCACCGAGCTGTACGGCTTCGACAAGCCGGTGCTGGAGCGCTATGGGTTGATGCTGAAGAACCTGGCGCGGTTCGACCTCGGCGACAGTTATTTCCGCAATGAGAGCGTGTGGAACCTGATCAAGGAGAAGCTGGGCGTGTCGGTGTCGCTGGGCGTGTGGACCTTCCTCGTCACCTACCTCGTCTCGGTGCCGCTGGGCGTGGCCAAGGCGGTGCGCGCGGGCAGCCGCTTCGACCTGGCCACCAGCCTCATCGTCCTGACAGGCTGGGCCGTGCCGGGCTTCATCTTCGGCGTGCTGCTCATCCTGCTGTTCGGCGGCGGCTCCTTCTGGGACCTGTTCCCGCTGCGCGGCCTCACCTCGGCGAACTGGGACGACCTCGGCCCGCTGGAGAAGGCGGGGGACTACCTCTGGCACATCACCCTGCCGGTGACGGCCGCCGCCATGGGCAGCTTCGCGATCAAGACGCTGTTGACCCGCAACACGTTCCTCGACGAGATCGGCAAGCAATACGTGCTCACGGCGCGCGCCAAGGGCCTGCCCGAGAAGCGGGTGCTCTGGAAGCACGTGTTCCGCAACGCGCTGCTGCCGCTGGTGACGGGCTTCCCGGGCACCTTCATCGCCGCCTTCTTCAGCGGCAGCCTGTTGATCGAGACGCTGTTCTCGATCGACGGCCTGGGCTTGCTGTCGTTCGAGGCGATCAACAGCCGCGACTACCCGGTGGTCATCGGCACGCTGTACCTCTTCACGCTGATCGGCCTGCTGATCAAGCTGCTGGGCGATGTGGCCTACCTGCTGGTCGACCCCCGCATCAAATTCGACGCCAAGGAAACCGCATGACCACCCCACCGACGACGACGGCCGCGCAGCCCCGAGGCGCCACCGCCCTTTCGCCCGGCCGGCGCCTGTGGCGGCGCTTCAAGCGCAACCGCCTGGGCTACTGGAGCCTGATGGCCTTCCTGCTGCTGTACGGCGTCAGCCTGGCGGGCGAGCTGATCTCCAACGACAGGCCGCTGGTCGCGGTGTACGAGGGCCAGTGGCGCTTCCCGCTGTGGAACGACTACGCCGAGTCCGATTTCGGCGGCGAGCTGCCGATCAAGGCCGACTACAACGACCCCTTCATCCGCGGCCAGTTGAGCAAGGGCGGCAATTGGGCCGTCTACCCCTTGAACCCTTATTACTACGACACGCTGAACTACTTCTCGGCCACCGAGCACCATCCCGGCCCGCCGTCGAAGGCGAACTGGCTGGGCACCGACATCGCCGGCTACGACATCGCCGCGCGGCTGCTCTACGGTTTCCGCGTCTCGGTCACCTTCGCGCTGGCGCTCACGGCCTCCGGCGTGCTGCTCGGCCTGGCCATTGGCGCGGTGCAGGGTTACTTCGCCGGCAAGGTCGACCTGGTCGGCCAGCGGCTGATCGAAGTGTGGCATTCGATGCCCGAGCTTTACCTGCTGATCATCTTCGCCTCGGTGTTCGACCACAGCTTCATCCTGCTGTTCGCGCTGCTGTCGGCCTTCGCGTGGATCTCCACGTCCGACTACGTGCGCGCCGAAGTGCTGCGCAACCGCCAGCTCGACTACATCAAGGCGGCGCAAGCCATGGGCCTGTCGCACTGGCAAGTCATCAAGCGCCACATCCTGCCCAACAGCCTCACGCCGGTGATCACCTTCCTGCCCTTCCGAATGAGCGCCGGCATCACCGCGCTGGCGGCGCTGGACTTCCTCGGCCTGGGCGTGACCGCGCCGGCGCCCAGCCTCGGGCACCTGCTGAACCAGGGCAAGGCCAACCTCGACGCCTGGTGGATTTCCCTGGCCACCTTCACCGTTTTCCTCGTGACCCTGCTGCTCTTGACCTTCACCGGCGACGGCCTGCGCAACGCCATGGACCCGCGCCTGGCCGACGACGAAGGCGACGAACCCGCCCCGGGCGACGTCCCGGAGGCGGCCCAGTCCCAGTCGGCGGCCCCCGGCCCGCAGCTGGCACCCGCGCTGCCGCTGCCCCAGGCCGTGGCCGCTTCCCTGGCCGGCGTGCGGGCGGCGAACCACGGACTGCGCGCCGACCAGGGCGACACCCTGCCCGGACTCGCGCGTGGGGCGGCCCGATGAGCGCGCGCCCGCCCCGACCGCACGTCGAAGCGGAGCCGCTGCTGCGGCTCAAGGACCTGTCGATCGCCTTCGGCGCCAAGCAAGTGGTGCGGGACCTGAACCTGTCCATCGAGCGCGGCGAACGCCTGGCGCTGGTCGGCGAATCGGGCTCGGGCAAGACGGTGACGGCGCTGTCGATCCTGCGCCTGGCGGCGCAGGCGCGCCTGCAAGGCGAGATCCGCTTCGCCGGCCGCGACCTCGCCCGACTGCCCGACGAAGAGCTGCGGCGCGTGCGCGGCGGCGACATCTCGATGATTTTCCAGGAGCCGATGACCGCGCTGAATCCGCTTTACACCATCGGCAACCAGATCGCGGAGACCCTGGCCCTGCACGAGGGCCTGGCCGGCCGGCAGGCGCGCGAGAAGGCCATCCAGTTGCTGTCGCGCACCGGCATCAGGGAGCCCGAGCGGCGGGTTGACAGCTACCCCCACCAGCTGTCGGGCGGCCAGCGCCAGCGCGCGATGATCGCGATGGCCCTGGCCTGCCGCCCCAAGCTGCTGATCGCCGACGAGCCCACCACCGCGCTGGACCTGACGATCCGCGCCCGCATCGTGCAACTGCTGCTGGACCTGCAGGCCGAGGACGACGCTCGCGAACGCGCCGCCTCCGGCCGCCCCGACGCCAAGGGCATGGCGGTGCTGCTCATCACCCACGACCTCAACCTGGTGCGCCGTTTCGCCCAGCGCGTCGCCGTGATGGAGCGCGGCGCGCTCGTCGAGGTGGCCGACACCGAAACCCTGTTCACCCGGCCGTCCCACCCCTACACCGTCAAGCTGCTGGACAGCCGGCCGGTGCGCGAGATCGACGAGGTGCCGGCCGGCGCTGCCGAATTGCTGAGGACGCGGCAGCTGCGGGTGGAATTCCCCAGGCGCGAGCCGGGTTGGAAGGGCCTGCTCTTCTCGCGCAGCCGCTTCGTCGCGCTCGAAGGCGCCGACACCGAATTGCGCGAGGGCGAAACCATCGGCATCGTCGGCGAATCCGGCTCGGGCAAGTCGACACTGGCGCAGGCCATCCTGAACCTGATCAAGGCGCGCTCGGGCCACATCCATTTCGAAGGCGGCGACATCCGCGCGCTCAAGGGCCGGCAGCGGCGCTCGCTGCGGGCGCGGCTGCAAGTGGTGTTCCAGGACCCCTTCGGCTCGCTGTCGCCGCGCCAGACGGTGGAGCAGATCGTCGGCGAGGGCCTGGCGCTGCATTTCCCCGGGCTGTCCCAGGCGCAACGCCGGCAGCGGGTGGTCGATGTGCTGGCCGAGGTCGGCCTGCCGGCCTCGGCGCTGGGCGCCTACCCGCACCAGTTCTCGGGCGGGCAGCGCCAGCGCATCGCCATCGCCCGGGCGCTGGTGCTGAACCCGCGGGTGCTGGTCCTGGATGAACCCACCTCGGCCCTGGACGTCTCGATCCAGCGCCAGGTGCTGCAGCTGCTGGTGCGGCTGCAGAAGAAGTTCAAGCTCAGCTATTTGCTGATCAGCCACGACCTCACCGTGGTGCAGGCGATGGCCCACCGCCTCTACGTGCTGCGCGACGGCCGCATCGTCGAAAGCGGCGACACGCCGAGCGTCATCGCCAACCCGCGGCACGCCTACACGCAGCGGCTGGTGCGGGCGTCGCTGTGAAGTGGTTCCGCGAAATCCTTGGCTGTCGCCGGCCTTCACCCCAGCACGCTCCCGCTCGTGGCATGCGCAGACCCTCACCCCCGCCCTCTCCCGCAAGCGGGAGAGGGAGCCTTCTCATCCTTCGCGGGACAGGGGATCCCCATGACGCAGTTTTCTTCCTCCCTCTCCCCCGGCACGGGGGAGAGGGCTGGGGTGAGGGGGCAGGCGCGCCACCCCTGGTCCACCACATGAATCCCTCTCGATGAACATCCCCTCAGAATGCCCCCGTCAGTCCAGCCGGTCCCACCTCCAGCGCCTGCTCGCCGGCGCCCTCTTGGCCGCCTGCACGGTTTTCTCCACCGCCCACGCCGCCCACGCCCTGGCCCTCTTCGGCGAGCCGAAATACCCCGCCGGCTTCCACCATTTCGATTACGCCAACCCCGACGCGCCGCGCGGCGGGCGGCTGGTGCTGTCGAGCACGGCCAACAGCAGCTTCGACAAGCTCAACCCCTTCTCGCTGCGCGGCAAGCCAGCGCCCGGCCTGGTGGAGCTGGTCTTCGAGACGTTGACTGTCAACAGCATGGACGAACTGAACACCCAATACGGCCTGCTGGCGCAAGACATCGAGCTGGCCGGCGACGAGCGTTCTGTCACGTTCCGGCTGCATCCCCAGGCGCGTTTCTCCAACGGCGACCCGGTGACCGCGGCCGACGTCAAGCATTCCTTCGAGACCCTCACCGGCCGCAAGGCGAGCCCGCGCTTCAAAGCCTATTTCTCGGAGATCGGGGGGGTCTCCATCCTCGACCGCCTGACGGTGCGCTTCGATTTCAAGCGCGCCGGCCGCGACCTGAGCTTCGTCGCCGGCAGTCTGCCGGTGTTCTCCCCGAAGTGGGGCGCCGACGGCCAGGGCGGCCGGGTGGACTTCGACAAGCTGCGGCTGGAAAAGCCGGTCGCCTCCGGCCCCTACCTGGTGGACCGGGCCGACGAAGGCGCCAACGTGAGCTACCGCCGCAACCCCCGCTATTGGGCCGACGGCCTGCCGGTGCGCCGCGGCAGCTTCAACTTCGACCACGTCGACTACAAACTCTACAAAGACCGCGACACCCAGGTCGCCGCGCTGCGCGCCCGCGAATACAACTTCTTCGCCGAGGTGCAGATGCGCTATTGGTGCTGCCAGTACATCGGCAAGCACTTCGACAGCGGCGAGCTGGTGAAAGAGGTTCTGCCCCACCAGAACCCGCCTTCGATGAACGGCTGGGTGGTGAACCTGCGGCGCGAACGCTTCCAAGACCGTCGGGTGCGCCAGGCGCTGAACCACTTGCTCGATTTCGAGTGGATCAACGGCAAGATCTTCGACAACGAGTTCAAGCGGGTGCAGAGCTATTTCACCGGCACGCCGCTGGCCGCCACCGGCTTGCCCGGGCCGGCGGAGCTGGCGCTGCTGGAGCCCTACCGGGGGCAGATCCCCGAAGAAGCCTTCGGCCCGATGTTCGAACAACCCGTCAATCCCCGGCCGAGCGACTTCCGGCGCAACCTGGCCAAGGCGCTGGACCTTTTCAAGCAGGCCGGCTGGACTTACCGCGACGGCGCACTGCGCGACGCGCGCGGCGAGCCCTTCGTGATCGAGGTGGCAGGCTCGCGCGCGCAGAGCCCCTTCACCGACCCGATCTACCGCAACCTCAGCCTGGCGGGCATCGTGGTGAACAAGAAGCTGGCCGACGCGGCCACCACCCGCCGCCGCATGAACCAGTTCGACTACGACTATGCCTCGGTGTCGCTGCGCGAAGCGCGTTCGCCGGCCGCCGAACTCTGGCGCAACTTCAACAGCAAGGACGCCGACACGCCCGGCTCGGAAAACGTCGCCGGCGTGAAATCGCCGGCGGTCGACGCCCTGATCCGCAAGATGATGGACGCCGGCAGCCAGGCGGAACTGGAAGTCGCCGCCAAGGCACTCGACCGGGTGCTGACGCACAGCCACTACTTCATCCCCTGGCGCTACCTCACCAAGCACTACCTGGTCCACAACAAGGCGTTGCAGCGCCCCAAGACCCTGCCCGTCTACTACGGTGCCACCGAATGGGCCACGCAGTACTGGTGGTCGGCGCCGCAGCGGGCCGGCACCGACACGGCCGCCACCTCCTCCCAAACCCGGCTCGCCGCCACGCGCAAGACAGCCGTCAACACCCACTCGCCATGACCACCGCCACCCTAGGACAAAGAATCCCGGACTATCCCGTCGCCGACCTTTTCGTCAACCGCTGGTCGCCCCGCGCCTTCTCCGGCGAAGCCATCGGCAGGGACGAACTTTTCACGCTCTTCGAAGCCGCCCGCTGGGCACCCTCGGCGAGCAATGCCCAGCCCTGGCGATTCATCTATGCGCTGAACGACGGCTCGGCCGATTGGGCCCGCTTCCACGGCCTGCTCAACGACAAGAACCAGGCCTGGTCGGCCCGCGCCGCCGCCCTGGTGGTGCTGGTCTCCAAGACCCACCACCTTCGCAACGCCACCGCCGAGGCCACGCCGCTGCGCAGCCATTCCCTGGACGCCGGCGCCGCCTGGGCCAGCCTGGCCTTCCAGGCCGAATACAGCGGCTGGCGCACCCACGCGATCGGCGGATTCGACCGCGAAAGCGCCCGGCAGGCGCTCGGCGTGCCCGAAGGATTCCACATCGAAGTGGCCATCGCCATCGGGCGGCAGGCGGACCCGCTGTCGCTGCCGGACGACCTGCGGGCCAGGGAAGTGCCCAACCAGCGCAAACCGCTGGGCGAAATCGTCGCGCAGGGGAGATTCGCGTTCGAGGGGTGACGCCTGGCCGGCGGCGTGGGCCGCGGCTGAACTTCCGGTTCTGTTCGGGCTAAGCCCCCGTTTCTCCGTTCGGGCTGAGCCCTTCGACGGGCTCAGGACAGGCTTGTCGAAGCCTCCTCCGGCCGTTCGGGCTGAGCTTGTCGAAGCCCTGTTGGCGGACAGCCTTGGCTTGTCAGACCGCGTCGGGATTTCC
>CBIHOD010000122.1:0-7245 GCA_966211815.1 uncultured Burkholderiales bacterium
GTGAACTTCCTTCTTCCCTTGCTCATGCTTCTCTCCAGACCACATCATGTCAGTTAATGTGTCCGGGAAACCGGGGGAAGCCCAGAAGTGCTGGGAACGCAACACGCATGGTCAATCGCAGGAGGCACATGTCGTGGCTTCGATCACCCTCGTTTTATAGGAAAGGAGCCAGCCACGCATGAGAATTGCTTCCATAGCATGTTTTGTCATCGGCATCCTACTGGCGATCGGTGGTTTCATTAACGCTTCAAAGCCGTCAGTATCTCCAATAGTCACCGTAATAGGTTCGTTTGCCCTTCCGGCGATATTTATCTGGTGGGGCGTGATCCTTCACAAAAAGGTGAATGGAAAGAAAAATGGGTCTTAGTCAGTGAGGGCTCGTAGTTCCCCTCGCTAGCCCATTAACCAGAAAGTGCTCGACATGCCACAAATAAGCCTCGCTCCCGCAGAGGCAGACCGCATTGTCATTCTGGAGTCACTGGAGGCCTTTGAGGTCAACACGGGCCGCTTGTTCGCGGATTGGTTCAAAACCGCTCCAAAGCCCAAACATCTCGAATTGCCAATCTCTCATGTTCATTGCCAAAGCGCTGCACAATTTCGGAGTGCGATGACAACCCTTGTGTTGGGCGCGGCAAACCACAACCAGCGGCCATGGCTTCACATTGAGTGCCACGGCGACAAAACCGGGGGGCTCGAATTCGCAAACGGAAGCATCCTTTCTTGGTCAGAGTTGTCCGGTCTTCTGCGTGAGTTGAACGCCGCCACTAAGTTCAACCTCCTGGTCATGGTCTCAGCTTGCTTTGGGTTTTACTTGCTCAGCCAGTCGGAAGTGATGAAACCGTCGCCCGCCTGGTGTGTTGTCGCTCCAACAAGTGAAATTGACCCCGGCGAAATCTTCGGAGGTCAACACAGGTTCTACGCTGAATTTTTCAAAACAGAGGATCTTGGCCAAGCCGTAGCAGCCCTGAGGCGTGTACCACCCTCACAAGGCGAATGGGTCAGCGAGCCGGCTGAGTTTTGGTTCGAGCGACTGATGAGAAAGTTCTTTGCGGATGGAGCTGAACCAAACCATTTCGCCAGGCGTGTGTACCAAGTGTGTTGGGAGGCGTATTTGCAAGATCGCTGGATATCGATCGACCAGGCGGAAGTCAGGTTGCGTGCGCAGACACCTTTATTCTGGATTGACGGCTTTTTCGACCAATTCTTCATGGTCGATTTGATCCCGGCGAATAGAGATCGTTTTTCGGGCCTGCGCGCTAGGGCGCAGGCCATTGTCGCGGCCTACCCGCCAGCCCCCATTTGGTGACCAGGCAAGAAAAGGTACATCCCACGAATGCGGCACCAACCACAGTCAAATCCCACACTGCGCGGTAGCAACACGAGGTCATCAGAAACAAGAGTCGTCATGATCATGGAACTGCCTGCAATCCATTGAGAGGTGATGAACTTCATCTTGCAAGACAGTCTGGATTCGGCGGAGGCATATGTGCGAACAGAACTGACACTTAAATTCGAGGCGGCTCGCCTCGAACTTGCTCGCGCCCGCAGAGACGAGGTGATTGCAAAAAGGTTGTGATCGCCGTCGCAAAAGTACCAGCTTAGGAAAAAGCGTGCAGACGTGGTGTGTCAAATGTCCGCTCTATCTTTTGGACAACATACACCCGCTGTGAGCCGGCAGTGACCCATCACCGCCAGGGGGAGCAGTCGTTGGCCGGACCTCCGGCCTCCGGCGATTTGCTGTTCAGCCTGGCGTCCCGCCGCCGAACGTCAAGTTTTGAGGGGCAGCGGACAGCCGCCGAAGGACCCCGCCAATGTCAGGTATCGAATGCTGCCGACATTCGCTGGCTAAATCCGAACGGCCGCCCCCAGTCTGAAGCGGTCGCTTGCGTTAAGCCGAGAACCCAAGTTCAAAACCTTACCGTCTCGCCGGGTTGCTTGACTGACTCGGCGTCACTCTGAGACCAGTTCGAAACTTTGATCTTCGGCTCATAAACCTCAACACAGTTTCTTTTCCTCGAAAGCCCACAACAAAGCAATCGCCCCCAGCAACGGCAGGTTCTTCAACAAAGGCCCGAAGGGGTGCAGCCAGAACTCCGGCAGGCGCCAGCTCAGCAGGGCGGTGTAGCCCAGCATCACCGCACCCTGGGCTGCCCAGACCCAGCGGGTGGGTCGGGCCAGGGCGGCGATGCCGAGTGCGAGGTCCAGCAGGCCGGCGGAGTACAGCAGCCAGGGGGCCAGCGCTTCGCCGGCGCCGAAGCGGTGTAGCAATGCCAGGCTGTCTTCGACCGGGTAGAGGCCCAGGGAGAGCAGGCCGGTCACGATCCAGACCGCGGCCACGCTCCAGCGCAGCAGGGGCAGGCACCACCAAAGCCGCCCGAGGGCGCGGGCGGCGTCGGCCTGGCTTGGCCCGATGAAGTCGGAGACCGGGCGCGGCGGGCCGCCCAGCAGCGCGGCGGTCTGCGTCGCCGGGGCGGTGTTGCCGCGCTCCAGCATCCGCAGCGATGCGCTGTCGAGTAAAGCACCGGGCAGAAAGCGCCCGGCCGCCGCCGCCCATCGGACCAGCGTCATCGGGACCGGCACAAAGCCGGCCGGTGGCAGGCCCAGCGCGGCGCGCAGTTCCGCGATGAATTCGCGCAAGGCGAGCGGGCATGGCCCGACGATGGGCACCTTCATCCCCACCATCGAATGGGGCGCGACGACCAGCCGCGCAATGGCGCGGGCCAGATCATCCAGGTGCACCGGTTGGACCCGCTGCCCGCCCTGCCCCGGCAGCGGGATACGGGGAAGCGTCGCCAGGCCGGTGAAGAGCCGCGCGCTCGCGCCGCCGGCCCCGTAGACGAGCGAAGGCTGCACCACGGTGGCGTCCAGGCCGAGCGCCAGCAGGAAGTCGTCCGCCGACTTTTTGCTCCGGTGGTAGGCGCTTTCGGCCCGCTCGTCCGCGCCCAGGGCGGAGACCTGCACCACGCGCCGCACGCCGGCCAGCCGGCAGGCCTCGAACAACGCGCAGGGCCCGCGCACATGCAGCGCCTCGAAGGTCTGGCCGCCGGATTCGCGCAGGATGCCCACCGCGTTCACCACCGCGTCGATGCCGTCCAGGCGCCCGGCCCAGTCGGCCGGGGAATGGTCCCGGCTGAAGTCCGCTTCGACGAAGCCGCAGCCCGCCACCGGGCGCCTGCCGGCGGCGACCACGCGGTGGCCGTCCTCTAACAGGAACCGGACCAGCCGGGAACCAATGAAGCCGCTGGCGCCGGTCACCAGGATCTTCATGGCCGCCCGCCTTCCTGTCCGCCGGCGATGCGCGCGCGAAGGTGCCGGGGCCCCGCGTCCCGAGGGAGGTCGCGGGCGGGGTGTGGTGGCAGTGGTCGGCGGACGGTCATCGCCCCCGGTGGCAAGCCGCATGCCTTGCCGGGATTGCCGTTTGCCGCGGCCCGAAACGTGCGGATGAACGCCGCGCGCCGCCGGCCCCACCGATCACCCCCAACGCAGGAGACTGACATGGCGAGTTATGGCAAGAAATCGTCCGACAAAGTGGAAGCGGCGATGCACGAACGCAAGGAAGGCACCCTCAAGAGCGGCCGCTCGGGCAAGAAAGTGACCAGCCGCAAGCAAGCGATCGCGATCGGCCTGGCCGAGGCGCGCAAGGAAGGCGGCAAGGTGCCGGCCGCGAAGAAGGCGGCCAAGAAGACCGCGGCGAAACGGCCCGCCGCCAAGAAGGCGGCGTCGAAACGGAAAGCACCGTCGAAAACCGCCGCCACGCCTGCCCGCAAAGCGCCGGCCAAGAAAGCGGCCGCGAAAAAAACCACCGGCAAGGCGGCGGCATCGAAGAAAACCGCGCCGGCGTCGTCCGCCAAGAAGGCGGCGCCTAAAAAGGCGGCGCCCAAGAAGACGGCGGGCGTGAAGGCCGCGGCCCAGAAAACCTCGGCCGAGAAACCGCGGTCCGCCAAAGCCACCGCGGCCAAAAAGGCCGCCAGGAAGAAGCCCGCCCGCAAGGCGGCGGCCTGACATGTCCGGCGTCGGCCCACCGCATGGCGGGCCGGGGTTTCATTCCGGAAGGCCGAGCGTCACCACATCGAACGGCAGCGTGGGCGGCGGCTCCTTCTGCCGGTCGAGTTGGCCGTTCACCACGGCCAGGCCTTCCGGCACGAGGGCCGCCGTGGTGGGATAGCGCATGCGCGGATCCCTCAGGCGCGCGGAAATGCGGCCCGAAGACCAGTCGGGCGACAGGTCGACGCGGGCGACTTCGCCTTCCTCGTTGCGCACCACGTAAAGCTCGCCGGCGCCTTTCAGGACCAGGCCGTCGCCATGGAGCAGGGAGCCCCCTTCCACTTTCACTTCGGCCGCCGTCCGCGCCTGCGTATCGATGCGCCAGAGCTGTCCGGTGGCCAGTTGGACCGAGAGCAGCCAACGGCCGTCCGCCGAGGCGACGATGCCATTCAGGTTGACTTCGTTGGGCCGGTAGCGCACCGGGGTCGCGTTCAAGTCGAGCCACGGTTCCAGGACCGGCACCGCGGCGCCGCGGTCGACCCGGTACACCACCGGGCGGTAGGAGTCGGTGACGTAGGCGTAGGGCCCCGACAGGGCGATGTCGTTGAGGAAGGCCTGCTGGCCCGGCGGCACCTTGGCGACCGCGCGCGTCGCGGCGCCCGCCAGGTCCACCACGGCCAAGGTGCCGTGCGGCCCCCCGGCGATCCAGAGCCTGCGGCGCTCGTCCACCTTCATGCCGAAGGCGCCCTGGCGCCCCGGCGACCCGCCGGACTGGAACACCTCGGCCTCGGCCGCCCCTGCGGCGTAGCGGTAGACGTGCCCTTCTTTCGAAGAGCCCACGTAGCGGTCGCCGGTGGCCGCGTCGACGGCGATGCCTTCGGGGAAGGCGTTGCCGCCGGGCAGCGTCGTCCGGGCGGCGATGGCGGCGCCCACGGAGGGTCGCTCCGGCTTGCCGAGCGCGGGCGCCGGGGGCTGGGCGCAGGCGGACAAGAGGACGGCCACCAATGCGGCCGCGGAAGGCGTCAAGTGATGCATCGCTCGGGCTCCTTCAACGGGCGGCGGACGGCTGGTGGCGCACGCGGTAGATCACGCCGTTCTGGTCTTCGGCCACCAGGAGCGACCCGTCGCGCGCGACCGCCAGGCCGGCCAGCCGGCCCTGCTGCGACGGGCGGGCGGCGTCAGCGGCCCCGGAGCCGCCGGGCGGCAGCAGCCAGCCCGTGACGAAGTCTTCCGCCCTCACCGGCTTGCCGGCGCCGTCGAAAACGACGCGGACCACCTTGAAGCCGCTCGGCTGGGCCCGGTTCCACGAACCGCGCATCGCGACGAAAGCGTTGTTCCTGTACTCGGCCGGGAATTGGGATGCCGTGTAGAAGGCCAAGCCGATCGGCGCCGCGTGCGCGGTGTACGTCAACGCAGGCGCCTCGGTGGTCGGGCAGAAACCGGCCTTGGTGCCGTTCGGCGGCTCATTGACCTGGAAGCGGTCCGGCTCGCGGTTGCCGTAGCAGTACGGCCAGCCGTAGTGCTTGTTCGCGCGGATCTCGTTGAGCTCTTCGGGCGGGACGTCGTCGCCGCGGAAATCCGAACCGTGGTCGAAGCCGAACATCGCGCCGGTCACGGGGTGCCAGCCGAAGCCGATGGTGTTGCGCAGCCCGGCGGCGAACACCTCGCGCCCCGAACCGTCCGGCCGGGCGCGCAGGATGGTCGCGGCCTCCGGGTTGGTCTCGCGGCAGTTGTTGCAGGACGAGCCCGCGGTGATGTAGAGCCAGCCGTCCGCGCCGAAGGCCAGCGTGCGGTTGGGGTGCTGGCCGGCGTCCGGCAGGTCGTCGATGATCTGCGTCGGCGTCGACAGCGAACCGTCGGCGGCGACGTCCGCGACCAGGACTTTCTTGTCCGACGCGATGTAAAGGCGACCGTCCTTCCAGGCCAGCCCATGGGCATAGGGGATGTTCTGCGCGACGATGCGCCGCTGGTCCGCCGCGCCGTCCCCGTCGGCGTCGCGCAGCAGCAGCACGTCGCCCTGCTCGCGGCGGCTCGCATACACGTCGCCATTCGGCGCCACCTGCATCCAGCGCACATTCTTCAAGTCCTTGGCGAAAACGGAGACGGCGAAGCCGACCGGCGCCTTCAAGCGGGACAGGGCGGTTTTCTCGTCGAACGGCACGGGTGACGGTTCCAGCACGGTGCTGACCGCCGGCGTGGGGCCGTCGCCCGGTGGCAACTGCGCCGAGGCTGTGGCGCAGGCCCAAACCAGGGCGGGCGCGAAAAGGAGGCTTTTCATGGCGGTGGGTCCTTCGGGACGGGCCCGCCAGGGTAGGCACCCGCCCCCGCCGCCCTTGTAGGACGGACCGACGACCCCGGGTAGGACGGCGCCCGTTCCACCCCGGAGACCGCCTCCGGGGCCATCCCTTCGCCTACACTGCACGGCCCGCGAAAAGGGCCGCCGCCGCGAGAAGCGCGCAATCCGCAGCAAATCCCCAAGAGGCACCGATCGATGATGAAGCAAGAGAACGCCGCGTTGGATGGCCTGCTCGCCGAACAGCGAGAGAACATCCTGCGCGATTGGCTGGCCGAAGTGGCCCAGAGCACGACCGCCGTCGGCCTGCCCGGCAAGGGCGTCGCCGACGAAGCGGCCGCGGTGCTGTCCGCCCTGCACCAGGCGGTGCGCGCCGGCGCCGAAGCCTCGGGTTTCAACGACGCCGCCTGGGACCCGCTGCGCGGCCTGCTGGAGGCGCTGTCGCGGTCGCGCGCGGCACAGGGCTCGGCCGCGGGGGAGACCACCCATTTCGTGATGGCGCTGAAGAAGCCGCTGTTCTCCGGACTCCAGGCACGCCTGGCCGGGGACCCGGACCTGTTGGTCAGCGCCGTCTGGATGGTGTCGACGCTGGTGGACAAGATGGCCCAGCACACCGTGTCCACCTACCAGCGCTCGCGGGAGGAAGTCATCATGCGCCAGCAGCAGGAGCTGCTGGAGCTCTCCACCCCGGTGATCAAGCTCTGGGACGGCGTGCTGGCCGTGCCCATGATCGGCACCCTGGACAGCAGCCGCACCCAGCTGGTCATGGAGTCGCTGCTGCAGCGCATCGTCGACACCGGCTCGGAGCTGGCCATCATCGACATCACCGGCGTGCCCACCGTCGACACGCTGGTCGCCCAGCACCTGCTCAAGACCGTGACGGCGATCCGCCTGATGGGGGCTGATTGCGTCATCAGCGGCATCCGCCCGCAGATCGCGCAGACCATCGTGCACCTGGGCATCGACCT
>CBIHOD010000123.1:0-7173 GCA_966211815.1 uncultured Burkholderiales bacterium
ACCTGGGCGTGGTGCGCCACATCAGCGACCGCGTCGTCATCATGTACCTCGGCCGGGTCGTCGAGTCGGCGCCCGCCCAGGCGGTGTTCGAGGAACCGCTGCACCCCTACACCCAGGCGCTGCTGGCCGAGGCGCCCGCGCTGGAGGTCAAGAAGAAGACTTATGTGGCGATCAAGGGCGAGATCCCTTCGCCTTTGAACCCGCCCAGCGGCTGCCACTTCCACCCGCGGTGCCCGAGGGCCTTCGACCGCTGCTCGAAGGAAGTCCCGGCGCTGCTGCCCCATCCCGGCGGGCGGACGGTGGCCTGCCATTGGATCCAGGAGCGCGGCCATGCATCGGCTTGAAACCGCCTTCGCGCCGCTTCGGCAAATACCCACGCCCGCCGAAGCGGCGGGGGCAGCCGACGCGCCCCTGGTGCCGCCAGGCCGCTACCGCTGGTGGGACGACAGCCTGATCCACATGAACTGGAGCCAGGCCTGCCCCGCGTTGGCGGACTCCACCGGCCACGACGACTACTCGCGGGTGCGCGCTGCCGGCCCGCCGGTGGTTTTCGAGGCGCTGGAACGCGTGTCGCAGCAGACCCGCGAGGCCGCGGGCCGCTTGTTCGGCGCCGACAGCCGCCAGGTGTTCTTCGGCGCCAACGCCACCGGCGTGCTGCAGACCATGGTCGACGTCTTCCTGCGGCGCCACGGCCGGCGGCACACCCGCATCCTGGCCACGCGCGACGCCTACGCCAGCGTCGCGCTGGCGGGCGGCCGCATGGCGCCGCGGCGCTGGTGCGAGCCAAGCACCGCCGCCTTCGCCGAGGCGGTGGCCGCGGCGCGCCACCCGACGCTGGTGGTGCTGGAAGGCCAGCACTACCCCTCCGGCTCACGCTACGGGCTGGAGGAGATCGCCGAGGTCGCCGAACGCCGGCGCCAGGCGGGGGTTCCGGTGGAAGTGGTGGTGGACGTGTCCCAATGGCCCCATCCCTCGACCCGGGCCGAGCGCTGTTCGCTGCTGTTCACCGGGTCGAAATGGGCCGGCGGCCCCAACGGCGTGGCCGTGGGCATCCTGCGCCCGGGCATGCCCGACACGCCGAGCCTGGACGGCTGGGGCGCGCTGCAGGGCGGCTGGACGCTGCCCCTGCCGCCCCAACCCGAGTTCAAGCGGGGCGCCGCCCGGCTCGACGCCGCCGGCGGCGGCAAGCCCTGGCTGGCGCTTTTCCTGCTGCGCGAAGGCCTGCGGCTGGTGGAGACGCTCGGCCGCGACGCGATCGAACGCCACGTGCTGACACTGGCCGGCCAGTTGCGCGCCGGGCTGCGCGGGCGCGGCGTGGAGACGCTGCCGGTGGAGCGCCCCAGCGGCAACGTGGCCCTGCCTTTCGCCGACCCCGACCGGGCGCGGCAATTCCTGCTCGCACTGCGCCGCGCCGGCGTGGTGGCCAGCGACGGGGTGGCGCGGGTGCGCCTGTCCCCCGGCCCTTGGAACCGCAGCAGCGACGCGGCGGCCGTCGTCGATGCGGTGGCGGACCTGACGAAGAAAGAAAGGTCCACCTTCTCAGCCCTGTGAACAGGCCTCGGCCGCCGATCAACCGGAGTAGTACCCATGATGCGTCGACTGTCTTCTTCCCTCCTGGCCCTGTGCCTTTCCCTGTCGTCCCTGCCCGGCCCGGCGGGCGCCGCCGAAGACGGCCTGGACCGCATCAGGAACAGCCGCAGCGTGAGCATCGGCTTCAGGCCGGCCGCCACGCCCTTCTCCTACCTGCTGCCCGACCAGGCCGTGCCGGTGGGCTATGCGATCGACATCTGCCGGCAGGTGGTCGAGGACCTGAAGAAGGAACTGAAGCTGACCGACCTGGCGGTGCGCTATGTGCCGGTGGATCACAAGGCGCGCTTCCCGGCGCTGCAGGACGGCACGATCGACATGGAATGCGCCAACAGCTCGATCACGGCGGAACGCCTGAACCGCGGCTTCGCCTTCTCGCTGCCCTACTTCATCACCGGCACCAAGCTGCTGGCGCGCACCGACCTGCGCGCGCGCAACCTGCGCGACCTGGTGGGTCGCCGCATCATCGTGGCCGACCAGACCATCGCCGCCGGCATCGTCAAGTCGAAGGACGCCGAACACAAGCTGGACCTGAAGTTCGTCCACATGAAGTCGCGCGCCGAGGGCCTGCAGATGCTGGAGCAGGACCAGGGCGACGCGCTGGTCGAGGACGTGACCAACCTCTGGGGCCAGCGCGCCCTGGCCAAGGACCCGAAGCGCTACGAGGTGATCGGCGACTACCTGGGCATCGAGCCGATGGCGGTGATGATGCGCAAGGAAAGCGCCGGCCTGAAAGCGGTGGCCGACCAGACGCTGCGCCGCCTCATGCGCGGCGGCGACATCGCGCGGCTGCACCACCAGTGGTTCGAGTTGCCGGTCCCGCCCAAGAACCTGTCGATGGAGATGCCGATGGGGCCGCTGATGAAGGACATGATCAGGTTCCCGACCGACCAGGTGGTGGCGTTCCCTTGAGCGCCGCCGCTCACTGCGGCAGCTTCACCTTGAGGATGGCGCCCGGCGTGGCGATGTAGAGCGTGTCGTTGGCGTCCACCGCCACGCTGGTGGGCGAATTCAGGCGGCCGGGCAGCGCGCCCAGGGTCAGGCCCGGCTTCCCCGGCACGCCGGCGAGGGTGCTGACCTGCCCTTGCGGCGTGATCTTGCGGACGGTGTGGTTGCCGGTGTCGGCCACATAGACATTGCCGCGGCGGTCGACGGCCAGGCCCTGCGCGTCCCGGAAGGTCGCGGAAGCGGCCGGGCCGTCCTGACTGCCGACCGCGTCCAGGCGGCCCGCCAGCGTTCGCACCTCGCCGTCGGGCGTGACCTTGCGGACCTGCAGGGCGGCGTCGGGGTCGGCGCCGAGGGCGTCGATCAGGTAGGCGTCGCCCGACGCGCCGGTGGCGACCGCCTTGATCCACGACACAGCCGCCGGCGAGCCGGTGCCGGCACGGGCTCGCTCGACGGGGGTCGCGGCGCCGGGTGCCAGATAGCGGAGCCGGTCCGCAGTGGCCCACCAAACGCCGCCTTGCGGCGTGACGGCCGCCATCCGGGGAAGAAAGCCGTCCCCAGCGTTGTTGAAATCCGCCTTCAATTCGCCTCGTGGGCTGTAACGCCGCCCATCGGCGTAGATGTCGCCTCCGGCGTCCACGCCGAACGGGGAGCGGACGTCGTCGGCCGCGCCGAGCTTGACCGGCTCCACGCCCGCGCCGGTGAAGCGCACGACATGCCTCGGCGTCGTCGAATCGAAGCGCGGGGAAGACGGCCACGACAACGACTGGCAGAAGCCGGCATACACGTCGGCGCCGTTGCCGCCCACCGTGACATCGCACCACGGGATGACGCTGGGTTTGTTGATCGATTCCGCGGCCTGGATGCGGTCTTGCACCGCGGTATCCGGCGCCGCCCCCGCCCAGGTCTGGACCTCGCCCTGCGCACCGACAAGCCGGACCGTGTGGTTGCCCGCGTCAGGCAGAAAAGCCCGGTGCCCCGCATCGACGGCGATGGCCGCCACGCCCCTGAAGCCGGCCTGGGCGAACGGCCCGTCCTCGGAAGAGAAGCGGGTGGAAATCAATTGGACCGGCGCCGCGCCGCTGCGGAAGAAACGGGTGACGGTGGTCGCGATGTGGCCCACGACGCTGCCCTGGTTGAGCGCCACCCGGAAGCCTTCATCACCCTCCCAGGCGACGCTCAGCGTCCAAGTCAGGTTCGCAGGGCGGCATCCCTCGCAGGAATTCTTGAAATCCGGAAGGCGGCGCGCGGACTCCGGCATGGCCACGGCATCGAAACCACCGCTCGGGTTGAGTTCGAAAAAATCCATCAGGCCATCGGCCGCCGATAGGCGCACCGCGACGACCCGCCCTTTCCCGTCGCCGGCGACCGCCATCAGCTTGCCCGCGGCGGGAGCGGGCAGGCCCGCCGCCGCGCCCAGGGGTGCCGGGGCCGGCGTGGAGAGGGACGCGGTTTCGATGTGGTCCCCCACGGAACACGGCATCAAGAAAGGAATGGCGGCGGCGCAGTTGACGTCACGCACGACGCTGTAGACCCGCCCCGCGCCGTCGGCGGCGATCGCCCCCCAACCCATGAAGCCGAGGTGCGTCGCCGCCGTGGTCGTCGCGCCGGACGTGGTCACCCGGCGGATCGATCCACCGTCGCGCACCAGCAGCGCGCCCGACGGCTCCCAGGCCATGTCGGCCGGCGCGCTGAAACGGGCCGCTCCCCCCTGCCCGTCCAGCAGGGAGAACTCGCCGGGCCGGCCGGCCAGCGTCGACACGCCGGCGGCGGGCGTGACCTTGCGGATGACGCCGTTGCCGGTGTCGCTCACATACAGGTTGCCGTCCGCGTCGATCAGCAGGCCGGAAGGGGTGTCAAAACGCGCCTGGCCGCCGATGCCGCCCGCATGGCCCGGCCCGCCCAAGCCGCCGACCACCAAGCTCAGCTCGCCGACGCTGCCTGGAGGTTGCGAGCCGGGGTTGACGCCGGGGCCTTCGGAGCCACCGCCACCGCCACCGCCGCAGGCGGCGAGTACCAGCGCCAAGGCCGCCGCAGCGGCCCAGGCGGCTCGCCTGCGCCACGGCGCGGGTCGCAAAGCATCGATGGTTCTGGATGACATGTTTTTTTCCTTTCCCTGTTTGAACGTGGCCGTGGCGTCCCGGTGCCTGGGCCGAAACGCCGTGCACGGCGCGACCGCCGGGCGGCGCCATGCGGCCGATTGTCAGTGGAAATTTTTCACACTTGGTTTGCGAGGAGTAAGTTCGGTAACGCCCCCGGGCGGTTCGAACCTTCCCAGGGACGAAAGGCACTGCCTGGCCCATGTCCGCGCCGGCGTCGCCGGCCCGGCAGCCTTGGCCGGGCATCAGGCGACGCGCCCCGCACGGCGTCGCGCGCCCGGCTGGACGCGGCGCAAACCCGTGAAAGCGCGGACGTCCGCCTGGCGCCTCAGCGTTCCAGCACCCGCCGCAGCGCGGCGCCGGTGTGGCTGGCCGGGTCGGCCGCCAATGCCTCGGGCGGACATTGCGCGACGATGCGTCCGCCGCCAACGCCGCCTTCCGGGCCGAGGTCGATCACCCAGTCGGCTTCGGCGACCACGTCCAGGTCGTGCTCGATCACCACCACGCTGTGGCCGCCGGCCACCAGGCGGTGCAGCACCTGGATGAGCTTTTCGACGTCGGCCATGTGCAGGCCGACGGTGGGCTCGTCCAGGACATAGAGGGTGTGCGGCGCCTTGTTTCCGCGGCGGCCGACGTCGTCGCGCACCTTGGTCAGCTCAGTGACGAGCTTGATGCGCTGCGCCTCGCCGCCGCTGAGCGTGGGCGAGGGCTGGCCGAGCGTGAGGTAGCCCAGGCCGACGTCCTTGAGCAGCTGCAGCGGGTAGGCGATGGCCGGCATCGAGCCGAAGAATTCGACGGCTTCGTCGATCTCCATGCGCAGCACGTCGCCGATGGTCTTGCCGCGCCAGGTCACCGCCAGCGTCTCGGCGTTGAAGCGCTGGCCGTGGCAGGTGTCGCAGGGCACCTTCACGTCGGGCAGGAAGCTCATCTCGATGGTGCGCATGCCCTGGCCTTCGCAGGCCGGGCAGCGGCCCTCGCCGGTGTTGAAGCTGAAGCGGTTGGGCGCGTAGCCGCGGGCGCGCGATTCGAGGGTGTCGGCGAAAAGCTTGCGGATGGTGTCCCAGAAGCCGATGTAGGTGGCCGGGCAGGAGCGCGGCGTCTTGCCGATCGGCGTCTGGTCGACTTCGAGCACGCGGTCGACCTGCTGCCAGCCGGCCACTTCCCGGCAACCGGCCCAATGCGCCGGCGCCTTGCCGGTCTCGCGGGCGCGCTTGGCGCCGGTGGTGTTGATGAACAGCAGGTTGGCCAGCAGCACGTCGCGCGCCAGCGTGGACTTGCCGGAGCCGCTGACGCCGGTGACCGCCACCAGGCGCTTGAGCGGCACGCGCACGTTCAGGTCGCGCAGGTTGTGGAGGGAAGCGCCGATGACCTCGATATATGGTGTCGGCTCCCTCTCCCCAGCGGGGAGAGGGTGGGGGTGAGGGGAGATTGGTGACGTGCCACGTCGCTTGCCCTCACTCCCGCCCTCTCCCTGAGGGAGAGGGAGGAACACATCCCTGCGAGGGAACAGCGGATGCTTCAGCGGCTGCGCCAGCACCCGGCCGGTGACCGACTCCGGGTTGGCCGACAGGTCGCCCACGCCGCCCTGCGCCACCAGCCGCCCGCCGCGCACGCCGGCGCCGGGGCCGATGTCGATCAGGTGCTCGGCGCGTCGGATGGTGTCTTCGTCGTGCTCGACCACCACCAGGGTGTTGCCTTTGCCGCTCAGGCTGTGGAGCGCGTCGAGCAGGATCTGGTTGTCGCGCGGGTGCAGGCCGATGGTGGGCTCGTCCAGCACGTAGCACACGCCCTGCAGGTTGCTGCCGAGCTGCGCCGCCAGCCGGATGCGCTGCGCCTCGCCGCCGCTGAGCGTGGGCGCGGCCCGGTCGAGCGTGAGGTAGCCCAGGCCGACTTCTTCGAGGAAGGCCAGGCGGCTCTGGATCTCGGCCACCACGTCGCGCGCGATCTCGGCGTCGCGGCCCGCCAGCTTCAGGCCGTCGACCCAGCGCTTGGCGTCATGCACCGACCACTGCGCCACCCAGGCGATGGAATGGCCGTCGAAGGTGACGCCGCGGGACACCGGGTTCAGGCGCGTGCCGTGGCAGTCTTCGCAGGGTTCGTCGACCACGCCTTCGACTTCGGCCTCCTCGGACGGGAAACTCTGCTCGCGGCCCTTGTCGTCGTCGCCGCGCAGCGAGTCGTCGTAGGCCTTGCGCTGCTCGCGCGTGAGCGCCAGGCCGGTGCCGACGCAGGTGGTGCACCAGCCGTGCTTGCTGTTGTAGCTGAACAGCCGCGGGTCGAGCTCGGGGTAGCTGGTGCCGCAGACCGGGCAGGCGCGCTTGGTGGAGAACACCTTCACCTCGCCGATGTGGGCCGTGGTGCCGTCGGCCAGCATGGCGCCCTTCAAGCCGTCCAGCGGCGACAGCAGGTGCATCACGCCCTTGCCGGCATCCAGCGCCTGGGCCAGGAGGGCGCGCAGCTCGGCTTCATTGCCGGCGCCGACGACGAGGTCGCCCACCGGCAGCTCCAGCGTGTGCTCCTTGAAGCGGTCCAGGCGCGGCCA
>CBIHOD010000124.1:0-6920 GCA_966211815.1 uncultured Burkholderiales bacterium
CTGGGGCCTGGGCTGGGAGGTCTGGCTCAACGGCATGGAAGTGACGCAGTTCACCTATTTCCAGCAAGTCGGCGGCATCGACTGCAAGCCGATCACCGGCGAGATCACCTACGGCCTGGAGCGCCTGGCGATGTACCTGCAGGGCGTGGACAACGTCTACAACCTGAAGTGGACCGACGGCTTGAGCTACGGCGACGTCTACAAGCAGAACGAGGTCGAGCAAAGCGCCTACAACTTCGAGCACAGCGACGTCGACTTCCTGCTGTCCGCCTTCTCGGCCCACGAGAAGCAGTCCAAGTTGCTGATGGGCGAGCAGCTCGCGCTGCCCGCCTACGAGCAGCTTCTCAAGGCCGGCCACACCTTCAACCTGCTCGATGCCCGCGGCGCCATCAGCGTCACCGAGCGCGCCGCCTACATCGGCCGCATCCGCAACCTGGCGCGCGCCGTCGCCCAGAGCTACCTGGAAAGCCGCGCCCGCCTGGGTTTCCCGATGGCGCCGCGCGATTGGGCCGACCAGGTGGTCGCGCAGATCGAATCCCAGAAACAAAAGAAGCAGCCCACGCAGGAGCGGGACGCAGCATGACCACCACCAAGAACCTGCTCGTTGAATTGTTCGTCGAAGAGCTGCCGCCCAAGGCGCTCAAGAAGCTCGGCGCCGCTTTCGCGCAGTTGCTGTCGGATTCGCTGCGCGCGCGGGGCCTGCTCACCGGGCACTCCGCGGTCAACCCCTACGCCTCGCCCCGCCGCCTGGCGGTGCAGGTCAGCGGCGTGCTCGCCCAGGCCGAGGACAAATCGGTCTCGCACAAGCTGATGCCGGTGGCGGTGGGCCTTTCCGTCGACGGCCAACCCACGCCTGCGCTACTAAAGAAACTCGCCAGCGTCGGCGCCGATGCCTCCGCCGTGCCTCGCCTCAAGCGCGCCATGGACGGTAAAGCCGAGGCCCTGTTCTTGGACATCACGGTGCCGGGCGCCACCCTGGCCGCCGGCCTGCAAGCGGCGCTGGACGAAACCCTCGCCAAGCTGCCCATCCCCAAGGTCATGCAGTACCAGTTGGCCGACGGCTGGAGCAGCGTCAACTTCGTCCGCCCGGCCCATGGCCTGGTGGCGCTGCACGGCGCCGACGTGGTGCCGGTGCAGGCGCTCGGCCTTCAGTCCGGCCGCGAAACCCACGGCCACCGCTTCGAAGCGCAGATGGACCCGGTCGTGCTGCAGCACGCCGACCACTACGCCGAGCAGCTGAAGGAGCAGGGCGCGGTGATCGCCAGCTTCGAGGCCCGCCACGGCGAGATCGCGCGCCAGCTGCAGGCGGCTGCCCACCAGCTCGGCCTGTCGCCGATCGAGGACGACGCCCTGCTGGACGAAGTCACCGGCCTGGTCGAGCGCCCGCACGTGCTGGTCTGCCAGTTCGAGGAAGAGTTCCTGGCGGTGCCGCAGGAATGCCTGATCCTCACGATGAAGGCGAACCAGAAGTATTTCCCGCTGCTCGACGCGGCCGGCAAGCTGACGAACAAGTTCCTCGTCGTCAGCAACATCAACCCGGCCGACCCGTCGCGCGTCGTCGAAGGCAACGAGCGCGTCGTGCGCCCGCGCCTGGCGGACGCGAAGTTCTTCTTCGAGCAAGACCGCAAGAAGACGCTGGAATCCCGCGTGCCGGGCCTGGCCAAGGTGGTCTACCACGGCAAGCTGGGCACGCAGGGCGAGCGCGTCGAGCGCGTGCGGCGTATCGCGCGGGACGTTGGCCAGGCTTTCGGCGCCTCTGGGCAAGCCGACCGCGCTGCGTTCCTGGCCAAGGCCGACCTGCTGACCGACATGGTCGGCGAGTTCCCCGAGCTGCAAGGCGTGATGGGCGGCTACTACGCCCGCCACGACGGCGAACACGAGGCGGTGGCTCAGGCGGTGGAAGACCATTACAAGCCGCGCTTTGCAGGCGACGCACTGCCGCGCAACTGGGTGGGTATTTCAGTCGCGCTGGCCGACAAGCTGGAAACCCTGGTCGGCCTGTTCGGCATCGGCCAGGTGCCCACCGGCGACAAGGACCCGTTTGCGTTGCGGCGCCATGCGCTGGGCGTGGTGCGTTTGCTCGCCGAGACGGGATCGGATCTGGTTCAGCGCGAGGTGTTGGCGCGGGCGGTGGAAGGCTTCCCAGAGGGGCTGATCGATAAGAACCCGAACGGCACGCCGCTCTGGAAAGTGCTGGACGTGTTCCTGAACGAACGCGCCGTCGGCTACTGGACCGGCAAGGGCCACTCGGAAGCCAACGTCCTCGCGGTCCTGGAGGTCTGCAGCCTGTCCCGCGACTTCGCCGGCCGCCTCGAAGCCGTGCGCGCCTTCGCCGGCCTGCCCGAGGCCCCCGCGCTGGCGGCCGCCAACAAGCGCGTCGGCAACATCCTGAAGAAATCGGAGGCCGCGCCGCCGTCCACCGTCGACCCGGCGTTGTTCAAAGAGCCGGCCGAGACGGCATTGCACGCCGCCCTGGCCCAGGTTCAGCCCCAGGCTGACGCTGCCTTCCACAGCGGCGACCACACCGCCTCGCTGCGGGCGCTGGCCGCGCTGAAGGCGCCGGTCGACGCCTTCTTCGATTCGGTCATGGTCAACGCCGAAGACCCCGCGCTTCGCGCCAACCGCCTGGCGCTGCTGGGCCGGCTGCACGCCGCGATGAACCGCGTGGCCGACCTGTCCAAGCTGGCTTCGTCCTGAGTCGCGCCATGAACCGCAACCTCGACGCCAAGGGGCACCCCATGAAACTGATCATCGTGGGCCGCGACGGCACCTTGAACCAATACCGCGACGACCACGTCAAGGCGCCGGCGGAATGGGTGCCCATCCCCGGGGCGCTCGAAGCGGTGGCCAAGCTCAACCACGCCGGCTGGCACGTCGTCGTCGCCACCAACCAGGCGGGCCTGGGGCGCGGCCTGTTCGACATGGCGGCGCTCAACAGCGTGCACATCAAGATGAGCGAGCTGCTCGCCAAGCTCGGCGGCCGGCTCGACGGCGTCTTCTTCTGCCCGCACACCCCCGAGGACCAGTGCGACTGCCGCAAGCCGCTGCCCGGCATGCTGCTCGACATCGGCAAGCGCTACAGCGTCGACCTGGAAGGCGTGCCGTCCGTCGGCGACAGCCTCAAGGACCTGCTGGCCAGCGCGGCGGCGGGCTGCGAGCCGCACCTGTTGCGCCACACGCGCAGCGGCCGGCGCGGCGACGCGGAACTCGACGCCCTGCGCGCCCAGGTGCCGGCGATGCAGGTGCACGAAGACTTGATGGCGTTCGCGGACTTCATCATCCGCCGCGAACGCCAGGCCAAAGGCCTGTCGGCCGCGGCCGACTCCGAACATGGGGCGCTCAACTGATGGCTTACCTCTTCGCGGTGCTGCGTTCGGCCTTGCTGATCGCCTGGATGACGGTCACGATCATCCCGTGGGCTTCGGCGGTGCTGCTGCTGTCCATCTTCGTGCGCGGCGACCGCCTCTACTGGATGTGCGTGGGTTGGCTCAACACCGCGATCTGGGGCGCCAAGGCCATCTGCGGCGTGCGCTACCGCCTGCTGGGCCGGGAGAACCTGGCCGCCGCCGAGCGCGCCGGCCCGGTGGTGGTGCTGCCCAAGCACCAGAGCACCTGGGAGACTTTCGCCATGCCCGGCCTGATGCCGCGGCCGCTGGCCTACGTCTTCAAGCGGGAGCTGCTGTACATCCCGTTCTTCGGATGGGCCATGGCCCGCATGAACATGATCCACATCGACCGCAGCCGGCGCACCGAGGCCTGGAACCGGGTGGCCGAGCAGGGCCGCAGGCACATGGCCAGCGGCAGCTGGGTGATCATGTTCCCGGAAGGCACCCGCACCGAGCGCGGCGGCAAGGGCAACTACAAGCCCGGCGGCACGAGGCTGGCGGTGCAGGCCGGCGCGTCGGTGCTGCCGATCGCGGTGAATTCCGCCAAGTGCTGGCCGCGCAAGTCCTTCGTGCTGCGACCCGGGGTGATCGATGTCTCCGTCGGTCCGGTGATCAGCGCCGCGGGCCGTGACCACGACGAGCTCATGGGCGAGGTCGAAGCCTGGATCGAAGCCGAAATGCGGCGCATCGATCCCGAGGCCTACCGGCAGCCCGCCGCCGCCGCGGCGGCGGCTTCCGAACCCGTCGGGAATTGAACGCCTGCGGGTCCGGCCTCCACCCGTGGGGGACGCGGCGGCTCGGGGCGACAAGGCGTCTTCCGGCGGGCAAAACGTTTTAAACTGCGCGTCCATGACGCAACGCGACAAGGCCACTCCGGCCACCGCACCCAGCCAGCTTTCCCTGTTCGGCGAGGCCGCGGCACCAGCGTCTCTTTCCCCGCCCGCCCCCCCGCCACCGCACGCTCTGCCCTTCCTGGCCGGCACGCCCGCCGGCAGGGGCAGCGTGCGGCCGCCGCTCCAGCACAACGCGCCGGTGGCGCAGGGCGGCCCGGCGGCGGGTGGCGCCTCCGCCGGCTTGCAGCCCGCCACCTTCCGCCACCCGCGCGCCGACCGCGAGATCCGCCTGGGCGAGCACCTCGTGGCCTATGCGCTGCGCCGCGCCAAGCGCCGCAGCATCGGCTTCATGGTGGGTCCCGAGGGCCTGAGCGTGAACGCGCCCAAGTGGGTCGGCCTGGGCGACATCGAAGCGGCGCTGCGCGAGAAGTCCAACTGGATCCTGCGCAAGCTGCGCGAGCAGCAGGAACGCGCCCAGCGCCTGCAGGCCGCCAAGGTCGACTGGCGCGACGGCGCCGCCATCCCCTACCTGGGCGAGCAGGTCGTCGTCGTGCTCGACCCCCGCGCCGGCATGAGCGACGAAGGCGCCGTGCTCGACACCGGCTCCGGCGGCCCGGACGGCCTGCAGGCGCCGCTGGCCGGCGTGCCGCGCCTGACGTTGCACATCGGCTTGCCGCAGACCGCCACGCCCGAGCAGATCCGCGACGCGGTGCAAAGCTGGCTCCAGCGCCAGGCCAAGCGCATCTTCGCCGAACGCTGCCACCACTTCGCCGCGCAGCTCGGCGTGCGGTTCACGCGCCTGTCGCTGTCGTCGGCCCAGACGCGCTGGGGCAGCGCCAGCGCCGACGGGTCGATCCGCCTGAACTGGCGGCTGATCCACTTCGCGATGACCACGATCGACTACGTCGTGACCCACGAACTCGCCCACCTGCGCGAGATGAACCACAGCCCGCGCTTCTGGGACGTGGTGCGCTCGGTGATGCCCGACTACGAAAAGGCGCGCGGCACGCTGAAGGACGACGTGGTGCCGGTGTTCGACTGAAGACCGCCGGGTCCCGGCGCCTCAGGCCCAGGCCAACCCCGCCACGCCCAGCAAGATCAACGCCGCGCCCGCCGCCTGCGCCGGCCGCAGCGGTTCGCCCAGCAAACGGCTGCCGGCTAGCGCGCCGATCAGCATCGAGGTCTCGCGCACCGGCGCCACGTAGCTCAAGGGCGTGGTTTGCAGGGCGGTCAGCACCAGGCCGTAGGCCAGCGGCGACAGGCAACCCACGGCCAGGATGGCGCGTGGCCGCGCCCGCCATTGTTCGCGCAACCTGCCGGGCTGGCGCAGCGCCCAAGGCGCCGCCAGCGCCGCGCGGAACACGAGGCTGGCCTGGTAGAACAGCAGCGGCGCCATGCCCAGCGTCTTCACCGCCCAGCCGTCGATCACGGTGTAGCCGGCGATGCAAGCGCCGGTGGCCAGCCCCCAGGCCACGCCGGCGCGGCGGTTCGCGCCCGGCGGGCCGCCGGCCAGGATGCGCGGCCCGCCCGCCGACAGGAACACCCCGCCCAGCACCAGCAGGATGCCCACGGTGCCCCAGGCGCCCGGCCGCTCGCCCAGCCAGGCCACGGCCAACAGCACCGAGATCGCCGGCCCGCTGCCGCGCGAGACCGGGTAGACCACGGCGAACTCGCCCACTTTGTAGCCTTGCTGGAGGGTCAGCGAATAAACGCCGTGCACCGCGCCGCTGGACAGCGCCGCCAGCCACATCCAGGCGCCGAAAGGCGACGGCGGCCCCTGCCACCAGGACCAGGCGGCGACCGGCGCGGTCACCGCCAGGCTGACCAGACCCGACAGCCAGACGAAGGGCAGCCCGCCGCCGCCGGCCTTCTTGGCCACGATGTTCCACCAGGCGTGGCAGCAGGCGCCCGCCAGCACCAGGGCCAGCGCGGCCGCGCTCATGGCCGGGCGCCGCTGTCCCGGGCGGCGCCAAGATAGGCCGAATGGAACAGTTCGCCCGCCCGCTCGGCGACGGCCTGGCATTCGTCCGGGGACAGCGGCGCGAAACGGGCGGCCCAGTTCGGCGCGTCCACGAAGTCCGGGAAGCGCGGGGATTCGCCCCACCGCCAGTCCGGGTCTTGCGCCCGCGGGCTGCGGCCGAACACGTGCAGGTGCACGCGGCGGTGCGCCAGCGGGTCTTTGGGCCCCGGCGGTTCGGCCAACGGATGCAGCGACCAGTTGCCCGCCTCCCAGTAGTTCAGGCAGCCGCCCCGCAAGGCCGGCAGGCGATCCAGCATCGCCCGGCCGGTGGCGGCCACCAGGAAGGCCCAGTGGGCCAGCTCCAGCGGTGCCAACTCGCCACGTTCCCACACCGGCCGGGGCGGGTCGACAATCAGGTGGCCGCCGTCCCGGCGGTCGCACAGGACGCGGGCCGGCAGGACGATGCTGCCGCCGCTGCAGCTGAACAATGGATGGGTCGATGAAGGCATGGCGTGGATCCTCGGGGATGCGGGTGGGGCGGGCGTCGGCGGCGGGTGCGCCTCCGCTTGGCGCCGCCGGCCCGATCATCGCCCGCAGCCGGCCGCAACGCCCCGGCGGCCATGAGCCCGGCTAGGGTCTGTTAACAGTTAAATTGCCCCTGCGCCTTGGCCTGCCGGCCCGAAGGGTGAGCCCCGCCCACAGCCGCACTCGTCGTTGCAAATGCTCGCCGGGGTTCACCCC
>CBIHOD010000125.1:0-6831 GCA_966211815.1 uncultured Burkholderiales bacterium
CAGGCAGCCGGCCATGATGATGGGCTTGCGGCCGATCTTGTCCGACAGCGAGCCGAAGACCACGAAGAACGGCGTGCCGATCAGGAGCGACAGCGCGATCAGGATGTTGGCGGTCGCGCCGTCCACCTTCAGCGCCTGCGTCAGGAAGAACAGCGCGTAGAACTGCCCGGTGTACCAGACCACGGCCTGGCCGGCGGTCAGGCCCACCAGCGCCAGGATCACGATCTTCAGGTTCTTCCACTGGCCGAACGACTCCGACAGCGGCGCCTTGGAGGTCTTGCCTTCTTCCTTCATCTTCTTGAAGGCGGGCGACTCGTTCATCGCCAGGCGGATCCACACGCTGATGGCCAGCAGGACGATCGACACGATGAAGGGCGCGCGCCACCAGTCGGAGGCGAAGGCTTCTTCTCCCACCGCGGTGCGCACGCCGAGGATGACCAGCAGCGACAGGAACAGGCCCAGCGTCGCCGTGGTCTGGATCCACGAGGTGTAGGCGCCGCGCTTGCCGTGCGGCGCGTGCTCGGCCACGTAGGTGGCCGCGCCGCCGTACTCGCCGCCCAGCGCCAGGCCCTGCAGCATGCGCAGCACGATCAGGATGATCGGCGCGGCCACGCCGATGGTGGCGTAGCTGGGCAGGATGCCGACGACGAACGTGGACAGGCCCATCAGCAGGATGGTGACCAGGAAGGTGTACTTGCGGCCGATCATGTCGCCCAGCCGGCCGAACACGAGCGCGCCGAAGGGCCGCACGATGAAGCCGGCGGCGAAGGCCAGCAGCGCGAAGATGAAGGCGGCGCCGGCGTCCAGGCCGGAGAAGAACTGCTTGGCGATGATCGGCGCCAGCGAACCGTAGAGGTAGAAGTCGTACCACTCGAACACGGTGCCCAGGCTGGAGGCGAAGATGACCTTCCTCTCCTCCTTCGTCATCGGCGCCGAGGAGGCCTTGGGCCCGCCCCGGGAATGGCTGTTCGCTACTGATGCAGTCATGGGTTTGTCTCCGTCTTGGTAAAGCCGCGCCGGCGGGCGCCGCATGCCGAGATGGTGCGTCGGGGCACTGACCCGTCTCTGACGCGAAACCAACAAGAGCTGACGCGTGGCTGAACGCTGGCTGACAAACTCGATGGAAACCCTGAGGGGCGGGCGGGCCGGGAGGTTTCGCGCTCCGGGGAAACCCGTGGGGAAGGGGGCATCCGACGCTTCCCGCGTCAGGAAAGAAAGCGCCCGCGGGCCGTCATGCGGCGAACACCGCCAGCTTGCCGATCAATGCGGCTAGGCCGTCCCGCCCATCCCACGGGCTGATCCGTCCCAGCAGGTCGCCGTGGCTCAGCACCACGCCCTCGCCTTCCCCGCCGGGGTGGAGGAGGGCGGCGGCGTCGGCCGCGGCTTTGGCGGCGGGCGCGTGCCGGTCGGGCTGGAAGGAGGCGCGGTCGAGCAGGGTGCCGGTGCAGTCGTCGTTGAGCGTGAACACATGGCGCACGCCCGACGTGAAAGCCAGCTTGCTGGCCCAGCCGAAGTCCCGGCCGCCGCACACCAGCGCGCTGGGCCGGGTGGCCTGGATGAGGCGTCCGACCTCGTCGGGCCGGCGGGTCTGGGAGACCGGCGCGTGGACCCAGCCGCCGCGCAGCACTGCCAGGAAAAGCAGCGCCGCCTCAGCCGATTCGGCGACATGCACGAGCAAAAGGGCGCCGTCCGCCATGCCGAGGCTGCCCAGCCAGTTGGCCATCATCGCGGTGGCGCGGTCGACATCGCGCCAGCTGTAGCAGCGGGGCGGCTCGCCGGCTTCCCGAGGGGGCAGTTCGAGCGCCGGCGCTTCCAGGTCGGCCGGGAAGGCCCGCCGCACCGCGGCGAAGAGGTTGTGGCCAGGGTCGAGGCGGAGGGCTTCGGCGTTCGTCATGGTGGCTGCGGCGGGTCGGGTCAACCGCGCTGGAAACGCGGCGGGCGTTTTTCGATGAAGGCCGAAACGCCTTCGCGGTGGTGCGCCGCCGGCGCATAGGCGAAATGGGCGCGCCGCTGCTCGGGCGTGGGGCCGCCGGCGGCGACCTGCCGCAGCGTGCGCTTGTTGATGCGTGCCGCCTGGGGCGACATCAGCGCGGCTTGTTTCGCGCGGCCGTGCACGGCGTCTTTCAATTCGTCGGGCGGGACGACGGCATGCACCAGCCCGAGTTGCCAGGCGCGCGGCGCGTCCACCAGGCGGCCTTCGAGCAACATCTCCCGCAGCGCGGCCTGGCCGAAGACGCCGGCCAGGATTTGCAGCTCGGCCGGCGCCATCGGGAAGCCGAGCTTGCCGATCGGCGCTCCGAAGCGGCTGTCGTCGGCGGCGACGCGGATGTCGCAGCAGGCGGCGATCTCCAGCCCGCCGCCGACGCAGGCGCCTTCGATCCGCGCGTAGAGCGTGATGTCGCAGTCCAGCAAGGCCCGCAGCGCCGGGGCGACTTCGCCTTCGTGGAAGGCGCGCAATTCGCCTTCGTCGAAGCGGAAGGACGCGAACTCCTCGATGTCGCCGCCCGAGGCGAACTGGCCGCCTTCGCCGGCGACCACCACCGCCAGCGGCGCCTGCGCCGCGGGCTGGGCCTGCAGGTGTTCGAAGACGCGCCGCAGCTCGGCCCACATCGCGCGGTCCATGGCGTTGCGCTTGCCGGGGTTGGCGATGGTCAGCTCGGCGATGCCGTCGGCGTCGGCGGGGTGGAGGGTGAGGTGGCCGGGCATGCGCCCTCCGGTCTGTTCGGGGTGGCCATGATGCCAAAGCCGGCGGTGCCGGCCGGGCACCCAGCTTGCCGGAAGGGTCGAAAAGCGGCCGCCTGCGCCGCCCGGAACGACTCCATAGAATGATCCGCCCCCCGTAGCCAACAGCCCGCCCGCACCCCATGACCTCCGGCCTGATCCGCATCCGTGGCGCCCGCCAGCACAACCTCAAAAACCTCGACCTGGACATCCGCACCGGCGAGATGACGGTGGTGACCGGGCCGAGCGGGTCGGGCAAGTCCAGCCTGGTGTTCGACACGCTCTACGCCGAAGGCCAGCGGCGCTACGTGGAGACCTTCAGCGCCTACGCGCGCCAGTTCCTCGACCGCATGGACAGGCCGGCGGTCGACCGCGTCGACGGCGTGCCGCCGGCCATCGCCATCGACCAGACCAACCCGGTGCGCACCTCGCGTTCCACCGTGGGCACGATGACGGAGCTGAACGACCACCTGAAGCTGCTGTTCGCCCGGGCCGCCGAGCTGTTCGACCGCAAGACGGCGCAGCGCGTGCGGCACGACACGCCGGAGACGATCTACGCCGACCTGATGGAACGCACCCGCGAAAGCGATCCGCGCTTGGTGATCACCTTCCCGGTGGAGCTGCCCGGCGGCACCTCGCAGGAGGAGGTCGAGCAATGGTTGTCGGCCAGTGGCTACACCCGCGTGCACGCGCAACGCGAGGTGGCTTCGCCCACGGGGCCGCGCAAGGTGCTCGACGTGGTGGCCGACCGCTTCCGCATCCAGGGCGCCGACAGGGCGCGCGCGATGGAGGCGATCGAGGTGGCGCTCAAGCGCGGCGGGGGAAGGGTGAGCGTGCATGTGCTGGATTCGGGGGAAGGGCTTCGACAGGCTCAGCCCGAACGGAGCGGGGCTCAGCCCGCCGCTTCGAGTGACTTGGGGGGCGGGGGCCCTTCGACAGGCTCAGGGCGAACGGATATCGGAGGCGAAGTCGCGAATCCGAATCCATCGAAACCCACACCCCCCGTTCGCCCTGAGCCTGTCGAAGGGCCTGGGCGCGCCTCGGTCGGGGCTGAGCTCGTCGAAGCCCCCCCGCGCGCCACCCTCTGGCGCTACTCCACCGGCCTGCACTGCCCCGAAAGCGACCTGCGTTATTCCGAGCCCCAGCCCGCCCTCTTCTCCTTCAACTCGCCCATGGGCGCCTGCGAGGCCTGCCGCGGCTTCGGGCGGGTGATCGGCGTCGACTACGGCCTGGTCATCCCCGACCCGAAGAAGACGCTGCGCTCCGGCGCGGTCAAGACGCTGCAGACGCCCGCCTGGGCCGAGAACCAGGAGGACCTCATGCGCTACGCCGGCGAGGCCGGCATCCCGCGGGACACGCCGTGGTCGCAGCTGACCGAGGCGCAGCGCGCCTGGGTGATCAACGGCACGCCCGACTGGTCGGGCAAGTGGAACAAGCAGTGGTACGGCATCAAGCGCTTCTTCGAATACCTGGAGAGCAAGGCCTACAAGATGCACATCCGCGTGCTCTTGTCCAAATACCGCAGCTACAACCCCTGCGAGGCCTGCGGCGGCGCGCGGCTCAAGACCGAGGCGCTGCTGTGGCGGCTCGGCGCCAAGGCCGACGCCGACAAAGTCGTCGCGCCCGCCAAGCGTTTCATGCCCCAGGGCGTGGACTGGTCGCGCGCGCAGCTGGAGGGCTTGCCCGGCCTGACCGTGCACGACCTGATGCTGATGCCGATCGACGGCATCCGTGCCTTCTTCGACGGCCTGCAACTGCCCAGCACGATGCTGGACGATGCGCTCAAGCTGCTGCTGGACGAGATCCGAACCCGGCTGCGCTACCTCTGCGAGGTGGGCCTGGGCTACCTCACGCTCGACCGCCAGAGCCGCACGCTCAGCGGCGGCGAGGTTCAGCGCATCAACCTGACGACGGCGCTGGGCACTTCGCTGGTCAACACGCTGTTCGTGCTGGACGAGCCGAGCATCGGCCTGCACCCGCGCGACATGGACCGCATCAACGAAGCCATGGCCCGGCTGCGCGACGCCGGCAACACCCTGGTGGTGGTCGAGCACGATCCGGCGGTGATGCTGGCCGCCGACCGCCTCATCGACATGGGCCCCGGTCCGGGCGAACGCGGCGGCAGCATCGTCTTCGACGGCACGCCCGACGAGATCCGCCGGGCCGACACGCTCACCGGCGCCTACCTCGGCGGGCGCAAGCAGATCGGCATGGGCATCAAGCGGCTGGTCACGCCGTCCACGCCGAAGCTCGTGCTGCAAGGCGCCACCGAGCACAACCTGAAGAACATCACGGTGGAGTTCCCGCTGCAGCACCTGGTGTGCGTCACTGGCGTCAGCGGCTCGGGCAAGAGCACGCTGATGCAGGACGTGCTGCACCCGGCGCTGCTGCGCCATTTCGGCAAGGCCACCGAGAGCCCCGGCGCGCACGAGGCGCTGCTCGGCGCCGACTGGCTGGCCGACGCGGTCTTCGTCGACCAGTCGCCCATCGGCAAGACGGCGCGCTCCAACCCCGCCAGCTACGTGGGCGCCTTCGACGAGATCCGCAAGCTGTTCGCGCAGGCGCCGCTGGCCGTCGAGCGCGGCTACGGCGCCGGCATGTTCAGTTTCAACGCCGGCAACGGCCGCTGCCCCACCTGCGGCGGCTCGGGCTTCGAGCACGTGGAGATGCAGTTCCTGTCCGACGTCTACCTGCGCTGCCCCGACTGCGATGGGAAGCGCTTCCGGCCGGAGTTGCTGGAAGTCAAGATCGACCGCCGCCTGCCTGGACAGGTCGGACCCCCGGGTGGTTTGAACGTGGCCGACGTCCTGGAGCTGACGGTGAGCGAGGCGGTGCAACTCTTCGCCCAGGACCGCGAGGTGGTGCGCGTGCTGCAGCCCATCGTCGACGTCGGCCTGGACTACGTCAAGCTCGGCCAGCCGGTGCCGACGCTCAGCGGCGGCGAGGCGCAGCGGCTCAAGCTCGCCGGCTTCCTCGCCGAGACCGCGCAGGCCGCCACCGCCAGTCGGCAGGCGGTGGCCAGGCGCGGCACGCTCTTCATGTTCGACGAGCCGACCACCGGCCTGCACTTCGACGACATCGCCAAGTTGATGCGCGCCTTCCGCAAGCTGCTGGACGCCGGGCATTCCATCATCCTGATCGAGCACAACCTCGACGTGGTGCGGGCGTCGGACTGGCTGATCGACCTCGGCCCCGAAGGCGGCGATGCGGGCGGCCAGGTGATGTGCACCGGCACGCCCGAGTCGGTCAAGCGCGACCCGCGCTCGCACACCGGGCGGGCACTGGCGGACTACGACGCGGCGATGGGGGTTCAACAGTCGCACGAGGTCAAAGAAAAACTCCCTCAATCCGCCGATGGTTCTTCTCCCCCTCTCCCTCTGGGAGGGGGTTGGGGTGAGGGCAGCAGTGCTTCAGCCGGCGTTCCCCTCCAATCAGTGATCCGTGGGCGCAGACCGCGCCCTCACCCCAGCCCTCTCCCAGAGGGAGAGGGAGCGAATTCAATCCAGATCGTCAACGCCCGCGAGCACAACCTCAAGGCGCTGAACGTCGACATCCCGCGCGACAAGTTCACCGTGGTCACCGGCGTGTCGGGCTCCGGCAAGTCGACGCTGGCCTTCGACATCCTCTTCAACGAAGGCCAGCGGCGCTACTTGGAATCGCTCAACGCCTACGCCCGCAGCCTGGTGCAGCCGGCGGGCCGGCCCGAGGTCGACGCGGTCTACGGGATCCCGCCCACGGTGGCCATCGAGCAGCGGCTGTCGCGCGGCGGCCGCAAGAGCACGGTGGCCACGACCACCGAGGTCTGGCACTTCCTGCGGCTGCTCTACGTGAAGCTCGGGCTTCAGCATTGCGTGCACGACGGCGCCGAGGTCAAGCCGCAGTCGGCCGAGAGCATCGCCGCGCAGATCCTGCGCGACTACAAGGGCCGGCACGTCGGCCTGATGGCGCCGCTGGTGGTCAACCGCAAGGGCCTGTACACCGACCTGGCCAAGTGGGCCAAGTCGCGCGGCCACACCCACTTGCGCGTGGACGGCGAATTCATCCCCACCGCGCCCTGGCCGCGCCTGGACCGCTTCAAGGAGCACACGCTGGAGCTGCCGGTGGGCGACC
>CBIHOD010000126.1:0-6699 GCA_966211815.1 uncultured Burkholderiales bacterium
ACACCAGCAACCCCGACACCGCCACCGGCGACGGCATCGCCATGGCCTGGCGCGCCGGCTGCCGCGTGGGCAACATGGAATTCATCCAGTTCCACCCGACCTGCCTCTACCACCCGCAGGAACGCAGTTTCCTGATCACCGAGGCGCTGCGCGGCGAGGGCGCCCACCTGAAGCTGCCCGGATTCCACGGCGAGGCGGCGCGCTTCATGGCGGCGCACGACGAACGGTTGGAGCTGGCGCCGCGCGACATCGTCGCCCGGGCGATCGACTTCGAGATGAAGAAGCACGGCCTGGACCACGTCTGGCTGGACGCCACCCACCTCGGCGAGGTCTTCCTCAGGGAGCATTTCCCGACCATCCACGCGCGCTGCCTCAAGCTGGGCATCGACATCGCGCGCCAACCCATTCCCGTGGTTCCGGCCGCGCACTACGCCTGCGGCGGCGTCGTCACCGACCTGTCCGGCCGCTGCGACCTGCCCGGTTTGTACGCCGTCGGCGAGACCACCTACACCGGCTTGCACGGCGCGAACCGGCTGGCGAGCAACTCGCTGCTGGAGTGCGTGGTGCTGGGGCGCACCTGCGCCGACGACCTGCTGTCCCACGCGCCGGGCGAGCTGCCGCCGCTGCCCGACTGGGACGAGAGCCAGGTCGAGAACGCCGACGAGCAGGTCGTGATCGCCCACAACTGGGACGAGCTGCGCCTCTTGATGTGGAACTATGTCGGCATCGTGCGCACCACCAAGCGGCTGGAGCGCGCGCTGCACCGCATCAAGCTGCTGCGCGGCGAGATCGACGACTACTACGCCAACTTCCGCGTCAACCGCGACCTGCTGGAGCTGCGCAACCTGGTCGACTGCGCCGAGCTGATCGTGCGCTCGGCCTTGATGCGCCACGAAAGCCGCGGCCTGCACTACAGCCGCGATTTCCCGCGCACGCTGCCGGTGAGCTTCCCCACCGTGCTGGTGCGCCGGGCGCGCAGCGGCAAAAAGCCCAAGGCGTTCGGTTTGAGCGGCTGACCCGCCGTGCCGGGACGGCGGGGCGGGCCCTAAGGCGACCGACGGGAAAGGCGGAAAGCTTCCGGGGTCGTGCCCACCAGGCGCTTGAAGAATTTCAGGAAGTTCGTCGGCTCCGTGAAGCCCAGCCGCTCCCCGATGCTCACGGAAGTGGCGTCGGTGTGCACGAGCATTCGCTGCGCCTCCAGGGCGATGCGGCGGTCCACCAAGGCCTTCGCGGCCTGGCCCAGCTTGGCCCGGCAGGTGCGGGTCAGCGTGCTCGTCGACACGCCGAGGTCGCTTGCCAGCGCCTCCACCGTGGGCCGCCGCGTGACTTGGTCGTCCAAGGCTTGCTGGAAGCGGCGAGCCAGGCGTGCCGGCGCGGACGTGTCCGGCGAAGACTTCGCCGCGAACTTGGCCAGGCCCAGCAGCAGGCACAGCAGCAACTCATGCACCAAGGCCGATGACAACGCGTCCAACGCGTCGCCGTCGTGCTCCCGGCGCAGCATGGCCAACAGCTGGCGCCACGCCTCCAGGCCCTGCGCGTCCAGTTCGAACCTGCTGGGCCAATCCGCCAGGCGCAGCTGTGCGGTTGCAGCCTGGCGCGCCTGCCCTTGCGTGGGTTGGAGCACGGCCGGCTCGATCAGCAGGACATCGGCCTCGTAGCCAGGCTCCAGCCAGCCATTGCTGGACCTGGCCGGGACGCACGAGCACGACCGTCGCGGGCCGAAGCGCGATCTTTTCGAAGTCCACCAGGTGCTGGCCGCGCCCCCCGTGCACGACCAGGACCATGAAGAACCCGACCCTTTCCGGACGAGCCAGGAGCCCCGAAGGCACGCGGCGGCGAAGCTCCGCCGTCGAGAGGGCTTCGACACCGATGGACTGCAGCCGCCCGTTTTCGAAGCGGGTGTCTCGAAGGGTTGGATCGGGCACGGATCGTTGGACAGTCGGGATGCCCGATTTTTACCATCAGGTGCCGGACAGCGACCTTTGCGGACGGTGGCGCCCCCTTCACAGTAGTGCCTCGTATCAACCACAGCCCCGAACCATGAGAAAGCTTGCCCACAACCCTCGACGCCGGGCCGCCGCCCTGGCGATCGCCGCACTCGCGATGACCGGGTGCGCCGTGTCCTACCTCCCCAAGGAAACCACCCCCATGAACCCGGATCCCAAGGCGCAAGTCGCCGCCCTCCTCAAAGCCATCGAGACCGGCGCGGCCGAGCCGGTCGCCGTCATCAACCCGCAAAAGTACATCCAGCACAACCTGGCGGTGGGCGACGGCCTGGCCGGCTTCGGCGCCGTGCTCCAGGCGCTTCCCGCGGGTTCCGCGAAAGTCCACACCAGGCGCGTGTTCCGCGACGGCGACTTCGTCTTCGCGCACACCGAATACGATTTCTTCGGCCCGAAGATCGGCTTCGACGTCTTCCGCTTCGAGGACGGCCGGGTCGTCGAGCACTGGGACAACCTCCAAGAGACGCCCGCCAAGCCGAACCCCAGCGGCCGCACGATGACCGACGGCCCCACCGTGGCGGTCGACCTCGACAAAACGCGGGAGAACAAGGCCCTGGTGGCGGGCTTCGTCGACGACATCCTGGTCAACGGCCGGCTGGACCGCCTGGCCGGCTATTTCAAGGGCGACCACTATGTCCAGCACAACCCCCAGGTGGCCGATGGCCTGTCGGGACTCGGCGCCGCGCTGCAAGCGATGGCCAGGGCCGGCATCGCCATGAAGTACCACCGCGTCCACCGCGTGCTGGGCGAAGGCAACTTCGTATTGGCCTGCAGCGAGGGCGATTTCGGGGGCAAGCACGTCGCCTTCTACGACCTGTTCCGCGTGGAGGACGGGAAGATCGCCGAGCACTGGGACACGATCGAGGCGATTCCCCCGAAGTCGCAGTGGAAGAACCCGAACGGCAAATTCTGAGCTGGTCGATCAGGCCGCCGCCGGTGCGCCGGCCTGAGCGCGTCGGCGGGCGCGCCTCAGGTCCGCGCCCGCATCGCCGTGCGCGCCTGGACGAACTCCACGGCGAACACCACCGCTTCGTTGATGCTGCGTTCGATCTCGGCGCGCTCCTTCTCGGTCAGGTAGAAGGCGAAGTCCACCTCGTGGCGGATGTAGCGCGGCTGCAACCGGTTCAGCGCGACGCAGGCGATGTCGGCCAGCAGCTCGTCTTCGCGCTCCAGGTGGGTGAATTTGGAGGTGGCCTCGGACACGGCGCGGAACACCAGGCGTTCGTGGTAGTTGTGGACGGTGTCGAATTCGGTGCTCATGGCGGCTTCTCCCGCGAGGGCGTTGAAAAGGCAGGCGGACGACTGCGGCCCTCGAAGTATCCGACCCCGGCCGACCGGCGGGACGCGAAATAAAAGGCCGAAAAGGTCCCATTTCGCCGGCTCCCGCCGCCGCCCGCGGCCCGACGCCGCCCGCGGCCCGACGCCGCGGCGGCTCAGAACCCGGCCAGCACGACCTTGCCCTGGGCGCGTCCGCTTTCGATCAACGCATGCGCACGCCGCAGGTTGGCGGCGGTGATGCGGCCCAGCGCGGTCTGGGCGGTGGTGCGGATGCGGCCCGCGTCCACCAAAGCCGCCACTTCGGCCAGCAAGCGGCCTTGCTCCTGCATGTCGGGCGTCTCGAAGGTCGAGCGCGTGAACATCAGCTCGAAGTGCAGCGAGACGCTCTTGCTTTTGAGCGGCATGACGTCCACGCCGGCGATCTCGTCGATCACCGCCAGGCGGCCCTGCGGCTTCAGGCTCTCGACGATCTGGGCGAAGTGGCGCGCCGTCTGTGTCAGGCCGGCCACGAGGTCGACGGGGCCGAGGCCGGCGGCTTGCAATTCGGCGGCGAGCGGCCTGGCGTGGTCGACCACCTCGTGGGCGCCTAGGTCCAGGCACCACTGCCGGGTCTCGGGGCGCGAGGCGGTGGCCACCACGCGGAGCTGGGTGAGGCGCCGCGCCAGCTGGATGAGGATGGAGCCCACGCCGCCGGCGCCGCCCACGATCAGCAGCGTCTGGCCTTCGCCGCCCTGCTGGGGCACGCCCAACCGGTCGAAGAGCAGCTCGTAGGCGGTGATGGTGGTCAGCGGCAGCGCGGCGGCCTGGGCGTCGTCGAGGCTGCGCGGCGCGAGCGCGACGATGCGTTCGTCCACCGCGTGCAGCTCGCTGTTGCTGCCGGGCCGGTTGATGGCCCCGGCGTAGTAGACCCGGTCCCCGACCTTGAACCGCGTCGCCTCGGAACCCAGCGCTTCGACGGTTCCGACCGCGTCCCAGCCCAGCACCTTGGCCTGGCCGGCTTCCGGCGCCACGCCTTTGCGGACCTTGGTGTCGACCGGGTTGACCGACACCGCCTGCACGCGCACGAGCAGGTCGCGCGGGCGCGGCTGCGGCGCGGCGATCTCGATGTCCAGCAAGGCGTTGTCGTCGGTGATGGGCAAGGACTGGCGGTAGCCGATGGCTTTCATGGGAAGACTCCTGGTGAATGAGCCCGAGGAAGGGCATGGCCTGCATCCTAGAATCGCAAATAATCTTTGAAAATACTTGTTGAAGTGAATAAGTTTCAAATGAAAATTGAAAATATCGCCGACTTGAACGTGCTGCTGCACACCGCCAAGGGCGGCACGCTGACCGCCGCGGCGCGCGCGCTCGGCGTCACCCCGGCTGCCGCGAGCGCCACGCTCAAGCGACTGGAAGCGCAGCTCGGCGCCCGGCTCTTCGAGCGCTCGACACGGGCAATGCGCCTGACACCGCAAGGCCAGATGCTGCTGGACTACTCGTCGCGCGCCTTCGAGCTGCTGGAAGAAGCGCAGTCGCTGCTCTCGGAAGACCGCGGCGCGCTGGTCGGCACGCTGCGGGTGGCGGCGCCGTCGGACCTGGCGCGCACCATGCTGCTGCCGTGGGTCGATGAATTCCTGCGCGCGCACCCCGGCCTGCACCTGGCGCTGTCGGTGAGCGACCAGCCGCTGGACGTGCTGCGCGACGAAGTGGACGTGGCGATCCGCTATGGCGCGCTGGCCGACTCGCGGCTGATCGCGCGGCAGCTCGCGCCGTCGCGGCCGGTGCTCTGCGCCTCGCCTGGCTACCTGCGCGGCCGGCCCGCCCCCGCGACGCCGCACGACCTGCGGGACCACAACTGCCTGACCTTCAAGCGTGCGGGCCGGCGCCACCAGGTGTGGCGCTTCGGCAGGCGGGGCGAGTGGACGGAGGTTCGGGTCGGCGGCGACCGCAGCGTCGACGACGCTTCGCTCGCCCGCGAATGGGCGGTCGCCGGCGCCGGCATCCTGCTGAAATCGGTGTTCGACGTGCGCCACGACCTCGACGCCGGCCGCCTGGTGCGCCTGCTGCCCGACTGGGAAACCGAACCCTATCCCTTGCACGCCTTGCTGCCGAGTGGCCGTTTCGTGTCGGGCCGGGTGCGGGCTTTCGTGGATTTCCTGGCGGTGAAGTTCGCCTCGGCGGGCGGCGGGTACGCCCCGGCCTGACAGGCGCGCCTACGCGCCGGTGGGCAGCCGGTCGGTCACGCGCATGGAGAAGTCGGTGGCGCGCACGTCTTTCGTGAGCCGGCCGATCGAGATGCGGTCGACGCCGGTGGCGGCGATGTCCCTCACCTGGTCGAGCCGCACGCTGCCCGAGACTTCGAGCAAGGCGCGGCCGGCGTTCAGCGCCACGGCCTCGCGCATGCGCGGCAGGTCGAAGTTGTCGAGCAGCACGCTCGTGGCGCCCTCGGCCAAGGCTTCCTGCAGCTGGGCCAGGCTTTCCACCTCGATCTGGATGCCGACGCCGGCGTCCAATGCCCGCGCCCGGGCCAGCGCCTGGGCGATGCCGCCGGCGGCGGCGATGTGGTTTTCCTTGATCAGGATGCCGTCCCAAAGCGCCAGCCGCTGGTTCTGGCCGCCACCCACGCGCACCGCGTATTTCTGCGCCTGGCGCAGGCCGGGCAGGGTTTTGCGCGTGTCGAGGATGGCGCAGCCTTTCGGGTTGGGCGAGGCGCCTTCGATCGCGTCGACATGCTGCCGCGTCAGCGTGGCCGTGCCGCAGAGCAACTGGAGGAAGTTCAGGGCGGGGCGCTCGGCCGACAGCAGGGCGCGGGCGTCGGCCTGGATGTGGCAGACCTCGGTGTTGGGCCGCACCGCGTCGCCCTCGGCCGCGTGCCACTGGATGGCGGCCTGCGGGTCGAGCGCGCGCACGCAGGCGTCGAACCAGTCGCGGCCGCAGAGCACGGCCTCTTCGCGCAGCAGCACCCGGGCGCGCACCTGCTTTCCTGCGGGCACGAGCCGGGCGGTCCAGTCGGCGCGGCCGATGTCTTCCATCAGCGCGTCGCGCACATTGCGCTCGCGGGCTTGTTCGAGGCTTTCGTTGGATTCGAAGGTGGGGGTCATCGGCTTCGCGGTGTCCTTGGAGAAGTTGGAAGGCGGTGCCGTCATGCGGCGCCGATGCCTTTGACGAAGCCCGGCTTGTGCACGCTGGCCGGGTTGCGCTTGACGAAGTCGAGCATGCGGTCGATGCAGCCGAGGGCCTTGGCGCGGACGCTTTCCTCGACGTGGATCTCGCCGCTGCCCTTTTCCAGGCAGTCGACGACGCCCTGCAGCGCGTTCATCGCCATCCAGGGGCAGTGGGCGCAGCTCTTGCAGCTGGCGCCGTTGCCGGCGGTGGGGGCCTCGATCAGCGTCTTGCCCGGCGCGAGCTGGCGCATGCGGTGCAGGATGCCGTTGTCGGT
>CBIHOD010000127.1:0-6517 GCA_966211815.1 uncultured Burkholderiales bacterium
CGGCCGGCGCAGGCGGCACGGACGAGGGCTCGCCGCCCGGATGAGGCGGAGGCCCCCGCCCCGCCGGAGCAGGCAGGCGCGGCGCTTGCTCAGGATCTCCCGCGCCATTCGAGGCTGTCGACACCGCCGAATGCGCGCGCGCCCTGCCCGCGATGCCACCGGCGCCGTGCGGGGTCTGGTCCTTAGGGCTGGACGGGATGGTGGCGGGGCTTCCGGGGCCGTGCCGCGGAACCTCAAAGCCCTGGCCGGGAAAAGCGGGGCCGCGCGGCCGGTGCCGGCGGCGCGCCGGACTACAGCGGGGGCGCCGCGACGCGCCCCGGCAGCCCGGTGGCCAGCCCGCCATTGCGCTGCTGGCTCAGGAAGCCCAGCATTTCTTCGGCCGACAGCGGCCCGCCCAGGAAATAACCCTGCACCTCGTCGCAGCCGAGCTGCTCCAGGAAGCGGTACTGCTCGCGCGTCTCGACGCCCTCGGCCGTGACCGTCAGCCGCAGGCTGTGGCCGATGCTGATGATGGCGCGGGTGATCGCCGCGTCGTCGGGGTCGGTGTGGATGTCGCGGATGAAGCTGCCGTCGATCTTCAGGGAATCCACCGGGAAGCGCTTGAGGTGGCTCAGGCTGGAGTAGTGGGTGCCGAAGTCGTCGATCGCCAGCTGCACGCCCATGCCCCGCAGCACGCGCAGCACCGAGGCGGTGTTGTCGGTGTCGTGCATCAGCATGCTCTCGGTCAGCTCCAGCTTCAGGCCGTGGCTGGGCAGCCCGGTGTCGCCGAGCACGCCCACCACCTCGTCGAGGAATTTCTTTCGCCGCAGCTGCACCGCGGACAGGTTGACCGCGACGGGCCCCGGGTCCAGCCCCAGTTCCCGCCAGGCCTGGGCCTGCGTGCACGCTGTGGCCAGGACCCAGTGGCCGAGGCTGACGATCTGGCCGTTGTCCTCGGCCAGGTCGATGAACTGCTTGGGGTGGAGCAGCCCGCGCTCGGGGTGGCGCCAGCGCACGAGCGCCTCCACGCCCACCACGCGGCCGCCGTCCAGCGCGATCAGCGGCTGGTACACGAGCTGGAACTCGCGCCGCTCCAGCGCCCTGCGCAGGTCGTTCTCCAGCGACAGCCGGCTGAGCGCGCTGGCGCCCATGTCCTGCGTGTAGAACTGGAAGTTGTTGCGGCCCATGTCCTTGGCGCGGTACATCGCGGCGTCGGCCTTGCGCATGATCTCCTCGACCTGCTGGCCGTCGTCGGGGTAGATGCTGACGCCGATGCTGTGGGTGACGCTGAGCTCGTAGTCGTCGATCACATAGGGCTTGGCCACCGCCGAAAGCAGGCCCTCGGCGACGAGCGAGACGGTGTCGGCGCCCTCGATCTGCGACAGCAGGATGATGAACTCGTCGCCGCCCTGGCGGCTGACGGTGTCGGACTGGCGCACGCAGGCCGTCAGGCGCCGGCTCACTTCGCACAGCAGCCGGTCGCCCACCGAGTGGCCGAGCGAATCGTTGATGTTCTTGAAGCGGTCCAGGTCGATGAAGAGCAGGGCCAGCTTCCTGCCGGTGCGCTGGCACATCGCCATCGCGTGGTTCAACCGCTCCTGCAGCAGCACGCGGTTGGGCAGGCCGGTCAGCGCGTCGTTCAGGGCCAGGTAGCGGGTCTGCTCCTCGGCCTGTTTGGCTTCGCGCATCGCCTTTTCGGCGGCGTCGCGGGCGGCGAGCAGGTCGGCCGTCTGTTCCCTGACCAGTTCCTGCAGGTGGTCGCGGTGGCGGCGCAGTTCGGCCTCGTCGTGCTTGCGGTCGGTGATGTCGAGGATGGCGCCGACGACGTGGAAGGCGTCCTGTCCGGGCTTGGCGAACAGCCGCAGGCTGTCGTGGATCCAGAGATGGCGGCCGTCCCGGTGGCGCACGCGGTAGGTGCGCTCGAAGGCGCCCAGCCTGAAGGCTTCCGGGTTGTTCTGCAGCAGCATCGACTGCAGGTCGTCGGGGTGCACCAGGCCGTACCAGCGCGACGGGTCGGTGGTGAAGTATTCCTTGCCGAAGCCGACAAGGTTGTGGATGTTGTCGCTGAGGTAGGTGATGTCCAGGCTGCTCTGCCCCCGATGGGGATCGAGCGTGGCGGTGTAGATGACCACCGGCGACACCGCCAGCACGCGCTCCAGCCGCTCGCGGACCGCCACCGCCTCGGCCCGGCTGGCCGACAGCGCGTGCATCAGCTGGTCGCGCTGGTAGGCGAAGCCCACCTGGCGCAGCACCGCCTCGACCAGTTCCGTGTCCTGCGCGCCGGGCTGCTGGGCGGGCTGGGTCCAGGCGAGGGTGAGCACGCCGGTGACGACGTCGCCCAGGCGGATCGGCGCCGCGAAGCCGCTGCGCACGCCGGCCCGGGTGTAGCCCGGCATCGCGCCGGCGTAGTTGACGTAGTCGGCCACGAACACGCACTTGCCGCTCTTGAACGCGGCGGCGGTGCCGGGCGTGATGCCCGGCAGCTCGGCGGTGTCGATCTCCGGCGGGAAGCCGGAGAAGAAGCGGAAGCGCAGGCCGCGATCCGGGTCCCGTTCGTCGGGCAGGGCCAGGGCCGACAGGTTGGCGCCCAGCACCTCCATCGTCACCTTGGTGGCGAACTGGCACATCTGCTCGAAATCGCTCTCCAGCGACATCGTCTCGATGACGCGGGCCAGCACCTTGCTGTCGGTGTCGGTGGGGTGCGTCACGTCGCGCCGCCCCGCCGCCCGAGGAACCCCAGCCACCGCCGCCAGGGGCTGGCCACCGGCGGCCGCTCTTGCATGCGCTCGGCCACGAGGTGGTAGGCCTGCAGCAGGTGGGGGAAGGCCTGGGAGCCGCCCCACAAGTAGAGGCGGAAGGCCCGATACAGCGGCTCGCCCCAGCGCCGCACGATGGCCTCCTGGCTTTGTTCGAGCCGGCGCGCCCAATGCAGCATGGTGCGGGCGTAATGCTCGCTCTCGTTCTGCACGCGCAGCACCTGCATGCCGTGCCGCAGCAGCTCGCCGAGCAGGTCCTGCAGGCACAGGAAGGTGTGGGTGCCGCCCCAGATGTACTTGCGCGAGAAGCCGCTGACGTCGTACTTGACGATCGAGGCGGAAGCGTCGAGGAAGAGCCGTCCCTGGGGCTTCAGGCAGCGCCAGACCTGGTCCGAGAAGCGCCGGTAGTTGACGATGTGTTCGATCACGCCGTAGATGACGATGGCGTCGAAAGGCTCCTCGGGCTGGTAGGTGAGGAAGTCCTGGAGCAGCACCTCGCAGGGCAGCCCCTCCCGGCGGATCAGGTCGCCGATGAAGCGGTGGGAATCCTCCCCCAGCGTCAGCGAGGTGACTTCCACGCCGCGGGCGCCGCAGTACTGGGGCACGCCGCCCCATCCGCCGCCGATGTCCAGCAGCCGCATGCCCGGCTTGAGCCTCAGCGCCTCGAACATCTGCTCGAGCTTGTGCTCCGAGGCGTCTTCCAGCGCCTCGTCCGGGTGCCGGAAGATGCCTTGCGAATAGAAGCGGTAGCGCTGGTCGATGAAGGACAGGTAGAGCTCGTCGCCGAACTGGTAGTGCGCCTTGATGGCGCGGCGGTTGACGGCGGTCTCGCTGCGCAACCACATGCTGGCGACGAAGCGCAGCCAGGCGCCCACGCGCACCTCGTCCTTCACGCGGGTGCGCAGTCGCAGCATCGCGGCCATGTCGCCTTCGATGTCGATCTGGCCTTCGACATAGGCATTGGCGAACGAGAGTTCGTCCAGGCAGCGGTCCAGCACCCGGTTGGAATGGAATTTCAGGGTGAACAGCGGTGGCTCGTCACCGAAATGGTGGGCCGTGCCGTCGGGGAGGCGGACCCTGCAGGACAGCCCGCTGCCCCGGACCACGCCATCGACCCACCTCAACGCGCGGCGGGGGCGGCCCTCGGGGGCGGCGGCATGCGCATCGATCGGCGACACGGTGTCTAGCACGTCGTCAGCGACAGTGCTGTCCGCCCGAGGGGAAATCGGCATATGAAACCTCGCTCTTACGAACGTTGAACCCGGGTGAACGACCACTGCTTCCCCGCCGCGGCGGCGGGATGTCGCTCTGCGGCGATTCTACGGTCGCGCCCGGGGCGGCCGCACTGGTATCAACCTCAGCAGCCGGCGGCGGCGGGGTGTGCGGGAAAGGCCTGGGCGGCCGGCCGCCCCGTCAGTGCGGCGTGACCGCGCCGCCAGCGAACACCTTGAGCTCGCCGGGGGAAAAGGCGGTCCAGCGCTCGTTGGTGGTGAGCGGCTCGGTGGTCACCAGGGCGACGCGGTCGTCCGGCGTGGTGTGCTCGGCGAAGTTCACGCGCAGGTCCTCGTCCTGCAGCTGCGCGTCCCGGAAAGGGTGCCGGCGCTCCAGGTAATGCAAGTGGGTGGAACAGTGCGCCCACAGCGCCTGGCCCTGGCTCAGCACGAAATTGAAGGTGCCGTGCGCCGCCGCCTGCGGCACCAGCTCGCGCAGCGTGCGCGTCAGCTCGCCGATCGGCGGCAGGCTGGCGTGGGCCTTGGAAAGCTCCTGCATCAGCCAGCAGAAGGCGCGCTCGCTGTCGGTGTCACCCACCGGGCGGAACGACGCGTGCAGGCGCGGCGCGTAGTCGACCAGGTTGCCGTTGTGCGCGAACACCCAGTAGCGCCCCCAAAGCTCGCGCACGAAAGGGTGGGTGTTCTCAAGCGCCACCCGGCCCTGCGTGGCCTTGCGGATGTGGGCGACGATGTTGTCGGAGCGGATCGGGTAGCGGCGCACCATCTCGGCCACCGGCGAGGCCTTGGCGCTGTAGTGGTCGACGAACAGGCGCACGCCGCGCTGCTCGAAGAAGGCGATGCCGAAACCGTCCTTGTGCTCCACCGCGCGGTGCGCGAAGCCGGTGAAGCTGAACATGATGTCGGTGGGCGTGTTGGCGTTCATGCCGAGCAGCTGGCACATGGTCGTCCCTCGGTTCCTCAGCCGCGCTCGAAGAGCAGGCGCATCCAGCTCTTGAAGCTGACCAAGTTGCTCGGCAAATGGGTCTCCTCCAGCACGCCGCTCATGCGCTGCAGGCGGCGCCGGCTGCGCCGGGCGCTCCACACGAGCAGGTCCACCAGCCACGGATGGGCGTTGACGGTGTTGGCCTTCTCGTAAACCGCGTAGCGCGGGCGCAGCGCCTGCAGCCTCTGCGGCCAGGCCCGGGCGACGTCGCCGGGGGCCCAGGCCTGCGCGTGGGCCTCCAGCAACAGCCGGGCCGCGAGGATGCCGGTCTCCAGCGCCTTGCCGATGCCCTCGCCGGTGAACGCGTAGGTGCTGCCGGCGGCTTCACCCGTCACGAGCAGCCCGGGGCGCGCCAGCCGGGCGCCTTCCAGCGAACAGCGCAGCGGCGCGCCTTTGAGCGCGGCCTTCTCGTCGCAGGACTGGGCGGCGTCGCCCGCGTCAGGCAGCCACCTGCCGCCCGCGACGAGTTCGCCGGCGACGGGGTAGACCTGTTTGAAGGTTTGCAGCATCTCGCGCAGGTTCACTTCGCCCATGTCCCGGCGGCCGAACCAGGCGCGCCAGCCGCCTCGCGCGCCCTTGGCGTGGCTGTGCGCCACGCCGACCCCGATGTTGAACACGCCTTCGCCGCAGGGGAAGACCCAGCCGTAGCCCGGCTTCAGCCGCGGATGCCAGACCACTTCCAGCTCGGTGACGCGCTGGGCCATCGCGTCGTTCTTCACATAGCCGCGCAACGCCACCCCGCTGGGCGTGCGCCGCTCGCACATGCCGGCGGCGATCAGCGCCTGCGGGACGGCGCCGGTGGCCAACAGGACCCAGCGGGCGCGCACCTCGCGCTGCTCCCCGCCGGCCTGCAAGCGCGCACCCACGACGGCCGCCTGGGCGCCCTCGCCCGTCGACTCCAGAACCGACACGAAACGCACCGGCGCGAACATCTTCGCGCCGGCCGAGACCGCCGCGTTGCACAGGATGTGGTCGAGCCGCTTTCGTGGCAGCACCGCCAGACGTCCCGGCACGTCGATGCGGCCGCCGCGGGGGCCGATGCAGGCGACGTGGCCGGCGCGGTTGGCGGCGGCCATCACCTCGTGCAGCACGCCGAGCTGGCGCAGGGCGTTGTGGGCATCGGGGATCAGGCCGTCGCCGCAGATTTTGTCGCGGGGGAAAGCGTGCTGGTCGACCAGCACCACGTCCCAGCCGGCTTGGGACAGCAGGCGCGCCGCCGCGCTGCCGGCGGGGCCCGCGCCCACGACGAGCACGTCGCATTCGGCGGGGAGGTCGGGCAAGGGAGCGTTCAAAGGCATGGCGCGGCGGGCAAAACGCCGATTCTAGGAGGCTGTCGGGCTTTGGGACGTGCCCACGCCGGAGAGATATCAGGGGCCAGGGTAGGCACCGGCGAGGCGTGGGGCGAGTCCCACGACGAGCCGGCAACGACGCCTGGCCCCTGCTATCTCCCCGGCCCTTCGGGTTGAAGCCGAAAAAGGGCTGATCCGTCGTTGCGAATGCTCGCCATGCCGCAGGGCATGGCTGTGCTTCGCGCCTCGGCTGAGCCCTTTTTCGGCTTCAACGTGGGC
>CBIHOD010000128.1:0-6274 GCA_966211815.1 uncultured Burkholderiales bacterium
CTCAAACCCAATCCGGATGAACACCGGATACAACCTATTGAAGCTTCACAACTAGGGCCCGCCCGGAAGCCCCGGCCGCCGGCGCCGCCGCAGCGGCATGGATCTTGCCAATCCCGCGGCCGTGAACACCAGCAAGCCGCCGCCCCCCTCGCCCGCCGACACGCCGCCGGCCCGGCTGCGCGTGCTGCTGATCGACGACGGCGCGCGCCGCGTGGACTTGATCCGCGACGAACTCACCCGCCAGGGCCACGACGTGGTCGGCGTCGTCGACTCGGCGGTGCTGATCCACGACTGCGTGCTGCGCCTGGCGCCGGACGTCGTCATCGTCGACAGCGAATCGCCGACGCGCGACACGCTGGAGAACCTGGCGGTGCTGTCGTCCACGAGCCCGCGCCCCGTCGTGGTGTTCAGCGAAGACGCCGCCCAGGACCCGATGCGCCGCGCATTGAACGCGGGCGTCAGCGCCTACGTGATCGCCGGCCTGAAGCCCGAACGGCTGACGCCGGTGCTGCAAGTGGCGATGGCGCGCTTCGAACAGGACAACCTGCTGCGCGCCCAGCTCGAACAGGCGCAGTCCCAGCTGTCCGACCGCCGGCTGGTCGAACGCGCCAAAGGCATCCTCATGAAGAGCGGCGCCCTGACCGAGGAGCAGGCCCACAAGCAACTGCGCCGCCTGGCGATGGACCGCGGGCTGAAGCTGGTCGAGACCGCGCAGCGGGTGATCGACGCGCATGCGCTGCTGAATCCGGGCGCTTGAGTGATCCACCTTGCTGCGCCGCACCAAAACAGATCGTGAAACGCCACGATGGTGGAGGCATGGTCCTGTCTGGTGCGTGTCCAAGCGCGCAGCCCTTGATATCACCGCACCGGTCCAGCCTTAACGACTTCCCTCGCCCGACCTCGCCCCCGCCCCCGCCCCCGCTTGCGGACGGGGAAGACAGGCGAGGGGTCCGGGCAATCCGCACCCGCTTTGAACGGAAGAACCGCGCGTCCCCGACCTGGCACGCGACCTGCTAACACCGTCTCGAAGGCCCGCACAACGGCGTGCGGGCCTACGTTGAACCGGGCAAAGGCGTCCGACCGATGGGCTTGTTGTTGTGCTGCTCCGCGCAGGCACGGCAAGCCCGGGGTCGAGGCGCCTTTTCGTTTTTCCAGCGGTTTTTTCTTTCGAGGGACACCACCACATGCCTGCCAACCACCATCCGAAGCGAAGCGAGGGCCTGATGAGCGAAGAACGTCGGCAATTCATCAAAGGCACGGCGGCGGCGGCCACCGCCGCGGCCGTCGGCGGGGCCATGCCCCGCGCATGGGCCCAAGGATCGGACGCGCCCGAGAAAAAGGAGGTGCGCATCGGCTTCATCCCGCTGACCGACTGCGCCTCGGTCGTCATGGCCTCGGTGTTGAAGTTCGACGAGAAATACGGCGTCAAGATCATCCCGACCAAGGAAGCCTCCTGGGCCGGCGTGCGCGACAAGCTGGTCAACGGCGAGCTCGACATGGCCCACGTGCTGTACGGCCTGGTGTACGGCGTCCACCTGGGGATCGGCGGGCCTAAGAAGGACATGGCGGTGCTGATGAACCTGAACCACAACGGCCAGGCGATCACGCTGTCGAAGAAGCTGGCCGACAAAGGCGCGGTCGACGGGGCCAGCCTGGCCAAGGCCATGGCCGCTGAAAAGCGGGAATACACCTTCGCCCAGACCTTCCCCACCGGCACCCACGCGATGTGGATCTACTACTGGCTGGCGACCTACGGCATCAACCCCCTGAAAGACGCCAAGGTCATCACCGTGCCCCCGCCGCAGATGGTGGCCAACATGCGCGTGGGCAACATGGACGGCTTCTGCGTCGGCGAGCCGTGGAACCACCGCGCCATCATCGACGGCATCGGCGTCACCGCGGCAACCACGCAGGAGGTCTGGAAGGACCACCCCGAGAAGGTGCTCGGCACCACGGGCGACTTCGTCAAGAAGCACCCCAACACCGCGCGCGCGGTGGTGATGGCGGTGCTGGAGGCCGGCCGCTGGATCGACGCCAACCTCAGCAACAAGAACAAGATGGCCGAGGTGATCGCCGAGAAGTCTTACGTCAACACCAGCGTCGACGCGATCAACCAGCGCATCCTGGGCCGCTACCAGAACGGCCTGGGCAAGACCTGGGACGACCCCGACCACATGAAATTCTTCAACGACGGGCTGGTGAACTACCCCTATTTGTCCGACGGCATGTGGTTCCTCACCCAGCACAAGCGCTGGGGGCTGCTGAAAGAGCATCCCGACTACCTCGCGGTGGCCAAGCAGGTGAACCAGACCGAGCTGTACAAGCAGGCGGCCGCGCAGCTCAAAGTCAGCGTGCCCAAGAGCGACCTGCGCGCGACCAGGATGGTCGACGGCGTCGCCTGGGACGGCAAGGACCCGGCCAAGTACGCCGACGGTTTCAAGATCAAGGCCGCCTGAGCGGCGGCCGCCCCGAGCACAGACAGGAGAACACCATGGTGAGCGCCGTGTTTCATTCCCCGCTGGAGTCCGCCGCCGACCCTCACCCCGACCCTGTCCCGCAAGCGGGAGAGGGAGCCAAAACTCCCTCGCCCCGGAACGGGGAGAGGGCGGGGGCGAGGGGCGAGAGCGGACAGCATTTCTGCGAGCCCGCCAAAACCCCTCGACAGGCTCAGGATCGTTTCGCGATCGACTGGCGGGCACTGGCCCTGAAGACCCTTCCTCCGGTCATCGGCCTGGCCCTGCTGGTGGGCGTCTGGGCCCTGCTCACGCAGAACAGCAACACCTTTCCAACGCCGGCCGCCACCTTCGATGCCGCCGCCAAGCTGTTCGCCGACCCGTTCTACCGCAACGGCCCGAACGACCAAGGCATAGGGTGGAACATCCTGTTCTCGCTGGAGCGCGTCGGCCTGGGCTTCGGCCTGGCCGCGCTGGCGGGCATCCCGCTGGGCTTCGCGATCGGGCGGTTCGCGGTGCTCAACCGCATGGTGTCGCCCTTGATCAGCCTGCTCAAGCCGGTGTCGCCCCTGGCCTGGCTTCCGATCGGCCTGCTGGTGTTCAAGGCCGCCAACCCGGCCGCCATCTGGACCATCTTCATCTGCTCGATCTGGCCGATGGTGGTCAACACCGCGGTCGGCGTGCAGCGCGTGCCGCAGGACTACCTCAACGTCGCGCGCGTGCTCAACCTCAGCGAGTGGCGCATCGCCACGCGCATCCTGCTGCCGGCTGTGATGCCCTACATGCTGACCGGCGTGCGGCTGTCGGTGGGCACCGCCTGGCTGGTGATCGTCGCGGCCGAGATGCTGACCGGCGGCGTGGGCATCGGCTTCTGGGTGTGGGACGAATGGAACAACCTCAACGTCAAGCACATCATCGTCGCCATCGTGGTGATCGGCTTGGTGGGGCTGCTGCTGGAATGGGCGTTGATGGCCGTGGCCCGCAGGTTCGAGTACGAGTGACGAGGGATCGCGGCCGAAGCCGTTCCCACAAAAGCACGTACCCCTTGTAGGAGCGGCTTCAGCCGCGATCGGTGCCCCAAGAACACGCCGAACTCACACACACGGAGAAACCCATGGCCAAACCCACCCTGAAGATCGAGAACGTCGGCATGGTGTTCCCCACCAGGCGCGGCCCCTTCGTCGCGCTGCGCGACATCCACCTGGAGGTGGCCCGCGGCGAGACCGTCTCGCTGATCGGCCACTCCGGCTGCGGCAAGTCCACGCTGCTGAACCTGGTGGCCGGACTGACCGCGCCCACCAGCGGCACGCTGCTGCTGGAAGACCGGGAACTCAAGGGTCCCGGACCCGACCGGGGCGTCGTCTTCCAGAACCATTCGCTGCTGCCCTGGTTGAGCTGCCTGGGCAACGTGCAACTCGCGGTCGAGCGGGTGTTCGGCGCCCGCGAGAACAAGGCGCGGCTCAGGGAGCGCTCGCTCGCCGCGCTTGAACTCGTCGGACTGGCCCATGCGAAGGACAAGCACCCCGGAGAGATCTCCGGCGGCATGAAACAGCGGGTGGGCATCGCGCGGGCGCTGGCGATGGAGCCCAAGATGCTGTTGATGGACGAGCCCTTCGGCGCCCTGGACGCGCTGACCCGGGCGCGGCTGCAGGACGAGCTGATGAAGATCGTCGCCGCCACCAACAGCACGGTGATGATGGTGACCCACGACGTCGACGAGGCGGTGCTTCTGTCCGACCGGATCGTGATGCTCACCAACGGGCCCGCCGCCACGATCGGCGAGGTGCTGAAGGTGCCGCTGCCGCCGCTGCGCGAGTCGCTGCGCGACCGGCTGGAGATGGCGCACCACGCCGGCTACCTGGCCGCGCGGGAGTCGGTGCTGGAGTTCCTGTACAGCAAGCAGGCGCATGTGGAGGCGAAGGCGGCTTGAATGTCTAGTCCTGATACGGCCGGCGCCATGGCCACCACCCTCACCCCAACCCTCTCCCAAAGGGAGAGGGGGCCAGAGAACTTCTCCCTCTCCCTTTGGGAGAGGGCGGGGGTGAGGGTCTGCGCGAACCGCCAGCCACCCCGAAAGGCAACCCCATGAAGAAGATGAAGCTCGTGATGGTCGGAAACGGCATGGCCGGCGTGCGCACGCTCGAAGAGCTGCTGAAGATCGCGCCCGACCTGTACGACATCACCGTGTTCGGCGCGGAGCCCCACCCCAACTACAACCGCATCCTGCTCAGCCCGGTGCTGGCCGGCGAGCAGACGCTGGAGGAGATCGTCCTCAACCCGCTGAGCTGGTACGAGGAGAACGGCATCACACTGCACCTGGGCAAGAAGGTGGTCGACGTCGACCGCCGCCGCCGGGTGGTCGTCGCCGAGGACGGCACGACGGCCCCCTACGACCGGCTGCTGATCGCCACCGGCTCCAACCCCTTCATCCTGCCCGTCCCGGGCAAGGACCTGCCGGGCGTGATCGCCTACCGCGACATCGCCGACACCAACGCCATGATCGAAGCGGCCAAGACCTACCGCAACGCCGTGGTCATCGGCGGCGGCCTGCTCGGCCTGGAGGCCGCCAACGGGCTGATGCTGCGCGGCATGCAGGTCAGCGTGGTGCACAACTCCGGCACGCTGATGGAGCGCCAGCTCGACAGCGTCGCCGGCGGCATGCTGCAGCAGTCGCTGCAGGCGCGCGGGCTGCGCTTCCTGATGGAGGCTCAGACCCAGGCACTGGTGCCCGGCAAGGACGGCCGCGTGCTGGCGGTGCAGTTCAAGGACGGCAGAGAGGTGCCGGCCGACCTGGTGGTGATGGCGGTGGGCATCCGCCCCAACACCGAGCTGGCGGAAAAGATCGGCATCCTCTGCAACCGCGGCATCGTGGTCACCGACACCATGCAGACCGTCACCGACCCCCGCGTCTATTCGGTCGGCGAATGCGCGGCGCACCGCGGCGTCGCCTACGGTCTGGTGGCGCCCTTGTTCGAGCAGGGCAAGGTCTGCGCCACCCACCTGGCCGAGTTCGGCATCGGCCGCTACCTGGGGAGCCAGGTCAGCACCAAGCTCAAGGTCACCGGGATCGACCTTTTCAGCGCAGGCAACTTCACCGGCGGCGAGGGATGCGAGGAGATCGTGATGAGCGACCCGGCCGGCGGCGTCTACAAGAAGCTGGTGATCCAGGACGACACGCTCGTGGGCGCCTGCATGTACGGCGACACGGTCGACGGCTCGTGGTATTTCAAGCTCCTCCGCGAAGGCCGCAAGATCTCCGACATCCGCGACCGCCTGATGTTCGGCGAGCACTTCTCGTCCAGCAACATCGGCGACGTCGGCCACCAGGGCCAGAACAAGGCCGCGGCGATGGCCGACGGCGACGAGGTCTGCGGCTGCAACGGCGTCACCAAGGGGGCGATCTGCAAAGCCATCAAGGACAAGGGCCTGTTCACGCTGGAGGAAGTGCGCAAGTGCACCAAGGCCAGCGCCAGCTGCGGCTCCTGCACCGGCCTGGTCGAGCAGCTGCTGATGTTCACGGCCGGCGGCGACTACTCCGCCGCGCCCACCAAGAAGGCGATGTGCGGCTGCACCGACCGCAGCCACGAGGAGGTGCGCCAGGCCATCCGCACGCCGCTGCCCGGCGGGGGGAAGCTGCTGACCATCGACGGCGTCTACCGGCACCTGGATTGGCGCACCCCGGACGGCTGCGCCTCCTGCCGCCCTGCGGTCAACTACTACCTGATCAGCACCTGGCCCAAGGAGGCCAGGGACGACCCGCAGAGCCGCTTCATCAACGAGCGCAGCCACGCCAACATCCAGAAGGACGGCACCTACAGCGT
>CBIHOD010000129.1:0-6000 GCA_966211815.1 uncultured Burkholderiales bacterium
CCGGCTTGGGAGCGGCCCGGCGCTCGGCCCGCTGGGATGTCAGCCCCTCGGCCGGTGAGATTGAGACCGACATAAGGAGTTTCATGCTTCACACCCTGCCAGTGACGGAGAAAAGGGGATCGAGCAGCCATTCGATGACGCGGCGGCGGTCGATGCGGATGTCGGCGTCCACCGCCATGCCGGCCTGCAGGCTCATCGCCTGGCCGTAGGCGAGCACCTGTTGCGCCGGCAGGCGCACGGTGACGCGGTACACCGGCTCCGACAGCGCCACCGGCAGGCTGGCCTCGTTGGGCTGGATCACCGTGCGGCCCACGCGCAGCACCTCGCCCTCGTGGTGGCCGAAACGCTGGTAGGGGAAAGCCTGGTAGCGCAAAGCCACCGGCTGGCCCGGGCGGATGAAGCCGGCCGCGCGGGTGGGCACCAGCAGCTCGGCTTCCAGTGACGCGCCCGCGGGCAGCACCGACAGCAACGGCGCGCCGGGGTTCACCGTCTGGCCGACCTCGGCGAGGATGGTCGTCACCGTGCCGTCGGTGGCCGCTGTCAGCACCACGGTGCGGCGCGTGTCGGCCTCGGTGAGCTGCTGCTCCAGCTCCAGGAGCTGCCGGCCGATCTGGGCCGAGTTGTTCGAGCGCCTGAGACTGCTGGAGGCCAGTTCCGCGCGCGCCGCATCGAGGTCGCGCTGCAGGCCGGTGGCCGTGCGCCCCAGGTTGGCGAGCTGGCTGCGCTGGTCGAGCAGTTCTTCCTGCTTCTGCTGCAGCGAAGCTTCCGACATGAAATGCGACGCCACCAGGCCCTCGTAGCGCTTGACCGTCAGCTCGGCGCTTTGCACGCGGCGGCCCTGCAGTTCCTGCTGCGCGCGCACCTGCGCGATCTCGGCTTCCAGGCCGCGGACGCGCTGGGCCGCGGCGGAACCGGTGAGCCGGTCGATCTCGTCCTGCTTGGACTGCTCGCGTTCCAGGCTGTCGCGCCGGTCCTTCAGCTGCCCAAGCACGGCCGCCTGCGCATCGCGCGTGGTCGCCGTGGAGCGGTCGCTGGAGATGACCATGAGCACATCGCCCCGGCGCACCGCCTGGCCTTCGACCACGCGGCGCTCCACCACCGCGCCGGCCTGCGGCGTGTACACCTTGACCAGCCCGCGGGTGGGCGCGAGGTATCCGGCCACATGCTCCTTGCGCGTGTACTGCGCCCAGCCGGCGAACAACAGTCCAGCCAGGCTCACGCCCAGGGCGACGGCGGTCAGCAGCCTGGTGCGCGGCATGGCCGCGACCAGCGGCGCGCCATACAGCGATTCGCCGTGCGCGGCGACCGCCTGCTTGCGGAAGGTGAGGACGTTCGCGCCCATGTGCGTCGGGAAGGTATCAAGCCGCAAGCGCTTCGATACCGGCGACCGTCGTCCCGGCGGGATGCAAGCCGCCAGCGCCACCCAGCCAGGCGTTGAGCTGCTGTGCGGTCCATCCCAGGCGCCGCGTCACTTGCTCGGCCGCCGGCCAGAAACGGATGCGGTCCTGCTCGAAGGGACCGTAGTTCAGCACGTAGGACCGCAGCAGCGAGACCGCGCGCTGCACATCCACCGGCCGCTGCTTCACTTCGCGATCGAAATATTCTTCGTATTCATTGGACGTGTGGTGGATGAATTTCCCGCCATCGAGTTTCTCGCAAAGCAGTTTGTAATCTTTTGTCTGCATGATCCAGTAATGCCAGACGTCGTCAATATCGGGTGAAAAAGGAATACCTCCGTGGCTGTGCGTGGCCATATTGAGGTATTTAAGAAGCTCCTCGATCCGCATATTGACCTCATCGCTGGACAAAGGCGCCAACTTGCGGTCGAAATAGTATTTCATCGCCGGCGATAAAAAGGTGGCCCGCAGTTCCTCGTTGGTGATCATCTTGAATCTCCGCAAGGTGAAAGACAAAAGGCGAAGGATGTTCCTTCGCCCTTGACACATCAGCCGCCCAAGGTCCTGGCTGCGATGTCCGTTTTCAGGGCCGGGTTCACCGCCGGATTGATGACTGAATCGGACACCGCCGAGATGTGGCAGCTGCAGCAGTGGCAAGCGCAGCAGCGGATGGCGGCCGCCAGGCCGCCGGAAACGGCCAACCCCCCGGAAACCTGCGCAGCTTGTTCGAACTCCAGCTCGAGCATTTTGGTCAGTTCAGCCGTTTCATCGGCGGCAGCGAAAGTAGTGGGCAATGCAGCCTTGATGTTTTCCATGGTTTATCTCCTATCGAAGTTGAAAATGCCCCGGCATGGGATTTCCACGCACGAGAACGGTCATGCCGTCAGCAGGAATCAATCAATATCCCGCATCCGACCCGGAAATCGCAGATGCGGGGAAAACCGCCTCTCGAATCCGAGGCACCAATCTAATTTCCGCCGGGACGGTTTGCACTCCCTAACTGGAAGCAAATCACCCCCTAATTGAATCCCCCTAATTTGCCTTTGAATCGGCAATTGGTTTTTACAAACTGGGGATTGAGGCCACGCACCGGCGACGCATCCGTGGCGAACGAGGCTGCGGGCATGGCGGCCTCGTGTTTCATCCAGCGCGGTGCGCGGCGGCCTGCGCATCGAGGATGGAAGGCGGTGGCTGTGGAGGGTTACCCGTATGCGCCATCGAGGCGGTGGGCGGATCGAGCGGCGCAACCTGGAAACGGCTTCTTGCCGGGAAAAGAGGCGACGAACCCACGAACTGCACGGACGTCATGCCCGGCATGCCTGACTTGTCGGGACGACCCGGCCTAACCCCGCGGCGCGCGGGTGATGGCGCAAGCGGTGCAACGCGAATTGCCCCGGCAATGCAGCCTGCCCATGGGCGAATTCATCGCGGCAATGGACGCGGCGTCCGCGTCGGGCCGATCGCCCGTGGCCCTTTGCGCCGGCCCGAGGCTTTGACAGCGCGATGAGGCAAGGAACCCAGGAGAGGCGTGGTCCCGAGCCTGTCGAAGGGACCGAGGCGAAGGGCGAGATGGATCACCATTCCGCAAGGGGCGGAGCCTGCCGGCGCCCTTGGCACCGGTCTTTCACCCGCCTCGACGAGGCCGCGTGGGCAGGAAGCGTCGCAGACGCTTCGCGGGACGGAAAGCGGGGCCGCCTCCCTGTTCCAATGGCAAACCCGGGCCGTCGCCCCCTGGCTACTCCTTGCGGCGGATGTAGCTCGACTGCTTGGCGTCCTCGGGGTAGAAGAATTCCACTTGGCCGCGCCGCCAGGTGCCGAGCCAGACCATGTTGACGGTGATGGCGTCGTGGTCCCTGGCGCTGAAAGGTTCGGTGTAGGTGGTGACCACGCCCTGGTAGGGGCGTTCTTTGTTCTCGAGCGCTTTCTTGAGCGTGGTGCCGTTGATCTCACCCTTGGTCTGGAAAGCGGCGAACAGCATCAGGTGCACGGCGTCGTAGGTCTGGGCCGCGGCCATCAGCGAGCCGATGCGCTTTTCCTGGGAATACTTGAAATAGCGCAGCAGGAAGGAAGAGCGGCGTTCGTTGGCGGCGTCCTGGATGACGGTCTGCGCCATCATCGTGCCCTCCAGCGCCTCGGGGCCCGCCTTCTCGAGCACGCTGCGGAAGGACAGCGGCCAGGGCGCGAAATACGGCACTTTCCAGCCGAGGTCGTGACGGCTCTTCGCGGCCACCGCCTGCTCGGGCCCGACCGTGTAGACGACGATGGCCTCGGCCCCGGCGTCGCGGGCTTTCTGCATCTCGTCCGTCAGGCTGGACACGCCCAGCGGGAAGCGCGACACCGACACCGGGGACAACCCGCCCTTGGCCAATTCGGCGGAAAGGTCCTTCACGCCGCCTTCGCCATAGCCGGTGGAGTCGGCGAAGATCGCCACCTTCTTGATCTTGCGCCGGTTGACGATTTCGCTGATCAGGAAGCGCGCGTTGACGTTGTCCGGCGGCGCGACCCGGAAGATGTAGCTGTCGACTGGCGCGTATTTGGTGGTGACGGCCGTGCCCTGCGAGCACGGCACCATCAGCAGGTGCTTGTTGTCCTGGAAGACGTCCAGCGCCTTCATCGCCACGCCGGTGTTGCAAAAACCGACGGTGAAATCGACCTTCTCCTTGAGCACGAGGTCTTCCGCCACCTTGCGGCCTTCGTCCGGCGTGCCTTTGTCGTCGCGGACGACCAGCTCCAGCGAGCGGCCCAGCAGCCCGCCAGACTCATTGATCTCCTTGACGGCCAGCTCCGCCCCGAGGCGAACGCTGTTGCCGAAGTCGGCGGACCCACCGGTCAAAGGCGCGATCAACCCCACCCGGACCGCCTTGCCCAGCGGCGCGGTCTGGGCCGCCGCCGCCAGCGGCAACGCCATCAACACCCCAAGCCAACGCACCAGTAGATTGCTTCGCCTCATGCTTTTGTCTCATGAATCAGGTGGGCGCAGCGTAAAACACCGCCAGGGCTTTCACCACCGAGACAACCCGCTGAGAGGACGCACCTAAGTAAAAACACGTACCCGCCCGGGCGCCCAAGGGCCGGGGTTTGCGCCGATCGGCGGGAACACAAAAAAATCGGCCCGAAAGGGCCGATTGGCAAGCATTCGCGCCAGCCGGTGGATGCGCCACCGGCCGACAGGGCACCACTCACTCGCCCAGGTAGGCCGCCCGCACCTTGGGGTCGTTCAGCAGCGTCTTGCCTTCACCCGTCATCGTGACTTCGCCCGAGTCCATGACGTAGCCGCGGGATGCCAGGCCCAGCGCGCGGCTGGCGTTCTGCTCCACCAGCAGCACGGTCACGCCGTCACGGTGGATCTGGTCGACCACCTCGAAGATCTTGTCGACCATGATCGGGCTCAGGCCCATCGAGGGCTCGTCCAGCAACAGCACCTTGGGCTGGGTCATCAGCGCGCGGCCCATGGCCAGCATTTGCTGTTCCCCGCCCGACATCGTGCCGGCGAGCTGGTTGCGGCGCTCCTTCAGCCGCGGGAAGATGGCGAAGATCTTCTCGATGTCGGCTTCGATCTGCTTGTCGTTGCGGATGAATGCGCCCATCTGCAGGTTCTCGGTGATGGTCATCCGGGTGAAGGTTCCCCGGCCTTCCGGCACCATCACCAGGCCTTGCTTGACCAGGTCCCAGGGGCCCTGGCCCTTGATGGACTTGCCGAGGTATTCGATGTCGCCGCCGGCGACGGGCTGGATGCCGGTGACCGCCTTCAGCGTCGTGGTCTTGCCGGCGCCGTTGGCGCCGATCAGGCTGACCAGCTCGCCTTCGTGCACTTCGAAGCTCACGCCCTTGACGGCCTGGATGCCGCCGTAGGCCACCTTGAGTCCGCTGACTTTCAACAACGTCTTGCTCATTTTTCCAATCCTTGAATTTGCTGTCGACGAGTGGCGGGTCAGTGGGCGCGGTGGTCGCCCAGGTAGGCCTCGATCACCTTCTCGTTGCGCTGCACCTCGGCCGGCGTGCCCTCGGCGATCTGCTTGCCGTAGTCCAGCACCGTCACGCGGTCGCACAGGCCCATGACGAGCTTGACGTCGTGCTCGATCAGCAGGATGGTCCGGCCGTCGTTGCGGATGCGGTCGATGAGCTCGCGCAGCACCACCTTTTCGGTGGCGTTCATGCCGGCGGCGGGCTCGTCCAGCGCGATCAGCTTGGGATCCGTCGCCAGGGCGCGGGCGATCTCCAGGCGGCGCTGGTCGCCGTAGCTCAGCGTGCGCGCCTTGTATTCGCCGTACTTGCCGATGCCCACGTAGTCGAGCAGCTCCTGGGCGCGCTTGGCGATCGCGGCCTCCTCGGAGACGAAGGACTTGGTGCGGAAGATCGCGCCGACCAGGCCCGAGTGCGCGCGCACGTGGCGGCCCACCATCACGTTCTCCAGCGCCGTCATCTCGGCGAACAGCCGGATGTTCTGGAAGGTGCGCGCGATGCCGGCCTTGGCCACCTCGTGAACCGCGGTGGGCTTGTAAGGCTCGCCGCCCAGCTCGAAGCTGCCGGCGTCGGGCGTGTACAGGCCGGTGATCACGTTGAAGAAGGTGGTCTTGCCGGCGCCGTTCGGGCCGATCAGGCC
>CBIHOD010000130.1:0-5826 GCA_966211815.1 uncultured Burkholderiales bacterium
TCGCCTTTTCTTTGGTGACTTTCTTTTGGCGAAGCAAAAGAAAGTTACCCGGCTGTCGGGCCGGAATCCCGACGCGGTGCAACAAGCCAAGGCTGTCCTCCAACAGGGCTTCGACAGGCTCAGCCCGAACGGAGGGAGAGGGCTTCGACAGCCCTGTCCTGAGCCCGTCGAAGGTCCCAGCCCGAACGGTGGGAAAGCTCAGCCCGACCGAATTCCAACTCGACTGCCCGGGAGGGGAGCCCCAAAGCACCCCCTCCCCCGGCCAGCGCGGCCCGCCTCAGGCCGCCTTGCGCCTCACCTGCCCCAGCACCCGCTCCAGCGGCGCCGGGTCGATCCAGGCCGACACGCTGAAGTCCTTCGGGATGAAGCCGTTGCGGAAGAGGAAATCCTTGTAGCCCGACAACGCGGCGACCGACGACGGCTCCAGGTCGGTGCCCTGGTGCAGGTGCACGTCGGCGCCGTAGGCCTTGCGGACCCATTCGTCGGTCGAACCGGATTCGCGCGCGATGTAGGCGACCGTCTCCGCCGGGTGGGCGGCGGCCCAGTCGGCGATGCGCACGATGCGGGCGAGGAAGCGGTCGACCAGGTCGGGGCGTTCTTGCAGCAAGGCGGCGTCCACGGTGATCGGCCGCGGCGCGCCGTTGTTGGAGCGCACGCTGGCGATCGGGTGGTTGCGCACGTCGTAGACGATGGCCAGGCCTTCCTCGGCGGCGGTCTCCAGGCCGCGGGCGCCCTTGGTGAAGATCGCGTCGACGCGGCCTTCCTTCAGCGCCTTCACCACCGGGGAATAGCCGCCGCCGTTGCGCGGGCGCCCTTGACCGCCGGGCAGCGAGGAGTTGGCCCAGCCCTGGCCCGGGGCGCCGCCGCCGGCGTGGATGTCGACGAGGGTCACTTCCTCCGGCGTCAGGCCACCCGCTTCGAGCGCGACGTGGATGCCGCGCAGCGCGCTGGCGCGGCCGTGGTCGATGCTGTTCTGGTGCACCGGCAGCGCGATGCGCTTGCCCTTGAGGTGCTCGGGGCGGGTGATGCCGGAGCCGGGCAGCGCGAGGATGACCTGCGACTCGTCGACCCAGTTCAGGCCGATCACGCGGGTGTCGGCGCCGCGCGAGCGCGCCCAGATCGCCGGCACGTTGCCGCCCTGGCGGAAGGATCGCGGCAGGCGGTGGTCGTAGTGCGATTCGCGCAGCTCGGGGTCCAGCGTGTCCTGCAGCGTCTGGATGGTGATGCCGTCGGCCCTGAACTCCTCGTCGAACCAGCCCTGGCGCGCCGCCAGGCCGAGCGGCGTGGGGACGGGACAGCGGGTGTACCAGATGCTCTGCACTTTTGCGCTTTCTTGATGTTGCTGACTCATGGGAACCTCCTGAAGGGGCGACCGCCCCGGTTGATGAAAAAGGAAAGGGCTGGGTTCAAAGCCGGTAGCCCAGCTGCAGGCCCACCGTGCGAGGCGCGCCGACGGACGTGGTGTAGGTGCCGTTGGTGGCGTTGACGATCTGGCGCAGGAAAGGGACGTTCTTGTCGGTGACGTTGTTGACGAAGAAGGTCAGGTCCCACTTGTCCCTGGGCGCCCGGTAGCTGGCCCGCAGGTTGCCGATCCAGTAGGCAGGCGTCTCCTGCAGCGGGTCGTTCTGCACCGTGGCGTTGTGGTAGATCTTGCTGCGGTAGCTCCAGTCGGTGCCCAGCACCAGCCGGTCGCCGGAGTCGCCGACGTTCACGGTGTAGTCGGTGTTGACGCGGAACTGCACCTTCGGCGTTCGGTAGAAGGTGTTGCCGCTGGCGTTGAGCTTCACGCCGCCCACTTCGTAGTCGAAGTTCTTGTATTCGGAGTCGATCAAGCCGAGCTGGGCGCCGACGCGCCAGTTGCGCGCCACCAGCGCGTCGGCCTCCAGCTCCAGGCCGCGGATCACGCCGTCGGACTGGCCCGAGGCGCTGGTCACCACCAGGCCGGCCGCGTTGACCACCGACTGCTGGATGTTCAGCTGGGTGTTCTTCAGGTCGTAGTGGAAAGCCGAGGCGTTGAAGACGAGTCGGCCGTCCCAGAGCGTGGATTTGGTGCCGACCTCGATGTTGGTCAGCTTCTCCGGCTTGAGCACGTTGATGAAGGGGGAGCCGCCGTTGGGCTGGGTGATGGTCTGGTTGAAGCCGCCGGAGCGGAAGCCGGTGGCGATGCGCAGGTAGGCCAGGTGGTTGCGGTCGATGCGGTATTCCGGCGTCAGGTCGAAGGTGGTGTTGGTCCACGACTGCGAGGCGCTCAACTGCAGCGGCGTGAAATTGCCGCTGCCGGAGATCGCGCCGGGCAGGTACCAGCCGTTTTCGCTCGCGTAGTTGACGACGCCCGCGTTGGCGGCGGTGTCGCCCACGTTCAGGGCGTCTTCGGTGATGGTCTTGCGCTCGCGCGTGACGCGCAGGCCCGCGCTGACGGCGGCCTTGTCGGTGGCCTTGTACTTCAGGTTGCCGAAGACGGCGGCGCTGGTAGCCTCCTGGTCCCAGAAGGCTTCGCTGTAGTTGTCGCGGTTGGTGGAAATCGTGTTGCTGCCGCCGTTGGCGAACCGGGCGGTGGCCGTCTTGGCGTCGGCCGTGAGCTTGTAGTAGTAGGCGCCGAGGATCCAGCTGACCTTCTGCTGCGCGGGCGAGGCGACGCGGAACTCCTGCGTGAATTGGCGGAAGGAGTCGCCCGTCTGGATGCTCTGGCGCGCCAGCGTGGTGTTCAGCGGCACGCCGACGCCCGACAGGCTGCTGCCGGTGCCGTCGCTCCAGCCGGTGACTGAGGTCAGGGTGGTGCCGCCCAGGTTGTAGTTGAGTTTGAAGGTGGCCGAATTGCGGTCCTGCCTGGCGCTGTCGGCGCCGCCCCAGAAATCGCTGTAGACATCCGGGTCGCCGCCGTAGGGCGGCAGGTAGCCGCCGCCGGCGGCGATCTGGGCGGCCGTCTGGCCCTGGGTGATGCGGCCGCCGGGGTTGGTGATCGTCACCGCGCTGCCGGGCGCGTTGCGGCCGCCCACCGGGTAGGCGGGCGTGTTGCCCGTGTCCACCTGGCGCAGGCCGAGGATGAGGTGGGCCTCCAAGTCCGGCGTCGGATAGGCGAGGAACTGCACCCGGGCGTTGAAGTCCTTGAGGCGCGGGCCGTCCTCACCGGTCAGGATGTTGCGCGCCCAGCCGTCGTAGCTTTCGTTGTAGACCGAGACCCGGGCGGCCAGCACCTCCTCCTTCACCGCGCCGCCCACCGCGGCCTCGACGATGCGGCTGTTGTAGTTGCCCAGCGTCAGCCGGCCGTAGCCGTCGGGCGCGAAGGTGGGCCGCTTGGAGACGAAGTGCAGCGCGCCGCCGGTGTTGTTCTTGCCCCAGAGCGTGCCCTGCGGGCCGCTGAGCACTTCGACGCGGTCCAAGTCGAAGAGCGGGAAACTCTGCAGCCGGGTGAGGCCGACGACCACCTCGTCGACGTAGACCGCGATCGGCGCCTCGATCGTCGCGTTCGGGTCGTTGGTGCCGATGCCGCGCAGGAACCAGCGCGGCTTGGCGGTTCGGCCGCCGCCCTGGCCCGACAGGCTGGGCGCCAGGCGTTCGACGTCGGTGCTCAACCGGATGTTGGCGTCTTTCACCGTGTTGCCGCTGATCGCGGTGATCGGCACCGGCACCTCCTGGATCTTCTCCGAACGCTTCTGCGAGGTGACGACCACGGTGCCGAGCACGGTGTCGTCGGTGGCCGGCTTCTGCTGTTGCGCGGCCACGCCCGCATCGGACGGCGCGGTCTGCGCGCGCGACGGCGCGTTGAACAGGAAGGTGGTGGCGAATGCCAGGGACAGGGCTTGCGCCAGGGGGCGCCGCTGCAGGGGGGTCGGGGCGCCGTGGCCGGTGCGTTCAGGCCGTCGGTTCGTGCTGCTCATGAAATCCTCTTCGCTTTCTTTCTTGGTTTGTCTGGTTAGGTGTCCGGTGCGGGATGCGATGCCGTCGGCACAGTGATCCGCAGGAAACATGCCATGGGGGTGGACTTCGGAAAGCGAGCCGTTCGCAGGCTTTCGCAAACCACATTGCGCCGGGGTGAAACGGCCCTTGCATGCGCGCGGCGCGGCTGCGCAGGCGCAAATGCAGCAAGGCTGCTGGGCTGGGTTCAGGGCTTGTTGTGAACGCAGCAGCCGAGGTTCGTCGAATGGATGGCCGAGCGCGGACGGTCCAACAGCGCACCAGCCGCGATCCGTGCGCGGTTCGCAGCAGGCGTTGCCTTGACTTGTTGAATTCACTACAGCGCGAGCTGGCCCTCCCCTCAACCCAGCCCTCTCCCCGCAAGCGGGGCGAGGGGGTCCGATCGGCTGCCACGCCACGGGGGTTGGGCTCCCTCCCCCGCTCGTGGCAGAGGGCCGGGGTGGCGGCCGCGGCGCTGCATCGACCGTTGCCGTGCACGCATCCGGAATCCGCGGATCCATGCTCCCGGCCGCTGGCACGCTTTCTGCGTTGAAGCCCTCCGCGGACCGCCGTCAGCCCCACGCCCCCCACACCCTGCAAGGAGCAACACCATGTCCAGAGCCCCAGACCAAGCTGCACCCATCGACCTCTACTACACCCGCTGCGGCGCGGCCACCGCCTCGGCGTTGGCCATCCGCAAAGGCTGGCTGCAAGAGGAATTCGCCCGCCCCGGCACCGCGCTGCACTCGCTGCGCGATTCGCCCAGCCTGGAAGTGCGCAACTCGCACTACCACCACAAGCAGACGGGCATGTTCCGCGAGGGCGGGAACATCCCGCCGATCTGGGCGCGCGGGCTGGGCCACGACACCGTGGTGCTGGGCATCACCTGGCTCGACGAATACCAGGGCATCCTCGCCCGCAAGGACTCCGGCATCCGCACCGCGGCCGACCTGCGCGGCAAGCGGCTGGGCGTGCCGCGGCACGCCAACGCGGTGATCGACTTCCAGCGCGGCGCGGCCCAGCACGGCTTCGAGACCGCGTTGCAGCTGGCGGGCGGCGCGGCGCTCGACGCCCACTTCGTCGACATCGAGGCGCCCGGCTACGACACCGAGGACGGTCCCCGCCGCGAAAGGCCGGCGGACGCGTCGGCCCGCCCGGTGGAAATCCAGGCGCTGGAGGCCGGCCACGTCGACGCCGTCTTCCTGCGCTTCGCCCGCGGCTACCGTTATTCGAAGGACCCGGCCTTCCACGAGGTCCTCAACATCAACACCTTGGCCGACCCGGTGCGCCGCGTCAACAACGGCACGCCGCGGCCGATCACGGTGGACCGCGCCTTCCTCGACAAGCACCCCGACGTCGTGGTGCGCTACCTCGCCGTGCTGCTGCGCACCGCGGCCTGGGCCGCGAAGAACCACGACGAAGTGGTGAAGCTGCTGGCCGCCGACAACGGCGGCGGCGCGACCCCGGAAGAGGTGCTCGCTTCGCACGGCAAGGACGTGCACCTGTCCTTCGAACCCCGCCTCACCGACACCTACATCGCCGGCCTGGAAGCGCAGAAGAACTTCCTGTTCAGCTGGGGCTACGTGAAGCACAACTTCTCGGTCGTGCGCGACTGGGTGGTGCACGAGCCGCTGGCGCAGGCGCGCAAGCTGGTGGCGCGGGAGCAGCAGGCCGCCGAATCCACCGAGGCATTGCCGGCCTGAGTCCCTCTCCGTTCGGACTAAGCCCCTCTCCGTTCGGGCTGAGCCCCTCTCCGTTCGGGCTGAGCCTGTCGAAGCACCCTGTGCTCACCTCGGTGCCGGCACTTCGACAAGCTCAGTGCGAACGGGCAAAGGAGCGCAGCACCCGACCCCGTTCGGGCTGAGCCTGTCGAAGCACCCTGTGCTCACCTCGGTGCCGGCACTTCGACAAGCTCAGTGCGAACGGGCAAAG
>CBIHOD010000131.1:0-5695 GCA_966211815.1 uncultured Burkholderiales bacterium
CCCGCACCCGCGTGAGCTTCGAGGCCGGCATGTACCAGATGGGCGGCTCGGTGGTGCACCTCACCACCGGCGACAGCCAGCTCGGCCGCGCCGAGCCCATCGAGGACAGCGCCCGCGTCATCAGCCGCATGGTGGACCTGGTGATGATCCGCACCTTCGAGCAGTCCAAGCTCGAAGCCTTCGCCGCGCACTCGCGCGTGCCCGTCATCAACGGGCTGACCAACGAGTACCACCCCTGCCAGATCCTGGCCGACATCTTCACCTTCATCGAGCACCGGGGCAGCATCGCGGGCAAAGTGGTGGCCTGGGTGGGCGACGGCAACAACATGGCCAACACCTGGCTGCAGGCGGCCGACATCCTCGGCTTCACGCTGCACGTCAGCACGCCCAGCGGCTACGGGATCGACGCGAAAGTCGCAGGCGTCAGCAACTCCGCCTGCCTCAAGGTGTTCAAGAACCCGATGGACGCCTGCCGTGGTGCCCACCTCGTCACCACCGACGTCTGGACCAGCATGGGCTACGAGGCTGAGAACGAGGCCCGCATGAAAGCTTTCGCCGACTGGCGGGTGAGCGCCACCATGATGGCCGCCGCCGAGAAGGACGCTCTGTTCATGCACTGCCTGCCGGCCCACCGCGGCGAGGAGGTCGACGCCGACGTGATCGACGGCCCGCAGTCCGTGGTCTGGGACGAGGCCGAGAACCGCATGCACGTGCAAAAGGCGCTGATGGAGTATTTGCTGCTCGGCCGGATCGGCTGAGGGCCGGGCCGGGCCGGGCAGGCCTGAGGGCTGAGGGGCTCCCCGCCGGATGAAGCTCGCCGTCATCAGCGACCTTCACGCCAACCGCGAAGCGGTGGAGGCGGTGCTGGCCCACGCCAGCGGCCAGGGCGTCGAGCGCTACGCCTTGCTGGGCGACTTCGTCGGCTACGGCGCCGACCCGGGTTGGGTCGTCGACCGCGTGCGCGCGATGGTGGACCAGGGCGCCGTGGCCGTGATGGGCAACCACGACGCCGCGGTGGTGGGCGGGCCCATGCCGTCGATGGTGGGGAATGCGCGCAAGGCGGTGGAATGGACCCGCGGCCGGCTCGACGCCGGGCAGCTGCGCTTCCTGGCCGAGCTGCCGATGACGGCCACCGGCATGGGCTGCCTCTTCGTGCACGCCAACGCCTTCCTGCCGGAGCAATGGGGCTACGTGCTGGGTCCGAGGGACGCCGAGAAGAGCCTGCGCATGACGGACTGCCGGCACACCTTCTGCGGCCACGTCCACGACCCGAGGCTGTTCCACATGGACGGCTCGGGGCGGACCTCCGCGTTCGAGCCGGCCGCGGGCGTGACCATCCACCTCTCGCCCCAAGGCCAGTGGCTGGCCATCCCGGGTTCCGCGGGCCAGCCGCGCGACGGCAACCCCGCGGCTTGCTACGCGGTCTTCGACCCGGGAGCCCCGGCCATCACCTACCACCGCGTGCCGTACGACGTGGCAGGCGCCGCGGCCAAGATACGCGCCGCCGGGTTGCCGGGCCGCCTGGCCGACCGGCTCGGCGGCGGGGACTGACCGCGGCGGGACGGCCTGCCCCACAATGCGGCTGGGCGGCCAGCGCCGCCACCGCCCGCCCCCGACACCGCACACCCACCGCCGGACAGCCCAGGCATGCGCATACGCTACATCGAGATCTTCCATGCCGTGATGCAGGCCGGCACGGTCAAAGGCGCCGCCGACATGCTGCACATCACCCAGCCGGCGGCCACGCGGCTGCTGCAACAGGCCGAACAGCATGTCGGGGTGGCGCTGTTCCAGCGCGTCCGCGGCCGCCTGGTGCCGACGGCCGAAGCGCACCAGCTCATCCCCGAGGTGGAGCAGCTCTACCTCAAGCTCGACGCCGTGCGGCGCATCACCGCCAACCTGGGCCGGCATTCGCACGCTTTGCTGCGCGTGCTGTGCGTGCCGGGGCTGGCGCTGGAGGCGCTGCCGCAGGCGCTGGGCCGCTGGAGCGTCAAGCATGACCAGGTCCGGCTGGCGCTGCGCACGCTGCATTCGCGGCAGATCGCCGAGAGCCTGGTGCTGCGCGAGGCCGACATCGGTTTCGCTTTCGAACCCTCCAGCCACCCCGCGCTGATCAGCGAGGTGATCGCCGTCGGCCGCATGGTGGCGGTGGGGCCCGACCTGCCCCGCGACGGGTTGCCGCTGTCCAGCCTGGCCGACCACCCGGTGGTCGACCTCGACCCCGCCGACCCGCTCGGCCGCCTGCTGCACCTGGCCTGCCAGCTTCAGGACATCCAGCCGCTGGCGCGCGTCACCGCGCACAGCTACCACGCCGCGATCGAACTGGCCGGGCACGGCTTCGGCTGGGCGCTGGTCGACAACTACACCGCCGGCTACGCGCAGCGGCACCCTGGCCTGCGCGTCGCGCCGTTGAAACCCGAGATCCCGGTCAGCGTCTATTTCCTGCGCCCCCGCGACCAGCCCTCCAGCGCCGCGGTCGACCAACTGAGGGAGCACATGCGCAGCGTGCTCCTGAAGGCGAAATGAATCGCCCGCCAGGCACGGTTTCCGTGGGCGGCTGACCGGCAAGGGTGCCGCGCAACCCGGGTAATTACCAATCTTTACCGACTATGCCCCCAAGGCATGGCCCGCGCCTAATTTGACAATTGCTTGCAGTGGGTGGGCTACCTACACTGGCCCCGTCATCAATCCATTGGCCTGCCCGCAGGCCCCTGAAAGGACGCCTTCCCATGATCAAGAAACTCTCCCCGGCGGTGAGCCTCGCCGTGACGGCCATGGCCATCGGCGCAGCCAGCTTCGCGCCGGCGGTCCAGGCCCAGGACGGCAAGCCCACGCTGGCCCGCGTGGCGGAAACCGGGACCATCCGCGTGGCGTACCGGGAGTCTTCGGTGCCCTTCAGCTACCTGGACAACGGCAAGCCGATCGGCTTCGCCCACGAGATGTGCGAGCGCATCGTCGACGCGGTGAAAGCCAAGCTGAAAAAGCCCGACCTGAAAGTGGAATACCAGGCCGTCACTTCGCAAAACCGCATCCCGCTGCTGCAGAACGGCACGATCGACATCGAGTGCGGCTCCACCACCAACAACAGCGTGCGCGGCGAGCAGGTGCAATTCGCGATCAACCACTTCTACACCGGCACCCGCCTGATGCTGAAGAAGGGTTCGGGCATCAAGAGCTTCGCCGACCTGAAGGGCAAGACGATCTCCACCACTTCCGGCACCACCAACTTCCAGGTCGTGCGCAAGTACATCCAGACCAACAACGCCGACTTCAACGTCGTGGCCGCCAAGGACCACGCCGACGGCGCGCTGCTGGTTGAAAGCGGCCGCGCGGTGGCCTTCGCGATGGACGACATCCTGCTGTACGGCCTGATCGCCAACGCCAAGAACCCCGCCGAATGGGAAGTCCAGGGCGAATCGCTGCAGGTCGAGCCCTACGCCTCGATGATCCGCAAGGGCGACCCCGAATTCAAGAAGCTGGTCGACGAAGTGATCGGCGGCATGATGAAAAGCGGCGATTTCGAGAAGCTCTACAAGAAGTGGTTCCAGTCGCCGATCCCGCCGCGCGGCGCCAACCTGAACGTCCCGATGAGCGACGAACTCAAGGAAAACCTGAAGGCGCTGAGCGACAAGCCCGCGATCTGAAGACGGCCCGGGCGGCGTTCCCGTCCCGGCCTCCAGCCGAAGAAAGGGCCCGTCCGGACGGACGGGCCCTTTCCCATCCGGGGCCGGCTCGGCCCGCGGGGGCCTGCGCACGCGCGCGTCCATAAAATCGGGGCATCCCTTCCGACAAGGCGCGGCCCGATGAACACCCTGCCCCCCGATGCGCGAGCCCAGCGCCTGAACGACGTCCAGGAGCGGCTGCGAAGCCTCGGCCTGCACGCCCTCGTCGTCCCGAGCAGCGACCCCCACCTGTCCGAATACTTGCCCGCCCACTGGCAGGGCCGGGAATGGCTGTCGGGCTTCACCGGCTCGATGGGCACGCTGGTGGTCCTGCGGGACGGCGCCGCGCTCTTCGCCGACAGCCGCTACTGGACCCAGGCCGAGGCCGAACTGCGGGGCAGCGGCATCGCCCTCGAAAAAATACCCAGCGGCACGTCCAGCCGGCATGTCGGCTGGCTGGCCGAACGCCTGCAGCCCGGCCAGCAAGCCGCGGTGGACGGCCGCGCGCTGGCGGTCGCCGCCGCCGACCAATGGCGCGCGGCGCTGCAGCCGCGAGGCGTGCGGCTGCGCACCGACCTGGACGTGCTCGGCGACGCCTGGCGTGGCCGGCCTGACCTGCCCGCGGAGCCGGTGTTCGAGCATTCGCCCGAACACGCCGGCGCGACGCGCGCGGAAAAACTTGCCGCGGTGCGCGCCGCCATGGCCGAGCGGCAGGCCAGCCACCACTGGGTGTCGACGCTGGACGACATCGCCTGGCTGCTCAACCTGCGGGGCGCCGACGTGCCCTACAACCCGGTCTTCCTGGCCCACCTGCTGGTGGGCGGCGACGGCGCCACGCTTTTCACCGGTGCCGGAAAAGTGCCTGAAGCCCTGGCGCGTACCTTGCGCGAAGACGGCGTGGTTCTGGCCCGCTATGAGGACGCGGGCGCCGCCCTGGCGGCCCTGCCCCCGACGTCCCTTGTCTTGCTGGACCCCGCGCGTTGCACGCTCGCGCTGCGCGAGCGCTTGCCGGCCGCCGTGCAAGTGGTGGCCGGCGACAACCCGAGCACCCTGCTGAAAAGCCGGAAGACCGCCGCCGAGCTGGCCCATTGGCGGCGCACGATGGAGGCCGACGGCGCGGCACTTTGCGCCTTCTACGCGGAATTCGAAGCCCGGCTCGCGTCGGGGCGACCGCTGACCGAACTGACGGTCGACGAGATGCTCCTGCGGGCCCGTGCCGGCCAGCCCGGGTTCATCGGCCCGAGCTTCGCGACGATCGCCGGCTTCAACGCCAACGGGGCGATGCCGCACTACCGGGCCACGCCGCGGTCGCACGCGGCCATCGAAGGCGACGGCCTGCTTCTGATCGATTCCGGCGGCCAATATCCCGGCGGCACGACCGACATCACCCGCGTCTGGGCGATCGGCGAAACCACCCCGGCCCAGCGGGGCGACTACACGCGGGTGCTCAAGGGCATGATGGCGCTTTCGCGGGCGCGGTTCCCGCGCGGGACGCTGTCGCCGATGCTCGACGCCATCGCCCGCGCGCCGCTGTGGGCCCACGGCCTGGACTACGGCCACGGCACCGGCCACGGCGTGGGCTATTTCCTCAACGTGCACGAAGGGCCGCAAAGCATCTCGCGCAACCCGGCCACGCCCAACATGGCGATGCAGCCGGGCATGGTCACCAGCATCGAGCCCGGCGTGTACCGGCCCGGCGCCTGGGGCGTGCGCATCGAGAACCTCGTCGCCGCCGTGCCCTGCGAAGAGGCCACAAGCGCCGGCTTCGGCGAATTCCTCGCCTTCGAAACCCTGACCCTGTGCCCGATCGACACGCGTTGCATCGAGCGCGGGCTGCTGGACGCCGACGAGGTCGGCTGGCTCAACCGGTACCACGCCGAGGTGCGCGCCAGGCTTCGCGACCGGCTGGAGGGCGCGGCGTTGCAGTGGCTGCTGGCGCGCACCGAGCCCATCTGAGCCCCGGCACCGGCGAAAAAAAGGTTCATCGATGAATTCCGGGGACTGAATTTGGTTTCTGTACGCTGCTGCCCAAG
>CBIHOD010000132.1:0-5678 GCA_966211815.1 uncultured Burkholderiales bacterium
CGGCAGGCGCCGGGGTGGACGCGCTGGCCGGCGCGGGCGCAGCCGCCGCCTGCGGGGCGGGTGCGGGGGCGGCGGCGCCGCCCTGGGCCTCGACCACGGCCAGCGGCTTGCCCTTGGACACCTTGTCGCCCACCTTGACCAGCAGCTCTTTCACCACGCCGGCGTGCGAGGACGGGATCTCCATCGAGGCCTTGTCGGACTCCACGGTGATCAGGCTCTGCTCCACCTTGACGGTGTCGCCGGGCTTGACGAAGACCTCGATGATGGCGACTTCGTCGAAGTCGCCGATGTCGGGCACGGTGACGGTGACTGGACCCGCCCCACCCTCACCCCGACCCTCTCCCGCCCCGGCGGGAGAGGGAGAAGGTGCAGTGGCGCCACCGGCGGGAGCGGCAGCCTCCTGGCCCCCTCTCCCGCTCGCGGGAGAGGGTTGGGGTGAGGGCGCCGCAGCGGCTGCCGGAGCAGCCGACGCGCTCGCCCCCTCCGCCTCCACCAGCAACACCAGCGAACCTTCGCTGACCTTGTCGCCGAGCTTGACCTTCATTTCCTTGACCACGCCCGCGTGGGTCGACGGGATTTCCATCGACGCCTTGTCGGACTCGACCGTCAGCAGCGACTGGTCCACCTTCACCGTGTCGCCGGGCTTGACCAGCAGCTCGATGATCTCCACGTCCTTGAAGTCGCCGATGTCCGGGACCTTGACTTCTACCAATGCCATGTTGTTCGTCTCCGTTGAAGTCTCGTGCCGCGGCGGGTCAGGCGTAGAGCGGGTTGATCTTGTCGGCGTTGATGCCGTACTTCTTGATGGCCTCAAGCACCTTGGCGGCCGGCACCGTGCCCTCGTCGGACAAGGCCTTCAGCGTGGCCACGACGATGTAGTGGCGGTTGATCTCGAAGTGCTCGCGCAGCTTGCTGCGGAAGTCGCTGCGGCCGAAGCCGTCGGTGCCGAGCACGCGGTAGGCGCGGCCCTTCGGGATGAAGGCGCGGATCTGCTCGGCGTAGTTCTTCATGTAGTCGGTCGAAGCGATCACCGGGCCGGCGTGGGCGTCGAGCTGCTGGGTCACGAAGGGCACGCGCGGGGTTTCCGTCGGGTGCAGCAGGTTCCAGCGGTCGGCGTCCTGGCCGTCGCGGGCCAGCTCGTTGAAGCTCGGGCAGCTCCAGACGTTGGCGGCCACGCCCCAGTCCTTCTCGAGCAGCTCTTTGGCGGCCATCGATTCGCGCAGGATGGTGCCGCTGCCCAGCAGGTTGACGCGGGGCAGCTTCTTGGCGCCGGCGGCCTCCTGCAGCAGGTACATGCCCTTGATGATCTGCTCCTCGGTGCCGGCCTTCAGGCCGGGCATCGGGTAGTTCTCGTTCAGCAGCGTGAGGTAGTAGAAGACGTTGTCCTGCTTCTCGACCATGCGCTTCAAGCCGTGGTGCAGGATGACGCCCACTTCGTGCGCGAAGGTCGGGTCGTAGCTGATGCAGTTGGGAATGGTGCCCGCGAGGATGTGGCTGTGGCCGTCCTCGTGCTGCAGCCCTTCGCCGTTGAGCGTGGTGCGGCCCGAGGTGCCGCCGAGCAGGAAGCCGCGCGCCTGCATGTCGCCCGCCGCCCAGGCCATGTCGCCGATGCGCTGGAAGCCGAACATCGAGTAGTACACGTAGAACGGCACCATGATGCGGTTGTTGGTGGAGTACGACGTGGCCGCGGCGATCCAGCTGCCCATGCCGCCGGCCTCGTTGATGCCCTCTTGCAGGATCTGGCCGTCGGTGCTCTCGCGGTAGTACATGACCTGGTCCTTGTCGACCGGCGTGTACTTCTGGCCCTCGGGGTTGTAGATGCCGATCTGGCGGAACAGGCCCTCCATGCCGAAGGTGCGGGCCTCGTCGACGAGGATGGGCACGGCGCGCGGGCCGATGTCCTTGTCGCGCAGCAACTGCGTCAGGAAGCGCACGTAGGCCTGGGTGGTGCTGATCTCGCGGCCTTCGGCGGTGGGCTCCAGCACGGCCTTGAAGGTGTCCAGCGGCGGCACGGCGAGCTTCTCGTCGGCCTTGGTGCGGCGGTGCGGCAGGTAGCCGCCCAGGGCCTTGCGGCGCTCGTGCAGGTATTTCATCTCCGGCGTGTCGTCGGCCGGCTTGTAGAACGGCAGGTCGCCGTCGATCTGCGCGTCGGTCACCGGGATGTTGAAGCGGTCGCGGAAGCTCTTGATGTCGTCGTTGGTGAGCTTCTTCGTCTGGTGGGCGGTGTTCTTGCCCTCGCCGCTCTTGCCCATGCCGAAGCCCTTGACGGTCTTGATCAGCAGCAGGGTGGGCTGGCCCTTGTGGTTGACCGCGCGGTGGTACGCGGCGTAGACCTTCTGCGGGTCGTGGCCGCCGCGGTTCAGGCGCCAGATGTCGTCGTCACTCATCTTGGCGACCGTCTCGAGCAGCTTGGGGTCCTGGCCGAAGAAGTGCTTGCGCACGAAGGCGCCGTCGTTGGCCTTCATCGCCTGGTAGTCGCCGTCGACGGTGTCCATCATCACCTTGCGCAGGATGCCGTCCTTGTCGCGCGCCAGCAGCGGGTCCCAGTAGCTGCCCCAGAGCAGTTTGATGACGTTCCAGCCGGAGCCGCGGAACTCGCCTTCTAGCTCCTGGATGATCTTGCCGTTGCCGCGCACCGGGCCGTCCAGGCGCTGGAGGTTGCAGTTGATGACGAAGATCAGGTTGTCGAGCTTCTCGCGCGCGGCCAGGCCGATGGCGCCGAGGGACTCGGGCTCGTCCATCTCGCCGTCGCCGCAGAACACCCAGACCTTGCGCTTGGAGGTGTCGGCGATGCCGCGGGCGTGCAGGTATTTCAGGAAGCGCGCCTGGTAGATCGCCATCAGCGGGCCCAGGCCCATCGACACCGTGGGGAATTGCCAGAACTCGGGCATCAGCTTGGGGTGCGGGTAGCTGGAGATGCCCTTGCCGTCGACTTCCTGGCGGAAGTTCAGCAGCTGCTCTTCGGTCAGGCGGCCTTCCATGAAGGCGCGGGCGTAGATGCCGGGGGAGGAGTGGCCCTGGATGTAGAGCAGGTCGCCGCCGTGGGTGCCGCCCTGGTCGGTGTCGTCGGCGTGCCAGAAGTGGTTGAAGCCGGCGCCGAACATCGTGGCCAGCGAGGCGAAGGAGGAGATGTGGCCGCCCAGGTCGCCGCCGTCGGCGGGGTGCAGGCGGTTGGCCTTGACGACCATGGCCATGGCGTTCCAGCGCATGTAGGCGCGCAGGCGCTCTTCGATCTCCAGGTTGCCGGGGCAGCGCTCTTCCTGGTCGGCGGGGATGGTGTTGACGTAGGCCGTCTTGGCGGAGAAGGGGATGTCGATGCCGGCCTGGCGGGCATGGTCGATCAGCCGCTCCATCAGGAAGTGGGCGCGTTCGCCGCCCTCCGAGCCGATGACGGCCGACAGCGCGTCCAGCCATTCACGTGTTTCTTGGGAATCGGTGTCGTTCGCGGCGGCACCCAGAAAAGAATCAGGCATGGCGGACATGTTGTCTCCTGTCTAGTGATGAATTTGGTAGCGCGGGAGTGTCGCATAAAGCTTTAATTTTTCAAATAGTGCCAATCGTTTTTATATTGTGAAAATCCATGGTGCAGCGCAATAACGTCAACCTGCCTTCGACAAAGGCCATCCAGACCGCAACCCGATAATTCGCGGATGCCTTTCGGAAAACACCTCGCCGGCGCGGCCCTGCCGCTGCCGTCCACCCACGCGCCGAGGCGCATGTTCTGGCGCTGGTGGCGCAAGCAAAGCCCCGCCCAGCAGGACCGTTTCGCGACGCTGGGCCCGCTGATCTCGGTGCTGCTGTTCCTGGCGGCCATCATTTCGGCCTTCTGGTATTTGCGGAACGAGGAGTTCGAGCGCGAGCACGAGTCGGTCAAGCGCGACACCGAGATCTCGCAACAGCAGGTGAGGCTGCGCCTGATCGAGAACCAGGAGCAGCTCGTGCGCATGGCGCGCGAGGTGGTCACCCGGTCGATCACCGGCGCCGACTTCGCCGGCCAGGCGGAAAACCTCAGCCGCGAGCGCCCCGAGATCGACGCCATCGTCTGGCTGAACCAGCACCGCGTCAAACGCGCGTCCTATTCCGCCAGCAGCCACTGGCTGGACGCCAACGTCAGCAGCGCGGAGCTGAACTTGTCGCTGCCGATGCTGAACAGCGGCTCGCCGTCGGAAGCCGCCTTCCTGGCGGCCGCGCGCATGCGCCAGCCAGCCTATTCCAAGCCCTTCCAGGACCCGAGCGGCAACACCATCATCCAGCTGCACGTGCCGCTGGTGGAGCGCGGCGTGTTCGTCGGCGCGGTGGTGGCGCAGTACTCGGTGGAAAGCCTGCTGCGCTTTTTCATCCCGCCCGACGTCAGCAAGCGCCACGCGATCAGCCTCACCGACGACAGCGGCGCCGTGCTGGCCAGCACCGTGACGGCCATGCCGGGCCAACCGGCCAAGTCGGCGCAACTGGTGCACGAGGTGCCGATGAGCCCGGTCGGCAACGGCCTGATCCTGCGCGGCCAGGGCTACCGCACTTCGATCGGCCTGATCAGCAACACCCTGTTCTGGATGGTCGCGGCGCTGTCGGCGCTGACGGTGTGGATGCTGCTCGGCACCTGGCGCCACATGCGGCGCCGGCTGCAGATGCAGAACGCCCTGGTCACCGAGGCCAATTTCCGCCGCGCGATGGAGAACTCCATGCTCACCGGCATGCGGGCCATGGCGATGGACGGGCGGATCACTTACGTCAACCCCGCCTTCTGCGCGATGACGGGCTTTTCCGAGGGCGACCTCGTCGGCCAGCGGCCGCCCTATCCCCACTGGCCGCCCGACCGCCACGAGGAAAACACCCGGCTGCTGCAGCAGGAGCTGCAGGGCCGCAGCCCGCCGGGCGGCATCGAGGTGAAGATCATGCGCAAGGACGGCGGCGTCTTCGACGCCCGCATGTACGTCTCGCCGCTGATCGACCCGAAGGGCGTGCAGACCGGCTGGATGACCTCGATGACCAACATCACCGAGGCCAAGCGCGTGCGCGACCAGCTCACCGCCTCGCACGAGCGCTTCACGACGGTGCTGGAGGGCCTGGACGCCGCGGTGTCGGTGCAGGCGGTGCAGCAGGGCGAGCTGCTCTTCGCCAACCGCTCCTACCGCCTCTGGTTCGGCGCCGACGCGCAGGGCCACGTGCTGCTGGCCGGGGACGACCCGCAGATCGCCGCGATGCTGGCCGAGAACGACGACGCCGTCGACACGCTCGGCGGCCTGCCCACCCAGGAGCTCATGGAGGCCGGGACGGACACCCGCGAGGTTTTCGTCCCGAACCTGAACAAGTGGTTCGACGTGCGCGCGCGCTACCTGCAGTGGACCGACGGCCGGCTGGTGCAGATGCTCATCGCCACCGACATCACCGCCCGGCACGCCGCCGAAGCGCTGGCCGCCGCGCAGGCGGAGAAGGCGCAGGTCACCAGCCGGCTGGTGACGATGGGCGAAATGGCCTCGTCGGTGGCCCACGAGCTGAACCAGCCGCTGACCGCCATCTCCAACTATTGCAATGGCATGGTGTCGCGGGTGCGCGCCGGGGCGATCGAGACCGAAGACCTGATCGCCGCGCTCGAGAAAACCTCCAAGCAGGCGCAGCGCGCCGGCCAGATCATCCACCGCATCCGCGCCTTCGTGAAGCGCAGCGAGCCGCAGCGCCAG
>CBIHOD010000133.1:0-5582 GCA_966211815.1 uncultured Burkholderiales bacterium
CGCGCCACAGCCTGCGCCCGCACCACAGCCCGCACCTGCCCCTGCACCTGCACCTGCGGCGAATGTCCCGCCGGCGGGCTATCAGCTTTGCGCCGCCGAGAACCAGCGCTGCAACTTCAGCGGCGCGGCCAGCGTCGTCTATGGGGCGCGCACCACCTGGACGGCGGCGCGTGAATTCACCGACGGGGTGGCTTGCAACAACGCCACCTTCGGCGACCCCCTGCAGAACGTCTTCAAGGCCTGTTACGCCAAGGCAGCGCCTGCACCCGCACCCGCGCCTGCACCTGCACCTGCACCCGCGCCTGCACCCGCGCCCTCCGGCCCGACCTACCATTTCTCCGATTGCCAGGCCGGCGCCGCCACGGGTTGCGTGCCGGGCAACAACGCCAACCCCGGCACCCAGGCGGCGCCCAAGCGCGACCTGACCGGCATCAACCTCAACGCGTTGCCGGCGGGCACATCGCTGCTGTTCAACCGCGGCGGCGCCTGGTCGGTGGGCGTCATGACGCTCGAAAACATGAACACCACCGCGGCCGCGCCGCTGCGGTTCGACGCCTACGGCACCGGCGCGGCGCCGCTGCTGACCACGAGCAACAACGCCATCGCGCCGTTCGAGCTCGGCGGCCGCTACAACAACACTTCCAACGACGGCGGCTACGTGTTCCGCAACCTGCGCCTGAACGGCTCCGGCAACTCCGCCTGGGGCTTCTGGCTGAACGGCAATGTGCGCGACGTGGTGATCGACAATGTCGAGGTCACCGGCTTCGAGATCGCGATCCATTCGCAGGCGCGCGCCCCGCACGGTGTGAGGAACGTGCAGATCCGCAACAGCGCCATCGTGCGCAATGGCAGCATGGGCATCCTGGGCAGCTTTTCCGACACGGTGATCGAGAACAACCGCATCGAGGCCAACAACTTCAGCGGCAGCGGCTTCAACCACGGCACCTACCTCTCGGGCTCGGAGGGCCTGAGCGGCACCAATGTCACGCTGCGCAACAACCGCTACATCCGCAACTCGGTGGTCAACGGCGTGTGCCAGGGCGGCAACATGACTTTCCACGGCCAGATGGACGGCGTGCTGATCGAAGGCAACCGCATCGAGCAGGATGCCGCCGCCGAGGGTTGCTGGCAGATGTCGATCACCCAGGGCTACACCAGCGCCGAGTGGTTCCGGAACTTCGTGGTGCGCAACAACAAGCTGATCAACGCGGGCAACACCGGCATGGCCGTGCAGTCGGCGCCGGGCATCGTGATCGAAGGCAATGTGGTGATCAACCAGCACGCCACCTTCCAGACCGGCATCAACGTCGGCCACAACGAGTACCAAGGCGGTGATGTACCAGACGGAAATGCCGTGGTGCGCAACAACACCGCCTGCTTCCCGACGCCGCACCCCAGCAGCACCGCCGTGCGCGTGGTGGCGCCGAACAGCACCGTGGCCAACAACGCGACGTTGACCGGCACCGCCGCGACCAGCGGCGTCTGCGTGCGCTGAAGACGCGGGCCGGCGACCGCGCGCGGCCGCCGGCCCCGTTCACGACGCGCGCAGCGATCGCGACAGCAGGATCACGGGCAGCAGCCCCACCGCCACGATGGCCAGCGACGGCAGCGCGGCCTCCGCCAGGCGTTCGTCGCGTGCCAGCTGGTAAGCCATCACCGCCAGCGTGTCGCTGTTGAAGGGCCGCAGCACCAGCGTCGCCGGCAGCTCCTTCATCACGTCGACGAAGACCAGCAGCAACGCCGAAAGGCCGGCGCGCCGGAGCAAGGGCGCGTGCACCGACCAGAAGATGCGCGCCCTGGAGCTGCCGAGCATGCGCGCGCTCTCGTCGAGCGACGGGCTGAGCCGGGCGTAGCCGGCGTCGACCGACTGCTGCGCCACGGAGGCGAACCTCACCAGGTAGGCGTACATCACGCCGAACAGCGTGCCGGTGACCAGGGTCGAGGCGCCCAGCCCCGGCCACCGCGCCTGCAGCCAGCCGACGGGCCAGAGGATGCCCACGGCGATCACCGCGCCCGGTATCGCATAGCCCAGGCCGACCACCCGGGCGGAGGCGCGCAGCGGCCAGCCGGGCGACCAGGCGCGCCCGGCCGTCCCCTGGGCGCGCATCGCGAACGACAGGCACAGCGCCAGGGCCACGGCCATCAGCGCCGCTGCGCCCGCGAGCGAGAAGCTGGTCCACGCCCATTGCGAGAACCTGGCCAGGGGCAGGCCGAATTCCGAGTTCCGGGCTTCCTGCAGCAGCAGGCGCAGCAGCACCAGCACCGGCAGCACGAAGCCCAGCAGCACCGGCAGCGCGCAAAGGCAGACGGCGAAGAGGGCGCCGCCGCCGCGCAGCACCAGCGGGCGCGCGTCGACACTGCTGCCTTGGCCCGCTGCCGCCTGGCCGCGCTGGGTGGCAAAACGCATGCGGCGCTGCGCGCGGTGCTCCAGCCAGAGCAGTAAGGACACCACGGCCAGCAGCACAGACGCCAGCTGCGCCGCGGCGTCGCCGTCGTTCATCACCAGCCAGGCCTTGTAGATGCCGGTGGTGAAGGTCTGCAGGCCGAAATAAGAGCCCACGCCGTAGTCGGCCAGGGTCTCCATCAGCGCCAGCGCCACGCCCGCCATGATGGCGGGCCGGGCCAGCGGCAGGGCGACCTCCCGCACGCGGCGCCAGGTGCCCGCGCCGAGCAGCCGCGCCGCCTCCATCAGCGCGACGCCGCGTTCGCTCAACGCTGCGCGCGTCAGCAGGTAGACGTAGGGGTAGAGGCAAAGGATGAACATCGCCGCCGCGCCCCACAGGCTGCGCACGTCGGGCCAGAGGGCGCCGCGGGCGCCAGTGAGTTCGCGCAGGCCCACTTGCAGCGGGCCGCTGTACTGCAGGAAATCCGTGGCGGCGTAGGCCAGCACATAGGCCGGCATGGCCAGGGGCAGAAGCAGCGCCCATTCGAACAGCCGCCGCCCTGGGAATTCGAAGAGGCACACCAGCGCCGCCGCGCCGGCGCCGAGCACTGCCACGCCCACCGCGACCGCCGCGCTCAGCAAAAGCGAATTGCGCGCGTAGCCGGGCAGCACCGTGGAAGCCTGGTGCTGCAGCGTCGCCAGGCTGCCGGCATCCAGGGCCAGCCAGGATCCGAGAACGCCCAGCGCGGGAATGGCCAGCAGGCCGCAAAGAAGGGTGGTCAGACGCTGCATCGGGTTGGCGCGGGAGGGCGCGCGGAAGGGGGAAGCGGGCGGGGCGGGGAGGTCGAGGGCCGGGCCGGCGAAGCTCGCGCGACCTTCCGCATGCGAATGCGAACGATCCGCATTTTCGCCTAAACCTTTATCATTGCTGGATGTTTCTGCAATTGGACCGCGTCACGCTGCGTTATCCCGGCCCGTCGAACGCCGGCAAAGCGGCGGTCGATGCGGTCGGCCTGGGGCTTTCGGCCGGCCAGATCGGTGTGCTGATCGGACCCTCGGGCTGCGGCAAGACCTCGCTGCTGCGGGCGGTGGCGGGGCTGCAGCCGCTGCACGACGGCGCGATCCACATGGACGGCCGCCTGCTGTGCCGGGCGGCGGCGCCGGGCGCGCCGGCCGTGCATGTCCCTCCGGAAGACCGCCACATCGGCATGGTGTTCCAGGACTACGCGCTTTTCCCCCACTTGAGCGTGGCCGACAACATCGCCTTCGGCCTCCGCCACCTCGACCGCGCCGCGCGCAAGGCGCGCATGCGGGAAATGCTCGACCTCGTCGGGCTGGCGCACGCGGCCTCGCGGGCGCCGCACCAGCTGTCCGGCGGCCAGCAGCAACGCGTCGCCCTGGCCCGGGCGCTGGCGCCCCAGCCCCGCCTGCTGCTGCTGGACGAACCCTTCTCCAGCCTGGACGTCGACCTGCGCGAGCGCCTGGCGCAGGAGCTGCGCGGCATCCTCAAGGCCGCCCGCACCACCGCCCTGTTCGTCACCCACGACCAGCTCGAAGCCTTCGCGCTGGGCGACGTGATCGGCGTCATGCACCAGGGGCGCCTCGAGCAATGGGACGACGCCTACACCCTCTACCACCGGCCTGTCTCGCGCTTCGTGGCCGGCTTCATCGGCCACGGCGTGTTCGCGCCCGGCCAGATCGTGGCCCGCCCGGGCCCCGCCGAGACCCGCACGGTCGTGAAGACGGCCCTGGGCGAGCTGGAGGACGAGGCCGAATGCCTGCTGGCCGCGAGCTATGAAGGCGGCTTGTGCGACGTGCTGCTGCGCGCCGACGACATCGTGCACGACGACGCGTCCCCGGTGCAGGCCTGCATCGAGCGCAAGGCCTTCCGCGGCTCCGAATTCCTCTACACCCTGCGCCTGGCCACGGGCGAGCGGGTGCAGGCCCACGTCCCCTCCCACCACGACCACCAGGTGGGCGAGTGGATCGGCATCCGCGCCGAGGTCGACCATGTCGTGACTTTCCCCCGCGAAAACGACGCCGGAACAAGCGCTTAACGCACGAATATCGGGTGAACTTCTTGCTTGATCCGGCGCTCAAAGCCCGGGCCTGCGCTGAATAATCGGGGCATATACTGAAAAATCTGTGCGCCCATGGACGCGCTTGTCACATTCCAGGTCATTTCCAGATCGCAAAGGCTAGAGGTTGTATGGGTGCAAAACTGAAGGTTACGGGTTGGATCGCGCTCGGCGCGGTGGCGGGGGCTTTGACCACCATGCAGCTGAACGCCACGGCGCGCGGCGTCATGGCGGACCTCCCCATCGAAGAGCTGCAGCAGCTCGCCGCCGTCTTCGGAATGGTCAAGAGCGACTACGTCGAGCCTGTCGACGAGAAGAAGCTCATCTCCGACGCCATCGGCGGCATGGTGGCGGGCCTGGACCCCCACAGCCAGTATTTCGACAAGAAGAGCTTCAAGGAATTTCGCGAGGGCACCACCGGCCGATTCGTCGGGGTGGGCATCGAGATCGGCATGGAGGACGGGCTGGTCAAGGTCGTCTCCCCGATCGAGGGGTCGCCGGCTTTCCGCGCCGGCATCAAGTCGGGCGACCTGATCACCAAGATCGACGACACCTTCGTCAAGGGCCTGACGATGGACCAGGCCGTCAAGCGCATGCGCGGCGAGCCCAACACCAAGGTGCTGCTGACCGTCTTCCGCAAGGCCGACAGCCGCACCTTCCCCGTCACCATCACGCGCGAGGAGATCCGCGTGCAGAGCGTGCGCTCCAAAGTCGTCGAGCCCGGCTACGCCTGGCTGCGGGTGAGCCAGTTCCAGGACCGCACGGTGGAAGACTTCGCGCGCAAGCTGGAAGAGATCTACAAGCAGGAACCCCAGCTCAAGGGCCTGGTGCTCGACCTGCGCAACGACCCGGGCGGCCTGCTGGAGGCATCGGTCGCGATCTCGGCCGCCTTCCTGCCCAGCGACGTGGTGGTGGTCTCGACCAACGGCCAGGTCCCCGACTCCAAGGCGGTGTTCAAGGCCTCGCCCGAGTTCTACCAGCGCCGCGGCCAGGGCGACGCCCTCAAGCGCCTGCCGGCGGCCGTCAAGTCGGTGCCGCTGGTGGTGCTGATCAACGAAGGCTCGGCCTCCGCCAGCGAGATCGTGGCCGGCGCGCTGCAGGACCACAAGCGCGCCACCATC
>CBIHOD010000134.1:0-5427 GCA_966211815.1 uncultured Burkholderiales bacterium
GCGCAAAGGGCTTCGACAAGCTCAGCCCGAATGGGTGGGATCTGCGGCGCCGCCCCACCGTTCACCCTGAGCCTGTCGAAGGGCCCTCGTCATCTTGGTCACTTGAAGGATGGGGTGTCCGCGCAAAGGGCTTCGACAAGCTCAGCCCGAATGGGTGGGATCTGCGGCGCCGCCCACCGTTCACCCTGAGCCTGTCGAAGGGCCCTCGTCATCTTATGGCCCGTTTCCCACGCCGTTCACCCCCTGGAAGCCTACGCCGGCGCCAGCCCGTCCTCCCGGAACATCGCCTTGATGCCGCGCACCGCCTGGCGGATGCGGTTCTCGTTCTCGATCAGCGCGAAACGCACATGGTCGTCGCCGTGGTCGCCGAAGCCGATGCCGGGCGACACCGACACCTTGGCGCGGGCCAGCAGCTGCTTGGCGAATTCGAGCGAGCCGAGCGCCCGGTAGTGCTCGGGGATGCGCGCCCAGATGTACATCGACGCCTTGGGCAGCTCCACTTGCCAGCCGGCCTCGGTCAGCCCCTTGTAGAGCACGTCGCGCCGCTTCTGGTAGGTGGCGGCGATGTCCCGCACGCACTGCTGGTCGCCTTCGAGGGCGGCGATGGCCGCCACCTGCAGCGGGGTGAACGTGCCGTAGTCGTGGTAGCTCTTGATGCGCGCCAGCGCGGCCACCAGGTCTTTGTTGCCCACCATGAAGCCGACACGCCAGCCAGCCATGTTGTAGCTCTTGGACAGCGTGAAGAACTCCACCGCGATGTCCTTGGCGCCGGGCACCTGCATGATGCTCGGCGCCTTCCAGCCGTCGAAGACGATGTCGGCGTAGGCCAGGTCGTGCACCACGAAGATGTCGTGCTTGCGCGCCAGCGCGACCACGCGCTCGAAGAAATCCAGCTCGACGCACTGGGCGGTCGGGTTGCTCGGGAAGCCCAGCACCATCATCTTGGGCTTGGGGTAGCTGCCGCGGATGGTGCGCTCCAGCTCGGCGAAGAAGTCGACGCCGGGCACCGCGTTTTCAAAAGACAAAGGCACGCTGCGGATGTCCGCCCCCGCGATCACCGCGCCGTAGATGTGGATCGGGTAGCTCGGGTCGGGCACCAGCACGGTGTCGCCGCGGTCGAGCGTGGCGAGCATCAGGTGGGCCAGGCCCTCCTTGGAGCCGATGGTGACGATGGCTTCCTTGTCGGCGTCGATCTCGACCTGGTAGCGGTCGCGGTACCAATGCGAGATCGCGCGGCGCAGCCGGGGGATGCCCTTGCTGGCCGAGTAGCCGTGGGTGTCGGGCCGCTGGGCGGCTTCCGTGAGCTTGGCGACGATGTGCGGCGGCGTGGCCCCGTCGGGGTTGCCCATGCTCATGTCGATGATGTCTTCGCCGCGGCGGCGCGCGGCGGCCCGCAGCTCGGCGGTGATGTTGAAGACGTAAGGGGGAAGGCGGTCGATGCGCGCGAAGCGGCGCTGGCCCGGAGAGGACATTGGAATTGGCTTTCACGTAAGCGCCCGGAACCGTCCGAGCGACGTCGCCGCCGTTGCGGCAGCCGGGGGATCTTAGCCGACGGTCACGGCTTCGATCAACCGGTCAAGGGCGCAACCGCGGACGAACGCGGCGGCCCGTCAAAGCTTCCAGACCCGGGGGGCGTTGGCGCGCAAGCCCCAGGCCGCGGGCCGCCACGCGGCCCACACCTGGCGCAGCAAGTCCATCGCCGGCTCGACGCGCGGCGCCAGCACGCGCAGCACCGCGCCCTGGTCGGCCAGCCGGGTGCAGCCGGCGCGCGGCGCCAAGGCGGCGTGCGCCTGGACGATGCCGCGGGCCGTGTCGAGCAGCGCTTCCAGCCTGCCCGAAGCCTGCGCCTGGCCGCAGGCGAACCACAACGTGGCCAGCACGCCCTGGCCGTCCCAGCCGAGCGGGCTGCGCAGCAGCAGCCCGTCGCCGGCGGCCACGTGGGCACGCTCCAGCCAGAGGCCGGGCACTTCGATCTCCTGGCGCATGTGGCCCAGCTCGAAGGCCTGGCCGGAGGCGGGCAGGCCCAGGGCGAGCAAGTCCCAGCCCAGCATCTCGGCGCCGGGCGCGAGGTCGAAGCGCATGCGGTTCTCGGCCAGCGCGCCGCTGTGGACGATGGTTTCCAGCGGCAGCCACTCCAGCCGCGAGCCCGCTTCCAGGCGCGCGTCGACCGACTGCCGCGCAGGCTCCCCGCCCGTGCGGTAGAAGCGCGTCGCGCCCGGCGTGGTGACCAAGGCGTGGCTGCCGGGCTGCAAGTGGGCCCGCACCGCCAGGTCGTCGCCGCCGACGATTCCGCCCGGCGGGTGGACCAGCACGTTGTGGCAGACCGACCGTCCTTCCGGATAGAGGCTCTGCAGCACGCGCAGGGGGCCGTGGTGGCGGTCGTGCAGGACGGTGCGCGGGCCGCCGTCGGCGGCGGGTTCGCCGCGGTAGTTGAGTGTCAGTTGGCCGGGCCAGCCCATGGTCGTAGGTCTCGGTGCGTCGGGGTTCGCGGTGCGGTCGCGCCGCCACAGGCCGGGGCTCAGGCCACGCGGCAGGCTTCGCAGTAGCGCTGCTCGGTGTTGCCCACGTGCACCTCCAACAGGCGGCATGCGCCGTCGATGTCGCCGGCTGCGATGGCGTCGTACAGCACGCGGTGGTTGTGCACCGAGCGGTCGATGGGCGAGCGGTAGCGCAGCGCCAGCAGCTGGTAGCGGATGCGCTCGTAGGCCGCGCGCAGGTAGACGTTCTCGCAGCAGGCGAGGAATTGGTAGTGGAAGTCCATGTCGATGCGCGCCAGCGCCGACAAGTCGCCGGCCTCCTCGGCCACGGCGAACTGCCGCAACAGGCGTTCGAGTTCTTTCAGCAGCCGCGACCTCTGCGACGCGGCGGCTTCGCGCAGCGCGGCGGATTCGATCATGGTCCTGAAGCGGCACAGCTGCCCCACCTGGGTGTCGCTGAGCGTGAAGACTTCGGTGCCTCGCTGCGGATGCACGTCCACCAGCCCCTCCATCTTCAAGCGCACCAGGGCCTCCCGGACGGGGGTCTTGCTCGTCCCCAGGCGTTGCGCGATCTGGGCCTCGGACACGAGTTCGCCCAATTTGAAGTCGCCTTGGACGATGGCGTCGCGGATCCGCTCGATCGCCAAGTCCGTCAAAAGCTGCGGGCGCTCTAAGCGCAGGGACCGGGGTTTGGCTGTCATCCCGAAATTCTATTCGGGTTATTTCTGATGCGATATCTGATATATCAGATACGATGCATCGACTGACATTTCGACTTTTGTTCATGGACATCTCGCAAGCATGGGTCGTCGCGATCGACGACGGATACACCTCCTACGACCAGGAAAGCGAGCTGCTGGCATCCGCCGGCGCGCGCTTCGAACTGCGGCCCTGCGCCGGCAGCGAAGGCAAGGCGGTCCAGGCCGTCCGGGGCGCCGACATCGTGTTGGTGAGGGAGTCGCCGGTGTCGCGCGCCGTCATCGACGCGATGGACCGCTGCAAAGGCGTGGTGCGCTACGGCATCGGCCTGGACAACATCGACCTCGACGCCGCCCGCCAGCGCGGCATCGCGGTGGCCAATGTTCCCGACTACGGCATCGAGGAAGTCAGCACCCACGCGGCCGCCCTGCTGCTCGCCGTCGCCCGCCAGGTGCTGCGCCGCGACGGCGAAGTGCGGTCGGGCCGTTGGAGTTCGGCGCCCGCCCATCCCATGTACCGGCTGCGCGGGCGCACGCTGGGCCTCATCGGCTACGGTCGCATCGCGCGCCAGGTCCACGAGAAGCTGGCGGGCTTCGGCTTCCTCCGCGTGCTGGCGCACGACCCGGCGGCCGACCTGCCGGATTCGGTCACGGCGGCCGGCATCGATCAAGTCTGCGCCGAATCGGACGTGATCTCGCTCCACGCGCCCCTGACCCCGCAGACGCGCCACCTCGTCAACGCGCAACGCCTGGCGCTGATGAAGCCCAATGCGATCCTGGTCAACACCGCGCGCGGCGGCCTGGTCGACCTGGACGCGCTGCACGACGCCCTGCGCGACGGCCGCATCCTGGGCGCCGGGCTCGACGTCTTCGAAGCCGAGCCGCCCGACACCCGCCACCCCCTGTTCGGCCTGCGCAATGTCGTGGTGTCCGACCACATCGGCTGGTACAGCGAAGAGGCGATGCGCGAGCTGCAGCGCAAAGCCGCGCAGGAGGCGGTGCGGATGCTGTCGGGCCAGCCGCCCAAGCACTGGGTCAACGCCTGGTGACCGCCCCCTCACCCACCGCACAAAGGTTCCCATGAGACATCCCAACCACGGGCCGAGGCCCGCGGCGGCCACCGGCATGCCCGCACCGGCGCCCCGAGAAATCCAGGCGACCCGCCAAGCAAATGGAGGCGCGCCATGAGCCTGGACGTCGCCACCTTCGGCGAAGCCATGCTGCTGCTCGTGGCCGACAGGCCCGGGCCGCTGGAACACGCCGAATCCTTCACCAAGCGCACCGCGGGCGCGGAGACCAATGTGGCGATCGGCTTGTCGCGCCTGGGCCTGAAAGCCGGCTGGGCCAGCCGGCTCGGCGCCGACTCGATGGGCCGCCACCTGCTGGCCGCGATGCGCGGCGAAGGCGTCGACTGCTCCCGCGTGGCGTGCGACCCGGCGCACCGCACCGGGTTCATGTTCAAAGGGCGCACGGCCGACGGCGGCGACCCGGCGGTCGAATACCACCGCAAGGGCTCGGCCGCCAGCTTTTTCGGCCCCGGCGACATCGACGAGCCATGGCTGGCTTCGGCAAGGCACTTGCATGCGACGGGCGTCTTCCCCGCGCTGTCTGACGACTGCCTGGCCGCCGCGGTCCGCAGCATCGCTCTGATGCGCGGAGCGGGACGGACCGTTTCCTTCGACCCCAACCTGCGACCCGCACTTTGGGCTTCGCCCGGGCGCATGCGGGAAGCCGTCAACAGCCTGGCCGAACGGTCCGATTGGGTGTTGCCTGGCCTGGAGGAAGGCCGCTTCCTGACCGGCGCCGCCACCCCCGAGGGCATCGCCCGGTTCTACCGCGCGCGCGGCGCGAAGGCGGTGGTCGTGAAACTCGGCGCCGACGGCGCCTATTACGACGGCGAGGAAGGCCGAGGGCATGTGCCGAGCGTGCCGGTGGCCCGGGTGGTGGACACGGTGGGCGCCGGCGACGGTTTCGCGGTCGGCGTGGTGAGCGCGCTGCTGGAAGGCCGGGGCCTGGCCGCCGCGGCGCACCGCGGCGCCTGGATCGGCGCGCGCGCCGTGCAAGTGATCGGCGACGCGGAAGGCCTGCCCACGCGTGCCGAACTCCAGGAGGCTGGGCTGTGAGCGCTCCGATCCAAGAGGAAGAAATTCAGAGCGCGCCGCCGTGGCAGCGCGCCGGCGAACTGCTGATGGCGGCCTGCCTGGGGGCGATGGCCCTGCTGGTGTTCGCCAACGTCGTGCTGCGCTACGGCT
>CBIHOD010000135.1:0-5239 GCA_966211815.1 uncultured Burkholderiales bacterium
CACGCCTCGCCGGCGCCTACCCTGGCCCCTGCTATCTCCCCGGCGTGGGCACGTCCCAAAGCCCGACAGTCTCCTAGGCACCACCGTCTTGAGGCCGGCGCGCGCGAACAGCAGGCCCGCCATCAGGCCCGCGGGCCCGCCGCCGATGATCGCGACGTCATGCGACATGAGACGCTCCTTTCCGAAGGTGGGCTGCGATGATAGGTTCCGCCGTCACGGCCTGGCGGCGAAGTAAAGTGCCGTCCCCGTTCCTGTCCCCGCCGCCGATACGCCATGCGCACATTCCCCAGGGCCATCCACTGGCCGCTGTCGTTCCTGCTGATGTGGGCCCTGCTGGCAGGCTGCGCCAGCCCGCCGGCGGACGATCCCGTCGTCTCCCAGCCCGCTTACCTTCGAGCCCCCATGCCGGTGTATCCGGCGGCATCCCGCCGGTTGGGGGAAGAGGGCCGGTGCGTCATCCTTGTCGTCGTGCTCAAGGATGGGACGGCGGGCAGCGCGCGGGTCGCCGTCGGTTCAGGCTTCCCTCGGCTGGACGCGGCCGCGCTCAAATCCGTGGAGGGCGCGCGGTTTTCGCCCGCCAGAACGCGCACCGGCAAAGCGGTCGACCAACAGGCGCTGCTGCCCATCACGTTCAAGCTCGATTTGCCCGAAGCGCCCATCCCGCCCGGCGCACCGACCGTCCACGTTCCCGCGCCATGACCTTGCACACGCCACCTTCGATTTCCTTCGGCGTCGTCCAAGCCCATACCTCAAGGCGATCGCGCGCCGCGGCGGGGCCGCGGGCTGACTTCCCAGTGCGAACCAGCCCTAGACCCAGGCTTTGATCACGCCGCCGAAATCCCGGCCCATCCGGCGGTGGCCCAAAGCCACGCCCCCGGCGGCGAACAACCGCTCCGCGATCTCCTTCGGCCGGGTGTCCTCCACCCGGCCGTAGCCCATCTCCCGCAGCGCCTGGGCCATCTCCCGCCCGTCGAAGAAGCTGCGCCATGGTTCGCCCAGGCGCTCGAACCGCCTGGACAGCAGCGGCATCGCCAACCGGCCCAGCAGGTTCCAGCGACCGGGCCGGCTCACATAGTCGAACACCAGCACGCTGCCCGCGGCGCTGCATTCGCGGATGGCCTTCAAGGTGGCCATCACCTGCGACCGCTCCAGGTAGACCGTCACGCCCAGCCAGGAATAAACCGTCGGCAGCCCGGTGTCGAAGCCCGCCCGGCGGAGTTTCTCGAACAGGTCGCCGTGGTTGAAATCCACCGGGACGAAGGCCACCGAGGCCGGCACGGCGATGCCGTTGTCGAGCAACAGCCGCCGCTTCCAGTCCTGCGTGCCGGGGTGGTCGACCTCGAAGACGCGCAATTGGCCGCTGCCGGCGTGCGGGTCGCGGTAGGCGAAGGTGTCCAGGCCGGCGCCGAGCACGACGTACTGCCGGGTGCCCAGCGAGGCGGCGGAGACGACCGCGTCCTCCGCGATGCGGCTGCGCGCCGCCAGTGGCCCGCGCAGGGCGCGCGAGACCCGGCTTTCGCCCCGCCGCGGCGAAGCCTCGATCGCTTGCGCCGCTTGCCGCCCGATGATGCGCAGCGCGAGGGGATCGGGGAAGACACGGCCGCCATCCAGCAACTGGTGCCGGGCCCGCAACAAGGCCGACAAGTAAGCGGTCGCGCTGGGGAAACCTGTTTGCATGCAAGCCCTCCTGAACCCTTGGAACGCCCCACGATAGGTGGGCATCCCGGCGCGGCGATCCGCGGAATTACGTACGGGCGCCGGCATAGCGCGGGGGGGCGCAACAGGTTGTGAGTGCCTGCCACGGCCCATGCGCGAAGCCGCCCGCCGCGGCGGGTGCAGAATCCACGGCCGGGATCGGCGGCCGCCCGGCCCGGGCGACGGACCGTCGGTGGCCCCTCGCCGCCAACCAAGCAAGGAAGCACCATGCCCCACGACCACGCGATCTCCCAAGCCGACCTGGACTTCCAGCGGGCCTTCGAGTCATGCGCCATCGCCCCGGCGGCTTTCGACCACGAGGCCCACCTGCGGCTGGCCTACGTCTACCTCGCGCAAGGCGGCCTGGAAGATGCCCAGGCCAAGATGCGCGCCGCGCTCATCGCCTTCCTGCGGGCCCACGGCCTGCCGCCCGGGAAGTTCCACGAAACGCTCACCCGCGCATGGGTGCTGGCGGTGCGCCATTTCATGGGCCGCTCGCCGAGCCGGTCTTTCGGCGGGTTCATCGCGAAGAGTGCCGTCCTGCTCGACAGCCGCGTGATGCTGACCCATTACTCTCGCGGTGCTTTGTTCTCCGAGCAGGCGCGCATTCAATTCGTCGAGCCTGACCTGGACGCGATCCCCGCCTGATTCTGGTGGGACCGGCAATGGAGGCGGGTGCAGCGGCCTTTCCGCGCCGTGTCGTGACAGCTCGCCTTCGGCCGCCGCCATGGCCCCGGTGATCGCGCTGCCCCGCCACGGCCGATGGCCGCCCGCGATGAAAATCGGCCATCCCCCGACACCCAGCGACAACAGCCCATGAACATCTTCCGCGCGTTCGCCTTGTCGTCCATCGCCTTGTTCTGCGCCTCGGCCGGCGCCGGGGACACCCGCGGCATGGCGGCGCTGTTCCCCGCCGAACTGGGCGGCTTCGTCCGGGGCGAGCCCATCGATTTCGAAAGCAAGGACCCCGGCCTGGGCATCGGACTGCCTTACAACCACCCCGGTGTCAAAGCCACCGTGTACGTGTATGACCTCCAGTCGGCCGACCTCCCCGACGGCATCGGCTCGCGCGAGGCACGGGACGAGGTGGGCAAGGCCGAAGGCGACGTGTCGAGGTCGTACAAAGACGTCCGGGTCTTGTCTGCCAGCGACGTCTACAGCTCGCACCTCTACCTGGCGATCCGCAACGGGAATTTCGTCAAGGTCCGTGTCACCTATGCCGAGGGATCCGGCGTTTCAGACCGCGACGCCGCGCACGAGCGGTTCGCGCAAGCCCTGTGCCGGTTTGCCGGCGGTTGAGTACAAGCAGGGTGGCCCGGTGGCGATCCAGTCGGCCCTCGAAACCCTGGCCGTCTGGCGAGGCAGGAATTGATGTCCAACCCCGATGTCGCGACCGCATCGATGTTCGAACGCCACCTCGACCAGAAGAAGTTGAGCGAAGCGTTCGACACCGGCAACCGCTGACGCGGTCTAGGCCCACGCAGCGGGCGCAGCCGCTTTCGGACCACGAAGCGGCGTCCGCCTACAAGGAAGTCGGCTCTGCGGAAGTGCGGCCGTGCATGCGCACCGGTACATTGGATTTTCCCTCTGCATCCTTCTTCCCACGCCATGGCCCAGGACGCCTCTTCCCCCGACGCAACCCGCCCGCCCGGCACGCCGAACCATGGCGCCTGTGCGACACCGCTGGTGGCGATCGACAGCTACAGCCTCGCGCTGGAAGATTCCCAGGGCCTGGTGGGCGACCAGGCCAGCGAGACCGCTTTCCGGCAGGTCTTGAAGGACTGGCGGGAGGCGTTGGACCGGGCGGGGCCGCAACCCTTCGGCCCGCAGGACGCCGAGGCGCTCGGCCTGGACGAGTTGAAGCGGATCGCGGCCGCGGCCGACGAGGGCGGCGAAGCGGCGTCGATGCGGGCTACGGCGCTGGCGGTCGATGAATTTTCCGCCCGCCTCGCCTATGTCATCGGACGCTTCATGCGGCATCCCCGCTGGGCGGGCGTCGAGCGCATCGTCATCGGCGGCGGTTTCAAGGAAAGCCCGGTCGGCCGCTTGGCGATACGGCGCACCCAGCAGCGCCTGGCGGACGAAGGCCTGGGCGTCGAATTGCGCGCGCTGCGCCACCAGGCCGACGACGGCGGCCTGGCGGGCTGGTGCCAGCTGCACCCCGGCGCCGCGCCGCGGCGCGCCTTCCTGGCGGTGGACATCGGCGGGACCAATGTCCGCTGCGGCATCGTCGAGCCGGTCCAACCCGGCGCGGCGGGCGAGGGGGCCCGCGGGCTCCTCGACGCCCGCATCGTCCGGCGCGAAAAATGGCGGCACGCCGACACCGGGGCGCCGCAGGACGACCTGGTCGAAGGCATCGTTGCCATGCTGCGCCGGTTGATCGGACATGCCGACACCCACGGGATCGGGCTGCTGCCTTTCATCGGCGTCGGTTGCCCCGGCGTGATTCAAAGCGATGGTTCCATTTCGAGGGGCGCCCAGAACCTGCCCGGCGATTGGGAGCGCGCCAGCTTCCACCTGCCGCGGCGCATCGCCGAGAACCTGCCCTCGGTCGGCGGCGACGACACCTTGGTGCTGATGCACAACGACGCGGTCGTGCAAGGCCTGAGCGAGTTGCCGTTCACCCGCGACGTGCGCCGCTGGGCGGTGCTGACCATCGGCACCGGCCTGGGCAACGCCAGTTTCGCGAACCTGGACCAAGGGCCCGCTCCGGCAGAGGACGCTGCCGCCTAGCGCGCGCATCACGAGCGGGCAGCCGGCCATCCGTCGCGCCGGGCGAAACGCTTGCGTAACGATTTAACCGACTGTTTCCACTCGGCGCGCTACAAGTGACAAGCCGGCTTATATCCTTTCCGTGGGTGAGGTTTCGTTGCAGCAATGGCTGCGCGGACCTCGGACCCAGCCCGGCGCAGACCGGGTATCGAAAGTGGCGCAAGGCCTGAGTTTTTCAGAGCCCGCCACCAGGGAGGGAGAAGACGGCAGCAGGCGACGGCGGCCGGCCCGCGATGGCCGGTGCGCGGCGTTGTACCAGACGCTCCCCGCGCGGGACGTCCATACAACCAAGAAAGAGTCGCTGCCCATGAAACGCAATAACCCTTCCCGGCCGAACCGGGCCGCCCCCGGCTCGTCGCCGGACGTCGAACCGTCGGCGCCGGCCGGCCCGCAGGTTCAGCCCGGCGGGTTGCAACGCCGCTCGCTGCTGCAGGCTTTCGCCGCTTTCGGCGCGGTGCCGCTGGCGTCATGCGGCGGCGGCGAGGCGCCCGCGTCCGGCCCGGCCGCCGCTGCGGGCTCGCCCACCGCCGCAGCCACGCCGGCGCCCGCGCCGACGTCGACCACCGTGGCCGTCGCCGAGGACGGTGCCTCGCCCGCGCCTGGAGCGATCACGCCCACGTCCACCTCCGTTCCCCCGCCACCGCCGCCCACTTCGACATCCGCGGACTCCGCGGCGGGCACGGTGGACACGGCCGTGACGCCGCCGCCGACCAAGCCGCCGCAACCGCCCCAACCCCCCGGCGGTACCCCACCGCCTCCGCCGGCGTCGCCG
>CBIHOD010000136.1:0-5165 GCA_966211815.1 uncultured Burkholderiales bacterium
GACGATCTGCGTGGCGATGCCGGCGTGGTCGGTGCCCGGCACCCACAGCGTGTTGTGGCCGAGCATGCGGTGGTAGCGCGTCAGCGAATCCATGATGGTCTGGTTGAACGCGTGGCCCATGTGCAGCGTGCCGGTGACGTTGGGCGGCGGCAGCTGGATGCAGAAGGACGGTTTGGCGGCGTCCAGGCTGGGCTCGTACACGGCGCTGGCCTCCCACAGCGGACCCCAATGGGCCTCGATGGCGGCGGGTTCAAACGATTTGGCGAGTTCGGTCATGGTGGTGGCGCGAGCGGGGCGAAAGGTCACGGGAGGAGGGGCGAATTGTAGGTGGGGCCCCCCGCCGGGCACCGGTGCTGCGTGGGATTACGCAGGGGTAACTCACAAGCCCGCCGGGCTTGTTATGCGCAAAGTTCATCCTAAGATGCTCGTTTTGCATAACGTGTCGGAAGCTGTTCCATGAGTCATCGCCCCATCCGCTCCCTCCTGATCGCCAACCGTTCGGAAATCGCCATCCGCGTCATGCGGGCCGCCTCGGAAATGCGCATCCGCACCGTGGGCATCTATTCCCAGCAGGACCGCCAGGCCCTGCACCGCTTCAAGGCCGACGAGAGCTACCTGGTGGGCGAGGGCAAGAAGCCGCTGGAGGCCTACCTCGACGCCGACGACATCCTGCGCGTGGCGCGCCAGGCCGGGGTCGACGCCATCCATCCCGGCTACGGCTTCCTGTCGGAGAACCCGGAGTTCGCCGACGCCGTCGCGGCGGCGGGCATCCTCTGGGTCGGACCGACGGCCGAAGTGATGCGCACCCTGGGCAACAAGGTGGCGGCGCGCCATGCCGCGGTGGCGGCGGGCGTCGCGGTGATGCCGGCCACGCCGCCTTTGCCGCGCGACCTGGCCGAGTGCGCGCGTTTGGCCGCCGGCATCGGCTACCCGGTGATGCTCAAGGCCAGCTGGGGCGGTGGCGGGCGCGGCATGCGGGTCATCGAGAGCGAGGCGGGGCTGGCGCAGTCGCTGGAAGCCTCGCGCCGCGAGGCCCTGGCCGCCTTCGGCAACGACGAGGTTTATTTCGAGAAGCTGATCCGCCGCGCGCGCCATGTCGAGGTGCAAGTCCTGGGCGACCGCCACGGCAACCTCGTGCACCTGCACGAGCGCGACTGCACCGTGCAGCGGCGCAACCAGAAGGTGGTCGAGCGCGCGCCCGCGCCCTACCTGGACGCCGCCGGCCGCGCCGCGCTGTGCGACAGCGCGCTGCGCCTGATGCGCTCGGTGGGCTACACCCACGCCGGCACGGTCGAGTTCCTGATGGACGCCGACGACGGCCGCTGCTATTTCATCGAGGTCAACCCGCGCATCCAGGTCGAGCACACCGTGACCGAGATGGTCACCGGGGTGGACATCGTCAAGGCCCAGATCCGCATCACCGAAGGCGGCCACATCGGCGTGCGGGAAGGCCAGGCAGCCGCCCAGGGCGACGGCGCCGGCAGGCTCCCGACCGGCGTGCCGCCCCAGGCCGAGATCCCGTTGAACGGCCACGCGCTGCAGTGCCGGGTGACCACCGAAGACCCCGAGAACGGCTTCCTGCCCGACTACGGCCGCCTGGCCGCCTACCGCAGCGCAGCGGGCTTCGGCATCCGGCTGGACGCCGGCACCGCCTACGGCGGCGCGGTCATCACGCCCTACTACGACTCCCTGCTGGTGAAGGTGACGGCCTGGGCGCCGACCGCGCGCGAGACCATCCAGCGCATGGACCGCGCGCTGCGCGAATTCCGCATCCGCGGCGTGGCGACCAACCTGCAGTTCCTGGAGAACCTGATCAACCACCCGGCGTTCGCCGACGATGCCCGGGGCGAACTGACCACCCGCTTCATCGAGAACACGCCCGAGCTGCTGGCCTTCGCTGCGCGGCGCGACCGGGCCAGCAAGCTGCTGCGCTTCCTGGCCGAGGTGGCGGTCAAGGGCAACCCCGAAGTGCGGGGGCGGGCGCTGCCGGCCCTGCCGCTGCCCAAGCCGGTGCTGCCGAAGGTGTCGCCGCAGGCGCCCGTCCCCGACGGCACGCGCCAGCGCCTGCAGGCCCTGGGCGCGGAGAAATTCGCCGAATGGATGCTCGGCGAGAAGCGGGTGCTGATGACCGACACCACGATGCGCGACGCCCACCAGTCGCTGCTGGCCACGCGCATGCGCACCGCCGACATGCTGCCGATCGCGCCCTTCTACGCGCGCGAACTCGCCGGGCTGTTCTCGCTTGAATGCTGGGGCGGCGCCACCTTCGACGTGGCGCTGCGCTTCCTGAAGGAAGACCCCTGGCAGCGGCTGGACCAGTTGCGCGGCCTCATCCCCAACGTGCTCTTCCAGATGCTGCTGCGCGGCTCCAACGGCGTGGGCTACACCAACTACGCGGACAACGTGGTGCGCCATTTCGTGCGCCAGGCGGCCGCCGGCGGGGTGGACCTGTTCCGCGTGTTCGACGCGCTGAACTGGGTCGAGAACATGCGCGTGGCCATCGATGCCGTGCGCGAGTCCGGCGCGCTGTGCGAGGGTGCCATTTGCTACACCGGCGACCTGTTCGACGCCGGCCGCGACAAGTACGGCTTGAAGTACTACCTCGGCATCGCGCGCGAACTCAAGGCCGCCGGCGTGCACCTGCTGGCCATCAAGGACATGGCCGGCGTCTGCCGGCCGCGCGCCGCGGCGGCGCTCGTCAAAGCGCTGAAGGAAGAGACCGGCCTGCCGGTGCACTTCCACACCCACGACACCAGCGGCGCGGCGGCGGCCTCGGTGCTGGCGGCCGTGGAAGCCGGCTGCGACGCGGTCGACGGCGCGCTCGACGCGATGAGCGGCCTGACCTCCCAGCCCAACCTGTCGGCCATCGCCGCGGCGCTGCAGGGCACGGCGCGCGACCCGGGCCTGCCGCAGGGCGCGCTGCACGCCGCCTCCACTTACTGGGAGGGCGTGCGCCGCTTCTATTCGCCTTTCGAATCAGAGATCCGTTCCGGCACCGCCGACGTCTACCGCCACGAGATGCCGGGCGGGCAGTACACCAACCTGCGGGAGCAGGCCCGCTCGCTCGGCCTGGCGCACCGCTGGACCGAAGTCTCCCAGGCCTACGCCGACGTCAACCGGCTTTTCGGCGACATCGTCAAGGTCACGCCCACCTCCAAGGTGGTGGGCGACATGGCCCTGGTGATGGTGTCCGGCGACCTCAAGCCTGAGGACGTGGTCGACCCGGCGCGCGAGATCGCCTTCCCCGAGTCGGTGGTGTCGCTGTTCAAGGGCGAGCTGGGCTTCCCGCCCGACGACTTCCCGGCCGCGCTGTCGCGCAAGGTGCTCAAACTGGGCGAGGACGGCCGGCCGCCGGAGCGTTACCGGCCGGGCGACCGCATCCCGCCGGTCGACCTGGAGGCGGCGCGCGCGCAGGCCGAGCGCGAATGCGAGCAGCCGATCGACGACAGGCAGCTGGCCTCGTACCTGATGTACCCCAAGGTCACGCGCGATTTCTTCGAACACACCCGCCTGCACGGCGACACATCGGTGCTGCCCACGCCGGTGTTCTTCTACGGCCCGCAGCCGCAGCAGGAGATGGCGGTGGAGATCGACCCCGGCAAGACGCTGCTGGTGTCCCTGCAGGCCGTCACGCCCGACGGCGAGGCCGCGCAGAAAGTCCAGTTCGAATTGAACGGCCAGTCGCGCACCGTGCGGGTGCTGCGGCCCGAGGCCGGCGCCGCCGCCGCCGGCCGGCCGGTGGCCGACGCCGCCAACCCGCTGCACGTGGCCGCGCCGATGCCCGGCGCCATCGTCAGCGTGGCGGTCAAGCCGGGCCAGCGCGTCGCCGCGGGCGGCACGCTGCTGGCGCTGGAGGCGATGAAGATGGAGACCCATGTCACGGCCGACCGCGACGCCGAGGTCGAGGCCGTGCTGGTGGCGCCCGGGGACCGCGTCCACGCCAAGGACCTGCTGGTCGTCTTGAAGGCGCCGCGGGGCTGACACCGGACGGCCCCGGCCGGGCCCGGCCATCCCCCCGGAACGCCTGGACCACGCGATCCGCGTCGGCACCATGCCGAGGACGGGACGAGGCACCGGGGCGGCCCGCTTCATACAATGCGGCGGCCGCCCCCCGCCGACCGCCACACCGCCGACCATGAACGATCCGCTGCGCCACGCCACCTTGCGACAGCTCCAGATCTTCCTGGCCGCCGGCGAGGCTTCGAGTTTCGCCCGCGCGGCCGAGGCGCTGCACCTCACCCAGCCGGCGGTCTCGATGCAGATGGCCCAGTTGGCCGAAGTGATGGGCGTGCCGCTGTTCGAGAAACGCGGGCGCAGCCTGGCGCTCACCCAGGCGGGCGAGACCCTGCTGCCCTACGCGCGCCGCGTCGCCCAGACGCTGCGCGACGCCGGCGAGGCGCTGGACGCGCTCAAGGGCATGGGGCAGGGCAAGGTCAAGATCGCGCTGGTCACCACCACGCGCTATTTCGCGCCGCGGCTGATCTCGCTGTTCCACGCGCAGCACCGGAACATCGAGCTGGACGTCGACATCGCCAACCGGGAGAGCGTGATCGCCAAGCTCGAGGCGGGCGAAGTCGAGATCGCCATCATGGGCCGGCCGCCGGCCCGCCTGGCGGTGGTGGCCGAAGCATTCGCCAACCATCCCCACGGCATCATCGCGCCGCCGGGCCACCCGCTGGCCGGCAAGAAGCGCATCCCGCCCGAAAGGCTCGCCAGCGAAGCCTTCCTCTACCGCGAGAAAGGCTCGGGCACGCGCTCCGCGATGGAGTTCTTCTTTTCCGAGAACCAGCTCGTCCCGGCCGCCTCGCAGGAGATGACGAGCAACGAGTCGATCAAGCAGGCCGTGATGGCCGGCATGGGCCTGGCGTTCATCTCGCTGCACACCGTCGGGCTGGAGCTGCAGACGCGCAACCTGGCGCTGCTGGACGTCAAAGGCCTGCCGATCGTGCGCACCTGGTACTCCCTGCACCCGGCCAGCAAGCTGCTGAGCCCGGCCGCTTCGGCGTTCCAGCGCTTCATGATCGCCGAGGCGCCCGCGCACATGGAGAGCCTCTTCCCCGGCTCCAGCAAGCTGCCCAGGTCCTAGTCCAGTGAAACGGAGAAATCGGATGTGCGTGGGCGGCCGCAAGGGGCGCAATCAAGGCGCAAAGCGCAGCCGGGTTGGA
>CBIHOD010000137.1:0-4834 GCA_966211815.1 uncultured Burkholderiales bacterium
TGTCTGTCCGGTCCCAGGGCGTCGTTGCGGACTCGTTGTGGGCCGAAGGCCCACGGCCCAGCCTGGGACCGGACAGACACCGGCGTGGGCTTCCTTTGAGTGTCAACAGTCCCTAGGAGAACCGCCATGCGCCCAGTCACCGCCCCCTTGACGCTCGCCCTGTGCCTGGCCGGCCTGCCGGGCTTGTCCGCCGCCCAGGCCGCGCCGCCCGCCGCGGCGGCTGCCGACGACGCCCTCTACCGGGCCTTCGGCGGCCAAGCCGGCCTGGCCGCGTTGATGGACGACTTCGTCCCCCGGCTGGCCGCCGACCCGCGAATCGGCCACTTCTTCAAGGACACCAACAAGGCCCACCTGGCCAAGCAATTGACCGACCAGCTCTGCGCCGTTTCGGGCGGGCCCTGCGTCTATGAAGGCGCTTCGATGAAAGACGCGCATGCCGACCTGGGCATCGCCAAGGCCGACTTCAATGCCCTGGTCGAGGTCTTGCAGGCGAGCATGGACGCCAAGGGCGTCCCGTTCGGCGCGCAGAACCGGCTGCTGGCTCGCCTGGCGCCGATGCACCGGGACATCGTCGCGCCGCGTTGAGTCTTGTAGGAGCGGCTTCAGCCGCGATGCAGTGGTGAGCATGGCGGCACCGCATCGCGGCTGAAGCCGCTCCTACTGGGTCTTAGCACCGAAATCGGAAGCGAGGGCGTGGACGACGACTTCCGATTCCAGTGCCACGGCCGACCGCACCGGTTGGCCCTTCCTCAGGCCCCGCGGCGCTTGCGCGGCGTGAAATTCAGCTGCGCGCTGCCGGCGTTGGCGCCGGCCGACACCTGCAGTTTCAGCGGTGCCTGCGCTTGAAGCTGGTCGGGATGCCAGACCACCACCTCCGCCGCCGCGTCCGGCACGTTGTCGATCACCACCTGGCCCTTCGCGTCGGTCTTGCCGAACCAGGGCGTGTCCGACACGAAGAGGTGGCCGCGCATCGACGAATGCAAGTGGCAGCCGAGCGTGATCGCGCCGGGGTTGGTGAACTTCAGTTCGGCGCTGCTGACGGCGCCGGCCTTGCGCTTGGGCGCGGGGCGGCTGTAGCCGCTGTCGCCGCCACCGGTTTCGGGGGCGTCGGCGGCGGCGTCCAGCCGCAGCTCGAACTCTTGCGCCGCCGGCGTGGCGCCGAGCGGGCCGCTGGGCATCGAGCGCACATGGTGGTCGTAACCGTCGCGGTTGGAGAAACGCACCGCCGTCCCGTTCGCGACCACGGTGACGAAAGGCACGAAGCGCAGGCCGCTTTGCTCGATCACGGCGGTCGGGCCGGGTCTGGCGGCCGCGCCTTGCGTCGACTTCACCAGCACCACCACGTCGGGGGCGGGCTTGCCTTCGGCGTCGGTGACGGTGAGGTTCACGCTGCCGGCCAGGCCGGGTTGGGCGGCCAGCAGCGCGAAGGCGGCGCCTGCGGCGGCCTGGATGAAATTGCGGGGGGTGGGGCGTCGCGTCGGCAAGGTGTCCTCCTCGGGATGTGGGGCGCGCGGCGGAACGTCCGCCCGGGCGGCGGCGGTTGTCCGCGCCAGTTTCTTTTATCACTTAATTGAGCGCATGCGCATGCATATGCTCCGGCACCGGACGCGGGCGGCTTTCCTCCGCGTCATCCTGCCGGCCCGGGCGCGGCGGGCTGCTCGAACAAAGGGCCGTCGCCCAGCGGGGGCTCGGCCGGGCGGCCGGTTTCGGGGGTTTCGCCTTGAGGCACTTTCTGAAGCTGGCTCGCCCGCACGCCGAGCAGCCTCAGCCGGCGCGTCAGGTCGACGCGCTTGAGGCATTCCCCCGCGGCGCGGCGGATGCGGGCGGCGTCCCAGGTGGCGTCCCGCAGCGTCTGGTCGCGGGTGGCGATCTTGAAATCGTCGAAGCGCAGCTTGATGCCGATGGTCTTGGCGGCGTAGCCCTTGCGCTGCAGGTCGCCGGCCAGGCGGGTGCACAGGTCGGTGAACAGCGCCGACAGCACCGGGCGGTCGCGCACCGCGTGCAGGTCGCGGTCGAAAGTCGTCTCGCGGCTGATGCTTTTCGGCTCGCTGAATGTGACCACGGCGCGATCGTCCCGGCCATGGGCGACGGCGTGCAGCCAGGCGCCGTAGTTGGCGCCGAAATGCGCATTCAGGAAATCCCGCGGCGCGGCCGCCAGTTCGCCGATGGTGCGGATGCCGAGCGACTCCAGCCTGGCGCTGGCCTTGGGGCCGATGCCGTTGATCTTCCTGGCCGGCAGCGGCCAGATGCGGGCGGGCACTTCGTCCAGGCGCAGCAGGGTCAGGCCGTCGGGCTTGTCCAGGTCGGAGCAGATCTTGGACAGCAGCTTGTTGGGCGTGATGCCGATCGAGCAGGTCAGCCCGGTGGCCTGGTTCACCGCGGCTTTCAGCGCCATGCCGATTTCCCGCCCGCCGTCCGCCCGCGCGCCGGGCACTTCGCTCAGGTCGATGTAGATCTCGTCGATGCCGCGGTCCTCCACCACCGGCGTCAGCCCGCGCACCGCGGCCTTGAAAAGCCGCGAGTAGCGGCGGTATTCGTCGAAATCCACCGGCAGCAGCACCGCGTCGGGCGCGAGCAGCGCGGCCTTCATCACGCCCATGCCGGAATGCGCGCCCAGTGCCCGGGCGGGGTAGGTGCAGGTGGTGATCACGCCGCGGCCGGCGTAGTGGCGCAGCCGGGCGAAGCGCCGGGTGCCGTCGGCCAGCGGCTCGGGCTGGTGGTCGCGGCCGCCGCCGATCACCACCGCCTGGCCGCGCAGCTCGGGGTAGCGCAGCAGCTCGACGGACGCGTAGAAGGCGTCCATGTCGAGGTGGGCGATCAGGCGCTCGGACATGGGGCGGGGACGGGGCTGCGCAAGCGGGGTTCGGAAAGCCCCGGAGCGTGCCAGAAATCGCCGCCGGCCGCGTCGTCGATATAATTTCTTTTTACCACCACGGCATTCGCGTCCAAGCGCGTGCTGCATGCAATGACCAAGTTTGTCTTTGTGACCGGCGGTGTGGTGTCCTCGCTGGGTAAGGGCATCGCGGCTGCATCCCTGGCGGCGATCCTCGAATCGCGCGGCCTCAACGTCACCCTCATCAAGCTCGACCCGTACATCAACGTCGACCCCGGCACGATGTCGCCCTTCCAGCACGGCGAGGTGTTCGTGACCGACGATGGCGCCGAGACCGACCTCGACCTGGGGCACTACGAGCGCTACATCACCACCCGGATGAAGAAGGCCAACAACTTCACCACCGGCCAGATCTACAAGAGCGTGCTCGAGAAGGAGCGCCGCGGCGACTACCTCGGCAAGACGGTGCAGGTCATCCCGCACGTCACCAACGAGATCCAGGAATTCATCAAGCGCGGCGCCGGCCTGGGCACGCCCGAGGCGGTGGACGTGGCGATCGTCGAGATCGGCGGCACCGTCGGCGACATCGAGAGCCTGCCCTTCCTGGAAGCCGCGCGGCAGATGGCGCTGCGCAACGGCCCCAACAACACCGCCTTCGTCCACCTCACCTACATGCCCTACATCGCGGCGGCCGGCGAGCTCAAGACCAAGCCCACCCAGCACACGGTGCAGAAGCTGCGCGAGATCGGCATCCAGGCCGACGCGCTGCTGTGCCGCGCCGACCGCCCGGTGCCTGCGGAGGAGCGCGAGAAGATCTCCCTCTTCACCAACGTGCCCGAATGGGGCGTGATCTCGGTCTGGGACGCCGACAGCATCTACAAGGTGCCGCGCATGCTGCACGAGCAGGGCCTGGACGGCCTGATCTGCGACAAGCTGCGCCTGTCCACCCCGCCGGCCAACCTCAAGCGCTGGGACGCCCTGGTGCACGAGGTCGAGCACCCGCAGCACCACATCACCATCGCGATGTGCGGCAAATACACCGAGCTGTCCGACTCCTACAAGTCGCTCAACGAGGCGCTGCGCCACGCCGGCCTGCACAACCACGCGCGCGTGCACATCGAGTACATCGACTCCGAGACGCTCACGCCCGACAACGTCTCGCAGCTCGGCCGCTTCGACGCCATCCTCGTGCCCGGCGGCTTCGGCAAGCGCGGCGTCGAGGGCAAGATCCTGGCGGCCCGCTTCGCCCGCGAAAGCCGGGTGCCCTACCTCGGCATCTGCCTGGGCATGCAGGTGGCGACGATCGAATACGCCCGCCACATGGCCTCGCTCACCGGCGCCAACAGCACCGAGTTCGAACCGCACACGCCGCACCCGGTGATCGCCCTGATCGACGAATGGCAGGACGCCGACGGTTCCATCCAGAAGCGCGACGCCAATTCCGACCTCGGCGGCACGATGCGCCTGGGCGCGCAGAGCTCCGACGTCAAGCCCGGCACGCTGGCCTTCGAGATCTACGGCCCGGTGGTCACCGAGCGCCACCGCCACCGCTACGAGGCCAACGAGCACTACCTCCAGCAGCTGGAGGACGCCGGGCTGGTGATCTCCGCGCTCACCCAGCGCGAGCGGCTGACCGAGATCGTCGAACTGCCCCGCAGCGTGCACCCGTGGTTCATGGGCGTGCAGTTCCACCCGGAGTTCAAGTCCACCCCGTGGGGCGGCCACCCCTTGTTCACCTCCTACATCAAGGCCGCGCTGGCGCACCGCGCCGCGGCCGACGAAGCCAGCGGCAGGAAGAAGGAAGCGGCATGACCACCATGAAGCTGTGCGGTTTCGACGTGGGCCTGTCCCGGCCCTTCTTCCTCATCGCCGGGCCTTGCGTGATCGAATCCGAGCAGCTTCAGATGGACGTGGCGGGGCGGTTGAAGGAGATGACCGGCGAGCTGGGCATCCCCTTCATCTTCAAGAGCAGCTACGACAAGGCCAACCGCTCCAGCGGCA
>CBIHOD010000138.1:0-4825 GCA_966211815.1 uncultured Burkholderiales bacterium
CGCCACCACCTGCGACACCACCGTGCCGCCTCGCGCCGCCACCTCGGCCGCCGAGGCGGCCAGCTGGTTGGCCTGGCGCGCCGCATCGGCGCTCTGGCGCACCGTCCCGGTGAGCTGTTCCATGCTGGAGGCGGCCTGCTGCAGGCTGCTGGCGGTTTGTTCGGTGCGGTTGCTCAGGTCCAGGTTGCCGGAAGCCACCTCGTCGCTGGCGACCTGGATGGAGCCGGCGGTCTGGCGGATCTCGCCGACCAGGCTGCGCAGGCGGTCCTGCATCGCGACCATCGCCGTCAACAAACGCCCCGTCTCGTCCTGGGCGCCGGGTTGCACGGCCGTCGTGAGGTCGCCCTGGGCGATGCTCTCGGCCACCTCCACGGCGTGCTTGATGGGCACGGTGACGCTGCGCGTGATGCGCCACGCGATGAAGGAACCCAGCACCAGCGCAGCGGCCACCAGCACGCCCTGGGCGATCATCACCTGGGCCTGGCTGGCCCTGGACTGCTCGGCCGCCTCGGCCGAACGCTGCTTCTGCAGCGCGATGAATTCATTCAGCTTCTTGCGCCACTCCGCTTCGGCCGGCGCGACTTTCTGGGTCAGCGTCAGCACCGCGGACATCGAATCGCCGTCGCCGCCCTGCTTGGCGGCCGAAGCCACGGCTGGACGGGTCTTCTGGCCGTTGGCGACCACCGCCTCGAACAAGGCCTTGTCCTGCGGTGACGCCTCGTGCTGGGCCAGGCTTTTCTTCATCTCGGCTTCCTGGCTCAGGTACCTGGCTTCGATCGACTTGAGCACCTTGACTTCGGCTTCGATGGCGTGGATGTCGCTGTACAGCGTGACGTTGCGCACCGCGGAGGCCATGTCGCCGATGGTGACCATGAGGTCGCTGGCCAGCGCGGAGCGGTAGGAATGCACCGCCACCACCTGCGTCATCTGGGCGCTGGCCTGGCGCAGGGCCCAGGTCCCCACCGCGGCGATGCACAAAAGGAGCGCCAGCACGCTGGCGAACCCCAGTTTGAGCCGGTTGGCCACCGAGGGGTTGAAGTTCAGGCGTTTCAGCATCATTGCGGCTCCATCTCAGAGGGGCTCGGCCGACCGCTTCGAACTGCAAGTGGTTGCGCCCCTTCTGTTGTCTCGTCATCCTGTGGGCCCCTTCACCCCGCATCCGCCCGGCGGTGGGCAGTGGGATGAGTGAAGAGAGGGCCTTTTTCGCAGGGGTGACCGCCACTGTGACGCAGCCGGCCGGCCCCCATGCATGGAATATCGGCAGGAAAACCGGTCAGTTGAGCGGGACCGGCGGCAATGCGCGGTGGGCGGTGCGAAATACGGCACGCCCCGGGACCGATCGGCCGGCGGCGGGGATGGTCACGGGGTGAAGCGCAGCAACCTGGCGGACAGCGCCTGCGACAGGGTGTCGTGACAGTCTTGCAGGTGCGCCCGCGCGGCGGGTGACAGCGACCTGGCGCGCGCGGCGTCGGGCTGGAGCCGTTTCAGCAGGTCCTGCGCCCGCTGGCGCATCTCGCTGCGGGCCTGCACCCGGCTCATCGCGCCCGGACGCAGCAGCAGGTCGGCCAGGCGGTTGACGTGCTCGCGCTGCAGGGCCTGGCGCTCGGGGCCGATGTCGCCTTTGCCGGCCAGCTCGGCCCAGACGGCGCGGTCGATCTGTCCGTAGAGGTCGGCGACGGTGAAACGGGGCTGGTTGGCGTCCTGCTTGGCCAGGGAATCGAGGATGCGGACAGCCATGGCGTCGCTCATCAATTGGTGGAGCGTGGCGCGCTGCAGCTCGACCAGGCGCTCGGCCACCGGGTAGTCGGTGTCGATGCCCGGAAGCTCGCTGCGGTCGAAGAAGTCGGGCGCCAGGCGGCGCTGCAGGGCGGGCGAGACCGACAGCCCGGTCGGCGCGAACACCGCCTGGTTGATCAACCGGAGCGACTGGGCGGTGACGGCGGCGCCGACGGGCGCCAAGGGGTCGCGCCCGCTGCCGGGGAAGTCGCGCAGGGTGCGCACGCCCCCCATCTGGCGCAGCAGCAAGCCCACCGCCCGGCCCACGTCGTTCAAGGCGTATGACAGCGAGCGCCGCAGCACCGCGTAGTCGCGGTCGGACCGCAATTCGCGCGTCTCCTGCCGTTTGAAGAGCTCGCGGGCGATGCCCAGGCGCTTGGCGGCGAAGGCCAGCGGATCGCGGCCCAGGTCGCTGGGCAACGCTTCCGGATCCAGCCCGAGGTAGACGTCCTCGTCGGTGGCGTACGCCAGGCCGGGTTCGATGCCCCGGGCCGCGATGCGCAGCAGCTCGTCGCGTTCCCGCGCGGCGGGCAACGGCCGGTAGGCGTACTCGATGGCCCAGTAGTCGTAGGGCCCGAGCGTGGTCTGGAAGGGCGCGGCCACGGGCTGGCCGGGCAGCCCGAGGTTGAGCGCGTTGTAGTCCATCACCGAGCCGCTGGTGCCCATGCGCCGGGTGAAATCGGGGCTGGACAGCTGCGCCTCGGTGTAGAGCCGGGAGGCGCGGAAGTTGTGGCGCAGGCCGAGGGTGTGGCCCACCTCGTGCATGGTCAGGTCTTTCAGGAAGTCGAGCACGAAGCGCTGGACCTGGGGGCTGTCGGGGTCGACTTCGCCGCGCGCTTCCAGCACGTCCATCGCGTAGGCCAGTTGTTCGGAGGACAGTTGGGCATGCTGGCAATGGGCATGGCCGTCGCGGCTCGGGTCGTGGGCGGGGTCCGCGCCGCCGGCGTCGCGGTTGAGCGGCCCGATGAGCCCGGGCACCAGGACCTGCGACGACAGCGCCCGGTTCGCGCGCAGCGACAGGCCTTCGATCGCGATGTCCGCGTCGAGGATCTCGCCGGTGCGGGGGTCCACGTGGCGCGGTCCGATCGCGCCGAAGGTGGGGTCGGGGTTGAGCATCCAGCGCACCGAGGCCACGCCGTAGTCCAGGGTGTCGAAGGCGGCGTCGTCGGGCTGTTGCTTGACGACGATGGCGTCCTTGAAGCCGATGCGCTCGAAGGCCTTGTTCCATTCGAGGATGCCTTCGGTGATGGCCGCGCGGTATTTCAACGGCACATTGCGGTCGATCCAGTAGGTGATGGGCTTCTCGGGCTCGGACAGCGGGCTGGCCGGGTCTTTCTTGACCAGCCGCCAGCGGTTCACGTAGCGCTGGCGCGGCGTGCGGCTGAGGTCGTCGCTGAAATCCATCACCGTCTGCGCGAAATGGCCGACGCGGGGGTCCGCCCGCCGCGTGGGCATGGGCTCTTCCGGCAGCGGCGCCAGCGAGAAATGCAGGGAGACGAACAGGCTGCGGGCGTCGGGCAGGTAGCGCGGCAGGCTGGGCGCCGCCGGGGAGCCGGCCTGGGGCACCGCGATGGTGGCGGTGTAGAAGTGGTTCTGGGTCTCGATCACCACCGCCTGCGGCGAACCGCGCACGCTGGTGATGGCGGTGTGGCGGCTGTCGAGGTTGTAGTTCTGCCGGAAGGTGCGCTGCAGGTAAGGGCCCAACGCCAGCATGTCGGTCAGGAACAGCGCGTTGGCTTCGACCAGCACCGTCTTGCGCTCGGGGTGGGGCTGGCTGGCCACCGGGCTGCTGCTGAGCAGGCTGGGGGACAGCGTCACCTCCAGCGCCCGCGCCTCGGGGGTGTCCGCCGCGGCGGTGGCCATCTGGTTGCGGGCGACCAGGCGCACCTGGTTGTGCACGCGGTTGAACTCCACCGCCTGGGCGCCGCTGCCGCTGCCCAGCGAGGCCATCAGGCCGCCGAGGAAGTAACCCTCGCCGATGCCGGTCTTGATCTTGGGCGACAGCAGGTAGGGCTTGCCCCAGTGCTGGGGCCCGAGTTCCAGCCAGACTTTCTCGTCCTTCTGCCACACCGTGACCGGCCCATCGAACCGGCGGGCGTCGCGGATGACCTGGGCGAAAGCGGGCAGGCCGCTGGTCGACGGCGCAGGCGTGGCGGCGGCCCCGCCGCCCGCCGCAGGGGCGACGGAAGGGGACGCCGGCGCCGCGGCCGAAGCCGTCGCCGCTCCGCCGGCGGGCGGGGGCGGCAGCGAGATCGGCGCCGGCGGCGTTTCCACCGGCGGCGGCTCGAACAGCGCGCATCCCGCCAACTGCAGGCAGCACAACAGGCCGGCCCAGGCCGCGCCGACCCGCCAACGGCGCCGTCGCGGCGCCTGCCGGTTCTTCTCGACCGCCATGCCGCGCGGCCGCCTTACTTCAACGCCTTGAAACGCACCCGCTTGGGACGCGCGCCCTCTTCGCCCAGGCGCTTCTTCTTGTCGGCCTCGTATTCCTGGTAGTTGCCGTCGAAGAAGAACCACTTCGAATCGCCCTCGCAGGCCAGGATGTGGGTGGCGATGCGGTCCAGGAACCAGCGGTCGTGGCTGATCACCATGACGGAGCCGGCAAACTCCAGCAGCGCGTCTTCCAGCGCGCGCAGGGTTTCGACGTCCAGGTCGTTGGACGGCTCGTCGAGCATCAGCACGTTGCCGCCCTGCGCCAGCGTCTTGGCCAGGTGCAGCCGGCCGCGCTCGCCGCCGGACAGCGAGCCCACGAGCTTTTGCTGGTCGTTGCCCTTGAAGTTGAAGCGGCCGATGTAGGCGCGCGACGGCATCACGAACTTGCCGACGACGATGTTGTCCAAGCCGCCCGAGACGTCTTCCCAGACCGTCTTGCCGGATTCCAGCGACTCGCGGCTCTGGTCGACGAAGGCCATCTTGGCGGTCGGCCCGATCTTCACGGTGCCGCTGTCGGGCTTCTCCTGGCCGGAGATCATGCGGAACAGCGTCGACTTGCCGGCGCCGTTGGGGCCGATGATGCCGACGATGGCGCCGGCCGGCACCTTGAAGCTGA
>CBIHOD010000139.1:0-4675 GCA_966211815.1 uncultured Burkholderiales bacterium
CAGGGAAGTCGCGCCCAAGCCCAGGCTGTTGCCGCTGACGATTGCCACCATGATCGAATCCCCCCTGAAACCTGTTGTTTGATGTGTCGGCCGGGATGCTGAGTCCCCGCTCCGTGGTCGTCGATCAGGTTCGCGAAGCGCCGCAGGCGCGGCGCGGACGGTGCCTCACGGCTTCGGCGAGCGCTGATCGATCAACCAGTACATCCAACGGTTTCCGGATTCGTTTAGCGTCGGAGACCCCTGAATTTGTGACTCGATGTTCTCTTTGAAACGGAGTGTGTCGCGGCTTGGGTGGGCTAGCTTCCGGTTACTTATTCAACAAATAACCCGACACATCGGATTCGATGGATTTGCTGGCCCGTGCCGCCCTCTCTCGGCGTGACGCAGAAAAGCCCGCACGTCCCGTCTCTGGGGCGGGCCATGGCAGGGCATGCGGTCGGAGCCGCGGCGGAGTGGTTTCAGGTCGTGGGTGGCCGCGCGGCCACTGCAGCCGGTCAGACGATCTTCTCGCCCGGATGCGTCACCTTGCGCATCGGCTCATAGCGGCAGGTGTCGGTGCACAGCGGCACGTTCGTCTGCCCGCCGGTCCAGCTCGGCGCTTCGATCGATTCGAAGATCTGCCGCAGCTTCTGGCCCCAGGTGCTGCGGATCATGTGGAAGTAGGGGTTGTGCTCGTCGATGCAGACCACCTGGTCGGTCTGCAGTTTGTTGGCCTCGTAGACCACCAAGTCCAGCGGCAGGCCCACCGACAGGTTGGATTTGAGCGTGGAGTCCATCGACACCAGGGCGCACTTGGCGGCTTCTTCCAGTGGCGTGGCGGGGTTGATCATGCGGTCCAGCACCGGCTTGCCGTATTTGGACTCGCCGATCTGGAAGTAGCAGGTCTCGCGCGTGGCCTCGATGAAGTTGCCTGCTGAATAGACCAGGAAGAGCCGCATCGCCTCGCCGCCGATCTGGCCGCCGAAGATCATCGAGGCGTTGAAGTCGACGCCGGCGGCCTGCAGCGCCGCGCCGTCCTGGGCGTGCACCCGCCGCACCGCGCTGCCGAGCACGCGCGCGGCGTCGAACATGCTCTTGGCGTTCCAGATGCTGATCGGCGGCTCGTCGGGGTTGCTGCTCTCCAGCTTCTCGACCTGCAGGATCTCCCGCACCGTCTGGCTGATCGACAGGTTGCCCGCCGACAGCATCACCATGAAACGGTCGCCCGGGCGCTCGTAGACCATCATCTTGCGGAAGGTGCTGATCTGGTCGAGGCCGGCGTTGGTGCGCGAGTCGGACAGGAACACGAGGCCGGCGTCGAGTTTGATGCCTACGCAATAGGTCATGGCGGGGTCTCCGGGATGAGGCTTCTTTTATTCGCGCTGAGATTCTTCCCGTTCACCCCGAGCTTGTCGAAGGGCCCTTGCCGCCCCGTTCCTTGAGATGCGGAGCGGCCGCGGAAAGGCTTCGACAAGCTCAGCTCGAACGGTAGGGAGTTCAGCCTGAACAATGACAAGGGTTGAATTTTCCTCGAGTGATCGAAGCCTCAAGGGTTCAACAGGTTCTTGAGCCGGTACAACGCGTCCAGCGCGTCTTTCGGCGACAGGGCGTCGGGGTTGATTTTCGACAGCGCCATCTCCACCGCGGAAGGCTCGGTCGAAGCGGCGGCCGCCGGTGCGGCGAACAGGTCGATCTGCGCGCGGCTGGCCTGCTGCTGCGATTCCAGCGCCTCCAGGGCGTGCCGCGCCTGGCGCAGCACGCCGGCGGGCATGCCGGCCAGCCGCGCGACCTGCACGCCGTAGCTGCGGCTGGCCGGGCCGGGGGTGATGTCGTGCAGGAACGCGATGCTGTTGTCGCCGCTCTCGACCGCCGACACGTGCACGTTGACCGCCCGCGGGTGTTTCACCGGGAATTCCGTCAGCTCGAAATAATGGGTGGCGAACAGCGTGAAGGCGCGGTTGCGGTCGTGCAGGTGGGTGGCGATCGAGCCGGCCAGGGCCAGGCCGTCGAAGGTGGACGTGCCGCGGCCGATCTCGTCCATCAGCACCAGCGAGTGCTCGGTGGCGCCGTGCAGGATGGCCGCGCCCTCGACCATCTCGAGCATGAAGGTGGACTGGGCGTTGGCCAGGTCGTCGGCAGCGCCGATGCGGGTGTGGATGGCGTCGATCGGCCCGAGCCGGCAGCTTTGCGCCGGCACGTAGGAGCCCACCGCCGCCAGCAGCGCGATCAGCGCCACCTGGCGCATGAAGGTGCTCTTGCCGCCCATGTTGGGGCCGGTGATGATGAGCATGCGCGTCTTGGCGTCCAACCGGCAGTGGTTGGCGATGAAGGGCCCGCCGCCGGTCTCCTGGAGCCGCGCCTCGACGACCGGGTGGCGGCCGGCCTGGATGTCGATGCAGGGCTCGCGCGCGAACTGCGGGCGGCACCAGCCCAGGGTCTGGGCGCGTTCGGCCAGGGCGGCCAGCGCGTCGAGCGAGGCCAGGGCCCGCGCCAGCGCGCCGAGCGCGCCCAGGTGGGCGCGCAGGTCGTCGAGCAGGGCCTCGAACAGCTGCTTCTCGCGCGCCAGCGCGCGGTCCTGCGCCGACAGGGCCTTGTCCTCGAAAGCCTTCAATTCGGGCGTGATGTAGCGCTCGGCGTTCTTCAGCGTCTGGCGGCGCTGGTAGTCGGTCGGCACCTTGTCCACCTGGCCCTGCGTCACCTCGATGTAGAAGCCGTGCACCTTGTTGAACTGCACCCGCAGGTTGCCGATGCCGGTGCGGGCGCGCTCGCGCGTTTCCAGGTCGAGCAGGAAGGCGTCGCAGTTCTGGCTGATGGCGCGCAGCTCGTCGAGCACGGCGTCGAAGCCCGGCGCGATGACCCCGCCGTCGCGCAGCAGCACCGCCGGTTCTTCGGCGACGGCGGCGCGCAGCAGGGCGGGCAGCTCGGGTGGCGGCGCCATGGCCCGCGCGCAGTCGTCGAGCAGTGCGCACTGGCCGGCGGGCACCAGGGCCCGCAGCGCCGGCAGGCCGTCCAGCGTTTGGCGCAAGCCGGCCAGCTCGCGCGGGCGCACCTGGCGCAGCGCGATGCGGGCGGTGATGCGCTCCACGTCGGAGACGCCGCGCAGCGCCTCGCGCATGTCGGGCAGGGCGTTGGGGCCGGAGGCGAGCCAGGTCTCGACGGCGTCGAGTCGCTGCGTGGCGGTGTGGCGGTCGCGCTGCGGGTGCGTCAGCCAGTGCCGCAGCGCGCGGCTGCCCATGCCGGTGCGGCAGGTGTCGAGCAGCGAGAACAGCGTCGGCGCGTCCTTGCCGCCCAGCGTCTGCGTGAGTTCCAGGTTGCGGTGGGTGCTGGCGGGCAGGTCGAGCAGGTCGTCCGGCCTTTCGACCACCAGTTGCGCGACATGGGCCAGCGCCTGGCCCTGGGTGTGCTCGGCGTAGCTGAGCAGCGCGGCCGCGGCGGCGTGGGCCACCGGCAGCTCGTGCGCGTTGAAGCCGGCCAGGGTGGCCACCTTGAACTGCTCGCAAAGCTTGCGCTGGCCCAGCTCGGCGTCGAACTGCCAGGCCGGGCGGCGCGTGACCAGGGCGCCCGTGGACGCCAGCGCGGCGGGGCCGTCGCCCTGGACCAGCACTTCGGCGGCGCTCAGGCGCGACAGGCTGCTGCCGAGCTGGCCGTCCAGGCATTCCGACAGGCCGAGCACGCCGCTGGACAACCCGAGCCAAGCCAGCCCGTGCGTCGTGACCCCGCGGTGCGTGCGGCTCGCCACGGCCACGAGCAGGGCGTCGCGCTTGTCGGACAGCAGTTCGGTGTCGGTGACGGTGCCGGGCGTGACCACGCGCACCACCTTGCGTTCCACCGGCCCTTTGGATGCGGCCACGTCGCCCACTTGCTCGCAGATCGCGACGGACTCGCCGAGCTTGATCAGCTTGGCCAGGTAGGACTCCAGCGCCTGCACCGGCACGCCGGCCATCACCACCGGCTCGCCGGCGCTCTGGCCGCGGGCGGTGAGGGTGATGTCGAGCAGCTGGTTGGCGCGCCGGGCGTCGTCGAAGAACACCTCGTAGAAGTCGCCCATGCGGTAGAAGACCAGCGCGTCGGGGTGCTGGGCCTTGATGCGCAGGTACTGCTGCATCATCGGCGTGTGGGCGGACAGGTCGGGTTCTGCGGCCATGTTCTCAGGAGTGGGCGGACGTCGAGGCTTCGGTGGATGGGGCGGGGTTATGTCGGCGTCGCCGCGGTGGCAGCCTCCTGACCCGACCCGTTCCCGGCGGCGAGGGGGCTGAAAACTCCCTCTTCCGCTTGCGGGAGAGGGCTGGGGCGAGGGCGGTGGCGTGTCATGGATGCAATGAAGGCCGCTCGGGTCGCGCCGCGCCGGCGCGCGCCATCGGCGGTGACCGCCGAACACTCAGTTCGACGACGACCCCTTTTCCCGCTCGATGTCGGCCTTGCGGATGCGCACGGCTGCCTTCTTGGCCGGCGCCGCAGGGGTTTCGGCCGGCGCCGCGGCGGTGGCCGCCAGGGCCTGCTCGGGTGTGACGGCCGCGGCGCCTTCCTTGCCGTCGCCCTCTTCCTTCGCGGCGATCGCACGGCTGTAGGGGGCCAGCAGCGGCACCAGCTGCGCGAAGATCTTCGGATTGCCGGCGACGACCTCGCGCTGGTAGAGGAAGTCGGCCTCGCCGGTGAAGTTGCCCACCAGGCCGCCGGCCTCGGTGATCATCAGCGA
>CBIHOD010000140.1:0-4568 GCA_966211815.1 uncultured Burkholderiales bacterium
AGGCCCACGTGTCATCCACCGGGCTGGGCGGCGCGGCCGTCGCCCCCGCCGGCCCGCCCCATGACCCCCAGCACCGCGCGGTGCGCGCGGCGCCGCGCCGCCAGCACTTCCGGATGGCCGGCCAAGGCGCCCCACAGCGCGCGGTCGTCCGCGTAGGCCTTCAGCGGGTCGGCGCCGTCGAACAGGGCGTGCGCCCTGGCGGGGTCCATGCCCTGGTCCTGGTAGGTGAACGGCAGCAGGCCGTGGTGCCAGCGCCTCAGGAATTCGAAGAACAGCGCGGTCAACCGGGCCACCGGGTCGAGCGGCAAGCCCAGGGCGAGCAGCTCCTGGAAGGTGGGCCACATGAAACCGGCCACCTTGGCGTAGCCGTCCATCGCCACGCGCTGGGTGCTGTCGCGAAGGTGCGGGTTGCCGAAGCGTTCCAGCACCACGTCGCGGTAGGCCGCCAGGTCGACGGGGCACGGCACGCCGGGCCGGTCCAGGCAGGGGATGACGGCCTGGGTGACGTAGTCGAAGGCCATGCCGCGGATGTCCGGCACCGCCACCGCCTCGTGGATGGCCTGCAGGCCCAGCAGCGTGCCGGCCCAGGCGATGCAGCTGTGGCTGGCATTGAGGATGCGGATCTTGGCTTCCTCGTAGGGCAGCACCGAGCCCACCATTTCCACGCCGACGCTTTCCCAGTCGGGCCGGCCGTTGCGGAAGTCGTCCTCGACCACCCATTGGATGAAGGACTCCGCCATGACCGGCGCCCGGTCGGCCCAGCCGGTGGCGGCCCGCACGCGCTCGGCCACCTCGGGCGTGGGCCGCGGCGTGATGCGGTCGACCATGGCGTTGGGGAAGCTGGCGTGGGTCTCGACCCAGTCCAGCAGCGCCGCGTCGCCGGCGCCGCCGCGAAGCGCCAGGAAGTCGCGCAGGCCGGCGCGCACCCGCTCGCCGTTGCAGCGCAGGTTGTCGCAGTTCAGCAGGGTGACCGCGCCGGCGCCCGCCCGCATGCGGGCCTCCAGGATGGCGGCCAGGGCGCCGTAGATGGTGCAGCGGGTCCGGCCGTCCAGGTCGCCGCGGATGTCGGCGTGGCCGGCGGCGTCGAGGCGGTGGCCGGCGTCGAGGTAGTAGCCGGCTTCGGTCACGGTGAACGAGACGATGCGGGTGGCCGGGTCGACCCCGGCGTCGACCAGGGCGCGCAACTGCGGGTCGTGGGGCAGCACGCGGCTGATGGCGTCGATCACCCGGTAGGCGCGCTCGCCGGAAGGCGACACCGTCTCCAGCGTGTAGCGCCCGCCCTGCTCGGCCAGCGCGGCCACCGTCTCGGCCATGTCGGGCCGCAGGTTGCCGCAGACCAGCCGCCAGCCGGTGTCGCCCCTGTCGATCAGGTCCTGGATGTAGACCGCCTGGTGGGCCCGGTGGAAGGAACCCAGGCCGAGGTGCAGGATCTGCAGCGGCGCGCCGGCGGTGGGAGGGGTCTGTGCTTGTCTTTGCATGTTCAACGGCCGGCGGCCTGGGCGCCCAGGGCGTGGATGTTCGAGGAGGAAGAGGAGGGGGATAGGGAAAGGCCGGCGCCGCGCACCCGCCCCAGGGTGTCGAAGAAATGCAAGGCGTCGAGGTCGAGTTCGACGGCGACCTCCGCGCCCGGCAGCAGGTCGCTGCGCTGGTTGACGCGGCTGACCAGGGTGTGCCCGGCGAAGCTGGCGTGCACCAGGGTGTCGCAGCCGAGGGATTCGACCAGCTCCACCCGGCCGGCCGGGCCGCCGCGCTCGCCCGGCCTGGCCAGGCGCACGGCCTCGGGCCGCACGCCGATGAAGCCGTCGCCGGCCACGGGCCGGCCCGCGCCCTCCAGCAACCCGGCGAAGGCCGCGGCCGGCAGGATGTTCATCGGCGGCGTGCCGATGAATTGCGCGACGAAGCGGTTGGCCGGGCGGTCGTACAGGGCCAGCGGCGCGCCCTCCTGCTCGACGGCGCCGTCGCGCAGCACCACCACGCGGTCGGCCAGCGTCATCGCCTCGACCTGGTCGTGGGTGACGTAGATCGTGGTGGCGCCGAGCTCGCGGTGCAGCTTGGCGATCTCCACCCGCGTCTGGCCGCGCAGCGCGGCGTCGAGGTTGGAAAGCGGTTCGTCGAACAGGAAAACCTTGGGCTCGCGCACGATGGCCCGGCCGATCGCCACGCGCTGGCGCTGGCCGCCCGACAGCGCCTTGGGCGTGCGCTGCAGGTAGGGCGACAGGTTCAGGATCTCGGCGGCGCGCTCGACCTTCTCCTTCATCGCCTCTTTGCCCACGCCGGCCAGTTTGAGGGCGAAGGACATGTTGTCGAACACCGTCATGTGCGGGTAAAGCGCGTACGACTGGAAGACCATCGCCAGGTCGCGTTTGGAAGAAGGCAGCCGCGTGATGTCGCGGCCGTCCAGCTCGATCGAGCCGCCGTCCACCGACTCCAGCCCGGCGATCAGCCGCAGCAGCGTCGACTTGCCGCAGCCCGAGGGCCCGACGAACACGACGAACTCACCCCGGCGGATGGTCAGGTCGATGCCCTTGATGGTGCGGACTTCGCCGAAGTGCTTTTCGATGTTCCGCAGTTTTAAAAACGACATGAATTGATTGCTCCTGCTGTCACTGTCATGGGACGTGGCGTGATGCGACCGCCCTTTGCCTGCCTACGCCCCTCACCCCCGCCCTCTCCCCGTTCCGGGGAGAGGGGGTTTTCATCCTCTCCTTCGAAGATGAGGTTTTCGCTCCCTCTCCCGCTTGCGGGAGAGGGTGGGGGTGAGGGTGTGCGCGCCCACCCATCTACTTCACCGCCCCGAACGTCAACCCCTGCACCAGCTGCTTCTGGCTGAACCAGCCGAACACCACGATGGGCGCGATCGCCATCACCGACGCGGCGGACAGCTTGGCCCAGAAAAGGCCCTCGGGGCTGGAGTAGGACGCGATCAGCGCGGCCAGCGTTCCGGCCTTGGCGGCGCTGAGGTTGAGCGACCAGAAGGCCTCGTTCCACGACAGCACCAGGCACAGCAGCGCGGTGGAGGAGATGCCGCCCATGCCCAGCGGCAGGATGATGTGGCGGCACTCCGTCCAGAGCGAGGCGCCGTCCATGCGCGCGGCCTCCAGGATCTCCGCCGGGATGTCCTTGAAGTAGGAATACAGCATCCAGACCATGATCGGCAGGTTGGTCATCGTGAAGACCAGGGTCAGGCCGGCCAGCGTGTCCAGCAGGCCGCTGTGCTGGGCCATCAGGTAGACCGGCACCAGGGCGCCGACGGCGGGCATCATCTTGGTGGACAGCATCCACACCAAGAGGTCCTTCGTGCGGCGCGTCCGGAAGAAGGCCATCGAGTAGGCCGCGGGCGCGGCGATGAGCAGGCCCAGCAGCGTCGACGCCACGCTGGTGACCAGCGAGTTCTTCGCGTACAGCAGGTAGTCGCTGCGGCCGTTGACCTCGGCGAAGCTCTCCAGCGTGGGCTCGAACAGCAGCTGCGGCGGCACCGCGATGGCCTGCAGCTCGGTCTTGAAGGCGGTGAGCAGCAGCCACAGCAGCGGGAAGAACAGCAGCAGGGCCAGGGTCCAGGCGGCCAGCGCCCTGAGCAGCGCGGCGAGCCGGCCGGCGGCGGTGCGGGGGGTCGTCATCTCGGTCATGCCTCCAGGTTCTTGCCGATCATGCGGATCAGGAAGACGGCCGCCACATTGGCGATCAGCACCGCGAACAGCGCGCCGGCCGACGCGACGCCGACGTCGAAATTCATCAGCGCCTGCTTGAAGATCAGGAAGGCGACGTTGGTGCTGGCGTTGCCGGGGCCGCCGCCGGTGGTGGTGTAGATCTCGGCGAACACGCCGACCAGGAAGATCATCTCGATCATCACCACCACCGCGATCGGCCGGCCCAGGTGCGGCAGGTACAGGTACCAGAACTGCTGCAGCGCGTTGGCGCCGTCCATGCGGGCGGCTTCCAGCTGCTCGCGGTTCATCGACTGCAGCGAGGTGATGAAGATCAGGCAGGCGAAGGGCAGCCACTGCCACGACACCATGACGATCACGGAAAACAGGGGGAAGTCGGTGAGCCAGTCCACGGGCTGCAAACCGAAGAAGACGGCCACCTGCGCCAGCACGCCGTAGATGGGGTTCATCATCATGTGCTTCCACAGCAGCGCGTTGACGGTCGGCATCACGAAGAAGGGCGAGATCAGCAGCACCCGCACCAGCCCCCGGCCCGGGAAGGGGTCGTTGACCAGCAGCGCCAGCAGGATGCCCAGGCCCACCGTGATGCCGATGACCGCGCCCAGCAGGTGCAGGGTGTTGCCGACGGCGACCGCGAAATCGGGTTCGGTGAAGAAGAACCTGAAGTTGTCCAGACCGGTGAAGGACAGGTCGCCGGGACGCAGCAGGTTGTAGCGGACGAATGAGAAATAGACCGTCATCGCCAGCGGCACGATCATCCACAGGAACAGGCTGGTGACGGCGGGAGCGAGCAGGACGCGGGGCAGGAATCGGCTCATCGGCGTTGTCTCAGGGCGGGACGATGGGGTGGCCCGCGGCGCACGCGGCCTGGGACCTGTATTGCGTAGGCACCGTCGCGACCGG
>CBIHOD010000141.1:0-4425 GCA_966211815.1 uncultured Burkholderiales bacterium
CCCTCCGGTGGCCAACGGCACGATCACCTTGCGCACGCGGCAGATGAACCTGGCCAACATGGTGGTCATGAAGTGGTATTTCGAAGGCGGCCGCTACGAGCGATACCAGCGTTTGGTGGTGCTCCAGGGCAACAGCGCCAACGTGGAGTTCTTTGGCTACAACTGGGCGGGCGACGGCGGCGGGCGGGCATTGAGCGCGAGCACCTACAAACTGCTGGTCGACGGGGTCGAGCGCGCCTCCGTCGCCGTGGCCGCCAACACCGTCAACAGCCAGTTCACGCTGGACCTGCAGCCCATCGCCGACGGCTGGCATGAACTCGACATCGTCGGCGCGCCGACCGAGACCTGCGCGCAGTTCTGGGTCTATGTGCAAAAAGGCGGCAGCCCGGTCAACCGCAGTTCCGTGCCGGTGACGCTGGGCACGCATTCGCTGGTGTTCGACACCCACGGCCTGCACTGCAGCGGCACCGTGCCCGCGGTCTTCACGCCGACGGTGATGCCGCTCAAGTCGCGCGAGACGCCGGACTTCAACACGGCGCTGCCCCGCAGCGAACTGGTGCAGACGCAGCTCGCGCCGACGCGGCCGGACGACGTCTACCGGCCGACGGTCACCTCCACGGGTCTGATGACCACCGCCAACACGCAGGCTTATTTCTGGTCGGATTTCGTCGCGAAGATGCCGCGCGTGGCGCTGCTCGACGGGCCACGCGGCAGGGGCTGCGTGGTGATGCCGACCATGCTGATGACCGCCCATGCGGGCGGCACGTGGTTCGGCGACCCCTGGCGCATCGGCAAGGTCGACGGCGACGGCACGGTCAAGACGCTGGCCGGCTACCGGCACAGGCAGCCGGCATCCTTCTACTCCGGCCCGCAGGACCTGGAACTGGTGGGCGACTGGTCGGCCATCCCCGCGGACCGCCGGGGCTTCCATGAGCTCTGGGGCTTCGCCTTCGACCCGCGCACGCTGGCGACCAACCCCAACACCGCGCCGATCGACGGCGAGCAGCCCCATGTGGTGGGGCCGACGATGTGGGTGGCCGACACGCAGAACCACCGCATCCTCAAGCTGGTGTTCAGCCCGGTCAGCCGCGATGTGCCGCCCAAGGTCACCGAGTTCATCACCGGCCTGTCCGAGCCGTGGAGCGTGGTCTACGCCCAGGGCAAGCTGTACGTCTCGGAACGCACGGCCAGCCGCATCAGCGTCTTCGACCCGGACACCGGAGCCCGGCTGCCGACGCTGCTGCAAGGCGCCGCGCTGATGTCCGTCAGCACGCGCGACCGCTTCCCCTACCGCACGGCGACGCTGGATGCCTGCCAGCGCGAGCCCATCGTCGGGCCGGAGGGCATGGCTTTCCAGGACGGATGGCTCTACGTGGGCTCCTGGGCCCAGCGCCAGGTGCGGCGCATCAACCTGGCCACCCAGGCGGTGGAGGTGGTGGTGGCCAACCTGATCATGGACAACAACAGCTTCTTCGCGCAGATCGCGGTCGGCGACGGCAGCTTCGGGCCCCGGGGCTCGGTGTTCGTCGTGACCTGGTCGGTCGTCGGCTACGGCTACCCGCACGCCTACCTGCCGGACGGGCGGCCGTGGGACTACATCGCCGGCTCCTCGGAACACGGCCTGCCCTGGGCCTTCAGCAGCTACCCGACGGCGGTGACCGTGGGCCGGGGCCGCATGGTGCACGGCGCGGTGAACGAAGGCCTGCTGCAGATGTCGCGCAGGCTGCCCAGCGATGCGCGCCTGGACCGCGACAAGTACGTCGCCGGGGCGAAGCAATATGCCCAGCGCGGGCTGGACCTGATCCACGGCTCGGCGGGCTGGAGCTTCCACGGCCAGCCGCTGCCCTGGGGGACCTCGCCCGAGATCGACTACTACCTGGAGGCGCAGGGCCACCGCCGCGCCTGACGGCCCGGCGGCGGCCGGTCGCCGGGAGGGCCGGATGCGGCGGCCCCCGCGGCGGCGTCAACCCCGGGGCAGGTCGAACCGGTCCAGCTCCATCACCTTGGCCCACGCGGCGGCGAAGTCTTCGACGAACTTCTTCTGCGCATCGCCGCCGGCATACACCTCGGCGATGGCGCGCAGCTGGGCGTTCGAACCGAAGACCAGGTCGACGCGGCTGGCGGTCCAGCGCGGCTCGCCGGTGCGGCGGTCGCGGCCTTCGAACCATTCCCGGGCTTCGGAGGTGGGCTTCCACTCGGTGGCCATGTCGAGCAGGTTGACGAAGAAATCATGGGTCAGCAGGCCCGGCCGCCGGGTGAAGACGCCGTGGGTCGAACCGCCGGCATTGGCGCCGAGCACCCGCAGGCCGCCGATGAGCACCGTCATCTCTGGCGCGGTCAGGGTCAGCAACTGGGCCTTGTCGATGAGCAGCGCTTCGGCGGGCGCCGCGTGGCGCGCCTTCTGGAAATTGCGGAAGCCGTCGGCGACCGGCTCCAGCGGTTCGAAGGATTTCACGTCGGTTTGTTCCTGGGACGCGTCGGTGCGTCCCGGCCTGAAACGCACTTCGACTTCGTGCCCGGCGTCCCGCGCGGCCTTCTCGACCGCGGCGCCACCGGCCAGCACGATCAGGTCGGCCAGCGAAACTTTCTTGCCGCCGGAGGCGGCGCTGTTGAACTCGGCGCGGATGGCTTCGAGCGCCTGCAGCACCTGGGCGAGCTGCGCGGGCTGGTTGGCTTGCCAGTCTTTCTGCGGCGCCAGCCGGATGCGGGCGCCGTTGGCGCCGCCGCGCTTGTCCGAGCCGCGGAAGGTGGAGGCCGAGGCCCAGGCGGTCGAGACCAACTGCGCCACCGTCAGGCCCGAAGCCAGCACCCTCTGCTTCAGCGCGGCCACGTCCTTCGCGTCGACCAGCGCATGGTCGACCGCTGGGACCGGGTCCTGCCAGATCAATTCTTCGGCGGGGACTTCGGGGCCCAAGTAGCGGGCGCGCGGCCCCATGTCGCGGTGGGTGAGCTTGAACCAGGCCCGGGCGAAGGCGTCGGCGAACTGCTCGGGGTGGGCCAGGAAGCGGCGCGAGATCTTCTCGTAGGCCGGGTCGAAGCGCAGCGACAGGTCGGTGGTGAGCATGGTCGGCGCCAGCCGCTTGGACGGGTCGTGGGCATGCGGGATGGTGCCCGCGCCCGCGCCGTCCTTGGCCACCCACTGGTGGGCGCCGGCCGGGCTCTTGGTGAGTTCCCATTCGAAGCCGAACAGATTCTCGAAGAAATGGTTGCTCCATTTCGTCGGCGTCTGCGTCCAGGTGACTTCCAGGCCGCTGGTGATGGTGTCCGCGCCCTTGCCGGTGCCGAAGCGGTTGTGCCAGCCGAAGCCCTGGGCTTCCAGGCCGGCCGCCTCCGGCTCCTCGGCGACGTGCGACGAGGCGGCCGCGCCGTGGGTCTTGCCGAAGGTGTGGCCGCCGGCGATCAGCGCGACGGTTTCCTCGTCGTCCATCGCCATGCGGCCGAAGGTGTCGCGGATGTCGCGGGCCGCCGCCAGCGGGTCGGGATTGCCGTCGGGACCTTCGGGGTTGACATAGATGAGGCCCATCTGCACGGCGGCCAGCGGGCTTTCCAGGTCGCGGGTGTGGGGCACTTCGCTGTCGTCGTCCTTCACCAGCACGCCGTGTTCGTCGGCCACGCCGGGCGAGCCGCGGGAGTAGCGCAGGTCGCCGCCGAGCCATTTGTCCTCGCGGCCCCAGTACACGTCCTGGTCGGGTTCCCAGACGTCGGGCCGGCCGCCGGCGAATCCGAAGGTCTTGAAGCCCATGCTCTCCAGCGCGACGTTGCCGGCGAGGATCATCAAGTCGGCCCAGGAAATCTTGGCGCCGTACTTTTGCTTGACCGGCCAGAGCAGCCGGCGCGCCTTGTCGAGGCTGACGTTGTCGGGCCAGCTGTTCAGCGGCGCGAAGCGCTGCTGCCCGCGGCCCGCGCCGCCGCGGCCGTCGCCGATGCGGTAGGTGCCTGCGCTGTGCCAGGCCATGCGCACGAACAGCGGGCCGTAGTGGCCGAAGTCGGCCGGCCACCAGTCCTGCGAGTCGGTCATCAAGGCGGCGAGATCCTTTTTCAGAGCGGGGAAATCGAGGCTCCGGAAGGCCGCGGCGTAGTCGAAGCCGGGGTCCATCGGATCCGACTTGGTGGAATGCTGGTGCAGCAGGTCGACGCGCAGCTGGTTGGGCCACCAGTCCCGGTTGGCAGTGCCGCCGGACGCCGCGGACGCGTGGTGGAACGGGCATTTCGCTTCGGTTTTCTCGCTGGGCATGTCAAGCTCCTTCCTTGCTTGGACCGGTTGGGAAAGTGATCGGGTCAGAGGCCACGAATTCTGTGGGAAAGGCCCTGGCGGGGCGAGGAAAAAGCCGCTATCCCGGCGATAGCTTTTTGAGAGACGCTTTGTAGGAGCGGCTTCAGCCGCGATGCGATGCACCGCATCGCGGCTGAAGCCGCTCCTACAAA
>CBIHOD010000142.1:0-4372 GCA_966211815.1 uncultured Burkholderiales bacterium
CCAGGGGCTCCGTTCATGTCCCCCGTGGGCTTCGCCCACTCCTCCTGAACTTCACTGCGCCCCTGGGCCCTTTCCCTCGCCAACAACCAGCGGTGACATGCGGCGAAGGTCAAAAGCCTCTTCTTGGTGGCTAGGGGTCGAATGCTGTGCGGGCCGCGCGGTCAACCGACTTTCTTGCGCCGGCGCGTGGATGCGGTTGCAAACGGCAACAACTCCGCAGGCTCGAGAAAGTAGGCCGTGTTGCCGCCCACCCGCTTGACAACCAGGTCGATGAAGGCCCGCGCCCTGGCCGGCAGGGCGACGCGGCTGCCGTAGTAGAGATAGAGGTGTAGGTGCTCGGCCATGTGGCCGGCCAGGACCGGCACTACCTTGCCGCTGCGCACCAGGGGCGCGGCCGTCACGCCGACCAATTGCCCGATCGCATGGCCGGCCGCGACCATCTCGGCCTCCAGCTCGACGTCGTTGGTGCAGAACACCGGAGTCACCTGCCGCGAGACGATCTCGTCGCCCACCTTGAACTCCCAGGGCATCACCTTGCCGGTGGCGGGGTGGCGGAAACCGGTGCAGCGGTGGTGCTCCAGGTCATCGATGGAATGCGGGGCGCCATGGCGGGCCAGGTAGGCCGGCGAGGCGCAAGCCAGCAGCTGCAAGGGGATGAGCCGGCGCGAGACCATGCCGTCGTCGGGCGGGTTGCCGGCCCGGAAACCCACGTCGACGCGGTCCTCCACCCAGTTGCCGATGCGGTCGTCGAGCTGCACGTCGGGCTCGATGCCCGGATGCAGGCGGCAGAACTCGTCCAGCACCGGCCACAGCACCGGCAGCATCAGCGAGCGCGTGGCCACGATGCGCAGCGGACCGGCGATCTCTTCGCGGTCGCGGCGCGCGCCGTGCATCGCTCGCTGCAAGGCGGCCAAGCCAGGCTGCGCGGCGGCCAGGAAGCGGCTGCCCTCCTCCGTCAGGCTCAGCCGCCGCGTGGTGCGGTGGAACAGCCGCACGCCCAGGTGCGATTCGAGCTGCGCCAGGGCCTGGCTGGCCGCTTGCGGCGTGATCGCCTGTGCGGCGGCGGCCCGCCGCAAGCTGCCCAACTCGGCGGCCTGGATGAAGGTGGCGATGGCGCGCAGTTCGTTGAAGGCCATGGTCTTGCCCGTTCAGGATTGTCAAGTTTCGCTTGTGAATGAATGAAGCGATTGTGGGCTAGTTGAGCGCTAATCGGCTGCCTAAAGTTCGCCGCATCGCAGCGCCCGATCGATGTGCGCCACCTCACGTTCACACCTTCTTTCCGCAAAAAGGACTCGCACCATGGCTTCACCCCAAGACTTCAAACGCGTCTGGTTCGTCACCGGCAGCGCCCGCGGCATCGGCGCGCGCATCGTCGAGGCCGCCCTGGCCCAGGGCGACGCGGTCGCCGCCACCTCGCGCGACATCGCTTCGCTGCGGCGCCGCTTCGGCGAGCGCGACGGCTTGCTCGGCCTGGCGCTGGACGTCACCTCGGAACCCCAGGCCGCGGCCGCCGCGCAAGCCGCGCTGGCGCGTTTCGGCCGCATCGACGTGCTGGTCAACAACGCCGGCTACGGCCTGCTCGGCGCGGTGGAAGAAGCCACGGCAGACGAAGTGCGCCGCCTCTACGAGACGAATGTGTTCGGCTTGCTCAACGTCACCCGCGCAGTGTTGCCGTCGATGCGCGAGCGGCGCCGCGGCCACGTCATCAACATCTCGTCGCTGGGCGGCTACCAATCGGCCGCGGGCTTCGGCGTCTACTGCTCGACCAAATTCGCCGTCGAAGGGCTGACCGAGGCCTTGCACGCCGAGCTGGCGCCGCTGGGCATCCACGCCACGACGGTGGAGCCGGGCTATTTCCGCACCGACTTCCTCGACGGCCAGTCGCTCGCGGTGTCGCCCCTCGAACTGCCGGACTACGCCGCCAGCGCCGGACAGGTGCGCCAAGCCGCGCGGCGCATCAACCACAATCAGCCCGGCGACCCGCAGCGCCTGGCCCAGGCGATGCTGGCGCTCGTCGAATCGGCCCAACCGCCGCTGCGCCTGCCGCTGGGCACCGACACCTTGCGGACGATCCGCGACAAGCACGCTTTCGTCGAACGGGAGACGCAAGCCTGGCGGGCCCTGGCCGCTTCGACTGATTTTCCGGACGCGGCTTGATGCGGCCGTGCGGCGGAGCGCGGCCTTTCAGGCGTCCAAGTCGACCACCAACGCGCCCTCGCCCGCCGGGCCCAGCCCTTCGTGGCTGGCCACCACCCAGCACTGCCGCCGGGCCTGGGCCGATTGCGCGAGGGCTTGCCTCAGGTGGGCCAGCGAGGCCTGGTCCAGCGCGTTCATCGGTTCGTCCAGCAGCACCGCCGAGGTGCCCGCGGCCAGCGCCGCCGCCAGCCAGACCTTGCGCTGGGTGCCGGTCGACAGCGCCGAAAGACGCTGGCCCAGGTGGGGCTGCAGGCCGAACGCCTGTGCGTGCGACGTCGCCAGCGCGGCGTCGAACCGCGGGTACAGGCCGCGCATGAAACCGAAATACTCGACCGGCCGCAGATGGTCGAAAGGCGCCGGGCCGGGCCCGCACCAGAACACCTCGCGGCGGTAGTCCAGCGGCTGGGCGGCTTCGTCGACGCCGCTGACTTCAAGCCGCCCCGCCGCAACCGGCAGAGCGCCGGCCAGCAGCTTGAGCAGGGTCGACTTGCCGCTGCCGTTGCCGCCGCGCAGCCAGGTCAGGCGGGCCGGGAAATCGAAGGACAGCCCGTTGAACACCGGCCGGCTTTCGTAAGAAAAATGCAGCCCCTGGGCGCGCAGCACCGGCGCAGGGTGGGCTTGCGGGTTCATCGCTGCTTCCTCCTTCTTCTTCACGCCGCCATGACCTCCGAAGCCAGCACCAGGCCCAGGGCCAGGAAAAACAGCCAGCGGCTGGCTTCGGTGGCTGGCTTGGCGGGCCGGGACAGGGCGATCAACGCCAGCGCGGCGACGCAGGTCCCCGCAAAGGCCGCCAGGATCGGCAGCCGCAGCGCGTCGACGCGCAACGAAGCCAGCAGGAACGCCCCGCCCAGCGCGGCGGGAGCGACGGCGCAACAAGTGCCCATGCGGACCAGCCGCCGGGGCGCCAGGGGCAGCATCGCGCAGGCTTGCCACAGCGGTTCAAGTTCGAGCCGGGCCAGCGCGCGCAGCCGGCTGGTGGCCACGAGGCCGGCCAGCAGGTAGGCCGCCAGCCACCAGGGCGTGAAGTCCGGGTGGGCGGATGTGGCGACCGCCGGCCCGCACATCAGCAGGCTGGCCGCGAGCAGGCCTTTGCCGGTGCGGCGCGCAGGGCCGCGCAGCAAGGGCAACCAGACCAAGGCCCACCGCCAGGTCAACGCGACGACTTCGGTTCTTACCGTTCCAGCGCCGCCGGAAATCCGCCGAGGCCGCGGGGCCCGCCTGCGCAGTTGGAGCAAGGCCACGCCGAACGCCAGGCTGGCCATGAACACGAGCCCCAGCGTGGCGACGGCGGCGCCCCGTGTACCGTCCAGCCAAGGCGGCCCGCTGCCCAGCAAAGCCGCGGCGCCGGCCGCCTGCAGGCCGAACAGCGGCGCCAACGCCAAGGCGGCCACGATGGCGTCGGAGCGCAGCAGCTCGCCGCGGCGCAGCGGCAAGGCGCGCTCGGCGTCGGCCCAGTGCGGCTGCCACAGCAAGGCGCGCAAGCCCCAGAGCGCCGCGAGGTTCACCAGCGTCTGGGCCAGGGCCGCCGGCAGCCACCAGGCCGATTGGGCCACCGCATAGAACAGCGGCAGCACCACCCAGGCGGCCAACCCGGCGACCGACGTCAAGGCGCCGACCGAACCCGCCGAGAACAGCACGCCCAGCACCACCAGGTAGACGCTCCAGCGCCGCAAGAACTCATGCACCGCCTGGCGGCACCAGCGCAGGCGCATCGCGTGGTAGGGGATGGGGGCCGGAGGTTGCAAGGTTTTTCAGGAGGTGGCGCCTGGGAAGGCCGGCGATTATCGCCACCGTCCGGCACGCCTTCCTTCAGGCCGGCTTAACGGCAAGGACGCCCTTCAAACGGGCCCCAACTGCATGTCCGAAAACGGCTGGTGCCGGCGTGCGGCCTGCCGATAATGGCGCCATGCGAACCGACGACGACGCCGCCTACCAAGCCTTCGTGGCCAAGGACGCCCGCTTCGACGGCCGGGTGTTCGTCGGCGTCACGTCCACCGGCGTCTATTGCCGGCCGATCTGCCGGGTGCGCACGCCCAAGCGGGCCAACTGCCGCTTCTTCAGCACGCCGGAACTCGCCGAGGCGGCGCGGTTCCGGCCCTGCCTGAAGTGCCGTCCGGAAATCGCGCCCCAGGCGTCGGACAACCGCTGGAGCGTGATGGACGCTTCGCGCACCCTG
>CBIHOD010000143.1:0-4287 GCA_966211815.1 uncultured Burkholderiales bacterium
TGTTGGTCTGGAAGGCGATGCCGTCGATCACGCCGATGATGTCGGCGATCTTCTTGCTGGAAGCGTTGATCTCGTCCATCGTGGTGACGACCTGGGACACCGCCTCGCCGCCGCGCGCGGCCACCTGGGCGGCCGAGGCGGCCAACTGGTTGGCCTGGCGCGCCGAGTCCGCGCTTTGCTTGACCGTGCCGGTGAGCTGGGTCAGCGACGAGGAGGTCTGCTGGAGGTTGGAGGCCGCCTGCTCGGTGCGGCCGCTCAGGTCCTGGTTGCCCGTGGCGATCTCGCCGCTGGCGGTCGAGATGCTGTCCGCCGAGGCCTTGACCGTCTGGATGGAATGATTCAACTGCTGGCGCATCTGCTCGACCTCACGGATGAGGGCGCCCACCTCGTCCGCGCGCGAGCTCGTCACCGGCACCGTCAAATTGCCCCGGGCAACCAGGGAGATCGAGTGCTTCAATGCTTCCAACGGGCCGACCACGATGCGTTGGATCAACGTCCTCAACCCCCAGGCAAGCATCACGGTGCCCAGGAGCAGCATCGTCCACAGCGGCAACAAGGCCCACAGCGCCTGGGCGTTGGCTTGCGCCCGCGGGATTTCCGCCAGCACCCAGACCCCGGCGGCGTCGCTCTTGCGCATGAGTCCCCAGCGCGCCCCTGCGGTGGAAGACAAGATCTGCGGGGCGTTGTCCATGAAATTGCCGGGCGCCTGTTCAATGTCCGCGAGGTATTTTTCTGTCCCGGGCAAAGCCTCTTTCAGCTTCTTCCCGGAAAGACTGGGGTGGACCACGAACGTCGCGTCGTCCAGGCTGGGCTTGACGCTGACCAAGGTCACGCCCCCGGTCTCGAAAAAGCGGGTTTCATCGACCAGTTTCTGCAAGCCCTGCCGCTGGGTCGATGTGTCGAATCCGATGAACAGCGCGCCCACCAGGTCTCCTTGGGGATTGCGCAGGGGTTCGTAGCGGGTCATGTAGGGCTTGCCGAAAAGCACCGCGGCCCCGACATAAGGCTTGCCTGCCTTGATCGCGGAGAAGCCGGGATGCGCGCGATCGAGCGACGTGCCCATCGCCCGTTCCCCGTCGGCTTTCTTGAGCGAGGTGGTGACGCGGACGAGGTCGTCCCCCTTGAGCGCGAACACCGTGGCCACGCCGGCCGTGCTCTGGCTGAACTTGTCCACCGCATCGAAATTGCCGTTGAGCACCACGTCGCCGTTCTTCAACTCCCCCGTACCGGCGTCGATCGTGTACACCGGACCGAAGCCGTTTTTGAAGATTGAAAACTGCTCGTCCACCTTGGTGCGGGCATCCATGTCCAGCAGGTTCAGGGTCGAGACGATGGAATCGAGCTTGGTGCTTATCGCCGCGATGGTGCGCTCCCGGTCTTGTGCCAGGGAGGCGAAGCTGCTGACGGCGCCGACCGCCGCCAGGACGGCGGCGATGCCGAGTCCTCCGATCAGCGAGATGCGACGAGAAACCGAACGATCGAGGTAGCTGAACATGTTGCCTGTTCCAAAAAAAGAGGGTGGGGTGCCCACTTCGCACTGCAAAGGCACGGGCCGACGACGCAGGAAACTGAGTTCCGATGCTGCTTCAAAGCGTGTATTGGAAGAGGCCACCTCCACTGGAAGACGAAACCATTCAACGACGTCTCTCAACGCGTCCTGCCGCGCCGCATCGGTCAACCGCCGGGGCGGCTGAAGCCTGAATCCGGCGAACAGGCGCTCAAGCCAGCTTGAAAGTGCCGACGACCTCGGCCAGCCGGTTGGCCTGCTCCTTCATGCTGGAGGCGGCGGCGGCGCTTTGCTCGACGAGGGCGGCGTTCTGCTGGGTCATCTGGTCGAGCTGGAGGACGGCGCCGTTGATCTGGCCGATGCCGTCGCTTTGCTCCATGGCGGCGGAGGTGATCTCGCCGATGATGTCGGAGACGCGCTGCACGGAGCCGACGATCTCCCTCATGGTGTCGCCGGCCGCCGCGACCTGCCGGGCACCGCCCTCGACCTTCTCGACCGAGGCGCCGATCAGGCTCTTGATCTCCTTGGCGGCTTCGGCGGAGCGGCCGGCCAGGCTGCGCACCTCGCCGGCGACGACGGCGAAGCCGCGGCCCTGCTCGCCGGCGCGGGCGGCTTCCACCGCGGCGTTCAGCGCCAGGATGTTGGTCTGGAAGGCGATGCCGTCGATCACGCCGATGATGTCGGCGATCTTCTTGCTGGAAGCGTTGATCTCGTCCATCGTGGTGACGACCTGCGACACCGCCTCGCCGCCGCGCGCGGCCACCTGGGCGGCCGAAGCGGCCAATTGGTTGGCCTGGCGCGCCGAGTCTGCGCTTTGCTTGACCGTGCCGGTGAGCTGGGTCAGCGACGAGGAGGTCTGCTGCAGGTTGGAAGCCGCCTGCTCGGTGCGGCCGCTCAGGTCCTGGTTGCCCGTGGCGATCTCGCCGCTGGAGGTGGAGATGCTGTCGGCCGAGGCGCGCACGCTGGCCACCAGGCTGCGCAGCTCGTGCTGCATCTTCACGGCGGCGCCCATCACGCTGTTGTCCGGGGCGGCGACCTGGCCGTCCTGGGAAAGGTCGCCCCCGGCCACCTTCATCAGCAGCGTCTGGACGCTGCTGGGCTCTGCGCCCAGCTGCCGCCGGATGTTCCTGTAGGCCCACCACAGCATGCCCACCACCGAGAAGCCCAGCGCGATGGCCAGGGCCAGGGCCACCGCGTCCCAGGCGGCTTTCACCGCGCCGGCTTTGGCGGCGGCCTCTGAAGTGCGCTGGTCCAGCAGGACGAAGAACTCGTCCACCGGCTTCATGATCTTGGCCTTGAACTTGTGGTAATCCAGGTCGTGCATCATCGCCCGGGCCTTTTCCAGGTCGGGCTCGCCCTTGACCGTGAAGCCGCCCTTGCCGTCGTCGAGCTGGCCTTTGACCAGGTTCATCGCGATCGTCTCGGTCTTGACCAGGTCGTTGGAGTTGTCCTGCGCTTCCTTCAGCTTGGCGAACTCGGCGTCGGTGAAGCCGGCCTGCTTCATCAGGTCGGTCAGGGCCACGGCCTGCCCGGCGCCCCGCGGAGAGGGGTTGTCCGCGGCGCGGAAGTCCCAGTAGATGCGCTGGTAGGCCAGCGGCCGGGGCTTCTTGCCGTTGCGGATGTCGAGCACCTCGAAATACTGCTGCTCCCATTTGGGTTCTCCCGACACCACATAGGTGCGGGCCAGGCGGGTCAAGTCGTCGGAGCTTTGGCGCAGCTCGTCGGCCAGCAGGTAGGACTCGTAGCGCGTGATGGTGGCCCTCTCGACCTCGCTGCCCGCGCGTTCGGCCATGAGCGTGGCCACCAGCAGCAGCACGGTCAGCAGCAGGGTGACGCCGAAGAGGATCCTGAAAACCTGTTTGATGGACAGCTTGGAACTCATCTCAACACTCCGTGAAAGTGGCGGTCTCGGCGGGATGGCGGCTTGTTCGGTGATCGGGGCGGCCTGCTTCAGGCGTGGTGAGGGGAAAGGGGCCGCCATTGCGGGGGATGGCGGGTCGGCCCATGCATTCATCGGTGCGGCGGGGCGGCTCGTCGCGCCGGGGCCCGCCGGCCGGGCCGGACCGCGGTGCGCCGGCCGCCCGGCGGCTCAAGCGTTGACTTCGTCGATCAGTCCCATGTCGGGGCTGCTCATCAGGGCTTCGATGTCCATGAGGATGAGCATGCGGCCCTGCACGCTGCCGATGCCGGTGATGAAGCTGGTGTCGACGGTGGTGTTCATCTCGGGTGCGGGCTTGACGGTGTCCTTGCCGAGTTCGATGACGTCGGAAACCGAGTCGACGACGGCGCCGACGACGCGGCCCTTGACGTTGAGCACGATGACGACGGTGAAGCTGTTGTAGTCGGCGGTTTCGCAGGCGAGCTTCAGGCGCAGGTCGACGATGGGGACGATGACGCCGCGCAGATTGACCACGCCCTTGACGAACTCGGGGGCGTTGGCGATGCGGGTGGGCTGCTCGTAGGAGCGGATCTCCTGGACCTTCAGGATGTCGATGCCGTATTCCTCGGCGCCCAGGCGGAAGGTCAGGAACTCGCCGCCGAGGGCCGCCGTGCGGGCCGCTTCGGTCTTGGCCACTTGTCTGGCGTCGCTGATCATGTCCATGGTGTTTCTTCTCTCCAGGTTTCGCGCCGGTCGTGGCGCAAGGCAAGCGGGGCGGAGGCGCGCTGCGCGCCGTTCAGAAGGTTTCCCAGTCGTCCGTGGCGGCGGCCGCGGCGGCGGCCACGGACGGGGTCGACGTGGCGGCGGCCGGTGCGGCGCTGGGCTTGGCGGCGGGCGCACT
>CBIHOD010000144.1:0-3735 GCA_966211815.1 uncultured Burkholderiales bacterium
GGGGGGGGCCCCCCCCCCCCTCGTGCCCGCCCGGCGGCCCCCCCCCCCCCCCCCCCCCCCCCCGGCGGTCGTGCCACTTCAAACGCACACGGCGATTTCTCCAACCCGGCGCAAAAGAAGCCCGCACCGGCCCCCATCCCCAGCAGGTAGAGTAGCCCGCCTGAAACGGAGATCCCCCGATGCTCGCCTACCGACACGCCTTCCACGCGGGCAACCATGCCGACGTGCTCAAGCACACCGTCTTCACCCGCGTGCTGCGCTACATGAACCAGAAGGACAAGCCCTACCGCCTGGTCGACACCCATGCCGGCGCCGGCGGCTATTCGCTCGAAGGGCGCTACGCCCAGAAGAAGGGCGAGTTCGAGCAGGGCATCGCCCGGCTCTGGGAGCGCGACGACCTGCCCGAGGCGGTGGCCGACTATGTCGGGCTGGTGCGCCGCTTCAACCCGGGCGGCGACCAGCCCGCGGGCCAGGTCGACGTGCCGCTGGAGCAATACCCCGGCTCGCCCGCCTTCGCGCGTTTGCTGCTGCGCCCGCAAGACCAGATGCGGCTGTACGAGCTGCACCCCACCGACAACCGCATCCTGTCGTCGTACATGGCCGACGAGAAAAACGCCGAGGTCAAGCAGGCCGACGGCTTCGACGGCCTGAAGAGCCAGCTGCCGCCGTCCAGCCGCCGCGCCGCGGTGCTGATGGACCCGAGTTACGAGGGCCACGGCGACTACGCCCGCGTCGTCGCCAGCCTGCGCGAGGGACTGCAGCGCTTCGCCGAGGGCGTCTACATGGTCTGGTACCCCCAGGTGCAGAAGCTCGAATCGGCGCAGCTGCCCAAGCGGCTGGAAGCCCTGGCGCCCAAGGGCTGGCTGCACGCGCGCCTCACGGTGCAAAAGCCCGACGCGCAGGGCTTCGGCCTGGCCGGCAGCGGCATGTTCATCCTGAACCCGCCCTACACGCTGCACGACGAGCTGCTGGAAGTGCTGCCCTGGTTGACCGAAGTGCTCGGCCAGTACGAGGGCGCGAGCTACCTGCTCGAACAAAGGGCGGCCTGAAGCCATGGGCTTCCCCGAGCAGGAAAAAGCGGCCTTGCGCGCCCTCAAGGGCGTGGGCGACACCGTGATCGCGCGGTTGGAGCAGATCGGCTTCTCGTCGCTGTCGCAGCTGGCCGGCGAAGACCCCGCCTCCATCACCCGCCAGGTCTCCGAGATGATGGGCTCCACCTGCTGGCACAACAGCCCGCAGGCGCGCGCCGCCATCGCCGCGGCGGTCGGCCTGGCGGAGGCGGCCGTGAAGGCGGGTTGAACACCAACACCACGACACCAGGAGGCCAGGCATGGGCCCTTTGCAAGGACTGAAAGTGATCGAACTCGGCCAGCTCATCGCCGGCCCCTTCGCCGCCAAGACGCTGGCCGACTTCGGCGCCGAGGTGATCAAGGTCGAGCCGCCCGGCACCGGCGACCCGCTGCGCCAGTGGCGGCTGATGCACGACGGCACCAGCGTGTGGTGGCAGGTGCAGTCGCGCAACAAGCACAGCGTCGCGCTCGACCTGAAAGACGCCACTTCGCGCGGGATCGTGCGCGCGCTGATCGACGAGGCCGACATCCTGATCGAGAACTTCAAACCCGGCGTGATGGAAGGCTGGCAGATGGGTTATGAGGACTTGAGCGCCCGCAACCCGGGTCTGATCATGTGCCGCATCAGCGGCTACGGCCAGACCGGCCCGTACAAGGAACGGCCCGGCTTCGCCATGGTCGCCGAGGCCATGGGCGGGCTGCGCCACCTCACCGCCGAGCCCGGCCGCGTGCCGGTGCGCATGGGCGTGAGCATGGGCGACACGCTGGCCTCGCTGCACGGCGTCATCGGCATCCTGCTGGCGCTGCAGCACCGGCACGCCACCGTCAGCGAAGCGGCGCCCAAGGGACTGGGCCAGGTGGTGGACGTGGCGCTCTACGAAGCCGTCTTCAACTGCATGGAAAGCCTGCTGCCCGAATACAGCGCCTTCGGCGCGGTGCGCCAGCCCGCCGGCGGCGCGCTGCCCGGCATCGCGCCGAGCAACGCCTACCCCTGCACCGACGGGTGGGTGCTGGTGGCGGGCAACGGCGACTCCATCTTCAAGCGCCTGATGCGCGCCATGGGGCGCGACGACCTCGGGCAGGACCCCGGCCTGGCCGGCAATGCCGGGCGCGTGGCACGCGTCGCCGAGATCGACGCGGCCATCGGCCAGTGGACGCAGGGCCGCTCCGTTGCCGAGGTGCTGGCGGCGCTGGACGCCGCCCAGGTGCCGGCCGGCCGCATCTACACCGCCAAAGACATCGCCGAGGACCCGCACTACCGCGAGCGCGGCATGATCCAGACGATCACCCTGCCCGACGGGATGAAGCTCGACGTGCCCGGCGTCGTGCCCAAGCTCAGCGCCACGCCGGGCGAGATCCGCCGGCCGGCGCCGGCGCTGGGGCAGGACACGGAGGCGGTGCTCAAGCGGGTGTCGGCGGGCCTGGCCGGCGAGGGCGCCGCCTGAACCGGGCAAGGCGGCCGAGGAAAGGCGGACATTGAGCTGCCGGCAAGCGGCCGCTTTCATCACGCCGTCACAGCGCCTGCCGAGCATGCGGGTCCGACCGAAACGACTGCCGGCGCGCGGCGCGGCAGTCCCCGCCCGACATGCTGCTCCTCCTCTTGTTGCCCCACCGCCTGCTGCCCGGCGCGGCCGGCGCCACCACCGGCCCTCGACCTCGCCCACCCGGCGCATCGCCCTCCACGGCCTGGTGGAACGGTGGCCACGCGGTGCGCACGCGCCTGATGGACGCGCTGTCGCTGATGCTGCCGACCGCCGAGCAATTCCTGATCGACACCACGCAGGACTGGATGGCCCGAGGCGGCCGCCACGACGGCGCGGACGGCGCGGCGGGCCTGCGCCAGCCGGTGGCCGGCTTCATGGCCGAAGAGCGCGCCCACCAGCGTGCGCACCGTCGCTACAACCAGCGGTTGCACGAAGCCGGCCTGCCGGCGCGGCGGCTGGAGCGGCGCATCGAATCGGCGGTGGCCGAGCTGGCGGCGCTGCCGCTGAACCAGCGCCTGGCACTGGCCAATGCGCTGGAGCATTTGACCGCGGTGTTCGCCCGCGAGGTGCTGCGCGACGGCAATCCCTGGCTGGTGGCGCCGGATGGCGTGGAAGGCCGCCTGTGGCGCTGGCACGCCGAGGAAGAGTTGGCGCACAGCGACGTGGTCTTCGACCTGCTGCCGCACGCCGGCGTGGCCCGGCGCCACCGGGTGCTGGCGGTGGCGATGGCCGCGGCCTACCTGGCGCACGACCTGCTTTCGCTGACCATTTCGCTTTGCGCCCATGACGCGCGCAGCGGCGCGGTCTCCCGCGCGAGGTTGGCGGCACAGGCCTGCGCGCTGGCCGTCCGCGCGGTTCCTTCTCTGCTGCGCATGGCGGGGGGCGCGGCCCGGGTGCTGGCCCGGGCGATGCAGTGAAAACTGAAGGCCCACGGTTGTCTTGGCATCGGGAGATCGTTTGAATGAATATTCCCCTCGTCGCGGGATGAGGCGCGGCACGGTGGCTTGCGAAAAAAGCACGTCGCGAGGGACATGAACGGAGCAGGGCATGTCGCCCCCCATCGCAGCGCGGGCGCGCCATCCCTACGCGCCGTGCCGCCAACACCCAACGGCTCTGACCGACTAGTTGTGAACCGTCAAGAGGTTATTTCCTAAGCCGGATAGCCTAGAGATGGGAGGTAA
>CBIHOD010000145.1:0-3441 GCA_966211815.1 uncultured Burkholderiales bacterium
ATCGACGACGTGATCCAGCCGCACGAGACGCGCAAGCGCATCTGCCGCTCGCTGGCGATGCTGCGCAACAAGGTCGTGGAGAACCCGTGGCGCAAGCACGGGAACATCCCGCTGTGACCACCATGGGAGGAAACCGCGTTCCCGCCCCGTCCGGCACCGCTCCGTCCGGCACCGCTCCGTCCGGCACCGCTCCGTTCGGCACCGCTCCGTTCGGGCTGAGCCTGTCGAAGCCCTGGGCCGAGATTAGGGACTGCTTCGACAAAGCGAAGCGGCAAGGGCCCTTCGACAAGCTCAGGGTGAACGGGAAGGTGCGTCCCGCCCCGTTCGGGCTGAGCCCTTCGACAGTGTTCAGGACAGGCCTGCCGAAGCCTGGCAGGGTGTCGTGCCGCCTGGCCATCGCCATCGCGCTGTGCGGCTGGCAAGCCGCACAGGCCCAGCCGTCCAGGGACGCCGGCGGCGGCTGCGCCGTGCACACCTCGGGCTACCTCGCCGGCGACGACTACACCTTGGCTTACACCGGCGGCTGCCAGGACGGCCTGGCCCACGGCGACGGGCAGGCGGTTTGGTCGCTGAAGCATTCCGAGGGAAAGAAGATCACCTGGAAGGGCCGCTTCAACCAGGGCGTCTACCAGCCGCCGCCGCTCGTGGATGCCAAGGGCAAGTCCATCGCCCGCGGCAAGGTGCTGTTCGAACTGGGGGAGATGCCCCGCGCGGGCGAGATCGGCGGCGCCCGGTTGAACGCCGTCGCGGGCTATGAAATGACCGAATACGCCAGCGCGTGCCGACCCGACAGCCTCTATGTGACCGCGCCCTCCGCCCAGGGCATGGAGCAGGACGACAGCGTGCACGCTTTGATGCGGGGCGCGGTATCGCTGTTGCGCAAGCGCTGCGGCGCCGCGTTCGAAGCGAACGACAAGCTGGGCCGGCCCAAGCCGGGCCTGCGCGTGCAGCTGCTCGACCGCCACGACCTCACGCCCGACCGCTACCAGAACCTGCCCGACGCGCTGGCCACCGGTTTCGTGCCGATCGAGGGTGAAGGCCCGGTCCAGAACTACAACAACCGCGCAGCCAACCGCGCCCGGCAGCAGCAGGAGGCCCGGGCCGCGCAGGCCGACCGCGAGGCCACGCTGGCGCGCCTGAAGGAATTTTTCGACCGCCACGGCGGCCAGGCCTGGGTGCCGCTCGGCCAGGTGGCGCAGAACCCGTTCCGCCACGCCGACCAGGTGGTGGTGGGGGCCGCGCGGCTGGTGGAAGTGGTCTCGCCCACCCAGGCCATCGTCGAGCCGGTGGGCGGGGACTGGTCGCGGCTGTTGGTCGAGGGACGGGGCATCGCCCAGTGGGAGCCGGGCAGCCGCATCCTCGCGGTCAAGCCGCGCGGCCGGCTGGAAGCGCCCGACAAGAACCAGGGCCTGGTGCGCCTTGAGCTGGTGGGTGTCGAGGCCTGCAAGGCCGGCAATTGCGCGGACTGGCTCGACGTCGGCCGCAACGTGATCCAGCCGGGATGGAAGCCATGAGCCCGGACGCCGGCGCAGGCCGCGTGACCCGGGGCCTGCCCGCCGGAGAAAGGTCGTCGCGATGCTGAGGGCCCGCCTCGACCACGGGCTGGCCGGCCTGTCATTCCGGCGCGGGTCCGCGCGGCGGGCGTCGATGCGTTTCGTGCCGACGTCGGCCGGTCGCATCCGGGTGTCCGACACCGGCGGTGCCGGCGAAGGCGCCGGCACCGTGGTGCTGGTGCCCGACGGGCCCAACACCGTGGAGCATTGCGCGCGACTGGTCGAGCTGCTGTCGAGCCAAGGGGTGCGCGTGGTGTGCTTCGACATGCCGGGCTTCGGCTTTTCCGTGCCGGGCGCCGCCTACACCCACGGGCTGGACGCCGGCGCGCGCGCGGTTCTTGAGGTGCTCGACCGCCTCGGCGTCGAACGCGCGGCGCTGGCCTTCAGCTGCGCCAACGGCTTTTACGCGCTGCGCGCCGCGCAGCTGGCGCCCGGCCGCGTGGCGGGGCTGATGCTGTCGCAGACACCATCGCTGGCCGACATGCAGGGCTGGGCGCTGCGGACGGTGCCCAACGCGCTGCGCGTGCCGTTGCTCGGCCAAGGCTTGGGCTGGGGTTTCCGCGGAAAGGCGGCTTCGAGCTGGTACGGCCTGGCGCTCCCCCGCGGCGCCGACCCGGCGCCGATGCGGGAAACCGCGAGGAGGGCCTTCCACTGCGGCGCCTGCTTCAGCCTGGCCGGCGTCGTGCAGGGCTTGCTGCGCGAAGACCCGCGGGCCGCGCTGGGCCACCCCGGCACGCCCTGCACCCTGGTCTGGGGCGCGCAGGACCGCTCCCACCGGCGCACCGACCCGGCCTCGCTGCTGCGCCACATGCCGCACGCGAGGGTCGTGCGGTTCGACGACTGCGGCCATTTCCCCGATCTGGAGCAGCCGCAGCGCTTCGCCGGGTTGCTGATGGAGTCGCTGCCTGACTGGATGGCCGGTCGCGCGCCGGCCGCACCCATGAACGAATCAATCCACGCGTGACGCGGTGGCGTCGCCTATTCCAGGAAGAAACGAGGTTCCCATGTTCAAAAAGATCCTGATCGCCCATCGCGGCGACAAAACCCGCGCAGCGGTTTTTGCGGCGCAGCCACATCGCATGGTGCGCGCAGCGCACGCAGGCGGTCTCGCCGCGATGGAGGTGGAGCATGTTTAAGAAGATCCTGATCGCCAATCGCGGTGACAAAAACCGCGCAGCGGCTTTTGCGGCGCAGCCACATCGCATGGTGCGCGCAGCGCACGCAGGCGGTCTCGCCGCGATGGAGGTGGAGCATGTTTAAGAAGATCCTGATCGCCAATCGCGGCGAGATCGCCTGCCGGGTCATCAAGACCGCCCGCAAGATGGGCATCCGCACGGTGGCCGTTTATTCGGACGCCGACCGCGACGCGCGCCACGTCGAGCTGGCCGACGAGTCCGTCCACATCGGGGCGGCGCCCAGCCGCGAGTCCTACCTCGCGATGGACAAGATCATCGACGCCTGCAGGCGGACCGGCGCCCAGGCGGTGCATCCCGGCTACGGTTTCCTGAGCGAGAACGAGGAGTTCGCCCGCCGCGTCGAAGAAGCCGGCATCGTCTTCATCGGCCCCAAGCACGCTTCCATCGCGGCCATGGGCGACAAGATCGCGTCGAAGAAGCTCGCCGAGCAGGCCAAGGTCAACACCATCCCCGGCCACAACGCGCCGATCGACACGCCGGAAGAGGCGGTCGGGATCGCCCGGGGCATCGGCTACCCCGTGATGATCAAGGCCAGCGCCGGCGGCGGCGGCAAGGGCCTGCGCGTGGCCTACAACGACAAGGAGGCGTTCGAAGGGTTCTCCAGCTGCAAGAACGAGGCGCGAAACAGCTTCGGCGACGACCGCGTCTTCATCGAGAAATTCGTCGAGGAGCCGCGCCACATCGAGATCCAG